>NZ_JBBOZA010000001.1:2970000-3813784 GCF_038008385.1 Psychrobacillus sp. FSL H8-0487
ATCGGGAATGAATCAAAAAGTCACTCGCTAAAAACAAAAGCTCTAATCTTTTTTCTAATGATTCATCACTAGAGATTAACTCATCGTACAATTTATATATAGAAGGATCTAATGCTTTTACTTGATTCCATACCATCACTTCTGGGTGCATACCATTTTCAAAAACAGCTAATCGTGCTAGATGATGTAAAGAATCTACCATATGATTATAAGCATCTAAGAAATTACGTTGTTCAAAAAATAGCTTCCCTTCTAAATACCGTCTCGTTAGTTTGGCAAACTCTATACCCATTCGAGCTTTTCTTCCGTTTATCGGAAATACGTATAGCTCTTGTTTTAAACTTTCTACATATTCATTGCGATCAAATACCACACGACCGTTGATTAACCAATCCACCAGTTTCGGGTTAGTTCCCAACAAGAGCCATTTTCTTAACTGCTTTTCTGTAATTATATGAAGCGCAGTTTTTTTATCCTCATACGTATAATGCTTTGTAAAAACAGGTACCTCAGATTCTTTCGTTAATATTAATAAAATAGAGTCAAACATATCTGTAATAGGACTAAAATCTGCCCGTTTCTCTACTAAAATAACACCAAGTGTATTAGGTTCACTTGCTCTTTCTTGATAAATCGGTCTCAATAACGCTTCCAAAATGAAGCCTCCTTTATTTACTTCTACTATAAATTTTCGACAACTTTTCTATATTTCCTTCTATAATTCATTCCTAACTTAACTTTATACTAAAATATGATATAGTGTATGTAGAAATTAGGAGGCTGAAAAATGAAACCCTATAAAAACAAAATAAATCGTATACGTTCGTTTGCACTTGGACTTATATTCTTTGGTTTTATCATTATGTACGGTGCAATCTTTTTTAAAGATAACGGTATATTAGTTACCATTTTCGTAACGCTGGGGCTACTATCTATTTTGGCTAGTACAGCAGTCTATGGCTGGATTGGATTATTATCAACAAAAGCAGTGCCTGTTGTATGTCCTAACTGTGGTAAGCATACTAAAGTATTAGGTAGAGTAGATATGTGTATGTATTGTAAAGAACCTTTAACGCTAGATCCTAATCTTGAAGGTCAAGAATTTGATGAAGCATTGAATAAAAAAAGATAATGGACACTTTGCTTTTTTAGCAAAGTGTTTTTTCTATTCTAAGTAGGTAGAAGGTGGAAATGAAAATGCTATGTTTTCAAATAAAAAACCGAGCGTGTCTTACTACGCTCGGTTTTGCTTATTGAACTTTAGTTGCATGCTCTTTGCATGTTGGACAAACACCGTAAATTTCCATTCGATGATAACTTACATCAAACCCAGTTAAATGAGAAGCTAAATGTTCTACTTCATCTAATCCAGGATAATGAAAATCAACAATTTTACCGCAAGCGTCGCAAATCATATGATAATGATCATTCGTAACAAAATCAAAACGACTAGAAGAATCGCCGTAGGTTAACTCTTTAACGAGTCCTGCTTCTCTAAAAACACGTAAATTATTATAAACCGTTGCAACACTCATGCTAGGAAATTTACTTTCTAGTGCTTTATATATATCGTCCGCTGTGGGATGTGACATAGATTGGATAATAAATTCCAGTATCGCATGGCGTTGAGGTGTAATTCGTACACCAGTCGATTTTAATGTATCTAAAGCATCTCTTAAATGTACTTCCGTCATCGCAATGCACCTCTTTTCATATTCATTCTTTAATTATAATTGTTACAATAAGTATAAATAGAAAGGGCATGAACTGTCAAATTTATTACTCGTTAAGGAAAGATATACATAGATTAGTAACCCTTTTCCAAATCAATCTCATTTTCCAGTGGCTTTTGCTCCATCCAAGCATTTAAATTACTTGAGAAAATTTGTAGCGCTCTTATTACATATTGAGAAGAGTGACTGGAGATATGTGGAGAAACGATTACATTATTCATACTCCAAAATGGGTGTTCTGCGGCAAGTGGTTCCTTCTCAAATACATCCAGTACTGCATATGCGATTCTCTCTTCTTCTAATGCACGTAGTAAGTGTTGTTCTTTCACTAAATCACCACGTCCAAAATTCATAAAGATTGCACTCTGCTTCATAGACTGTAAATGCTCGTATGTGAATAATCCCTTTGTTTGCTCCGTACTTGGTAGAATGGAAATAACAATATCCGCTTTCGGTAAAACTTCATTTAGTTTATCGAAGGTAACTATTTCGTCCATAAATGGAGGCAGTTTTCCACTGCTATTACATCCAATTGTGTGCACGCCAAAAGCCTGTAGTATTCTTCCTACTTCCCCGCCTATTGCACCGGGACCTAATATTATTGCAGTTGAACCTAGTAATTCGGTTGGAGACACACGCTTAGACCATTCCCCTTTTCGTTGATTTTCATTGATCAACGGGAGTGACTTATTAATAGAAAGTATATGGGCTAAGATCGTTTCTGCCATTGGAGTTTTGTGAATTCCACGTACATTGGTAACGACAATGCCTCGCTTTGCAATTTCCAGTAACGGCATTTTTTCTAAGCCAGCAGAAGCCACCATAATCCATTTTAGCTGTTCGGCAGTTTTGAGATGAGGTGCATCTATGTCTTCGCCGTATGTAACTAGAATTGACGCTGACTTTAGCAGTTCTTCATTTAAACCTTTTTGAAATATAAATTCTGCATCTGGGTACTTTTTTACTAATTCATCCTGTTGCTCCGGCTTTGGTAAAAAAGAAAACAATATATTCATATTATTGCCCTACAGTCACTAATGATTTTAATGTTAGAAGTGCTTCTTCTACGTGTCCGTCGACTTTAACTTTATTCCATTCTTTTACGACCGTTCCAGTAGGATCGATTAAAAAAGTAGAACGTTCGATACCCATATACTCTTTTCCAAAATTCTTTTTCAACTTCCATACTCCATATGCCTCCGATACTTCATGCGTATCATCTACTAATAGCGAAAATGGAAGACCATGCTTGTCTATAAATTTTGTATGAGCCTTTTCATCATCTGCGCTAACTCCAAGAATAACTGCATTTAAATCAGTGAAACTTGTATGAGCGGCTTTAAAATCACATGCTTCCGTTGTACAGCCCGGTGTAGCATCCTTTGGGTAAAAATACAAAACGACATATTTCTTCCCTGCAAAGTCTTTTAATGAAATAATTTCTCCTTTTTCATTTTTCAATGAAAAGTTAGGTGCTACCATGCCTTCTAGTTTTTCCATCATAATCCCTCCTATTATATATATATCGTAACGAAGTTACTCACTTTGTTCAATTTTCTTAGCAATTTTCAATATTATTGTCTACAATTAAGAGGAACTTAAAGAATTAGTATACTAGACAATAATTGAATAGAAACGTTATACTTTCTATCTGTAAACAAACTGAGCGGAGGCTAGGACATTGAAACAAACACAATCAGAAAAAATTCAAATTGAGGCACTAGAACATATAGTAGGTGGTGTAAACAGTCCATCACGATCATATAAAGCAGTAGGTGGAGGAGCACCTATCGTTATGGAAAGAGCAGAAGGTGCTTATTTTTATGACGTGGATGGCAATAAATATATCGACTATTTAGCGGCATACGGACCTATTATTACAGGTCATGCACATCCTCATATTACCGAGGCCATCACAAAAGCGGCACAAACTGGTTTGTTATATGGGACTCCAACAAAACATGAAGTAACCTTTGCAAAAATGTTAAAGGATGCTATTCCCTCAATGGACAAAGTTCGTTTTGTTAACTCAGGAACAGAAGCAGTAATGACAACAATTCGAGTTGCTCGTGCTTATACTGGAAGAACAAAAGTGATGAAATTCGCGGGATGCTATCATGGCCACTTTGATTTAGTACTAGTTGCAGCTGGTTCAGGTCCTGCTACATTAGGTACTCCTGACTCTGCGGGTGTTTCTAAAGAAACAGCGAAAGAAGTAATTACTATTCCATTTAATGATCCAAAAGCTTTTGAGGAAGCTATGGAGAAATGGGGAGACGAATTAGCTTGTATTTTAGTGGAGCCAATCGTAGGAAACTTTGGCATGGTAGAGCCAAATGAAGATTTCCTTCCACTAGTTCATAAATTGGCAAAAGATAAAGGTGCACTAGTTATTTACGACGAAGTAATTACCGCATTCCGTTTCCATTACGGCGCAGCATCTACTATGTTAGAGCAAACACCTGACTTAACAGCATTAGGTAAAATCATCGGTGGAGGTCTTCCAATAGGTGCTTACGGCGGCAGAAAAGAAATTATGGAGCAAGTTGCCCCATTAGGACCAGCATACCAAGCGGGAACTATGGCAGGTAATCCAGCGTCTATGCAAGCGGGTATTGCTTGCTTAGAAGTTTTACAAACTCCCGGGTTATATGATGAACTCGATAGACTAGGTGGACTACTTGAGGTCGGTATTTTAGAAGCAGCCAAGAAAAATAATGTCACCATCACTATTAATCGTATTAAAGGCGCACTTTCCGTTTACTTCACAGATGTGAAAGTAGAGAATTATGAACAAGCAGAAGCAAGTGATGGGGAAATGTTTGCGAAGTTCTTTAAGCTAATGTTAAACCAAGGTATTAACTTGGCACCTTCAAAATACGAAGCTTGGTTTATCACAACTGCGCATACAGAAAGTGATATTCAAGAAACACTTTCTGCAGTTAATAATGCATTTGCTAAACTTCAATAAACAAGTGCGCTGTTTCTTACGAAAGGATTGGATTTAATGAAATTAGGAGCTCGAATATTTAAAACTGGAGTAGCTATTGTATTTTCTTTATTCATAGCTGAATTACTTCAGCTTCCCAATCCTGTATTTGCAGGAATAGCAGCTATTTTCGCCATTCAACCTTCTATATATAGGTCGTATAAAACAGCCACTGAACAAATTCAAGGGAACTTAATCGGAGCCATTGTTGCGGTTATCTTCTCTTTAGTTTTCGGTAAAGATTATGTAATCGTAGGATTTGCTGCAATCATCACCATTACAATTATGCTTAAACTAAAATTAGAGAAAGCCTTAACACTTGCTCTTGTTACGGTAATTGCGATTATGGAAATACAAGGAGATGACTTTCTACTATTTGCAGTATTACGATTTGCTACCATTCTAGTTGGAGTAATATCTGCTTTTATTGTGAATTTAGTATTTTTACCTCCTAAGTTTGAAAAGAAGCTATTCAATGCAATTCACTATACACAGGACGAAATAATTCGTTGGTTACGAATAGCAGTTCGACAAGCATCCGATCATCAATCGACTAAACAAACCATTAGTCAATTAAATGAAAGACTTGTTCGTGTTGATCAAATATACTCATTCTTTAAAGAAGAACGTGGATACACTAAGAAAGCAAACCACACAAAGGGAAGAAAATTAGTCGTCTACCGCGAATTAATTTCGGCTTCCTATAAAAGCTTAGATGTACTAAAAAAGTTGCATCACCATGAGCATGAATTTACTCTTCTTCCCGAACATTTTCTAATGATGATAAAGGAAAGATTGGATACTCTATTAACCTATCATGAACAGCTCCATTTGAAATTCATCGGTAAGTTAAGACCCGAGCATATTGAAGAGAACGATTCCGAGGCATTTTTACAAAGGCAAGAAGTAATGGATATTTTCGTCAAACAAATTACTATTACACAAATGGAAGAGGAGTTTTCTTCATACCATCTGCTACATTTACTATCTGCTATTTTAAGCTATGAGGAACAATTGGAACATGTGGATAAACTCATCACCTCATATCAAAACTTTCATAGCGAAGAGCTGACTGTTGAAATTGAAGAAACTCCTTATTAAAAAAACTGGTTGATCGTGAGTTTTCTCGCGACCAACCAGTTTTTTTTTAGATATTATTAGTTGGATCGTCCGATTGTTGTTTAGCAAATACAACAAATAAAATAGTAACGCCTCGTAAAAGTTCTTCTAAAAAAATGCCACTTAGCGTTAGAATGCTAAGTGGCACGGTTATTAATTTTTCATCTTCGGATCTAGTGCATCTCGGAGTCCATCACCCATCAAGTTAAATCCTACAACTGTTAACATTATTGCTACTCCTGGGAAAATCATCGTCCACGGTGCATTTCTTAAATACATACGGGCATCCGCTAGCATTTTCCCCCATTCAGGAGCAGGCGCTTGAGCTCCCAATCCTAAGAACCCTAGAGCAGCTGCTTCAATAATAGCTGAAGCGATTGCCAGTGTTCCTGCAACAATAACCGGTGCCATAGAATTAGGTAGAATATGAGAAAACAAAATTCGAATGTCCCTCATCCCAATTGCTTTAGCAGATGTTATGTACTCTTCTTCTTTAATACTTAGAACTTTCGAGCGTATTAGGCGACCAAAGTTAGGAATATTAATAATCGCAATAGCAATCAATGCATTTTGTAAAGACGGTCCTAAGACAGAAACTACAGCAATGGCCAATAATATACTTGGAAAAGCTAACATGATATCGAAAATTCTTGAAATAATCATGTCTATCCATTTCCCATAGTAACCTGCAATAATACCTAAAATACTACCAGCTACTACAGAACCAATAACAGAGAAAAACCCTACCATTAAGGAGATTCTAGCTCCATAAATAATTCTAGAGAATATATCACGACCAAAATCATCCGTACCAAACCAATACTTACTAGACGGTGGTTTCAATCGATCTGTTAAAAGCTGATCATTAATACCTTGTGGTGCAAGCCAAGGACCAAAAAATGCTAAAAATAAGAAGAATAAGACAATCCCTGCTCCTACAAGCGCTCCTTTGTTTTTTCGAAAGCTACGCCATGCATCTCGCCAAGGACCGGTCGACGTTTCTTTAGTTACTATTAGTTGATCATTTGTCGCATTCGGAACCATTTCGGACATATCTATTCCTCCTTTTAATCATATTTAATCCTCGGATCTACTAACCCATATAAAATATCTACAAATAAGTTAATCATCACGAATATAAAAGCGACAACCAATATACCCGACTGAATTACTGGATAATCACGGAACGAAATAGCTTCGTAAATATACCTGCCGATTCCTGGCCATCCGAAGATAGTCTCCGTTAAAATAGCGCCTCCAAGTAAAAGCCCAGTTTGAAGTCCAATTACAGTTAATACGGGTATAATTGCATTTTTTAAAGCATGTTTGTAAACTACAAAAAACATTTTCTGCCCTTTAGCTCTAGCAGTACGAACATAATCCGCTCTCATTACTTCAAGCATACTTGATCTAGTCATACGAGCAATTATCGCCATCGGAATTGTTGCTAACGCAATACCAGGTAATATTAAATGTTTCAGTACAGTACCTAGTTGATCGAATCTTCCCTGTATAATTGTATCTATTACATACAAGCTCGTGATGGAGTTAATGGGATCTCGAACCTCTTCTCGACCAGTCGTTGGAAGCCATTGTAATTCAATACCAAAAATCCACTGTTCCATCAAACCTAACCAAAAAATTGGCATGGATACTCCGATTAAAGCTAAGACCATTGCCATATAATCGAACCAAGAGTTTTGGAACCAAGCCGATATAATACCTGCATTAACTCCAATTATTACTGCAATAATAATGGCAAAGAAAGCTAGCTCCATTGTTGCAGCCAAGTATGGCCAAATCTCTTTAGCAACTGGTTGAACCGTTCGCATAGATTCGCCCAAATCACCTTTTAGGAGACCAGCTAAATAGTCAAAGTATTGTGTATACCAAGGCTGGTTCAAGCCTAGTTTAATCTCCAATGCTTCTATCGCTTCTTTAGATGCTAATTGTCCTAATATTACTTGTGCGGGATTACCAGGAATTGCTCGTATGATCATGAAAACAACAAATGTCATACCAAGTAATACAGGTATCAATTGTAATAATCGTTTACCGATATAGTGAAGCATTTTCTTCACCTCTCTAATTTAAATTAAGAAAAGCACAAACGCCTATGTAATTGGAAGTCAGTATATGATTATGATCGTCGTGTCACAACTACTGACCCTCATCATACGCCCCTGATATCTTGAAGCAACTCGAGGGACTAGACGTAGGAGCTAAACAAATGCTGAATAAATACAATTTCTAATTTAATGAATAAAGGGGAGAAATCACGAAGACCTCCCCCCTTAAGCTTATTACTTAAAGTCGACCTTGTTTAATCTATCAGAACCAGTTGGATGTGGGAAGAAATTAGTAATTTCAGCATCTCCAGCTAGTAATGGTGTTGAGTGAGCAAGTGGAACCCACGGAGCATCCTCAAAGATTAATTCTTGTGCTTGTTTATAAAGTTCATTACGTTTGTCTTCGTCTACTTCTGTTTGTGCTTCGATTAAGATTTTATGTGTCTCATCGTTTTTGTAGTAGCTATAGTTGTTACTTCCGATATTATCTTCGTCAAGTAAAACATAGATAAAGTTGTCCGCATCTCCATTATCACCAGTCCAACCTAATAAGAATGCATCTGCTTCACCATTTTTAGCTTTTTCTAAATAAGTAGCCCATTCGTAAGATACGATATTAGCAGTAATACCAACATCAGCTAAGTTCTTTTGAATAGCTTCAGCAACTTTTGCACCATCTGGCATATAAGGACGTGGTACAGGCATTGCCCATAGTTCCATTTCAAAACCGTCAGCCATACCAGCATCTGCTAATAATTGCTTCGCTTTTTCTGGATCGTACTCATAACCCGGAATATCTTCATTGTATCCACTAATAGAAGATGGCATAGGGTTTTTCGCTACCTCTGCACGACCTTCAAAGAAAGCGTCCACAATAGCTTGTTTATCAATTGCATAGTTTACAGCTTGACGAACTTTTGGGTTATCGAATGGAGGACGAGTATTTGTTAACCCAAGGTACCCAACATTCATAGATGGACGTTCGAATAGTTGTAGAGCTGCCTCTGACTCAACTGTAGCTCCGTCCGAAGGATTTACACCATCAGCTAAATCAATTTCTCCAGTTAAAAGAGAGTTTAAACGAGCAGAGTTATCAGGAATTGCACGGAAAACAACACGATCTAATTTCGGCTCTTCTGAATTCCAATACTCTTCATACTTTTCAATAGTGATAGAATCATTACGTTTCCACTCTACAAATTTGAATGGTCCAGTACCGACTGGGCTATCTCCATATTTATCTCCTGCTGCTTCAAATGCAGTTGGACTTGCAATAGCGAATGGACTCATTGCAATATTTTTCAAGAAAGGTGCTTGTGCACGCGTAAGTTTGAATATTACAGTGTAATCTCCCTCAGCAGTAACTGATTCAATTACATGACCTTCATCACCAGCATATCCACCGAACATAGACCCATAATAAGGGAATAGATCTTCAGAACCACTAGCCCAACGTTCAAAGTTTTTAACAACTGCTTCTGCATTAAAATCAGTTCCATCATGGAATTTTACACCTTCACGAAGTGTGAATGTATACGAAAGTCCATCTTCTGATGGCTCCCACTTTGTAGCTAATCCTTCATTAATTGTTGTATCTTGCTCACCAAAGTTTAATAAAGTTTCTTGCACGTTTTGTGTAACTTTGAATGATTCACCATCCGTTACAGCAGCTGGATCTAGTGAAACAGAATCTCCTCCACGACCAAAGATTAATACTTTATCTTCCGCAGTTTCTGTAGTTCCCTTGTCATTATCTTTTTTTGTATCGCCGTCTGATGAATCGTCAGATGAACACGCAGCAAGTACCATAGTAAGTGCAACGAACATCAGCAGCAAAAATGACCATATCTTCGTTTTTCCCATTTGGACCCCTCCAATTATTTATTTATTATCAATGTTGCAATTGCTCATTATATAAATGGCATGCAACAAAATGACCTGTTTTAGCTTCTTGTAAATGTGGAACATCCTTCACACAAATATCCATCTTAAAAGGACATCTTGTATGGAAGGTACACCCAGAAGGTGGATTTGAGGGACTTGGAATGTCTCCTTCTAAAATAATTTGTTCCCGTTTAAACTCCGGATCTGGAACTGGAACTGCAGAAAGTAAAGCTTTTGTATAAGGATGTAAAGGTTCAGCATACATGGATTCACTTGTAGCGAGTTCTACCATTCTTCCTAAATACATTACCCCTACACGATCACTGATATGGCGAACAACTCCCAAATCATGAGCAATAAAGATATAAGTTAACTTGAGCTCCTTCTGTAAATCTTGCATGAGATTCAAGACTTGTGCCTGTATCGAAACGTCGAGTGCCGACACTGGCTCATCCGCTATTATCAACTTCGGATTAGTCATCAATGCTCTTGCTATTCCTATACGTTGCCTTTGTCCTCCACTAAATTGATGTGGATAACGTTTGGCATGATAGCTACTTAAACCGACAATTTCTAGAAAGTCATGTACTTTCTTTTTTCTACTCTTTGGGTCTCCAATATTATGGACAATTAAAGGCTCCATTAGAATCTTTTCAATTGTATGACGTGGATTTAAAGAAGCATAAGGATCTTGGAATACCATTTGTATTTCACGTCTAGCTTTTCTCATCTCATCATTTGAAATACTCGTTAGTTCTTTTCCGTTAAAGGTCACTTTTCCTTCAGTAGGCTCTAGTAATCTCATAAGCATCCTGCCTGTAGTAGATTTACCACAACCAGATTCACCCACTATTCCTAGAGTTTCTCCTTCATTTACAAAGAAAGAAATATCATCTACAGCTTTCACATTACCTGTATGTTTTCCTAACATCCCAGTACGTATTGGAAAATACTTTTTCAATCCTTCAACTTTTAACAGCGGCTCTGTCATCTTGCAAAACCTCCTTTTCATCGTATAAGAAGCATCTTGTTTTATGACCTTCCGCTGTTTCATATAGAGGAGGATTTTCTTCCGTACATCTTCCTACTACAAATTCACAGCGAGCTGCAAATCTGCAACCTTGTTTGATGGATCCAGGTTTTGGAACACTCCCAGGAATAGAGTAGAGGCGCTGTTTTTTATATCGCATATCTGGCACAGAAGCAATCAAACCTTTTGTATATGGATGCTGTGGGTTATTAAAGATTGTATCCACGGTGCCCTCTTCTACTACTTTTCCTGCATACATCACTACAACTCGTTCACAAGTTTCAGCTACTACGCCTAGATCATGCGTTATTAATATTACCGCCGTATTCAGCCGTTCATTTAACTCGCGCATTAACTTTAATATTTGGGCTTGAATAGTTACATCTAAAGCTGTTGTCGGTTCATCAGCTATCAAGAGCTTGGGATCACAAACTAATGCCATAGCTATCATTACACGTTGTCTCATTCCACCGGAGAGCTGATGTGGATAGTCATTCATAAGTTCTTCTGCTCTCGGAAGTCCAACTAGTTTTAGCATTTCTATCGCTCTTGCTTTCGCTTTCTTTTTGTTCCAGTCTTTCTTATGTAAGGTTATTGCCTCTAGTAATTGATTTCCAATTGTAAATAAAGGATTTAATGATGTCATTGGTTCTTGGAAAATCATTGCCACATCGTTGCCGCGAACTTTGCGCATTTCTTTCTCAGAAAACTTTGTTAAGTCTTTGCCCTCAAACAATATTTGACCACTCGTAATTTTCCCTGGTGGACTTGGAACTAGTCCCATGATGGAAAGAGAAGTAACACTTTTTCCACATCCTGATTCTCCAACAATACCTAGAATCTCGCCTTCTCTTACATGAAAATCAATATGATCTACGGATGGAATAACACCATCATCTGTGAAAAAGGACGTTTGAAGATCTTTCACTTCCAAAATTGTTTGTCGTTCACTCATGATGTTCCCTCTTTTCACAAATATTTGAATCTTCTAACTAAAGTACTATAAATGATATTTTACACAAAAAATTCTGTTATGCAACACTTTTCTGAAAAGTCATACGACTATCCTCCCTTCCTAAATATAAAAAAACATCTTATAAGCGGAAGAAACACTTATAAGATGTTTGAGTATTATTCTGTATCAAGTTGTTGAATTTGAAATAGATTGTAATAAGTATTTTTTTGTTTCATCAATTGCGCATGTGAACCGTTCTCAATCACTTTACCATTTTCAATAACGATTATATTATCGGCATGCGTAATAGTAGATAGACGGTGTGCTACGATTATGGTCGTACGATTGGAAGCTAGCTTCTCTAAAGAATCCTGTATTAAAGATTCACTCTCTAAGTCTAATGCTGAAGTTGCTTCATCTAGAACTAAAATAGATGGATTTTTCAAAAATACTCTGGCGATCGCAACACGCTGCTTTTGACCTCCTGAAAGTTTCACTCCACGCTCGCCGACTTTTGTTTCATATCCTTCAGGAAGCTCCATGATAAAGTCATGTGCGTTTGCTGCTATAGCCGCTTCCACTACTTCTTCATCTGTAGCACCAGGTTTCCCCATTAATATATTGGACTTGACCGAATCACTAAAAAGAATATTATCTTGTAGCACTATACCAATTTGCTTTCTTAAGGATTCAATGGTGACATCACGAACATCCTTACCGTCAATTAGTATTTGTCCCTTAGTAACATCATAAAATCTAGGAATTAAGCTAATAATAGTCGATTTACCACCGCCACTCATACCTACAAAAGCTACTGTTTCTCCTGCATTAACACGGAAATCGATATCCTCTAAAATCATATGTCCATCTTTTTCATACTGGAATGATACGTTAGAAAATGTCACTTCTCCGCTAGAGGTTCCTAAAGTAGAAGCACCTTTTTTATCGACAATATCATACTCTTCATCCATTAGCTCAAATACACGATCCATCGAAGCGAATGATTGCGTTAATGTTGTGGATGAATTTACTAAACGTCTTAACGGGCTGTATAAGCGCTCCACATAAGCAATAAATGCAGCCATTGTCCCTACAGAAAGTCTTCCATGAATAGCTTCATAACCCGCATAAGCAATAACAAGTAAAGGAGCAATATCTGTAATCGTATTAACTACTGCAAATGCTTTTGCATTCCATACGGTTTGTTTTACTGCTGCATCTAAAAATTCTCCATTTGTCTCATTAAATAATTTTTGTTCATGCTTTTCTAGCGTAAAGGTTTTAATAATACTCATTCCTTGTACACGCTCATGTAAGTAACTTTGAACACCAGCTAATGCTTGAGAACGCTCTTTTGTTAAATCCCGTAATCTTCCGAAGAAGTATTTAACGCTGAATGCATAGAACGGAAATGCTAATAATGTAACTAAAGTAAGCTTTACATTCATCGTTAACATGATGCCAATAGCGATTAAAATAGTCGCTAGGTCCAACCAGACGTTCATCAATCCAATCATGACAAAGTTTTTCGTCTGCTCCACATCATTGATAACTCGAGAAATAACCTCGCCAGCACGTGTGTTGGAGTAGTACTTTAAGCTAAGCTTTTGTAAATGGATATACATTTTCTTACGTATATCAAACAAGATTTTATTACTCACTAATTGCGCTAAGTATTGTCTATAATACTCTATTGGTGGTCGAACGATTAAGAATACTAATGCAGTCCCGCCAAGCCAATATATTAATTGAGTCATTTTTTCATCATTGGTTAATGCTTCTGCTCCGATAATATCATCAATTACAATCTTGATAAGAATCGGAATAAATAATGGGATAGCAAATTTTATAACCCCTATGACGATTGTCAAGAAAATTTGAAAGTTATACGGTTTTACAAATTCCATATATCTTTTCATCGAATTCATATAAAAACTCCCTTCTACCATGAGAAAAACCTGTTGCATATTTCAACAGGTTTCTCTAACTACTCATTCAACTGTTTTTGGAAATGATAACGACTTGTCCAAGCCTCAATAAAATCTGGTGCAAACGGACCTTTTCTTTGTTTGATCCAGGAAATGAGCTTCTCGACATTTCGATTTAAAATACCATCAATTTCTTCTGGATACTTCATTTCTTTTTTATGTTGCTCATATTCGTCTTCATCCAGAATTGTGTAGGTCATATCAGGAAATACCTTCACATCTAAATCATAATCAATGTACTTTAGCATTCCATTGTTATAGACAAACGGAGAACTCATGTTGATGTAATAGTATACACCATCTTCTCGTAGCATACAAATAATGTTAAACCAATATTCTGCATGAAAGTAACAAATAGAAGGTTCTCTAGTAATCCAAGTTCTACCATCGGATTCAATTACAAGTGTTCGTTCATTTGCTCCAATTACAATATTTTTGGTTCCTTTTAAAACCATCGTTTCTTGCCAGACCCGGTGGATTCGACCATTATGCTTGTAGCTGTGAATTTGAATAGTTTCTCCTTCATTTGGAATCGCCATGATTTAGCCACCTTTTCATCAAGCGTAAATTTAGAATTTTTATACTTATTTTCTTATTATAGCAATTCAATGTAAAAAACTATAGTAAAAAAATCAGCGAGGGTTATTTACCCTCGCTGATTTTTGGTGAATCCATGTTATTTAGTTCGGTTAGAAGAACGATTTGCTTGTGGACCGCTAGCTTGTTGTTTTTTCAACTCTGCTTGACGATTTTGTTCTTTAACTTTTTGAATATCAGTTTCAGAAGCAAACTCTTGGTTTTGGTTCTGCTGTTTTCTGTTATTCTTCATGGATTGTTCACCTCCGTACATAATTATCATGTGCAGATGGCTTAATTTTATTCATTCTTTGAGTCAATTTCATATAGTGTGCTAGCAATAAAAGAAGTTTCACCCGGATGTGCGCTGCCGCACGCTACGCATGAGCCTTTAAGGATGAGTCACTCCGTTCCTTCACCCTTTTAAAGTCTCATTCTTCGCGCTCATGCGGCTTGGAAGGCGCACATCCAACCGACCACTGTGTATGAAGTATATAGCTACTATAAATAGATAGTCATTTATGAAACTAGCTTACATTTGCATCTTCGCCTTCAAGTTTAGATAGACAGTCTTCATTATACGAATATAAGAAGTTTTACTCAGATGTGGCCGTCGCACGCCACGCATTTATGTCTTCCTAGCTGAAAAATTAGTGGGAGTGTAAGACACTACATTTTTAACGATCTTCCGCCATCGACAATAATTGTTTGGCCTCTAATCATGGAAGCGTCATCAGATAGCAAGAACATAGCTGTTTTGACCATGTCATCTATTTCTACCATCCGTCCTGCTGGTGTATTTACTCTGGCATCGTCTAATAATTCATCTCGATTTGGAAAATGCTTGAGTGCGTCTGTGTCGAGCGCACCACCAGATACAGTATTTACTACAATTCCTTTAGGTGCAAGCTCCACTGCTAAATACCTTGTGAGTGATTCTATTGCGGCTTTTGAAACTCCGACTGTTGTGTAGTTTTCTAAATAACGGATAGACCCTAAAGAACTGATCCCCAAAATTTTCCCACCGTCTGGCATTAACTTAGCCGCTTCTTGGGCACCAAATAACATTCCTTTGGCGTTAATATTCATTGTCCAGTCCCAATGTGATTCCTCTAATTCCATAATAGGTCTTAAAACACCGGAAGCTGCATTGCTAACAAAAATATCTAAACGACCAAACTCTTCTTTAATAGTGTGGAACATATCACGAAGCTTTTCCACATCTCCTACATTCGCCTTTACTAAAAGTGCTTTTCTTCCTAGGTTTTCAATTTCCTTCACTGTCTCAAGAGCAGCGGTTTTACTTCGAGCATAGTTTACGACGATATCATATCCGTTTTTGGCAAGTTCGATAGCAATAGCTTTCCCTAAACCTCTGCTACTACCTGTAACTAAAGCTTTATTTGTTGTCATTTTCAAATCTCCCTCTCTTTCCATGCATTCCAAATTTTCAACATCGGGACGGGCATCGGTTGTAGATTTATTTCTTCTATAGTAAGCCACTTACAACGATTAGGAAGCTCTTTTTCCTGCTTCAAGATTGCTTCAAAACTTTCCATTTCCCATACTAGGTGCGAAAACACATGTTTAAACTCATTGATTAACGGACCTTTTTCAATCTCTATTCCGTAATCATGTTCGACAATCTCTTCTACTGTATGGTTAGGCGTTGGTAACTCTACCATTGGGAATTGCCACATATTCGCTAGTAAGCCTTTAGAAGCTCGTTTTTCAAGTAATACATGTCCATCCTTATTCTGTATAACTACTGTTTTCACTTTATGGGTCTTTGATTTCTTTTGAATTGTTTTTATAGGCAACTCATCTTGCACACCTTCAAAAAATGCAGAGCAATTTTCTCTTAATGGACACAAAAGACATTTTGGTTTAGTTGGGGTACAAATTACTGCACCTAGTTCCATAAGACCTTGGTTAAAGGCAGAGGGATTTTCACGATCTATCAAATCCATTACTGCCTCTTCAAATATTTTCTTTGTTTTTGGCTTCGCAATGTCTTCTTTTATCAATAAGACTCTAGAAAGTACACGCATAACATTGCCATCTACAGCATGTTCTGGCACTCCGTATGCAATACTTAAAATAGCACCAGCAGTATATGGACCAATACCCTTCAACTTGGAAATTTCTTTTCGATTGGAAGGTACAACGCTATTATAATGTTCAACTACTTCTTTAACACCACTCTGTAAGTTTCTGGCACGGGAATAATATCCTAATCCTTCCCACTCTTTTAATAGTTCTCCTTCTTCTGCATTAGCTAATGATTGTGGTGAAGGATATTTTGCGATAAATCTTTCATAATAAGGAATAACCGTATCCACTTTTGTTTGTTGTAGCATTACTTCGGAAACCCAAATTTTATATGGGTCTGTTGTTTTCCTCCACGGCAAGTCACGTTTTTCTTCTAAGAACCATGAAACTAGGGATTCTCTAACATTTTTTTTGTATAATTCGTTCACTGTAAAATCCTTCCTTGCGATTATTGACATTAAATTTGGGTATATGAATATTAGCGGCTTTGTTTTTTAACTAATCTATTTTAAGATGTAGTAAGCTGTAATCCTAAAGGAGCTGGTTGTATGGACACAGGTACACATGTTGTTATGGGTGTTGCACTAGGCGGTCTATCTCTTATTGACCCCGTTGTTGCAGGGAGCACACTTACAACGACTGCAGTTATAGCAGGTACAATTATAGGCTCTCAAGCCCCTGATATAGATACTGTTCTAAAATTACGCAATAATGCAGTTTATATTCGACATCATCGTGGAATTACTCACTCAATTCCAGCCGTTATTTTATGGCCTATTTTAATAGCAGGTGTGTTATGGCTTATTTTCCCTGAAGCCAATTTACTGCATTTATGGTTATGGACTTTTCTTGCTGTATTTGTACATGTTTTTGTAGATATCTTCAATTCTTATGGAACTCAAGCTTTAAGGCCATTTTCAAAGAAATGGGTTGCCCTGGGAGTTATTAATACATTTGATCCAATTATTTTTGGTATTCATGTGGTTGGTATACTTTTATGGATGTTAAGCTTAAATCCTGTACCAACTTTTCTTACTATGTACGCTATTATTTTCCTGTACTATATTTTACGATTCGCCGTACAGCATGCAGTGAAAAATTCTGTTAAGCATACTATTCCCGATGCAGATGAAATTATTGTTGCACCTACGATGAAATTTTTTCAATGGAGAGTAGCTGCAAATTCTAAAACGCATCATTATGTAGGAAGAGCATACGGCAGATCTATCACTATTTATGATAAGTTCGAACGTAATCCGCTGCCCGAATCTGATTTAGTAAAAGCTGCTTTGAAAGACCAAAATATGAGTGCATTTACTTCGTTTTCTCCTATTTACCGCTGGGAGATTACGGAATTTGAGCATATATATGAAGTAAGACTAATTGACTTACGATATCGCAGTAATGACTTTTATCCATTCGTAGCCGTGGCACATTTAAATGAAGATTTAGAAATAGTCAATTCCTACACAGGTTGGATATTCAGTGAAGATAAGCTACGTAAAAAACTAGATTTTATCCCACATAACTAATAAAGAAAAAACGCTAGGATACATTTCCTAGCGTTTTTAATTGCTAAAATCGTCGGTCTCCAATAAATGTTTATACTTCTCGTTCGTATTTGCAAATTCATGTAGCTGTGCACCGTAGCCATCTATCCATTTTCTAATGACCATTTCTGTGACAGCAGCCCCTTTATAATCATATCCAGCTTTGGCATACGAGGATTCAAAGTCTGACCATAGTAACTCTATCCAAGCTCTTGCCTTTGCAGAAGATAGCTTATCATTTTTTTCTAGAAGTGCGAAAGTTAATTCATCTATTTTTGTTTGCATATTATTTTCTTTCCTCCAGTGATTCTAGCATTGAGATTGGCAAGGCTTCTTCATATTTTTCTCCACCTAATCTGTAACCCCATGCAAATCTTCCTTTTAAGTATTCTACCTGAAAAAACACACCAGGATCTCCAATAATTCGATACATCTCACCTGGTTTAATAGTAGCAGGATCTATTAGGAAAGCTTGGGCCATCAATGCTTTTCTTTCGTAAACGGCATATTCATTTACTATTCCTAGTTGCTCGGCTTTTCGTGATTTCTCTTTTAAATTTGCAATTTCCGTTCTAAGCTCTGGTACAGTCATATCACCATATTTTTTTTCACTCATCTTGCTCTTCCAACTCCTTCTTTTCTATATATAGATCAATTTGTTCTGCAGGAAAACCTTTTTGATATAACGCTGTCTTTATACGTCTTCGTAAATCGTTTCCTTTATATTTAGCCGAATGTTTTCGCCAAATTTTGTCTCCCTGCGTAGCAATTATATCGATCCATTCTTCTTCATTTTTTTCTAATTCGAATGTTGAAAGTGCTTGGGTAATTATACTAAAATTATACCCTTTTCTTTGAAGTGTATCTTGGACTTTTTGTTTTATCTGCCTTGGTGTTTTATCCTGATTTTGATTGATAATCTTTTCTGCCAAAGTTCTCGCTATATCTACTTGCTCTTCTTCTGAATAATTGCCCAATACTTTCTCTTGAAGATCTTTATCAATTCCTTTTTTCTTCAGTTCCTGACGTATTGCAGTAGGTCCTTTTTTGCTATTTTTCTTTTGTGTTTCTACTAAGGCTTTCGTAAAGCTTTCATCATTAAGAAAGCCATACTCATATAATTTTCGAATTGCTTCTAATATAACTGCTTCACCATACTCATTTTGCAATAGTTTTTGTTTTACTTCGTACTCACTTCTCATACGGTAACTTAAAAAGTTAATGGCTTTGTTAAACGCCTTTCTTACTTCATCGTCAAAAACAATTTCATCTAGTGTAAATTCTTCGATGACTTTGCCCTTAGATAATTGGTACTTGATCAGAACTGCTTCATCCAAACTAAATGCATACTTTTCATCCAAATATAAGTTATACCGTTCATTATTATTCTTTTGTCGTCCAATTCTCGTAATAACCGGCATTTTCACTCTCTCCATTCGCCTTTCTTCAATTATAGCGTATAAGTTGGTTGGTGATAAATGATTGAACTGTTATGATAAAAATAAGAAGGAGGTTGAAGATAAATGAAAATTGCAATTACTGGAGGAACTGGATTTGTAGGAAGCGAACTGACAGAGTTACTGTTGCAAAAAGGCCATGATGTATATATACTATCTCGTTCTAAACAGGGAACGGAACATGGCATAACATATGTACAGTGGCTATCTGAAAATGCCCACCCTGAAAAACAGTTAGAAGGCATCGATGCTTTTGTAAATCTGGCTGGTGAGTCCATTAATAATGGGCGATGGACAGAAGTACAAAAACAAAAAATCTATGACAGTCGGATGCAAACAACGGATGAACTGCTCCGGATATTAAAAGCGCTTGCTGTAAAACCGAAAGTACTAGTAAATGCAAGTGCGATTGGCATTTATCCAGCCTCGACTAGTACAAGATATACAGAAAAATCGAAAGAAGTTGGTACTGACTTTCTAGCTCGAACGGTTCGAGATTGGGAGCTGAAAGCTAAAAGTGCAGAAGAGCTTCAGATACGTGTTGCTTATGGTAGATTCGGAATTATTTTAGGTAAATCTGAAGGTGCACTTCCATTGATGGCATTACCATACAAGCTTTTTGTTGGTGGACCTATTGGAACAGGTGATAATTGGAT
This sequence comes from Psychrobacillus sp. FSL H8-0487, assembly GCF_038008385.1. Lineage (NCBI taxonomy): Bacteria > Bacillati > Bacillota > Bacilli > Caryophanales > Bacillaceae > Psychrobacillus > Psychrobacillus sp. FSL H8-0487. The sequence goes on from NZ_JBBOZA010000001.1 coordinate 2,990,059, forward strand.
GTCGTGGGTACATGTTAAAGATGTTGCAAGTGCCTTATTATTTGCAATAGAACAACCCATTAATGGTCCATTTAATATTACTGCGCCGCATGCAAAAAAGATGAACGATTTTGGAAAAACCTTAGCAACTGTATTGAAAAGGCCACATTATTTTCCCGTTCCATCTTTTGCTTTAAAGTTTGCTTTAGGTGAAAAAAGTCAGCTTGTCATAGAAGGCCAACATGTTATACCACAGGTTCTACTGGATGAAGGTTATACATTCCATTTCCCTAATTTAGAAAGTGGTTTACGCGCTATTTATAAATGAATAACTAACTCTTATTGGCGCAACCTACTTAAAAAAGAAAGGTTGCGTTTTTATGTGGAAATCTCACCTAGTAGGAATTATTATTGCAACAATCATTTTAAGTATCGGATTTATGAATAAACCTTTTTCTGCCCAAGCTGATAAGGAAATCCATTGGGGCTTAAAAAAAGCTACAAATGAACAACAAGCAGAAGCAGGTGGAGAAATGGATGCCTTGCTCAAAAAACATGGTTCCATATATAAGGGATCTGCAGATGAAAAAATTCTATATTTTACATTCGATAACGGCTATGAAAACGGCTATACCGAAAGTATTTTAGACACTTTAAAAGCTGAAAATATTCAAGCTACATTCTTTTTAACTGGGCACTATTTAGAAAGTGCAACTCCTTTAGTAAAAAGAATGATTGCAGAAGGACACCAGATTGGCAACCATTCATATGGACACCCGAACCTAGCAAGGCTCTCTAAGGATGGTGTGAAAAAAGAACTGCAAAAATTTGATAAACGTTTAAGTGAACTAACTTCATTAACCCGAACAACCGTCACTCGGCCACCGGAAGGCATTTTTAACGAACAAGTGCTAGAGGCTGCCAATGAAATAGGACATCAGCATATCTTTTGGTCTGTAGCTTTTATTGATTGGCATAAGGATCAGAAAAAAGGCGGTAAATATGCTTATGATGAGCTAATGTCCCAAATCCACCCTGGTGCAATCATCTTAATGCACACAGTATCTCCTGATAATGCAGAGGGCTTACCAATGTTCATCAAGGATGCTAGAAAAATGGGATATACATTTGGAACACTAGATGATTTAGTCATGAATAATCTGGATATTCCGCTTACTTTGCTTCCTGAATAAACTCCTTTATAATAGAAGGAAGATTATAAAGGACGTGAAGGTATGAGTGAAAAATCAGTTATAGAAGTAGGACAAGAATTCCCCCTGACGATTAAACGACTTGGTATCAATGGAGAAGGCGTTGGATTCTTTAAACGTAATGTTGTTTTTGTTAAAGGTGCACTTCCAGGAGAAGTAATTACTGCGAAAGTGACAGTAGCAAATCCTAAGTATGCCGAAGCAGAAGTTAAAACATTAAGAGAACCGTCTCCGCATCGTGTTACTCCACCTTGCCCAGTATATGAATCTTGTGGGGGATGTCAGTTACAGCACATGACTTATGAAAGTCAGCTGCTTGTAAAAAGAGATTTAGTTATACAGGCTTTAGAACGATATGTGAAAGACTTAGCCCCATCAATTGATGTAAGACCAACGATTGGCATGGAAAACCCATGGCACTATCGCAACAAAAGCCAATTCCAAGTGAGAGAATTAGGCGATAAAGTTATTGCTGGATTATACGCGGAAGAATCCAATATGTTAATCGATATTAACGAATGTTCCGTTCAACACCCGGCTACTACCCATATTACAAATGAAATAAAAAGATTCTTGGAAGAAATGAAAATTTCTATCTATGATGGAAGAAATTCTAAAGGAGTCGTCCGCACAATTGTCGTTCGTACGGGTATGAAAACTGGACAAATTCAAGTTACCCTTGTGACAACTCAAAAGAAAATGCATCAAAAAGAAGAACTAGTTCAAAAAATAAGAGCAATTGATCCTAATATAGTGTCCATTAGTCAGAATATCAATGCAGAAGATACTTCGCTAATATTTGGTGATACGACGATTAACTTACATGGGAAAGAAACGATTCATGAAAAGCTTGGGGAATTAGCTTTCGATTTATCTGCTCGTGCATTCTTCCAGTTAAATCCGGAACAAACAGTGCATTTGTACAATGAGATCGAAAAAGCTGCGGCTCTTACAGGAGAAGAAACAATCGTAGATGCTTATTGTGGTGTCGGCACCATCGGACTATGGCTTGCAAAAAATGCCAAAGAGGTTCGTGGTATGGATATTATTCAAGAATCTGTTCAAGATGCTAAAAAGAATGCCAAGCGAAATGGCTTCAAAAATACGCAATATGTACATGGTACAGCACAACATTGGTTACAAAAGTGGAAAAGTGAAGGATTCGTTCCAGATGTATTAACAGTAGATCCACCACGCGCAGGTTTAGATGATGAATTGTTAAAAACGATCTTGGATATTAAACCAAAACGTTTTGTATACACATCATGTAACCCATCGACACTTGCGAAGGATTTAGCTGCTCTTAAAGAAATTTACAATATAGAATACATCCAGCCTGTTGATATGTTTGCTCAAACTGCACATGTTGAAGCAGTAACATTATTAATACTAAAATAATAAAAAATCCCGAGAATTATAAAGTGTACCCTTTGTAAAGGACATTTTAAAAAAAGCTCTTAAGCAACTTGAAGAAGATGATGTCTGTATTGTACAGGCGTCATCTTTTTTAAGTTCCATTGACCTCGATAATGATTATAATACGTCATATAACTCTTAATCTCTCGTATTAAATCCTCTAAAGTTTTGCAAGACTTCAAGTCTACTTCATCCTTAAAATGGCCAAAGAACGATTCTTGAGGTGCGTTATCCCAACAGTTTCCACGACGTGACATGGATTGACCTAATCCCATTTTCTTTACCAGTTTTTGAAATTGAGGACTTGTATAATGGAAGCCTTGATCTGAGTGGATAAATGCCTCTTTAGATAGTTTTATCTCTTTCTTTTTTAATTTTTTTAAGGTACTTAGTGCGATATCTAAGGTTACTTTATCGGATACTTCATATACTAGTATCTCATTCGTTTCTGCATCTTTAATGGTGGATAAATAGGCACGTTTTCCTTTTCCATAACTTAAATATGTAATGTCTGTTAATAGAACTTTACCAATGACTCCTTGCTTAAACCGGCGGTTTAATAGATTTGGTAATGTGCGATGTTCCTGTGTTGCCTTTGCCATTCTTCGATAAGGATTCGCTTTTCGAAATGGACAAATGATCCCAAATTTTTTCATTATGCGACGAATTCGTTTTAAGTTATATGTAATGAGATACTGATTTTCTAACGTCATTTTTATTTGACGCGCGCCTTTTTTTCGACGGCGGAAAAGAAACGCTTTTAGAATAATTTCTTTTACTTCTTCATCTGCTAACTTGCGTTCTTCGCGGTTTTGCATGGCTTTTTCTGAGAAATAGTTGTAGTAGCCCGATCGAGATACGCCAATTAATACACACAGAAAACGAACCATACGCTTTAATTGATATTTTTCAATCGTGTCGTGGATCAATTGGAATTTCTGTTCGCTTAGGAGTTTTGTTTCTTTTTCATCATCTGCCTTTCGAGTAAATCGAGCTTTTTTAGGAGTTCATTTTCCGCTTGTAATAATCGATTCTGCGCCTCTAATCGAGCGTATTTTTCTTCTAAACTTAGTTCTCTCTCTAAAGGTCTACCACTATTCTTTTTCCTCGTATCTTCTAATCCGAATATCCCTTTTTCATGATAGGCAGCTCGCCACCGCTTAGCTGCAGATTTAATACGCTCCATACCAATTAACTCCACATCAAAGCCAGCTTCCTCAAAAATAGCACGAGGTAATTTCCCCATTTCATTTTCAGAAATAAATCTACGTTTAAATTCGTCGGTATAGGTAATTCCTTTTTCACTAACTGCACGTACATTTGGATTGCATTTCAGCAGTTCTATTTCATTTTCATTAAATAAACTTATTGTCATTTTGATCCGCCCTAACATGTTTTTTCTCATTATAAACAAAAGTACCCCATAGGATAGACTTTTTTAAGTGTCTATTCTATGGGGTACATTTTATTATTTCTCGGGATTTTTATTTTTTCTATCAGATTTTAATGATTATTACTTTTCTCACTCCCCACCCTCATCATATCTTCGTGAGTTTTAATTTGGAGATCATAGGGAAAGATTAAATTGAACATACTTTTAAAGGAGGAGATTTTTTTGAAAGCTGTCACATACCAAGGTGCCAAAGATGTCCAAGTAAAAGAAGTTCCAGATGCCAAATTAGAAAAACAAGATGATATCCTTGTACGTATTACCACTACAGCTATATGTGGATCAGATCTTCATATTTATAGAGGTGCCATGCCTACTCGAAAGGACTATGTCATCGGGCATGAACCAATGGGAATAGTGGAAGAGGTTGGACCAGCAGTAACGAAAGTTAAAAAAGGAGATAGAGTAGTTATTCCATTTAACGTATCATGTGGCGAATGTTTTTATTGTCAAAATGAGATGGAAAGCCAATGCGATAACTCTAATGATAATCCTGCCTTGGACACAGGGGGTTACTTTGGTTTTACTGAACGTTATGGTAATTTCCCTGGGGGTCAGGCAGAATACTTACGAGTACCATATGGAAACTATCTGCCGTTTTTAATACCGGAATCTTGTGAACTAGAAGATGAATCTTTGTTATTTCTTTCAGACGTTCTTCCTACTGCCTATTGGAGTGTTGAAAACTCTGGCATGAAAGAAGGAGACACCGTTGCCGTTTTAGGAGCAGGTCCTATCGGTCTGATGGTACAGAAGTTTGCTTGGATGAAAGGTGCAAAGAGAGTAATTGCAGTGGATCATTTAGATTATCGTTTAAAACATTCTATAAAGATGAATAATGTTGAAGTGTATAATTTTGAACAATACGATGATATGGGTTCACATATTAAAGAAATTACTAACGGTGGAGTAGACGTAGTGATTGACTGTGTAGGTATGGACGGTAAAATGTCGATGGTTGAAAAAGTGGAACAAAAGCTAAAACTCCAGGGTGGAACTTTAAGTGCTCTAGATATCGGAATAAACGCAGTAAGAAAGTTTGGGACAATTCAATTAACAGGCGTTTACGGGTCATTGTATAATATGTTCCCACTAGGTAATATTTTCGAACGAAATGTAACCCTAAAGATGGGACAAGCCCCAGTTGTACATTATATGCCTACCTTATTTGATAAAATTACGAACGGTGAATTCGATCCAAAAGAAATTATTACACATAGTATGCCATTAGACAAAGCAAGCGATGCTTATAAAACTTTCCATGATCATGAAGAAGAAAGTATTAAATTCGTGTTAAAACCTTAATTATATATAATACATTGGACAGACATTCAACTTGTCTGTCCTTTTCTCATGACATAAGATTCCATTCCGATTCAAGGCAATCTTCAATACTTTTTTGCAAAGGATATAATTTTGGTCTTTTTTGAACTTCAATCAAAAAGCTTTTTAAGAATGACTTGCAGTTTGCATATAAATACCAATACTCTTCTTCCTTCACTAACATTTTCTGTTTATGTAATTCATCTGGTATTTGCTTTAACAATGATTGTATTTCTTTTATTTCTAGACCTCGTTCGAGCATCTCCAGTATTGAAACTAATATTCTTTCCTCCTCTTCGTGAATGTAAACAGTAGTGGAAACAAGGACTTTATCCCACAGTACATTTAAGATTTCTCCAAAGTATTTTACGTCCACTTTTTTACTTTTTATCAATTCATCCAAGGTATCTGCGACATGCGCTACACTGTGAGCCCATCCTTTATATGGAATATACCCTCTTAAGTCATTTTCAAGATTAATATAATCTACTATTTTATTTTTTACTTGCAAAATTACATCTTGGCTAAGAAAGTCATCTTCGTTGTCTCTAGATAGGATAAGTGCTATTAAAAGAGTAGTAAAAGACCTTGTGAATACAGTATCTGTGTCTTTATCTCCAATACCTTTCAATAACAAATCCTTTAGTGCCACTTCTAATAGTTCCTTCAACAGATCCTGATCTAGCAAATTCTTTTTTATTATTAAATGATAAAACCAGCTATATATTAATTGATCTCTCAACTCGCCATCTGAAGAACCAATATGTTCAATCATCGATTTGATAATAATGACTGTTTCCTCGGCTTCCCAAATTCTTTCCCCACTTTTAAGCTCCGATAATATCTCTTTAAGTTCCATTGCTTCCATTTGAAAATATCATTTCCTTCCATACTTCATTAAACAATATTTATTTTTCATTTTAGTTGATCTTCAAACTATTAATTTCCTAATTACTTCATTTACAAAAAGGAATCTATCTATATAGACAAAAAGAGCCCCTATAAAAATAACGATATAAATAGCTGATATTATAAGGGCTGGCTTAATACTCCCTTGTTCCAGTAAGTTAACAAGATTAATAAAGAACATGGAGAATACTATAATACCCACAAGCCAAAGTACCTTCAGAAAATTTACCTCATAATCTATCAGCGCAACTTTTAAGGTGGATTCCTCTGTTTTGATAACCTTATGTTGCTCCGAGTGAAGCATACCTTTCTTAGTTATAGTAAAAGATTGCTCATCACTATAATTTATTTGATGTACTCCTGGATATAAATCCAAGGTGTATGTGACCAGCACAAAAGCTATGAGAAGCAAGTATAGAAGTAAATTTATAAACTTTTTTTCTGCATTCAGCGTTATCATCGATTCCACTCCTTTTTTTGAAGTAGTGTATTTATTGATTATACGTAAAATAAGCAGAAAAGTTACACAATTACGGTTATGGTAAAGATACATACATCATTGTCGTGAAGGTTATCACTTAAACTAAAGGGATACAACAACTGGCATCATATTGATGGAGTAGCTTCTTATCACATGTCACTCCAATCAAATAGTACCTGATGCTCATTCGCATCAAGTACTAAAAAATTATGAATGAACCGTTTTCCGCTTCATTCGCCATAAGAAATAAAGAACGGGTAAAATTAGGAATGCAGATGCCGAAATGCCTCCTGCAATTGTTGTGTATAATGCTAACAATCCTACTAATGGGCCCCCAACAATTTGTCCGAAAGCATCAAGTTGCCCAAACATGGAAAGTGTTGTTGCTCTACCTTTCGATTTAATTTGTTCATTTGTAATGATGCTCATTAATGGATAGTTTACGTTTCTCAGTGCACTTGTCACCCAGTACATCACCACAGCTATCCAGAAATGACCTGTCCATGCGAAAATTAGCATCGTTCCTGTCAACACTGCATTTATAAGCAATAGCACAGCCGCGTAGCGACCTTTCACGTTTTTCTCAACAAAACGTAGTACGACAATATTAAGTAAAAATGCAATCGCATAAAAAGCACCAAACCAGTAGATGGTCTCATCTTCCGACAAATTATAGTCAGTAATGAAATGGGCTCCATATAAACGGTCGAATCCTTCACTCGCAAGTCCCCATAATAATGTAACTACCGCTATGCTAACTAGCATAGTATTCCCACGAATCTGTGATAGTCCAGCTTTGATAGTGGTAACCATATGAGTGACACCCGAGACACCTTTTTCACGTGTTACTTTGACAAACTTGGTTTCGGGTAGCTTGATGAATGCCCAGAATGAAAGGGCAATCAGCATGACACCTGCAAATATAATCGCCGTTTGCACCGACCAAACAGCCGCAATTGCCACACTGGCCAAAATTGCTACGAAACGTGCAAAAGAAGAAAATTGGGAACCACGAAGGAACGTGGTGTCTAAGTCTTCGCCGTCTAACTCATCCGCAATCCATGCTTGTTCAGCTCCACTTATGAAAGTCCAGCCTATTCCCCACATCGCAGAAGCGAAAGCAATCGCCCAAAATTCTGGCGTACTACCTTCAAGAACATGTGCCAAACCAATAATAACTGTGCCCAGTGCTAGTGAACGCTTTCGTCCGTAGTGATCTGCATACAAGCCAGTTGGCATTTCAAACAAGAGAACGGAAACTTCCATAATTGTGCCGATTAAAACCAGTTGCAATGCATTTAAGTTTGCTTGCGTTACATAATAAATAGCATTTAATGTAAATACAATTTGGATAAAAAACGATCTAGAACTTGTGATTGTATAATAAAAATTTTGTATGCTCACTATAATTCCTCCGATTTAGTTGATTCTGGATTTGAATCAAATCGGAGATCATATTATTAAACCAACATGCCCTCCAATTTGAATGAAGAAGTCAGTGTTATTCTTTGCATATGAATCTCTCCCTTTACTATAATTAACTCAGACTAACCTATTACTCAGAATATTGTCAAGATTTGTTTATATGATGTTATTTTCAGGAATGGGACGTAGGAAATGAACTTAAGGGGGAGATTTTCATGGAAATAAAAAAAGTAGATAACAAAGTGATAGTAGATGACTTTGAATTTTATGGTCAAATTGAACAAGAAAAGTATTGTTCTACATGCAAGTTTAATTTAGTTTATTATGATAATTTTGATACGTATTTTTGTCCTAAATGTAATAGTTGGATATAGAATCTAAATGTAGTGACCCTAGTTGTAAATATTGCCCTAATAGACCAGAAAAGCCTTTATCTTTAAAATAGCCAAAAGAAAAAGCACTAAGGTTGTTCTTAAAAAAGAACAACCTTAGTGCTTCGCTATTACAGATTAAATTGGTTAATTGCTTTTTGAAGCTGATGGGCTGATTGTTGTAGAGTTTGAATCGTTTTGTCTAAGTTTTCAACGGTATCCACTTGATAATCTGCCGAAACAGCAACAGTTTTCGTTTGTTCTACTGACTCATTTACAATAGCGGTAACTTGCTCCATGGATGCAAGTACTTCTTCGGAGCTTGCAGACATTTGTTCTGTTACAGCTGAAACATCTTGTACTTCTTCATTTACACGGACAACAGATTCCAGTACCTTATTCAAGTCGTTTCCGATCTCTTCGACGGCTAATGATCCACTTTGTACATCTTTTGCGCTTCTAGCCATTTCTCCTAGTGCTAGAACAGTTACTGTTTGGAATCCTTGAATATGATCACGTATTTCTTCCGCAGAGTTTCTCGACATTTCTGCTAGTTTTCTAACCTCATCTGCAACAACAGCAAAGCCCTTCCCTGCTTCACCTGCCCGAGCCGCTTCAATAGCTGCATTCAATGCTAGTAGATTCGTCTGATCAGCAATACCTGTAATCACTGTAACCATCTCTTCAATGGATTGATATTTTTCTCCTAGATCTTTCACATGTTTTTCAGTTGCCAGTACAGAAGCCTCTACGTTTTTAATCTGGTGAACTACTGTCATAGAATTTGCTGCACTTGAGGTAACAAGTTCTGTCATATCACTAGATGATGTGGCCACTGAGGTAGAAGAATCTGCAATTCTCTGGATGCCAATAGTCATCTCTTCCATAGCAGTTAGAGCTTCATCATTATTTGTTTTCTGTATTTCAGATCCAGAAGCTATTTTATAAATACTCTCTGATATTTCATCATTTGAGGATCTAACTGACTTCATTACTTCCTCTAATTCATCAGATACTTTTAATAGCGAACCCGCTGTTCCATTCATATTTGTTAAAATAGAGGATAATTGAACAATGGATTTTCGGAATGATTTAGCAAAATCGGATATTTCATTATTCTGTTTTAATGACACCGATTTTAATACTTCTTCAGCCCCTCGAAGGTCTCCATTTGCAAACTTAATAGAAGCATCTTGCATATTTGTTAGTGGCTTCAATGCAGTTCGAACATAACGATAGAGTATTAAGGTGATGACTGTACCTAACAGAATAACCATTATCAAAGAAAAAGGAACAGATTCTTTTAAGCTTTTTTGTTGAATTACTTGGACATTCGCTGCAGAAATATCAACTCCTACAATCCCAATTATTTCTCCTGCTTCATTTTTCAAAGGAGCATACGATGATAAGTATTCCCCATATTCTTCATCCTCAATTAAGTCTGTGTAGCTTCCACTTCCAGTTAATGCACCTTCTACAGCTTCATAATTTGTTCCTTCACTTATATCCCCTGGTAAATAAGCACTATCATCATCTTTTCCTGCAGCATCAATAATGATGGTGGCTGTTTCTCCTTCTTTAGGAATATCAGTAACATACGCATATAATATGCCATTTTGTATTAGTAAATTATTTAACTCTTCTCTTAATTCCCAGTACTTTTCATTTTGTTCAGGGTTCTTTTTAAATTCTTCATAGGCTGGAACATCTACTAACGTTGCGATATTTTGCGCAATATGTATGCCATTTTCTCCTAATGAATCTTTTACAGTTTTGTTCGTGTTGTAAACAAGGACAGTGGTAAATAATGCTACTAGTAATAGTATCCCTACGACAATATAGAGTGTAATTTTACTTCCTAACTTAGATGATTTTTGCTTCATAACAATCGACCTTTCTTCTGTGGATTGGAGATGAGTATAAGAAATGATAATGAACCTAACAATAGAGCTATAAGTATTAAGAAACTTAGGCCATCAAATAGTTGTATGAAAAGCCCACCTAAAAACGGTCCAGATAAGCTTCCTAAACTAAAGAAAATTCCACAGAGTAAATTGCCAGTTGGTAGTAATTCTTTTGGTGTTAAATCGGTCATATACGAAATACCAAGGGAAAACGTTGAACCTACAAATGTACCTGCTATAAAAAACATACTTCCTATGACTAGGACGGAAGTTTCGAACATACTAGCTATACCAAATGTTAAAGAGCCCATGGCCAATGCCACGATTAACACTTTTCTTCGACCTATGCGATCACTTAATACCCCTAATGGTAGCTGAGATACAACACCCCCGATAGAAAATGCTGCTAATATATAAGAAAGATCTGTAACGTCTAGAGCATTACGTAGTGCATACACAGGATAGATTGCGTTCAGTGAGGACTCCAAAAAACCATAGCTAAACGGTGGTATAAATGCTATCCATGCAACTGCAAATGCTGCTCCAAAGCGTTTCCAGGTCCCAGCTATTAAGGCACTATCGGAAAAAACTTCAGGCTTCTCATTCTTAATGAAGAATACAAGAACCCACGCACTTAAACAAAGGATACTCGATACAATGAACGGTAAACCTTCAAAGATCTCCACTAATTGGACAAATAAAGGTCCCACCGCAAAACCTACGCCAAATGATAATCCGTAAATTGCAATATTTCTACCTAATCGATGCTGTGGTGAAAAGCTAGTAATCCAAGTTTGTGTCGAAAAATGAAGAGCATGATCACCAATTCCGATCAATAGCCGCAACACAAACCAAAAGGCTACACTTTTCCACAAAGGAAAAAGCATTAAGGACACAATAACAAGAAGTCCACCTACAATTATTATCGGTTTGTATCCGAATTTTCGTAGAGGTGGTTCCATAAAAGGAGAGATTAACAACGTACCTATGTATAATCCAGTTGCACTTAATCCATTTAAAGTAGCACTAACACCATCTTGTTCAAAAATTACAGAAATTAAAGGAAGCAACATCCCTTGCGAAAAACCAGATATCGAAACAATAGCAACTAATATTCTAAAACGTCTTTTTTCTTCTAATGTAAATTCATGCATATTAATACCTCTTTTTATCCAAACTAATTTCATATTAGCTTTAGTTTAGCAGAGAATAAGAATGGGTAATATATAAATTTACATAACAAAAGGCTCAGCCGATATCTCTGTAAGATAATGGACTGAGCCTTTACATATAACTATTATTTACTTGTATATTCATAACTGCATTTTCGGCCTGTCTGCCGGTGAAATGTCTATACACCCTCTTTCAACTGATTAGAATGGTCGACTGTTCACTACGGCCTCCCTTCTATGTATCTTATTGATACTTTATCATATAAACAGAATATTGTAAACATTGTAAATACACAAATCATTAAATTAACTCTTTAGACCTATCTTTTCTTTACAATTTCCTATATCCTATACTAAAGTGAGGTGTTATTCTGTGGGTAAACAAATTTCAAATCCAGAACAACAAGTATCTTATTTAAAAGATCGACTTCAAATGTTTCTAGAAGTTTTGGACACAATCGAACCTGAAACAACTGAACTTGAAGATATAGACCGCCTGATTCAAATGATGGACGACCTTGAGTTAAAAGTTGAACAGTTTAAAAACACAAAGGAATAATTAAGAAGTTCGGAATGAAATCATTCCGAACTTTTTTTTCGCAGTTGGATGGTTGTAGTTCTCGGACGGATAAGCTGTTCTCTTGAGCGCTCGGGCGTTTCGTGGGCGGATAGCAGTGATTCCCGAGCGCATACCTACTTCGCTCGGGCGGATAAGCTGTTCTCTTGGGCACTGGGCATTTCGTGGGCGGATAGCCGTGGTTCTCGGGCGTATGGCTCCTTCTCTCAGGCGGATGACCACTCTACTTGGACACTCGGGTGATTCCCGACGGATACACCTCTCTCCTAAGCCTCTACTAGTATGAGACATTTTCCCCTGAAGCTACTGTCCCCGCACTTACGCCATTCCAAGTATTTATTCCCTCAGCTACTCTTTTTTTCATCTCCATAAAATAGTATACTTGTAATGTTTGTTACCTATTTACATATAAAAGGAGCGTTCACCTCATGCAATTGGAGCAATTAGAAATAAGTATTTATGATTTAATTACCGAAACTTCTACAAATTTACCTAAGGATGTTCGACGTGCGATAAAAAAGGCAAAAGCTGCTGAAAATGCTGGTACTCGAGCTGCGATGAGTTTAGATACGATCACAAATAATATTCAAATGGCAGATGATAATGTTTCTCCTATTTGCCAAGATACGGGTTTACCAACTTTCAAGATTAAAACACCTATTGGCGTGAACCAATTAGAAATTAAAGCAGCGATTAAGCGTGCAATAGCGTCAGCTACTAAAGATGCAAAGCTTCGTCCGAATGCTGTTGACTCTTTAACTGGTACTAACAGTGGGGATAACTTAGGTGATGGTCTTCCTGTCGTTAAGTTTGAGCAATGGGAAAACGACTACATTGAGATGAAGCTTATTTTAAAAGGTGGCGGCTGTGAAAACAAAAATATTCAATATAGCCTGCCTACTGAGTTAGAAGGATTAGGTCGTGCTGGTCGTGACTTAGACGGAATTCGCAAATGTATTTTACATTCTGTCTATCAAGCACAAGGACAAGGCTGTTCAGCTGGCTTTATCGGAGTAGGAATCGGTGGGGATCGATCTTCTGGATATGATTTAGCAAAAGAACAATTATTCCGTCATGTAGAAGATACAAACCCAAATCCTGACCTAGCAAAATTAGAGCAATATATAGTTGAAAAAGCTAACACACTAGGCATTGGTACAATGGGCTTCGGTGGAGAAGCTACATTACTTGGCTGTAAAATTGGAGTAATGCACCGTATTCCTGCAAGTTTCTATGTGTCTGTTGCTTATAATTGTTGGGCTTACCGTCGTATGGCGATTAATATAAACTCCACTACAGGTGAAATTATCGAATGGCACTACCAAGATGGAGAGAAAATTGAGTTCAAAGACCAATCTTCCGAAGAAGCTCCTCAAAAAGTAGTAGAATTACAAGCTCCTATCACAGAGGAACAAATTCGTGCACTACAGGTCGGAGATGTTGTTTCAATCAGTGGTCGTATGTATACTGGCCGTGACGCAATACATCACCACTTGATGAGCCATGATGCACCAGTTGACTTAAATGGGCAAATTATTTATCACTGTGGTCCTGTCATGCAAAAAGATGACGCAGGTGACTGGCATGTACGTGCTGCAGGTCCAACTACATCTATCCGTGAAGAACCTTACCAAGGCGATATTATGAAGAAATTTGGCATTCGTGCAGTAATCGGTAAAGGTGGAATGGGTCCCAAAACACTTGCTGCTCTTTCTGAACATGGTGGAGTTTACTTAAATGCAATCGGTGGAGCTGCTCAGTATTATGCAGATTGTATTAAAGGCGTAGAAGGTGTGGACTTGATGGAATTCGGTATTCCTGAAGCTATGTGGCATCTTCGTGTCGAAAAATTCACAGCTGTAGTAACAATGGATTCCCATGGTAACAGCTTACATGCTGATGTAGAAAAATCTTCACTTGAAAAACTGTCAGCTTATAAAGAAAAAGTATTCAGTTAATGTAAACAGTTGACTTATAAAAACCTCTAGATTATAATAATTATAAATTAGTAATAAATACAAAGTGGATTTCCTATTGGAAGTCCATTTTCTTCATTTATAAGGACTATTAATATTGAAAATCATTATCAAGGAGGTTTTTATATGACAACAATAACTGAGAGTAAATCTACCCCATTATTTCTTGAAACCTTAAAGTCTCATATTGAATTGATCGCAGCACTTTTCTCTGGGATACTAATCCTCATAGCTTGGCTGTTAGGAAACACCGAGCAAGAAACTGCATCAATTATTTTCTACTTACTTGCATTTATAATAGGTGGATATGCAAAAGCCAAAGAAGGTTTAATAGAAACATTTAAAGAAAAAGAACTAAATGTAGAATTACTGATGATACTTGCAGCAATAGGCTCATCCATCATTGGTTATTGGACGGAAGGTGCCATTCTAATATTTATATTCGCTGTAAGTGGTGCCCTTGAAACGTACACGATGAATAAAAGCAAAAAGGAAATTTCCTCTCTTATGGAGCTCCAACCCGATGAAGCGTTGCGTTTAAATAATGATGGCACTAGCTCTCGCGTTGCAGTAAGTGAACTTTTAGTAGGCAATCACTTAATTGTAAAGCCAGGTGAACGAATTCCTGCAGATGGTAAAATACTAAGCGGAACTACTGTGGTTGACGAGTCTGCTATAAGTGGCGAGTCAATCCCTGTAACTAAACAATTAAATGATGAACTTTTCGCAGGAACTGTTAATATGAGCGGTGCTATTACGATGGAAATGACGAAGGATAACAAGGACTCGCTATTCCAAAAAATTATTAATCTTGTGCAAACAGCTCAGGATGAAAAGTCTCCTGCTCAACAGTTTATCGAACGCTTTGAAAGTACGTATGTGAAAGTGGTTCTAATTTCAGTAGCATTTATGCTGTTCCTTCCCCACTACCTACTTGATTGGGACTGGAACACCACATTCTATCGCGCAATGGTTTTATTGGTAGTGGCATCTCCTTGTGCTCTGGTCGCTTCGATCATGCCAGCCACTTTAGCAGCAATTTCGAACGGTGCTAAAATGGGGATATTATTCAAGGGTGGAGTACATTTAGAAAACATCAGTGAGATGAAAGCAATCGCATTAGACAAAACTGGCACATTAACAACCGGGAAACCCGTTGTAACAGATTATTTAGTTAGACCAGATTTAGATAGAATAGCTACGTTAACAAAACTTGCAACTATTGAAGGTCAATCCAATCATCCACTAGCTCAGGCAATTACAGCCTTTGCAAAATCTGAAGGTGTAGGAAATTTACCCCTTATTCCTATTGAAGACAAACCGGGATTTGGAATACAAGCTACTATCGATGGAGAGACAATACTAGTTGGAAAACCGGACTTTGTTAATAGGAAAGATGCCTTTGCCTTTCAAAATGGTATCGCTATTACACTTGCTGAAGAAGGAAAAACAGTTATCTTTATGCGAGATGAAAAAGGAATAGCTGCAGTCGCTGCATTAAAAGATACGGTCCGTGAAGAAGCAAAGGCTGCGATTAAACAACTTCAATCCCTTGGTATTAAAACGGTAATGCTTACAGGGGACAATGAAAAGACTGCAAGTGTCATCGCAAAAGAGGCTGGTATTGACCAATATATTGCAGAGTGTTTACCAGAAACTAAAGTGAAGCATATGAAAGAATTACTACAGCAACATAAGTTTGTTGGGATGGTTGGAGATGGTATAAATGATGCTCCAGCACTTGCAACAGCAACTACTGGATTTGCCATGGGAGAAGGTACAGATGTGGCACTAGAAACCGCTGACATTATACTAATGAAAAATGATTTATCTAAAATTGCGTACGCAGTGAAGATGTCACGTAAAATGCGACGTATCGTTAAGCAAAATATCGTATTTTCCGTAACGGTAATCGCCCTACTCATTGTCTCTAATTTCCTTCAAGTAGTAGATCTTCCATTAGGAGTTATTGGTCATGAAGGCAGTACCATATTAGTTATATTAAATGGATTACGTATGTTGAATCGAAATATATAGGAGAACTTAAAAAGAAACAGAAGACCACGTTTAAACGTGTCCTTCTGTTTCTTTTTTTTCTAATGCTATTTTACGTTCCTGCATAACTGCATTTATTTGACCGCCAACCAATAAAATATTCCCTGATATATATAACCATAACATTAATACGATGATTCCCCCGATACTTCCATAGGTGGACGAATAGTTAGAGAAATTACTAACATAGAAAGAGAATCCTAATGATACTAGAAGCCAACCAATCGCTGCAAAAGCAGCTCCTGGTAATACACTTCTTAAGAATAGTTTTGTATTCGGGACAATCCAATATAATGCGATTAAAACGATAAACATGATTAATGGACTAATCGTCCACCTTAAATTATTCCAAAGCGTTACAAAACTTTCTTCAAACCCAAAGTATGAGAAGAGAATTGTTCCGATTTGCTGACCAAAGACTGGTAATACTAGTGCTACTACAAACAACATAATCATTAATAACGTAAACACGATAGATAATAGTCGAACAATTATAAAGGGTCTTGTTTCTTCCAATCTATATGAAAGATTTAACGACTTAACTATTGCATTCACTCCATTAGAAGCAGACCATATCGTACCAATGATCCCGATGGATAATAGCCCACCATTTCTATTTGTAAGAACTTCAGATAACGTATCACTAATAAGAATATATACTTCCTGTGGCGCGATGTTCTCTAATAGACGGAAGACTTGCGCCTCGTCTATATTTAAGTACGGCAACAAAGTAACTATGAAAATTAGTAAGGGAAATAAAGATAATAGAAAGAAGTAGGCTAACTGAGCTGCTAATCCAGCAATATCTGTTTTTTGAATATGTTGTATTAAATGCTTTATGTATCCCGACCATGTTGTAAGATCATGGTGCACGTCTTGCTTTTCCTTCTTCTTTATATTAAGAAATTTTAACTTCTCGTACCAACTACTATTTGAGGATGAAGGGTTCGCATGTTCTTCAGTCTTATGAAATTCTTTCACTTCATCCTCTCCTTTCGTTATGGCCATTACTTTTTTGGTTCAAAAATACTTTTTTCTTCTTGTTCAGGAACTACAATTGATTTGTATTCTTCTTTTGATTGGGAAAATGCATCTTTTGTATCTGTAAATAAAGTTTTAACCTGAGGCGTTATTTCTTTAGCCTCGTTCACTTTTTCTGTTAAATACATAGCATCCGATGAAAATTGATCATAGACAGATTTCCACTTTGTTATTTGCTGTTCAATATTGTTTTTTAACTCTTCTCTATTTTTGCTGTAATATTTAATTTCATTTCGTACGTATCTTGTTTTGTTCATAACTGAATCTCTAGTTTTTCTATCTAGTAGGGTGATTGCTCCCCCCACAACTGCTCCATATAAAATGCCTTTTACAAATTTATTTTCACTCATCCGAATTACCTCCAAGTTTAACTATATAGATGATTTAATTATACCCTCAGTAAAAAAGAATCAAACAATAATTTTATATATTTAAAAAATATCCTTGACTAGAACTCATAATTTTACGAATATTGTAACAAGGAGAAATAATTTGAAAGGATGATAGATTTCATTTTAAAAAATGTGGAGGTTCTTGTCGATGGAAAAATTAAATGAGTTTTTAGGTTCCGTTTCAACTTTTTTATGGGGTATCCCACTTCTTGTATTAATAGTAGGTACAGGTATTTATTTGACAGTGCGTTTAGGAATTTTACAATTACGCTTGTTACCTGCTGCTTTAAAGCAAGTTTTCTCCAAAAACCATGATAAGTCGGCAGAAGGAGATATTTCACAGTTTCAAGCTCTTACGACTGCACTGGCTGCAACAGTGGGAACTGGTAATATTGTTGGGGTTGCCACTGCTATAGTTCTAGGTGGACCAGGTGCAGTATTTTGGATGTGGGTTTCCGCATTCTTCGGGATGGCAACAAAATATGGAGAGGCCGTACTAGCAGTTAAGTATCGAGTAAAAGATGCGAATGGCGAAATGGCCGGCGGACCTATGTACTATTTAGAGCATGGCTTAAAACAAAAGTGGCTAGCTGTTTTATTCGCAATTTTTGGAGCAATTGCGGCATTCGGTATTGGGAACGGTACTCAATCGAATTCCGTTGCTGGAGTAGTTAATGCTACGTTTGGTATTGATAATTGGATAACAGGAATTGTACTAACTGTATTTGCTGCTTTAGTTATTTTAGGTGGTATTAAATCTATCGGTAAGGTTACGGCAATTTTTGTTCCTGTAATGGCTATATTCTATGTAGCTGCTGGATTAATAGTCATGGTTATGAATGTTACTGCAATACCTGAAGCTTTTGCTACGATTTTCAAAATGGCGTTCTCTGGTGAAGCCGCTGCTGGTGGAGCAATCGGTGCAGCTATTCGTTACGGGATTGCTCGTGGAGTTTTCTCCAATGAGGCTGGTTTAGGATCTGCTCCTATTGCGGCTGCTGCTGCAAAAACAGATCTTGCAGGTAGACAAGGACTTATCTCCATGACACAGGTGTTCTTTGATACATTTATCATTTGTTCCATTACTGGTATTACAATTGTTATGTCTGGTATATATACGGATAAAAGCTTAGCTGCAAATGAAATTACAACCGGAGCATTCGGCCACTTCTTAGGTGACCTCGGACCAATAGTAGTGGCAATTGGATTGATATTCTTTGCTTCTTCTACCATTATCGGATGGGCGTATTATGGCGAGAAATGTTTCCAATATTTATTTAAAAATCCTTCTCTTCTAATTGTATATCGTATTGCTTTTGTTTTGATGGTATTTGTTGGGTCAGTTATTTCTCTAGATTTAATCTGGACGTTCTCTGATATTACCAATGCATTAATGGCAATTCCTAACTTAATAGGTCTTCTAGGACTGTCTGGAGTAATTATTTATGAAACGAAGAAAATCCAGGAGAAATTAAAAGAAGAAAAAGAGGCATCAAAATCTATTTAGTGTTTGACATTGTAGGCGTAGCGTGAAATGATAATTCTAATGTATGAAAGGCAGGTTACTAAGAATGGATCTATCACAACCCTCAGCGGAAAATGTAACGTATATGATTGAAACAATTAAAGAGAAGCTTCGTATGGTCAATGTAGACGCAATGAGAGCAGAAGACTTTAATGCAACACAATATGAAGATCTTGTTTACTTATATGAAATGGTAAAAAAACGAGATACTTTTAGTCCAAGTGAAATGCAAGCAATCGCATCTGAACTAGGAAACTTACGTAAATAATCATATGATAATGGTTGACCATGAATTCGTTCATGGTCAACTTTTTTATTTTATTCCATTTAAGAGATCAAGGAAGAATTAAGGCATATTACCACTAGATAGCCATTTACTTGCTCTTGATGGAGATTTACTTTCGGAAAGAATAATTTATCCATTTATATTTCAAATGTTTCCCATAAGAAAAACCGAGCAAAATACGCCCGGTCCTTTTAAAACAAATACGGAGATATGCCATTGATTTCTACTCCGAGCGGACGCTTTCTGCGGCCTCGCCTTTGTTCTCCACATGTAACGTAAATCAGTAGTATTATTCATTCTTAAATACTCTGCAAATCAAGTGTTCATACTGTATTTTTATATACTTTCTTATCTTGTAAAAAAGGGCTATCTATTGTCTTCTTCCGACAATAGATAGCCCTTATGATTATAGATTATTTAACTCAACTGCAATTTTAGATCCAACTCGAGCATTATTATAAACTAGTTCGATGTTAGCCTCTAAAGATTTACCTTCTGTTAGCTCTTTTACTTTACCTAGCATGAATGGAGTTACGTCTTTTCCTTTGATGCCATTTGCTTCAGCTTCCTGTAAAGCAGTTTGGATAATCGAGTTAATATAAGAGTCTTCTAAAGAATGTTCTGTTGGGATAGGGTTTGCAATTACTGCTCCTCCATCTAACTTAAGATCCCATTTAGCTTTTAACATTTCTGCTACTTCTTTTTCGCTGTTTAAACGGAAATCCGCATTGAATTCACTTGTCGTTGTATAAAATGCTGGGAATGAGTCAGTTTTGTAGCCTACAACTGGAACACCTTTTGTTTCTAAGTACTCTAGAGTTAAACCGATATCTAGAATAGATTTTGCTCCTGCACAAACTACTGCAACGTTTGTATTTGCTAGTTCTTCTAAATCAGCCGAGATATCCATCGTCGTTTCTGCGCCTCTATGCACCCCGCCAATTCCACCTGTAACAAATAGCTTAATGCCGGCCATTTCTGCACAAATCATTGTCGTTGCTACTGTAGTTGCACCAATTTCTTTTGAAGATACAACGTATGCAAGATCTCGTCTAGAAGTTTTTCTTGCATTTTTGCTTGTTCCTAGTGTCTCTAATTCTTCATCAGATAAACCGATTTTAATCTTCCCGTCCATGATAGCAATAGTCGCTGGAACAGCACCATTGTCACGTACAATTTGCTCTACTTTTCTAGCTGTTTCTACATTCTGAGGGTATGGCATACCGTGTGAGATAATCGTCGACTCTAGGGCTACTATAGCCTTTCCTTCTTGCATACCTTTTGCTACTTCTTCTGAATAAGTGATATATTGTTTCATTTTATAAATTCCTCCATCTCATTAGTTAAATTATTTCTGGAAAGTTCTGTTCTTACCGTTTCGCTTGAACGAATTGTATTACTGGCATTTAACATACCTGTTTGTATTGCAGTTGAAATAACATCACCATTTAACCATGCATATAAAGTTGCGGATACAAATGCATCTCCTGCTCCTGTTACATCAATTACATTCTCCACTAGTATTGCTAGAAAATGCGACGTTTCCATATCACTACCTGCATACATGATGCCCTGGCTCCCCCAAGTTATAGCTACATGAGAAATACCTTTTTGCACAAATAGTCTTGTGGCCTTTTCCCAAGACTCCTTATCGTTAATGCTCACACCTAAATACGTTTCTGCCTCATCTTTATTGGTGATTAACCACTCAATCCCCTCTAAGGATTCAGGCATTCTATCCATTTTCGGGGAAGATACAGGTATTAAAGCAAGCGGTATATTATGTCCAATAGAGACAGTTCGGATATATTCTATTACTTCTTTCGAGCAGTTCATGTCTATAATGATTAGCTGTGCATTGGTCAAATGAGCTTCGTGTTTCTTTAAATAATCCACAGTTAACTGTTCATAAATATCCATATTAGCTAAAGCAAGGAGCATTTCTCCAGTCGAATCTAACACTGCGGAATATGTTCCAGTTGTGTAATTTGGTAACTTTTCGACTGAAAATAAATTCATCCAATGACTAGAGGCTTTTTCAATCGCTTCGTATTCCATATCGGTTCCTACAACAGATAACAAGCGTACAGATTGTCCTAGTCTACCTAAGTTTTCTGCAATATTCCTTGCAACCCCTCCTACACTTTGTATGCTGGATGTAGGATTGGATG
Source organism: Psychrobacillus sp. FSL H8-0487 (assembly GCF_038008385.1). Taxonomy (NCBI): domain Bacteria; kingdom Bacillati; phylum Bacillota; class Bacilli; order Caryophanales; family Bacillaceae; genus Psychrobacillus; species Psychrobacillus sp. FSL H8-0487. The sequence continues at coordinate 3,011,723 of NZ_JBBOZA010000001.1, forward strand.
TACCCATTTGGAGTTTATTATTCAATGTATATTTTCTATCTACATTTGCCCCGCCTATGCAAATAATTTCTTTATTCTCAGGTAATATATACGCTCTTCCTGTAATATTCCCATTTTTGATTAATTGGGAGATTATATTCGCAACGGCTGGTCGAGACATTTTTAATTCATTTGCTATTTCCATTTGAGAAGCATACGGGTTTTCTCGCAAGTACTTTAAAATACTTGTTTCTTTTGAATTCATTTACTTTCCACCTCCTCACCTTTTTAAACTTATGTTTTAATTATAAACTTTTGTTTTAATAAGTCAAATAAAAACTGACAACCATTAATATAGTTGTCAGTTTCTCTAGTTACTCAGGTTTATCGTTTAATGTACCATCTTCTAAAACACGTGGTTGAATGAGTACTTCAACTCTTCTATTTTTTGCTCTATTTGCTGGAGTATCATTTGCAGCTACAGGTTTAAATTCACCGTAACCCTTCGCACTAAAATATAGAGGATCTATCGTATTGTTGCCTGCTAATATTTTTAGGAAGTTTACTGAACGCATTACACTCAGCTCCCAGTTAGAAGAATACTCACTACTAGAGATCGGAATATTGTCTGTATGACCAGTAATAACTACATTTCTTGGTGGATCAAACACTAATAAATCAGAAATATCTTCTGCAATTTGACGATATTCCCCTTTTACTTCGGCTTCCCCGGTATCGAATAAGATACTATCTCTTATAGTTACAAGTAATCCTTCATCCGTAAGTTTCGTAATAAATTGTTTTTCAAGTGCGTTTACTGCTATATATTCATCGACACTATCTTGAATTTCGGACAGTGCTTGCTGATCTTCCAAATAAGCCGTACTCTCTCCGTCTTCTCCCTTGCCTGAATCATTAGGAGTATCAGGCATTTCCACCGGAGACGGTTGTTCAAAAATACCAGTCCCACCATTAAGAACTTGATTAAACGCTTGAGACATTTGTTCCAGTTTTTGCTGATCTACTGAACTAGTAGCAAATAACACGATAAATAATGCTAATAATAAGGTTAAAACATCCGAGTATGGAAGAAGCCATGCTTCACTTACTTCCTCTTCATGCTTATGTTTTTTATGCTTCTTTGCCAAGGCCAGCCTCCCCGCTTTCATCTAAAACTTTTTTACGCTCAGACATAGATAAGTAGGAAGCTAGTTTTTGTTCAATAACTCGCGGAGCATCTCCTTCTAATACAGAAAGTATCCCTTCTAGCATCATTGTCTTTTGTCTAACTTCTTGTTTCGATTTACGTTTTAATTTATTTGCAAATGGATGCCATAAAACATATCCAGTGAAAATACCTAAAAGAGTTGCGACAAAGGCTGCTGAAATAGCATGAGCTAGTTTATCAATATCACTCATATCACTTAAAGCAGCTATTAAACCTACTACTGCTCCAAGTACACCAAGCGTTGGAGCATATGTACCAGCTTGAGTAAAAATTTGAGCACCACCAGAATGTCTTTCCTCTAGTGCGTCAATTTCCTCTGTTAACACATCTCGAATATAGTCTGCATTTTGTCCATCTATTGCTAATGTAAGGCCATTTTTTAAAAATGGATCTTCTACATCTGTTGTTTTACTTTCAAGGGCTAATAATCCTTCTCGTCTTGCTAAATCTGCCCAACTGGAAAACATTTTAATAACTTCAACATCTGGTACTAGTTTTGTTTCTTTAAATATAACGCCAAAAATCTTCGGTATTCTTTTTAATTCGTTCATTGGGAATCCAATAACTATTGTTGCAATCGTACCGAAAATGATGATTAAGATTGCTGCAGGATTTAATAATGCACCTACGGTAACACCTTTCATAATCATCCCAACAAATAACGATACAAATCCTATTATTAAACCAAAAACTGTAGACTTATCCATTCAACTTCCCCCACATTCTATTTCTCTACTTTATTTCGGCTATTATCATATATTATTAATAAAATTTACCCGAATGTTTAATTAAATTTCTTAATTATGAACAAATTTTTACTAATAGACAAATTTGAATATTGATAATACATGTTCAATACTGATACTATGGAGATAATAATAGAAAGGAAGTATCTAAATGACATCTTTCAACACAAAACTAGAAAATTATGCTTCTCTTGTTGTAGAAGTAGGAGTTAATATTCAGCCTGGTCAAAATTTATTTATCGCCGCTTCAACGGATAGTGTGCAACTTGTTCGATTAATTACTAAAAAAGCATACATAGCCGGAGCTAAACAAGTATTCGTAGATTTAACAGACGATGAGATTACTCGTCTTCGATATGAACTGGCACCCGAGGATTCGTTTGATTTCTTCCCATCTTGGAAAGCACAAGAAAAAGAACTATTAGCTGATGGTGGTGCAGCATTTATAAGTGTTGTCAGCCAAAGTCCCGACCTATTAAAAGGCATGGATTCTTCTAAAATTTCAGCATTCCAAAAAGCTGCTGGTCAAGCTTTGAGCAAGTATCGTCAATATGTGCAATCCGATAAAATAAGTTGGTCAGTAATTGCATCTCCATCTACAGCTTGGGCTAAAAAGGTATTCCCTGAGCTATCAGAAGAGGAACAAGTACCAGCATTATGGGAAGCAATCTTCCAAGCGGTTCGTGCGGATGTTGCTAACCCAACGCAAGCATGGATTGACCACGATAACCTTTTACACACGAAAGTAGATTATCTAAACGAAAAAAATTATCAAAAGCTTCATTATACTGCTCCAGGTACGGACTTAACTATTGAATTACCAAAGGGTCATTTATGGTGTGGAGCTGGCAGCACAAACGAAAAAGGATTTTCTTTCATGGCTAACATGCCTACGGAAGAAGTATTCTCTGTCCCAATGAAAACAGGCGTTAATGGTTATGTAGCAAGTACGAAGCCATTAAGCTATGGTGGAAATATTATTGATAATTTCACTATTACTTTTGAAAATGGTCGTATTGTTAAAGTGGTGGCAGAACAAGGTCAAGAAGTTCTGGAGAACTTAGTGGCAACGGACGAAGGGTCTCATTATTTAGGCGAAGTTGCACTTGTACCACATGACTCACCGATATCTAATTCAAATCTATTATTTTACAACACTCTTTTTGATGAAAATGCATCTAACCATCTAGCAATCGGAAGTGCATATGCTTTCTGTTTAGAAGGCGGCAAAAAAATGAGTCGTGAAGAACTAGCAGAAAATGGATTAAACGAAAGTATTACACATGTTGATTTCATGATTGGTTCAGATAAAATGGATATTGACGGTATAAAAGAAGATGGGACTACAGAGCCAATATTCCGTAATGGGAACTGGGCATTTTAATTGTTAACTATAATTCAATATTTTACTAGTTACTATTCTTTCGAATTTGGGTTATAATCAAATAAACAAGACTAGTGAGGTGTTTAATAATGGCTTTATTCATATCTACAGTACTTGGATTTTCTGTAGTAATGGGAATCGTTGGTTATGCGATTTTACATTTCTTCGGAAAAGGCATGAATTCAAAAGATTCTACTACGATAGATCCAAAACCTTTTCAATAATACCAAAAACAACCGTCGAATAAGCTGACGGTTGTTTTTTTATATGTTATGTTATCTCTTTTTGTTCTCAAATTAACTACAAAACTATTACAAAGAGATGACAAACCAATACTATTCGTTTATTTTTATGTCCCTCTCTATTTCTATTGACCTAAAATCTGATGAAATATATGTAAAATACCATAATGTGACAAATGGCAAACCTCTGTTTATCTATTATACTTATTTAGTATGATTGGAATAGGAGGAAGACAAATGTTTTCAAACTCACATATTGGAATAGATTTAGGTACAGCAAATACATTAGTTTATACAAAAAGCAAAGGCTTGTTAATAGATGAACCTACCATAGTAGCAGTAAATACTAAAACTCGTGAAATTGTAGCTTTTGGTGAAGAGGCAAAAAAAATGGTGGGCAAGACTCCCACTTCTATTGAGGTAATACGTCCTCTAAAAGATGGCGTAATTGCCGATTTTGATATTACAACACAATTATTAAAACTTATTATGCAAAAAGCAGGAAAAAAACTTGGCACTTCTTTGAGAAAACCAACTGTTGTTGTATGTACCCCATCTGGTGCAACCTCTGTTGAACGAAGAGCTATACAAGATGCTGTAAGACAAAGTGGAGCAAAGGAAGTTCAGTTAATGGAAGAACCTGTTGCAGCTGCAATCGGTGCTGGTCTGCCTGTAGATGAACCAGTGGCAAGTATGATTGTGGATATTGGTGGAGGTACTACGGAAGTGGGTATTATTTCTTTCGGTGGTGTTGTCGCATCTAATACAGTAAAGGCTGCTGGTGATCGTATGGATGAAGCGATTATTCACTTTGTCCGAAAAGAATATAATGTCATAATTGGCGAGCCTACCGCTGAGCTTATTAAGATGACTATTGGACATGCTTTAGTTCCCCATGCAGTAGAACAAATGCAAGTTACCGGGAGAGATGTAGTGAGTGGATTACCAAAGACCATTTATCTATCGTCTACTCAAGTTCAAGGAGTTTTAACAGAATCACTGGAAACAATTTTAGAAGCAATTCGCGCTACGTTGGAAACTTGCCCGCCTGAACTTGCTGGAGATATCGTCGATCACGGGGTAATACTAACCGGTGGTGGAGCACTACTAAAAGGTATTTCCGAATGGTTAACTCAGGTCATTGAAGTTCCAGTTCACCTCGCACCGGAGCCATTACAATCTGTTGCTATTGGGACAGGGAAATCCTATATTGTCTCAGACCGAAAACAAAAACTAGCGAAATAAAATAAAGTTCACTTAATGGTTTCTAGACCTTAAAATATAAAAATACCTAATGAAAAAGCAAAATACTGTTCATTTAGATGAACAACATTTTGCTTTTTTGTATACTATTAAATTGAATAGGAAGTACTAAGTATTAAATAAAGCAATTATCTTTCATTTCCTATAAAATATAATTATAACCTAAAGGAGGAATACGATGCCAAGCTTACAAGAAATTCTAACTTACAATGATCATTTTGTAGAAAGTAAACTTTACGAACCTTTTTTAACTACAAAGTTTCCAAACAAACGAATTGTTATTTTAACTTGTATGGATACAAGACTCACAGAAATGCTTCCAAAATCCATGAATTTTAAAAATGGCGATGTCAAAATCGTTAAAAGTGCTGGCGCAATTATCAACCATCCATTTGGTGGAATCATGCGTAGTCTTATGGTAGCTGTTTATGAGCTTCAGGCCGATGAGATATATGTAATTGGTCATCACGATTGTGGAATGAGTGCTATACAAACCGATAAAATGATTGATAAAATGATTACACGTGGGGTAGATCCTCGTGTATTAGATACGCTTAAAAATTCTGGCGTGGACTTAGAAAAATGGTTGGAAGGTTTTTCTAACGTAGAAAGTAGTGTCTTACATAGTGTTGAAATGATTCGTAATCACCCGCTTATGCTTCCGGAAATCCCTGTTCATGGTCTAATTATAGATCCGGAAACCGGGCGTCTAGATTTAGTGACTGATGGGAATATCGACAAGAAATAAACTATTTCCCAGGAAATCGACAGGGAGACTTACAAAATAATGAATTCTAAAGAAAACCCACCTATTCATGAAAAATGAATAAGTGGGTTTTAAGTTTGTTAAATATCTTCTTCTGTTAAGGATGCGTAGATAAAATGATCCTGCCATTTACCATTAATATAAAGTAGTTTTCGAAGTAATCCCTCTTGGTTGAAGCCATTTTTCTCTAATACTTTAATAGAACCAGGGTTATTTGGAGATACATATGCTTCAATACGATTTAGTTGGACATGCTCAAATCCGAATATTTTCACAAGGTGAACCGCTTCAGAAGCAATCCCTTTTCCAATATTGGATTCGTCCATAGAATATCCGATAAGCCCACTAGAAAAAGGCATTCTTTTAATACTGTATAAGGATACACTACCAATCATTTTGTCTGACTGATGTTCAAAAATCCCGAAGCTATACTCTCTTTTTTCCTTTGAGAGCATAAGAGATTCCCGAATTTTCTCCCGTTGGACAGAAGTAGTATAATAATCATCCCGATGCAGCGGTTCATAAACAGACCAATACATCTTATTGCGATAAGTCAGATCCGCTAGAGCTGGTGCATCTTTCGTATTTAATGTTCGTAAATAACATGTATCTCCTTCTAGATAAATCAAACACCTTCACCCTTTTGCGTTAGTCAATTGAATAAACTCTTTAACATCTTGGATACATAGATCAATTCCTTTTATCCAAAATGCTTCTTGAGTAATGTCTTCATTTAAATGTTTCATCGCTAAGTCTTCTACCGACATTACTGCCGTATCTTGCAATAATGCAATGTACTTCTCTTCAAAGTTCGCACCTTCACTTATAGCTTTAGCATAGATACTTAAAGAGAATAAGTAACCAAATGTATATGGGAAGTTATAGAATGGTACTCCCGTTATATAGAAATGCAGTTTAGATGCCCAGAAATGAGGATGTGTTGTATCTAATGCATCCCCGTATGCTTCCTGTTGAGCTGCAACCATTAAATCATTCAAACGAGCAGCAGATACTATTCCATTTTTACGTTCCTCATAGAATCTAGTTTCAAATAAGAACCTAGCATGGATATTCATAAAAAATGCTACACTACGTTGAATTTTGTCTTCTAGTAAAGCAATTTTTTCGTCATCAGTTGTTGCTTCCTTTACAGCAGCATCAGCAACTATCATTTCAGCAAATGTGGATGCAGTTTCCGCAACACCCATAGCATATTGACGGTTCATCCAATGTACTGGTCTTAAAGCATATGAATGGAAGGCATGACCCAATTCATGAGCTAACGTAGAAACATTGGACATAGACCCACTATACGTCATGAAAATGCGTGATTCCTCTGATACAGGCATTCCTGTACAAAATCCTCCTGGACGCTTGTTTGGACGATCCTCTGCTTCAATCCAACCTTTTTCAAACGCATTTCTTGAAAATGACTCTAACTTTGGTCCAAATTCTTTAAAATGTTTTAATATAAACTCAGCACCTTGTTGATAATCCATTTTCTCTGTAGAAGTACTTACAGGTGCTTCTAAGTCGTACCAATGCATTTGTTTTTCGCCTAGCATTGCCGATTTTTTGTTTAAGTATTCTACGAATGGAGCTTTATTTTTAGAGATAGCTCCCCACATTGCATCTAGTGTTTGTTCACTCATACGATTAATATGAAGAGGTTCTTCTAAAACAGAATTCCATCCTCTTTTTTCATAAACTGCAAGGCGGAAGCCAGCAATATGATTCAGTGTTTTTGCAAAGAACTCCTCTTTACCTGTCCAAGCAGCCTCAAGTGCTTCAAATGATTCTTTTCGAATCGTTGCATCTTCATGGGAGCTCAGATTGTTAACCTGTCCAACTGACATTTCTTTTACTTCTCCATCTATTGTAAGTTTAATACGAATATCACCTACAAGTAAATCATAAAGTTGTCCCCATGAATGATAGCCATCTACCTCAAGTTTAGTAATTATGTCTTCCTCTTTTTCAGAAAGCATTCTTTTTGCTTCTTCTCTCCATTCATTCAACACAAATGCAAATGAAGAAAGCTCAGGTGTTTGAAGTAGGCCTTCCCATACAGATTCCTCTGTTTTACTTAACACTTGTTGAATTGTGAGCATTTGAGAAGAGAATCTAGCATAAAGTGACCCTATCTCCCCTTCTAATAATGCTGCCTGCTTATCAGTTGTATCCTGTGCCATAAAGCAACCTATTACTGCTCCAGCTTCAGATAAATTTGTTGCGATATCTTTTAATTGTTCTATTGTTTGCTCAATAACGGAGACATCTGCTATAGATGTCGGTGAGTTAAAGTCTTGGAGTTTTGCGTCAAAACTGCTTAGCTTTCCTTTTACTTCATCCAAATGGCTTCTTAAAGATGGAGAGCTACTACCCCCTTCAAAAAAGCGATCAAGATCCCATACAACCGGATAAGTTTGTTCAATCATCTAAATATTCCTCCTATATTGACAATTATATTAGATTTCTAGTATATCATGTTTTCCTCATACAGATTGTCCCAATTTCGTCACATAACATTCATAATTCTAATTTGTTGTTGGTATATATCAAAGGTATACTTATTAAATAGAAGGAGGCAGCTGAATGTTTAAAATAATCCTTTTAATATTATTTTTTATATCTACTGTAATCGTTAAATTACTATCTATTCTACTTCCCATAAATGGTCAAACCAGTGGCGAGATTTTCAATAGACTTCCCGTCTTTTTTACTCCAGCAAATTATGTGTTTTACATATGGATTGTTATTTTCATCTCATTAGCTTGGTGGATTTGGAATATGATGAAAGATTACAAGTCTTCTCATCCTATCCCTTCTAGACGCATTCTATTATACGGGGCATCATCTGTGTTATATATTTTGTATATATTCAGTTGGCATTACGAACTGTTTGGTTATGCTTTTGGTATTCTCACTGTCTTACTAAGTTGCTTGTTTAAATTATATTTAACCTATCCTTTAGATGATATAAATCGAAAAAATCGATTACCAATTTCCTTCCTTTTAGGATGGACATTTATCAGTTTCTTCATAAATCTATCTTATCTCCTCACGTTTTATGAATTCGGTGGATTTGGTATGACAAAATCACTTTGGGGTGTTATCTTCTTAACCATTGCGACAGCGATAGCTCTTCACTTCCGCTATCATTATTTTGATCGTCTTATGTCAGTTGTGTTTATCTGGACTTTCGTCGGGGTAGCAATCCAACACAACTTTAGTCAACTGCTCCTGACCTCAGCTTCTCTTTTCCTAAGCTGTGTCTTGGTCGTTGGGATAATTTTCCTTAAGAAAGGTTCCAGAACCCCTTAAGGTTTGGACAGACATTTTACAATATTATTACCGAGTAGAGGCTGTTTGTGGTAGTTGTCACAAACAGCCTCTCTTTTTTCGTTAAACATATTTATCTGTCTGTCTCCAACAACTTTAAGAAATAGTTAATGTATTTTTAAATAACTAGATATAAATGTTTTCTAAGCGAGGAGGCTGAGGCAACGCCCACGGAAACCGTCCATCAGCCGAAATTTACTATGAGCACTTACTTCGTAGTAGGATAATTCATATTCTTAATTTAAAAAACGCCTTCAAAAGAGTAAACTCTTGAAGGCGTTTTGTTTTAATCTAATTTAGTTAATAAAATTGGTGCACCTTTTGTGACAACAATTGTATGCTCAATCTGTGCTACTAAGGATTTATCAGGAGTGATAAATGTCCAACCATCACCTGATTCCACAATATGCTCTGCCTTCGCAGAAATAAATGGCTCAACTGCTAAAACCATTCCTTCTTTTAATATTGTTGGATCCCATGCATCATAATAATTCAATACATGTTGAGGAGCTTCATGAAGTGATTTCCCAATACCATGTCCAGTTAGGTTCATAATAACATGCAAGCCATTATCTTTGGCTTCTCTAGCTACTGCTTTACCAATTTGGTTCAATCTTGAACCTGCTTTAACTTTTAGCATTGCACGCTCAAATGCACTCTCAGCTACAGCACACAACTTCTCTTTCTCTTCATATCCTTCGCCTACGACAAAAGAAATTCCTGTGTCTGCAAAATAACCATCAAGCGATCCTGAAACGTCTATATTCACGATATCACCATCTTTTATAACACGAGCGCCTGGCATACCATGAGCTACTTCCTCATTAACACTAATACAAGTATATCCCGGAAAATCGTATTCTCCCATTGGTCCAGAAATCGCGCCATGCTCTTTAAATAGCTTTCCGCCGATTTCATCTAACTCTTTCGTAGTCACACCAGGTTTAGTAGCAGCCTTCATTACATCTCGAATTTCTGCAACAATACGCCCTATTTTTTTTAATGCTACTAACTCTTCGTCAGTTTGTACAATCATCTTAACAAGATCCCTTCTTCACTAAATGTATTCTAATCATACCATATTTAGTGAAGATTCGGCAGTGTGAGGCGTGGAGCTTTAACAAATAATATCGAACAAATGAAAGCTGCTACTAAAAATACAGGAATCATATAAGTAGAATTATAGATCAACGAATACAAAATAACATTTTGCTCACCAGCAAATTCACCAAAGAATAGAATACCTGAAGTTACATGTGCTAAATAACGAAGAAAAGCTGCGATGAACGTTCCCAAGACAACTGCTCTAACCATTTTCATTTTATCCTTTTGTTCAAATGCATGTAAAAACGCAGGTCTCAGAAAACCAGCAAAACCAGCTACCATAAATGCGATGAAATAATCTATTGCTACTTGTGCTATCACTATTTCAAATGATAAGGGAGCTGCGTAAAAACGGCCTGTAACGACTTGTAATACACCTATTAAAAATCCAGTAGTTAAACCTGCTACAATACCACGACGAAAAGCCATTAAAATAACAGGTACTAAAACGAATGTAACTGATCCACCTTGCGGCATTCCAAAGCCGATCATATCTAAAACATATCCTAAAGCTGCAAAAATAGCGATTTCCATTAATATTAATACTCGATTATTCTTCATGACAATCCCCTTTTTTTGACCACAAAAAAAACGACCCCCGGGATAGACCCAGACATCGCGCGATTGTCAGTTTCCATCCACATCCCTACGCAAGTATTAACTTACAGGTTCGAAGGGTACTATCTCAGCCGTATCAACGGCGCCCCTTGTGGTTTGAATTATTTAGTTCGAGTTCATTGTAGCTGAATAGATAAAGTATTGCAACCTTCTTTTGTTCTTTTGTTATACTTGTAAAAACTATATGCGTAAGGGGATGTTTACATGATTACATTATTAAAAGATTTAATACGTATCAAAAGTGACACATTGGAAGGCGCAAATAATGCTTTGTTATTTTGTGAGAATTGGCTAGAGGAACGAGGTATTACTACTACGATCTTAAAGCATGAGGAAAAACTGATGCTTATGGCAGTAATAGGAGACGGTGATAAATGTATGATTTGGAATGGTCACGTAGATGTTGTTCCAGGAGAAACTTCACAATTTCAGCCTTATATTGAGGGAGATTATTTATATGGTCGTGGAACAGCTGATATGAAAGCGGGAGTTGCAGCGATGATGCAAGCCTTTTATGAGCTATCTAAACAACCTGAAAATCTTGCTCAAAAAATCCAACTACATATCGTAACCGATGAGGAAACAGACGGAGAGACATCCAAATTTTTGGTCGATCAAGGATATATCGGTGACTTTGTTATATGTGGAGAACCTACCTATCTACAAATTGGCTTACAGGCAAAAGGAATTATCCAGTTTGATGTAATACTTAAGGGCAAATCTAGTCATGGTAGTCGTCCTTGGGAAGGAATAAATGCAATTGAACAAGCGTTTCTTTTTGACCAACAGCTTCGCAAACTTTCTTTTTTAACAGCAAGCAATGAGTTCTATGATTATCCTTCCTTAAACTTGGCAAAAATACAAGCAGGAGAACGATATAACGTAGTGCCCGATGAGTGCATAGTAAGTTATGATCTTCGTTACGTACCTGGACAAGATATGCATAGTATTCTTTTAGATCTCCAAACGTTGACAGAAGAATTTCCCAATAGTGAAATACAAGTGCACACTACCGCTCCTGCAGTAACAACTGAAGCTATTAACCCATATATCGAACGTATTGCTCAGGTCACTTCACAGTTTATAGGAAAACCTGCTGTGTTATTTGGGCAGCATGGAGCAGCTGATGCTCGCTTTTATGCAGAAACTGGAGCAGGCGCTATTGAGTTTGGACCAAGTGGTGGGGATTGGCATGGTGAAAAAGAATATGTATCTATTTCCTCTACGGAAACTTATAAAAACATCTTAGTCTCCTTAGGTAAAAGTGAGAAAAATATCATAATTTCGTAGGATATATTAGAAAGAATAGAGGTGATATAAACTGGATAATCCAAGAATTTTATCAGCACTTTCCTATTTTAGTGTTTTGTTTGCTCCCTTTTTATTGCCCATCATCGTTTATTTTGTCTCACAGGATCCTGAGGTTAAATATCATGCAAAAAAATCCTTAATCTCTCATATCATACCTGTTGTTTTATTAGTAATTTTGTTCATTAGTATCTTTTCAAGTTTTATGCCTTTTACAACTGGATATAATGAACAGCCTACCCTTTGGATGGCAGTGGGACCTTTAATACTAATCGGTATATATATGCTTGTGTATGTTATAGTAATGGTTTGGAATATTGTTCAAGGCATTAAAGTATTAAGATAACGTTTATTTATAGGCTCTTAAGGGTACATAATTATTAATAACGAAAGCCAAGGAGCGATTATGATGAAAGTAAAAAACTTAGTTAAAACAGCAATTAAATTTGCACCAATTGTTTATCCCATTATCCGCAAAGTGTTAAAATCTAAAAAAACTACTCGCTAAAAAACTGTCCTCCTAAATAAGGGGACAGTTTTTTTAGTATAGGAGGTGCTTTTGCGCAGCATTCATCAGTAAACTTGCAACTTCTACCCCTATTTAAGCAACTTCCCCCAAGCGTCAATACAGCTAAGCATTTGGAAAGGTAAGCAACATGCTATATTAGTGGCTTCAATTCTGTTAATGAGTAGTAGTTGTCCATTCCCTCTGCCTTAGCTACAGGAGATTTTCCTTCTTCTTTACTAGCATTCAGAATTTGTTCAAACGATAGTGGATTCGGTGCTGGCAACTCACTTTGGGTCACAAATATTCCCTTGTTGTACTGTGAAAAAAATGCATTTGCCATAATACGATAACCTTCCATCGTTGGATGGACATCTGCAGGATTTGGTAATAATGTCGTTGCATTAACTCCAAATGACTCTTCTACTGACACATAAGTTGCTCCATTTGCCTCTGATTGTTTTTTTAATATAAGCTGCAAACGGTCTAACTCTTTTTTAATACCACTCTTTTGCGACTCTCTGACATGAGGATAAGCAAAATAATAACCCATGACATAAATTTTTGCTTTTGGTGTTAGTACTTGCACTTCTTTAATAATCTGCTCTATATTTTTTCGCGCATTATTTAAAGCAAAATCAGCTGAAATTTGTTGATATGCTACAGAACCACTCGTTGAATTCACTTGTACCATTTGTAGCAAATCATTTGCTCCTGCGGATATCGTAACTAACGTAGCCTTCTTCAGCAACTCTTTCGCTTCATCTGTCTGAATACTCTCAAGAACATCTGCTGTTGTATATCCTGGAAATGCTAATGCTTTTGAATAGAAAGCCAGCTGTCCTGTTGTAGTTAGTTTCTGTGCGATTAAGTCTGTATAACCAGTATCGATGGCACGATTTGGTGTTTGACCGGCTGCCAAAGAATCGCCAAGTGCTATATAGACTTCAGTTCCCTTTGCATCTACTGTGATAGAGCCAAATGAGATAAACAGAATGATTAAAGTACCAAGCATTTTTTTCAAACTACTCACTCCTTAAAAAGCCCATGCTCCTTTTTTGAATATAGGCTCCATTGATCCATCTGCTAATTCTCCCATAATATCCATGTCGCCACTACCAATCATAAAGTCTTCATGCACAATGGAGGTGTTAATACCCATAGCTTCTAATTCACTATGAGTTAAGCCACGAGCACCTTCCACACAGGTAGGGTATGCTTCTCCAATTGCAAAATGGTTGGAGGCATTTTCATCAAATAAGGTGTTAAAGAATAATACATTCGAAGCCGAAATAGGTGATTCATGTGGCACTAAAGCAATCTCTCCTAAATACTTTGCTCCCTCATCTGTTCCAATTAACTCTTGCAATAGTTTCTCACCAGTTGCAGCTTTAATAGAAGTAATCTTCCCATTTTCAAAAGTCAAAGTAAAATCATCTATTACATTTCCTTGATAAACAAATGGCTTTGTATTTTTCACATAGCCATTTACACCTGTTTTAAGTGGTGCAGTATATACTTCTTCTGTTGGCATATTTGCTATAAATGGTGTGTTTTGACCATTTTTACTAGCTCCGGACATCCAAATATGTTCTTTTGGAAGTTCCACTTGAATATCTGTTCCTTCTGCTTTATAGTGTAGCTTTTTGAAATGCTTATTATTTAGTAGTGCCGCTCTACTTTCCAAGTTATCAATATGTTCTTTCCACTGTTGAACTGCTGTGCCTTCACCGATGCGCACAACTTGGAATATTAACTCCCAAAGGGCTTGCATTTGTTCTTCAGGCTTCAGATCAGGGAAAACTTTGGCAGCCCATTTCTCTGAAGGCATTGCAACGATGGACCATGTAATTACATCATTCATCACAGCTTTTCGATAATTTTCTAACGCTTTCCCACTTGCCTTTTGAAAGCTTGAAATACGGTCAATCGAAACACCTTCTAGTAGATCTGGGTTATCCGCGTCAATCCATAATAATGCGCCTTTATTTTCGATTAACTCGTCGCGCTGCATAGCAGCCCACTTAGGAAATTCATGGAACGCTTCATCTGGAGCAAAATCATAAAATGCGCGTGCATTTACTTCATCTGTATAGTTGACATCTACTCTTTTTGCGCCAGCTTCATAAGCTTTTTTCACTATTAATCGTGTAAATTCAATTGTATCTGTCGTCGTATTTATAAGAAGTGGTTGGTTCGGCTGTATATTCAGGCCAACCTTCACTACTAATTCTGCATACTCTTCAAGCTTTTGTTGAAAATCCATCTTTATTTCCCCTTTTGACTAATAGTTTTAGATGTCCCCTCGATTAACTCTCCGCGATACCATACTTTTTGAATTGGCTTTTTAGGAAGCTCTTTTGTCCACTTTTTAAAAGTCTTTTCATCGGAATAAGTTAATAATGTCATTACCTCTCCATCAGCACCCGCACGACCTGTGCGTCCTGAACGATGTAAGTATTGTTCCACTGAATGTGGTACATCTACATGGATTACATGAGTAAGTCCAGATATATCTAATCCTCTTGCTGCCACATCTGTAGCAATTAGTAAACTTACTTTACCGCTTTTAAAATCATCTAATGCTTTCTTCCGTTCATCCTTTTTCATTTCAGAATGTAGGGATACAATCGGCGCATCTCTATAAGAAAGTTTTGCATCCTTCATTAATAGCTGATCTAAACTATTTACAAATGCAAGGCCTCGCATACCTTTCAAGTAAGATATTCTACGCAGTAATTCAGTTTTATCACGAGGTTCTGTCTTCACGAAACTATGGATAACTTCCCCTTGCGAAGGAATATCTTCTGCTGCTACTTGAATACGCACAGGATTCTTCATCATACGTTCCGCAACAAGTTCTATTTCTTCTGTGATTGTTGCAGAAGTTACTATTAGTTGGCTTTCGACAGTTGCATCAACTAAACTTTTTACAGTTGTGCGATGTTCTCTGCTCAGAAGTTGGTCTCCTTCATCTAGGACAACGATGTTTATTTCATGCATTTTTAGTTTTTTCGTTTTTACTAGTTCTTGCAATCTACCAGGGGTTCCAACGACAATTGTCGGTTTCTTTTTAAGTACATCAATTTGTCTGTGAATATTTGCTCCACCAATTAATTGTGCAACTGAAATGTCTGTACCTTTCACCCATTCACGAAAAACCTCTACAATTTGCATTCCAAGTTCTTGAGAAGGAATGATTACCATTGCCTGAATATGTTTTTTGGTAGGGTCAACCATTTGCAAGATTGGAAGTACATAAGCAAGCGTTTTTCCCGTTCCTGTTGGAGATTCTGCAACAATATCAGAGCCATCCAGCATATGTGGGATTAATTGAGATTGTATAGGCATTGGTGATGCAAAATTTGCATCCTGCCATTTGTTTTGTAATGTTTCATTTAAGTTAGTTATAAAAGTCAAATTTGTTTCCACCTTATCCGTATTTAAGTCAAGTGTACCATATTTTTTATATCGACTATTATTTATAGATTATAGAGATTTAGATAAAAAAAAGTGCCTGTTAAAAAGGCACTTATTTACTTTCCTCTTCAGTTGTATATTCCTTCATTAATTCATAAAAATTCAACTCATATAATTGTCTTCCATCAATTTTATATACACCTTTATTTACAAATTCTTCAATAATTCCATCACGTTTTTGTTCTGTTTGTGATTCTTTTATCATCATCATGTTAATGTCTCCTTGCAGATTTTATTCCATTGTATTTTACCCATTCTAAGGTTTAATAAACTTGTCTTTTCATTCTTTTGAAAGCACCCGTAAATAATGGGAAAGCTTTACGAACAAAGTAATAGCATACATAGCCTAGAAATGTCCCAAGTGTATTCAGCCACAAATCATCCACGTCACTACTCCTACTTTGTGGAATCTGCATAATTTCAATAAATAAGGAGATACATAATCCCACAAATACAGGTAATATAAAAAGTTCCATCCTTTTAAATAGTAAAGGTAGAAGAAATCCAATTGGCATAAATAGAATGATATTACCAAGGAAGTTTATATAAAATGGTTGCCAAAAACCTAGGTATACAACTGACTTGTAGGTTTCTTCCACAACACGAAATAACTCCAAATTTACACCAGTAGTATAAGCAGGTACCTCCCCTACTTTAGGTATTATTGTTTGAGAAAAAAGACCAACAAGTACTGAGAAAAACACTAATATTCCAATCTCATGTAAAGTCTCTTTAAGCTTAAATCCTCTCTTCTTCCAACGAAATAGTCGCCAAATGACGATCAATGGAAAGGCAATCCCTATAAAAAATAACATATCATCTAAATAATTTATGATTACATACATCTACTCACCTTCAAATAACTCTTCTAAAAATTTTTCCCTATGATCTAAAAAATACTTTGTAATTTGATAATGCGCTGTCAGTTCATAATCGATTTCCTCAATTTGTCCTTCATCAAAACTTAGGATCGTCGCTTCAGGATATCCTAATAATATTGGAGAGTGTGTCGCAATGATAAACTGGCAATTCTGTTCTTTGATCAAATCATGCATGATACGTAAAAATGCCAATTGTCTCTGCGGTGATAATGCTGCCTCTGGTTCGTCTAACAGATAAATAGCCCTACCATTAAATCGATTTTTAAATAACGACAAAAATGACTCACCATGGGATTGCTCATGAAGGGATTTTCCACCATAACTGTCTAACACACCAAGGCCAGGATTTTCTCTTTCCAGTTCATCCAGATGTGAAGCAAACTGATAATAGGATTCTGCTCGTAAAAAGAAACCACTAGTTACTTTGGGCATCCAAGAAAGTCTTAGATATTTCCCCAATGCACTTTCTGCAGCATCTACATCATAAAGGTTATTTCGACTTCCTCCAGCAGTATTAAACTCACATTTATCTGCAATTCCTTCTAATAATGTCGATTTCCCAGTCCCGTTCTCTCCCACAAAGAAAGTGACAGGAGAAGTTAACTCTAATTCATTAAAGTTACTAATTGCAGGAATGGTGAATGGATACTGCCTTTCCATTTGCGGCTCTTTGAAAAGGGTCACTCTATTTAAAAACATATGATTCCTCTCCCACTCATATCATAAATTATTACTTCTGAAGAAAGGTTGTTTGCCTTGGATCTACCTATTCGTATAGAAACGAAATATATTAAGAAAAGTTCGCTAAAAATTAACGTGTATTATCCTATAGTAACTAATCTACCCAATCCTGCCGTTGAAAAAAAGATTAATGCAGATATTATTCATGAACTAAACAAGCTTTTAATCGAACAAGGATTTTACAGTGAACATTTAGTTGAAATGGTCGGTACCTATGAGATTAAAACGAATGAACGCGGCGTTCTCAGCTTAAGTTTAACTGTCTATTCGTTTACAGGTGGTGCCCATGGTCTAACAATTACGAAATCACTCACCTTTGATGTCAAGACTGGGAAGCAGTATAGACTAAGTGAATTGTTTAAGCCAGACAGCAATTATGTAAAAGTCCTCTCTGACATGATTGAAAAGAAAATTGTCGAGTGGGATGTACCTCTATTAGAGGATTTTACACAAATACGAAGTGATCAAGATTTTTATATAGCGGACCATTCACTTGTCATTTATTTTCAAGTGTATGAATGGACTCCGTATGTATACGGCTTCCCCTATTTTCCAATTACCATTAAAGATATAGAAAATCTTATTCGTGAAGGTGGTATTCTTGAAAAAATGATTCCATTCTAGTGACACACTCTCTTTAGTACGGTAAAGTATTATATAAATACGTACTGGGGGTTTATGGGAATGAAAAAAGCAATTTTCTTTGACTTAGATGATACTTTACTATGGGACAATAAAAGTGTGTCCACTGCGTTTCACAAAACATGCGTATATGCAGCCACTCAGGTTAATGTGGATCCATTTGCTCTAGAACAAGCCGTACGTTCAGAGGCAAGCACATTGTACGATACATATGAAACACGTGCTTACACTAAAATGATCGGCATTAATCCTTTTGAAGGGCTATGGGGAACTTTTGACGATCCTTCTGAAGATTTTCAAAAGATGAAAGCTATCATACCCGAATATCAGCGTTTAGCTTGGACGAAGGGATTAGAACAGTTAGGGATTAATAATGAAGAATTAGGCAGAGAGCTGGCGGAGTATTTCCCACGAATGCGAAAAGAAAGCCCCTTTGTATATGAAGAAACCTATGAAGTATTAGACCAACTAAAAGAAAAGTATTCATTATTATTAATGACAAACGGTTCACCAAGTCTTCAAAATACTAAATTAGAAATCACACCGGAGATTGCTCCATATTTTGATCATATCCTTATCTCTGGATCCTTCGGTAAAGGAAAGCCTGACCCATCCATTTTTGAACATGCCTTAGAGATTGTAGGATTATCGGCAGAAGAAGTATTGATGGTCGGAGATAACTTAATGACCGACATATTGGGCTCTTCTAAGGTTGGCATTCAATCTGTATGGATTAACCGCGAGGAAAAACCGGTAATTGAAGAAATAAGGCCTACATATACAATTGAAAACTTGAGAGAGCTTTTAACATTGCTCTCGTAAGAAAAACCGGGCAAAAAAACGCTCGGTCCTTTAAGATTAAGACCTGTTTCTATCGCTTTCGAAGCGCTTTGGACAGACTTGTTGCTATACTTTAAGCTAATTTTTGAAGGGTGGGCGTGACTAACGTCACGACCACCACTTCTTTTTCCGGTAATCTTATGGCATTTCTCTGTCCGTCGCACATCTATATCTTTTCGAAACAGGCTAGTGCTTTTTTGGATAACTAGAGAAACGATGCTTTCCTATTGATAAAGCTAGCTCACGAAGATGCAATTTCGTTCGCTATTTCACTTCTTTATTTAAAATTTCCTAACTATTTCTCTTTATTTCCACTAGTTAAAAGAAAATCTACTTTCTTCATCCTTTATTACAGAATAATATCCCTAATTCAACAGACGATTTTATATCTATATTAACTTTGACTACTATTAACATCTAAGCGAGAAGCTATGCTTAATCTTAGAGTGGAGTACTACTCACTATATTGATTAGAGTGCAAAGTGGCGACTCCAGCGGGAAAAGCGAGAAAGTCGAGACCCCGCAGGAGCGTAGCGAACGAGGAGGCTCGACCTCGCCCGCGGAGGACAACAGGAGGTTGGTCACAAAGGCTTTGCCACAGGACGTGGCGCACTTAGCCTTTGTTCTCCACCTGAAACGGAAATCAGTAGTATCATTGTATAGATCTTATTCTTCATAATAACTAGATAGATGAACTCACTGCACTAAATTTTATACTCTTCTTCTATTAAGAAAAGGTGGATCCTCGACATATAATTGTCGTGAATCCACCTTTTTATTTTATAGATCAATCGGTGTTGCATCAAAGATATCTTCTAATGCCTTAAGCTGCTCAACACCTGACTCTTCCACATGCTTATCAATTGAAATCATCATAATCGCATCTCCACCTACTTCTGAACGACCCACTTGCATCGCTGCGATATTGATACCTTCCGAAGCAAGCAGTGTTCCTACGCGACCAATAGCACCCGGTTGGTCTTTATGACGGATGAATAATAAGTAACCAGATGGAACTACATCTACGATAAAGTCATCTACACGTACGATGCGGCCACCTAGACCATTTAATAATGTTCCTGCTACTTTTCTTGTTCCAGTCGCTGTTTTCATTTCAACCGTTATTAAACTTGTAAAACCTTTGGACTTGGAAGTTTTTAATTCGTTTACTGTAATGCCCAAACGGTCTGCAAGGAATTTCGCATTTACATCATTTACTGATTCACCTAATTTGCTTTTCAGTAGACCTTTTATAGCATTACGTGATAATGGACGAGTGTCTAGATTTGCCAATTCCCCAGAATAAGTAATATTGACCTCCTCAGGTACTCCATCCGCAAGATCGCTTAGGAATGAACCTAATTGCTCCGCTAGATTAAAGAATGGCTCAATTTTAGCTAGGACATCCTTTGGTACAGAAGAAAGGTTAACAGGATTCTTCACTGTCCCATTTTGTAAGAAGCTAACAACGTCATAAGACACATCAATTGCTACAATCTCTTGTGCTTCTATCGTACTAGCACCTAAATGGGGTGTTGCAATAACCTGTGGAAGTGTTAATAATTTATGCTCCACAAAAGGTTCTTCCTCAAATACATCCAGTGCCGCCCCCGCAACTTTACCTGACATGATAGCATCATATAATGCATCTTCGTCGATAATTCCACCTCGAGCACAGTTAATAATTTGAACCCCGTCTTTCATTTTTTCAAAAGCTTCTTTATTTATTAAATGACGAGTTTCTTTCAATAGAGGCGTATGTACTGTTATAAAGTCTGCCGCTTTGATCACCTCTTCTACTGTACCAAACTGAACTCCTAGTTTCTCCGCTTTTTCAGCTGTTAAAAATGGGTCATAGGCAATGACATTCATACGTTGCCCTTTTGCACGGAAAGCAACCTCCTGCCCAATTCTTCCGAAGCCTAGAACACCTAATGTTTTGTTCTTCACTTCTACGCCGATAAAAGTTTTGCGATCCCATTTTTTATTTTTCAAGGAATGGAAGGCTTGTGGGATATTGCGCGCAAGCGACATAAGCATAGCAATAGAATGTTCTGCAGCTGAGTTCGTATTTCCATCAGGAGCATTAACAACGATGATCCCACGTTCTGTTGCAGCAGTTAAGTCGATGTTATCCACCCCAACTCCTGCACGACCAATAATTTTCAAATTAGTTCCTTTTTCAATAATTTCTCGAGTAACCTGTGTTTGGCTACGAACTAACAATGCATCAAACCCACCAATTTTTTCGCCAAGTTGTTCTGGAGTTAATGAAGTATCAACAACGATATTAAATCCTTCTGCATTTCTTAATGGGTAAATACCATCTTCGCTTAGTGGATCACTGATTAGAATATTAAATGTCATATGAATCTTCTCCTTTTATTACTATATTTTTGTACGATTATTTAGCATCAAATGAAATACCAGTACTCCTCCTTATTTTAAAAACATAAAAAAGCCCTCCACTCCCTACAAACATGTAAGGGGCGAAGAGCTTATACACTCACGCGGTACCACCCAAATTTTACTGCAATCATCTCGCAGATTCTCAATTAGTATGCTTAACGCGCATTTCACGGATGAACCTAAATCCTCTGTTTTCAGTCCACCAATTCTAGAGTGCTACTCTACAAACAAAATCACTGATTTACACCAACCATCAGCTCTCTGAAGATCTCAAATTGTAAAGTCTATCTCCGTCAAAATTGTTTACGCTTTATTGAATTAAATTCATCATACTCACCAGTAGACTAATTGTCAATATAGTCAAAATACTTGAAAACGCTATCATTTTTATTTGTGTCAAAAAAACATTGATATGAAGCAGTTTAACAATCCCAAAAAACTTTATAAATATTTTTAATTCGTGTTCTAATGATATAAGCATTAAAAATATAATTAATATATGGAATTTAAATGAAAAGGCGAACTTTATTTATTATAAATCAATTAAAGTTCGTATATATAAAAATATATTTAAAAAATAGCTATAAAGTTATTGACCTTAAAGAGTTTAATTTGTACACTGTATAAAACCATTTGTTTTTCCTGTGAGTACAATAACATTAAATTATAAGGATTTGATTAGATGAAAGTAAGTAAATTTGGTGGAACATCTGTTGCAAGTGCAATCCAAATTAAAAAAGTAGCTGCAATAGTTAAAGCAGATCCATCTCGAAAATTCATTGTTGTATCTGCACCAGGTAAACGCTACGATACCGATAAAAAAGTAACGGACTTACTAATTGAATTGGCAATCGCTGCTATACATAAAGAAGAAGTAGAAGAAAAACTATTCAAAGTCTTGGATCGCTATAAAGAAATCGCACAAGGCCTAGAACTAGATGATACAATTTGTAACGTTATTGAAGAGGACCTACGTTCACGTATTAACAAAGACCAAAGTATTCTTGAATTATTTGTAGACAATATTAAAGCAAGTGGAGAAGATAATAATGCAAAACTAATTTCCGCTTATTTCACTAGCATTGGTCTCGATTCTCAATATATTAACCCGAGGACTGCAGGGTTGCTTGTAAATGATCTTCCTGAACGAGCACAAGCGTTACCACAGGCATATGACAATCTATATGCACTAAACCACCTTTCTGGCGTTGTTGTATTCCCCGGTTTTTTTGGGTTTACACCTAATGGCACTCTTCGCACATTCGATCGTGGTGGATCTGATATCACCGGATCTATCCTTGCAGCAGCAGTGAAAGCCGATTTATACGAAAACTTTACGGATGTCGATTCTGTGTTTTGCGCTAATCCTAAAGTAGTGAACCATCCTGCTGAAATTGAAGAAATCACATACCGTGAAATGCGAGAGCTTTCCTACGCTGGCTTCTCTGTATTTCATGATGAAGCATTAATGCCTGTATTTAAAAGTGGCATTCCAGTATGTATTAAAAATACAAATAACCCATCAGCTCCTGGAACGAAAATAGTAGCTAAACGTAAAAACAACAAGCGCCCAGTAACTGGAATTTCCGCTGATAACGGTTTTTCTATTTTATATGTAAGTAAGTATTTGATGAACCGAGAAATTGGATTTGGTCGTAAGCTGCTTCAAATTTTAGAAGAAGAGCATATTTCTTATGAACACACACCATCTGGATTAGACGATATTTCTGTTATTGTACGTAGTCATCAACTGGACCCAGAGAAAGAAGCACGTATTATGAGTAGAGTATTGAACGAACTTAAAGCAGATGATGTCCACTTCCGCCATCATTTTTCCATGATTGTAATTGTAGGAGAAGGTATGAACAATAGTACAGGACTGGCAGCACGTGCTGCATCCGCTATTGCAAATACTGGAGCAAATATTGAAATGATTAACCAAGGATCTTCTGAGGTCAGTCTGTCATTTGGTGTTCAAGAAAGTAGTGAGAACAAAATTCTGCGTGCATTATACAATGAATTTTTCTCAGCAGTAACAGTTGGTTAATGAAAAACGGATAAAAATGACATGGGTCCTTTTAGATTAAAACCTCTTCGAAGGACTTTGAAGAGACGTTTTGCTATATAGTTACTGAGTAAATTTTTAGGGATGCTAGTTAATTGTGATATCCACCACAATTAACTAGCATCCCTTTTTACCGGTATATATAACTTAATACACTTATTAAAATGATATTAACTGGTTTAAACCATTCGTTTTCATATAGTGAATGAGGGTCATCTGCTCATTTACCTTCCATTCATCACCAGTCTTCACATAGCCCATTTTCTCATATAGGTAACAATTTCTTTGTTCTTGCTTAATTGTATCTAGCTCCCACTTTATCGCATGTGGATACATGCCCTCAATACGGCTCATGACTTCTTGGGCTATACCTTTCCCTTGAAATTCCTCGAGAATATTAATCATGTGTAATCTCATCACCCCTTGCGACTTCGGATATACATGAACACTCCCTACCAACAATTCATCTTTTAAGATTTTAAAATAGTCCCCTGTCTGTAACCGTTCATTAAACCTTTCAAACGTCTGGAAAACAGGACTAGTATCATGGTCTTGGTATTTTTCATAGATAGGTTGAAACACTTTTTTTTGTATTGTAAATAGTTCAGAAGCGTCTGATAAACTAGCTTTTCTTAGAGAAATAGTGGACTTACTTATTTCAAAAAGCGCTTCTAAAAGATGATAGGGGATAAAATCTCCACTTTTAACCAGTCCATATATTTCATCGATTGATGCCCATTTAGCATCCGCTACCTCTTCGTATTGTAAATTTAATAGATCCGCCTCTATTTCTTGTTTGACTAGCCAATGGTCATCAAAACCACGAGAAAACTTTACAGTGAATATCTGCTCTGCGTGTTCCATTTGCAACTCAATGCCTAATTCTTCTTTCGTTTCACGAATAGCACCCATTTCACTAGTTTCTCCTACAAGAACAGCCCCTGCTGCTGCACAATCCCACATACTTGGCCACCCTTTTTTCCACGGCTGACGCTGTTGAATAAGAAATTGACCTTTTTCATTCATGATCCATACATGAACTACTTGATGAAAGTCACCCTCCATCATCTCATTTCCTCTTATCCATATCTTTCCCGTACTCTCTCTGAACTCATTCATAATATCCCAACGTTCCATTTCTACACCCTCTTTACACCTTATTCGTTACAAATAGTATATCATTCAAGCATCTTAGTTTTAATCATGTTTGACAATTATTTTCATGTGTGAGATAATACCTTAGTTAACATTTGGTACGACATAGTTTTTCGATATTGGCATTCTGCTATATGTGTTTTTGATAATACTTATTCACACTGGAGCGGCTATAGGGTCGCAAGGACGTAAAAGAAGGTAGGGTTTACGTTGCTTAGGTTAGAAGGCAACCAGTGGAACAATTTACCGCGGCATTGAAAGGTTTCTTTCATGGAAATTATTCCCCGAGCTTTTCGGGATGAAAATTTTAAAATTCAAAAGTTATGTTATACCTATACAAAATCAAGGGGTGTTCTCATTATGAGAGCGCCCCTTGTCCAATTTATCCAGCTATTTCTTTTTTTCGTTTGTTGTATTCTTTGAACATCAGCAAATAGATGAATCCACTCAGTAAAGCTAAAGCTGCAAGTATCGCGAATGTCCACGTAAACCCAATCCAAGCTACTAGCGGAAATACTAAGGGTGCAATTGTTCTACCAATAGTATAGCGGAGACTTGCCGCCGCAAAATATTGTCCCCTCATATCGTCAGGAGCTAATTTGGACACAAAGCTTTCCTGTAATCCAACTGTTGCTAATTCTCCTAAAGTAAAGATTGCCATCGCTATTAAGAAAACCCAGAAGTTCGCTGTCATCGGGAATATAATCATTGCCACTGCGTATAAAAATGAAGATAGAAAAAACACCCACTTCTCCGGATATTTTGTCATCCACCTTGTAACAATTACCGTAAACAGTACTACTAATAATCCGTTTTCGGAAAGAAGAATACCAAACGAGCCTTCTCCTGTTACAGACCATTCCCTATTAAAAAGAGTACCAAGCACTTGCTTGTCGATAACCTCTTTCATATAAACTGGTATCAGCATATCCAATTGCATATAGGTTTGTCCTAGTAAAATACCTGCTATAACGAATAAGAAGAAAACCTTATCCTTTACGATTAATCCGTAAGTTTTAACCTGAGTGACAATCACCTGAGTCCAATTATTCGATCCGCTCGCCATCTTAGCCTTCATATCGTCGGGCAAAGTTTCTTCCGTTAAAAATCTAATTGCCAAACCAACGATACAGAAAATAATTCCCGAAACTAATAAAAGTATAAAACGGTGATTAAAGAATAATACCGCCCCAACTATTGGACCAATTACTACCGAAATATTTATAGACGTATAGAACACCGAAAATACAGTGCTTCGGTCTTTTTCCGGCACAACATCCGCGACAATTGCTTGACTTGCAGGATGATATAACGACCCTGCCATCCCCGCAATCGTAAAGGCTACAAAGCTTAGCATCGGTGAATCTAACCAGGGGGAGTTCGCAAACGCAAATAATATGAATGCCACCCCTTCTGCTATTGCTGAGAAAAACAGCATTGTCCGGCGACCAAATCTATCCGCACAATAGCCCCCTACCAAATTAGCCCCTACTGAAAAAACTTGCGATGCAACTAGTAAAACGCCTGCCATACTCGTGCCAAATTCATCAGCAAAATAAATAGCTAAAAAGGGAAATACCATCCAAAAGCTTAAATTACTAAAAAACTCCCCAAACAAACGGACCTGTAAACTACGATCCCAATCTCTTATTCTCATTCTATATCCCCACAACTCATAGTTTAGATTAGACTATACTACCACATTACTTCGCTTTTCGAAATAGTTATTTTAAAAGAGCTAAACCACGATTAACTATTTCTGAAAAAGCCCATTGAACAGCTAATATAGTCCTTAAATTTTCTCATATAGCCCTTATGTTTCAGTAATGGCTCAAAGACCAATATAGCCCTTAATGTTTCGCAAATAGCCCATAAAAAAGCCTTACCACATCCCACAATGTAGTAAGGTTCTTGTTTCTATCCCCTATAAACACTTTCACATGTCCCAGCTGCTGGTTCATAAAAACAATGTTGTTTAAATTGACCTGTAAAAGGTTGATCGTACCATGTTGGCGGACATGGACCATAGGGATTAAAATACCATAGAGCAAATTTTGCTGGATGGTCTCTCCAATAATCCAAAGTCTGTTTTGCTAATTTTTTTTCAACAGATCTTGCTCTTTCATAAAACAAATTACCCTTTTGAACAGCTTCAAAAGAATAATTTCCTCCTTGTATCTGAAAAATGACATCTTCGATTGTTCTTACATCTCTAAAGTCTAAACAATCTGCTATAGCACGATTAACAATTACATTTCCAACATATAACATTCCTTGCTGTCCTTCTGCTTCGGCTTCTGCTCTCATCATCCTTGCCATTAAATCCACGTCTTTACTTCGGTAAGCTATTCTTGGCATTTTTTTCACCCCACAGTATAGTATGAAAAAAACCCATTATTGGTGTCTTTCTATGCTTGGCTATTACTTTAAATAAAAAGAAGATCCATCAATAATCTCAACATCTTCTCTCTTACCAATCACATCCATTAAGTAAAATAAGGCTTCATCCTTCTTTTTCGCCTCAATCATACAATCAATTTGAGGAACTGTTCCTTTGATGACATTTAAAAAACGGAAAAACATATCCACATCCACATAATCGGAATGATGACGGAATGCCGTCTCACTTTTAGGACTTGAGATATGCATTTTGATGGGGAGGGGCGAGTCATCCCATGTTGCAACTACGCGATTCCAATTATCTTCCCAATTATTATTACGATGATGCACAAGATGGTGGTGAAAATCAAATACAAGTGGAACTCCTAACTTTTCGCACAAATAAAGAGTGTCGTCGAATGTAAAAGAAGTATCATCATTCTCCAGAATAATCATCTTCTGAATGGGGTTCGGAACGTCATTCCAAGTTTCAACAAAACGCTCCAGTGATTTTTCTGTATCCTTATAATTACCACCAATATGAAGCACACAGCGATGAGTAGGATCTATTTGCATTTCCTTTAATATCGAATAATGCATTTCTAAAGTCTTTAATGAATTATTAAACACTTCTGGTTTAGAGGAATTCAAGATTACAAAATGGTCTGCATGAAAATCAATTCTCATATTGTGTTTTTTTGTAAACTCGCCTATCACTTGTAGCTTATCTTTTACCGAAGGTATCATATAATTCCAATCAGGAAGTTCTTCATGGTTGGCTAAAGGAATGAGTCGAGAAGATAAGCGATAAAAATGAATTTCACTAAAACGATTATGCTTAAGAATTCTAAGTGTATTTTCTAAATTAGCTAGGGCAATTTGTTCTAGTTTGTAGATTGCTGCTTCCCGATCCCTATACTTTTGAAATTGGGTAAACGTCATTGTTTTAGATGGGGAAGCATTTTTTAGTTCCATGCTCATCGCAACATACCCGAGACGTACAATTGTCATTTTTATCACCTCCTCCCTTAGTATGGAGAAAATAACTAGGAAGTAGACTATTTCCAAGAAAATAAAAACTACGAAGGATCATCTCCCTCGCAGTCTCTCAAAAGTTATGAAATTTTCTTTCTTGGAATCATGTTAAACACAATATTTAAAACAATTGCAGTTATACTCCCTGCCACAATCCCATTGCTCGTCAAGATTTTCATGCTCGTTGGTAATTCCGCAAATAATTCAGGAACGACTGTTACTCCAAGTCCTATACCAATAGAACATGCAATAATCATTGAATTGTCTTCTGTATCAGATACGACTTTACTTAACATTTTAATCCCTTGTGCCACAATCATCCCGAACATAGCAATCATCGCTCCACCTAACACAGACGCGGGAATGATTGTTGTTAGAGCAGCAATCTTGGGGATGAAACCAAGTACAATTAGCATTACCCCAGTTATATAAATAACCGTTTTCGTTTTCACCCCAGATATTTGCATTAGCCCAACGTTTTGAGAAAACGTAGTATAAGGGAATGAGTTGAAAATACCACCTAATACTACAGCGATCCCTTCCGCACGATAACCTTTAGTTAAATCCTCTTTTTCTATCTTTTTACCAAGCATATCCCCTAAAGCAAAGTACACACCTGTCGATTCAACTAACGATACGATGGCTACTAACGTCATTGTAATAATAGGAGAGATTTCAAAAGTAGGTGTACCAAAGTAAAAAGGTTGAATCATATGGAAAAAATCTGAATCTCGCACTGGAGAAAAGTCTACTTTTCCCATAAATGCCGCTGCAATCGTTCCGCCTACAATTCCTATTAATATAGAGATAGCTTTTATAAAGCCTGTAGAGAATCGGTATAACAATACGATAAATAGTAGAGTTCCAAAGGCTAATAGAATATTCGGCAAGGAACCAAAATCAGCTGCTCCTTGACCACCGCCCATATTATTAATAGCAACGGGTATTAACGTAATCCCAATAATCGTTACTACAGAGCCTGTTACAACTGGTGGGAAAAACTTCACAAGCTTCCCAAAAAAGCCACTTATTAATATAACGACTACCCCAGAAACAATAATTGCTCCATAAATAGCGGAAACCCCATAATCCCCACCTATTGCAATCATTGGTCCAACTGCTGTAAACGTACATCCTAAGACTACAGGAAGTCCGATTCCAAAAAAGCGATTACTCATAACCTGTAAGATGGTTGCCACACCACACATTAATATATCAATTGCTACTAAATATGTAAGCTGTTCTGTTGTAAGACCTATTGCTCCTCCAACTATTAAGGGTACAATTACCGCTCCTGCGTACATTGCAAGGACATGCTGAATTCCGAGCGCAGTATTTTTTAAGGCGCTATTCATCTTACAGTTTCCTCCTCAAAAAACTCAACTTTACCATTTGCCAATGATTTAATATTAGCTAGTGAATCTACTCGGATACCTTTGTCACGAATTAGCTTTCCTCCTGGCTGAAAGCCTTTTTCTATTACTATTCCAACACCTGCAGTATTTGCTTCTGCTTGATCTAAAATTTCTAAAAGCCCTAATGCCGCTTGTCCATTCGCTAAGAAGTCATCAATGATCAATACCGTGTCTTCCTTGCTTATAAAATCTTTTGAAACAGAAATATCATTTGTTTCCCCTTTAGTAAATGAGTGCACCTTAGAAGTAAATAAGTTGTCTGATAGAGTAAGTGATTTACGTTTTCTCGCGAATACTACAGGCACACCTAGTGTAAGTCCAGCAAACATAGAAGGAGCAATACCAGAAGATTCAATCGTTAGTATTTTAGTAATTCCAGCATCTTTATAACGTGCAGCAAATTCATTTCCTATTGCTTGCATTAGCACAGGATCTATTTGATGATTTAAAAAAGTATCCACCTTTAATACATTTTCTGATAATACTTTACCATTTTTAATAATTTCCTCTTGTAATAATTTCATAATCAAACATTCCCTCTCTATTTTTAATTTGGACAAACAAAAAGCCCGAATGATATTGCAACCACTCAATTATGGAGTGGAGCAATGTCATTCGAGCTAAAAAAGTCGAATAGAAATAAAATAGACTATGACAAAAATGCCATAAACTAAGTACTTCATCGCCACCCATAGTCAGCTTGTTTACGGTAAGCTGGTAGAAACTTGCAGGCCATATCCCTGCTATTATACGAGTTCTTATTATTTGAATATTTCTCATTATAGCATGCTTATCCCCATTTTCAATTACCCTTCAAAATGTTCAATGATTCATAAAATTCAGTCGGGATATCAAAAAAACACCCACGTTTTATGAAATCGTAGATGTTCAGGAGTGTTCAGTTTTCAATGACTTAAAACCTTGTATAAATGTTGATGGATTTTCTTGAATTTGGAAAGGAAAAACGCCTTGGTTTGTATGAAGGTATAATAGGCCGCCTCCAAACGAGAATGGTTTATGAGATACATCGTATACATGTTGTAACATAAACTGATGACGATCAGATATGAACCCATCTACTGTTAACTGAAGTTCGAACTTCTTTTCAATCTGCTTCATTTGATAATAAAAATCTATTTGTCGTTCAATCTCAATATAGCTTATAAGATATTTACTCATCTGTTGCACCTCCTATACCTCACCTATTTTAGCATGATTGAGGTAAGAATATACATTTTACAACTTTAAATCAGCTTCACAAATTCTGCTGCTTGGCTTTCTAATTTGATCGCTGCTGATGAAATATCCTTGAACTCTTCCAAAGCAGAACGTATTTCTTTCTGACTTTTTTCGATACTTGTCTGCGAATTACTATTACTAGTCGTTACTTTTTCCACTTGCTTCGCAATTCCTTCAATATTTTCACGTACTTCGACGATAGAATTCTCCACTCTGCCAGCTAATTTACGCACTTCCTGGGCCACTACATTAAACCCACGTCCGTGCTCTCCTGCCCTCGCTGCTTCTATTGCAGCGTTTAATGCAAGTAAATTCGTTTGAGCAGCTATCTCTCGAATGGTTTGTACAATTCCTCGAATCGAATCTGCTTGTCCTTGGAGGCTCTGCAAAGAAGCAGTATTTTCTTTGGAGCCAGTTGCAATTTCATCTATTCGCTGCAGCAGTTCCTCACTTCTATTAGTGCCAACTTCTGCACGCGTACTCAATTCCATGGACATTTCTTTCAGTTCTTCTGTCACGCTTAACAATATTTCATGACGTTTTGTTACATTCGTTGCAACTTTAGTTACCCCTAACACCTTTCCAGTAGATCCGATTATTGGCATATAAGTAGCTTCTAGCATTACACTCTTACCCAGTTTACTTTTACGCTCTACTTTATCCTGAAGCATATTTCCATCCATCAAATCTTTCCAAAATTTTTCGTATTCCGGACTTTTGGTAAATGCGGGAAAACATAGCTCTTTATGCTGTTTTCCCATTAGTTCGCTAACGGAGTAGCTAATCTCTTTTGCAAAATTTTCATTTACATACGCAACACGACGGTCTAAATCAAATCGGATAATAGCTAAATTCTTTTCTAAAGCCTCTACCACGGTCATATCATTTACTTCTTCTGTTTGTGAATAATTCACAATCCCCAACCCCCATATTAATCTTTACATTGGTGCATAATCAGTTAGATCTAAAACAGTCTTTTCTCCTAAGATTAATCTAGCTAACTCAGAGCCAACAAACGGCCCTGCGGTTAAACCAGATGCCCCTAACCCATTGGAGAAGTAAATGGACTCATAACCAGGCAATTTTCCAATTACCGGAAGAAATTCTGGCGTGTATGGTCTAAATCCTACTCGAACTTCTGAAATCTCCGCACTTCTTAATGAACTAGCGATACTAACAGCATTTTCTAAAAGCTCTTTCTTACCAGCCTCCGTCACGCTAGTATCATAACCGGTATTTTCTTCATACGTAGATCCAGCCACAACCTTACCATTATCAAATGTTAATAAATACTGATTCGTTGGGGGTAATACCACTGGCCACTCTCCAGTTTCCAACTCATTCACTTGGAAATGCATGATTTGGGCTTTTTGAAAACTAACTTTCATATCAACACCAAGCTCCTGTGGTAACTCATTGCCCCATGCACCTGCAGTTAACACGATTGCATCTGCCTCCATTGAGTGACCATTCACTAGTAAAACACCATCCGAAAATGTAGCATCGCCGTTAATCACTACTGCTCCAAGCTTTTTAGCTGCACTTATTAATGCATCACGCATTGCTCCGCCATCCACTCGTGCAGCTCCTTCCACGTACAAGGAAGTAAAATCTTCTGAAATTAGAGGAAATCGTACTTTCGTTTCTTCTAGTGATAATATTTTCAACTCACCTATTTCAGGAGCATCTACTCTTTTCTCTAGTGCACGTTCTAGCATTTTCTGTAGTTTTTTCGGATCATTTTGAAGTGCAATAGCACCTACCCGCTTATAACCTGTGGAGTATTCACCGAGAGATTCTAATTCTTCTACAAGTTGTTTATAGTAGCTTGCTCCATTTTTTACTAATGCGTACCACTTTTTATTTCTTCGTTGAGAAATCCAAGGGCAAATTATCCCAGCAGCGGCTGCCGATGCCTGCCCTTTATCGTGACGATCGATAAGGGTGACTTTCACATCTCGCTTGGCAAGATGATAAGCGGTCGATGCTCCTAGAATTCCTCCTCCGACAATAATATAAGATGACATCAATTACTCCACTCCACTATCTAAAATGGAAAACGTCCTATTTTCACAATTAATCTCTGCCATTGCGCCATATGGTAGTACAAATTTAGGTTCTGTGTGACCGAAGTTTAAATTATATAAAACTGGTAAATTTTCTAAAGAAAGTTCTTTCATGATTACTCGAATGGACTCCTTATATTCCTCATAGTACTTCTGATTTTGAGGCTTACCAAAAATTATCCCCTTTGCTTGCTGAAGGATTCCCTGAGTGCCATAATTACGTAGCCAATATTCTATATTACCAGGTGTTGGTAACTCCTCAGACGTTTCAAAAAATAATATACTGTCTTTCCAATATTCTTTTGCTGGCCAAAGTGATGTACCTTTAGCAAATTCTAATACTTCGATACAACCTCCGATTAATCTACCTTGTGCTAACCCAGAACCTTGTAATAATTCATAGCCTTTATTTGTATTCATTTTCCGTTTTTTATCTTTATTTTCGATAATCCATTCCAATCTTTCACTTGTCCACTCAGTTGCAGGTTTTACCTCCCCTATTGCACTTGCTGTAAACAATGCCTTCTTCAATGCTTCTACCGTATATTCATGCATCTCTACATTTTCCGCGAAATCCGTCAATATAGCTGGTCCGTAAAAGGAGGATATTCCTGCTTTGTGACAAAATAGATGCGTGACAGTAGAGTCCGAATAGCCGATAAAAACTTTAGGATTATCTCGAATTACATCAAAGTCAATATAAGGTAATAGTCGAATGCTTTCGCTGCCCCCAATATTAGAAAAGATACCTTTAATAGTAGGATCCTTGAATGCATTCATTAAATCTTCTGCACGTGCTTGTGGGTTTTCATATAAATAGTCTCCACCCTTTAAACTATTTGGCATCGCTACCACTTCCAAGCCAAACACATTACGCAATCTATCTATTCCTTGTTCATACCTCCAACGAAGATCAGGTTCACCAGCGCCACCCCACGATAAACTAATAGTCGCCACCTTGTCTCCCGCTTTTAGCATTTTTGGTTTTTTCAGCATGATTAATCCCCCTTTTTAATTCATTATAAAGGAATCTATCCTTTATGAATGACTAATATGAAAATTTTTGGGTATAAAAACAATATACATATAATCTGCAATAGAGAAGGATGTGGGCAACATGAAATGGAAAGGTAGAGCCGGTAGTTCCAACGTAGAAGACCGCAGAGGAAAAGGTGGCGGTAAGGCCATTGCCGGAGTAGGCGGAGGAATCGGACTAATCATTGTAATTATCATTACGTTACTTGGTGGAAACCCAGATGATCTGATTGGTAATCTTGGAACAACAGATCAGTCGAGCAGTGTACCCTACG
Organism: Psychrobacillus sp. FSL H8-0487; assembly: GCF_038008385.1. Classification (NCBI taxonomy): domain Bacteria; kingdom Bacillati; phylum Bacillota; class Bacilli; order Caryophanales; family Bacillaceae; genus Psychrobacillus; species Psychrobacillus sp. FSL H8-0487. Next base: position 3,045,865 of record NZ_JBBOZA010000001.1, read on the forward strand.
AGCAATCAGAACAAGAAAAAGAGCTATCTGAATTCGTTTCCGTTGTTCTAGCTGATACGGAAAAGGTATGGGCAGAAATATTTAAAGAAAACGGTATGGAATACGTGGAGCCGACTTTAGTGTTATATACGGATAGTGTCAATTCTGCATGTGGTGCAGCTGGAGCATCCGTTGGACCTTTTTACTGTCCTGGTGACCAGAAATTATATATCGACTTAAGTTTCTATCAGGAACTACAAACGAAGTTCAATGCCCCAGGAGATTTTGCCATGGCTTATGTAATTGCCCATGAAGTTGGCCACCATGTGCAAACTTTACTCGGGACAACCGAACAAGTAATGCCTCTACAGCAGAAGCTAAGTGAAGAAGAATTCAATAAATACCTTGTCCGCTTTGAGCTTCAAGCTGATTATTTCTCTGGAGTATGGGCGAAGCATGCACAAGGTATGGGCTACTTAGAAGAAGGGGATTTAGATGAGGCACTGACCGCTGCAAGTGCAGTTGGTGATGACACACTCCAAAAACAAGCTATGGGCTATGTCGTTCCCGAAAGTTTCACACATGGTACATCTGAACAACGTAAGAGTTGGTTTTACAAAGGGTATGAAAACGGCACAATCCAGGGTGGAGACACGTTTAATAGCAAAACTCCATAACATATTCCCTTGCTTATCCCTATGCTATAATGGGATAAATAAGAAGATTGTGACAAAGGAGTTACATTGAAAATGAAGATACCTTTTACAAAAATGCATGGCTGCGGAAATGATTATATTTATATTAATTGTTTTGAGCAAACTATAGATGATCCTAGTACACTAAGCCAGCAAATATCAGATCGCCATTTTGGTATTGGTGGAGATGGGATTGTATTAATATGCCCTTCCGATGAAGCTGATGCTAAGATGCGCATGTTCAATATAGATGGCAGTGAAGGTAAAATGTGCGGAAATGCTATTCGTTGTGTTGCCAAATATGTGTATGACAATAATATCGTTGCAAAAGAAGTATTAAAGATTGAGACACTTAGTGGGATTAAAACGATAGAACTTTTTATGGAAAATGGCAAAATGACTACTGCTAAAGTGGATATGGGCAAAGCTATTTTAGAACCAGCTCTTATACCAGTTCAATCGAAAGAAGAAAATCCATTAATAAACTTCCCCTTGCAAGTGGAGGACATATCCTACCACATAACAACCGTATCTATGGGGAACCCTCATTGTGTTGTATTCGTGGAAGACCCGATGTTAGTAGACTTACCAGTTATTGGACCAAAATTTGAGCATCATTCATTTTTTCCGGAGAGTGTAAATACAGAATTCATCGTAGTTATGGACCGTAACACCCTCCATATGCGCGTATGGGAACGTGGCAGTGGAGAAACACTTGCGTGTGGAACCGGAGCTTGCGCGGCAGTTGTAGCAGCAGTCTTAAATGGATACTGTGATAAAGATTCCAATATTACTGTAAAACTTTTAGGTGGGGATTTAGTTATCCGTTACACCGATGAGGGAGTATTCATGACAGGACCTGCAGTGAGTGTGTTTGATGGAGAGATTCCAGTGTAACTATAATGGATGGAATAAAGGCTTCGCTAGTAAAAACTAGTGAGGCCTTTTCGTTGTGAAGTGAGTTTATGGCCTATGTTTGTGAGTTTATAGACTGTTTTTTGTTTTTATGGGCTCTTGATACCGTTTTAAGGGCTATATTGCGAAGTTTATGGGCTATCTTCTATCTTATTGGTATAAATCACCAGTCTATTTAATAGACTATAATCTAGTGATATATATCTGTAATATTATTTATATTTGTCATGATAATGCCAAATTATCGTAATATTCTCGTAATAATGTATTGGTAAGATATGCTTAGACTAAATAGCAAGGGGTAGAGTATTTGAGAAGAATTCTTGGGACACTCATCATCACAATTGCACTATTGGTTAGCGGGTCAAGCATAAGCCTAGCCGCATCTTCAACTTATACAGTTCAAAAAGGAGATACTTTGTTTAAAATTGCTAAAACACACAAAGTGTCTGTATCCACTTTAAAATCTTGGAACAATTTAAAATCCGATACGATTAAGCTCAATCAAAAATTAAAAATTTCGGCAAAAACGGCAACTGCAGCAAAGAAAAAGAAAAATCCGTCTAGATCCACAGACGATAATGTAGTGAAAGAAATTGTTGTTTCTGCAAGTGCATTCACAGCAAACTGTAACGGTTGCTCCGGTGTTACTAGCACAGGTATTAACCTCAAACGTAATCCCGATGTAAAAGTTATCGCAGTTGATCCAAAAGTAATTCCATTAGGAACTAAGGTTTATGTGGAAGGTTATGGATATGCAGTAGCTGGTGATATAGGAAGTGCGATCAAAGGAAATAAAATTGACGTGTTTTTTTCCTCCAAAAGCGAAGCCTATAAATGGGGACGTAAAAATGTAAATGTTAAAATCTTAGAATAAAATATACAACCAACTTTCAACTAGAAAGTTGGTTTTTTGATGTAACAAATATTATTCCTCTGCATATTTCTTCATAGTACGATTGCGCATGTGGAACAAAATTTGTCTTTCCAACTATTTCATGAATCGGGCTTGTTGTTCCATCGTCTTCTACTCTGAAACCAATGATTTCTAGTTCCTCTAATTCACCCTTCCATAAGCTTACAAATTGAGAAATCTCGGCTCGCACAATCCCAGATACTTCCTCTGCCTGTAACGTAAATTGGTCCCATTCCAGTGAACAATCATATATAAATACATGTGCTAGCTCATTATCTATTAAATCAGCCGTTGTAACTGAATACTTCAGCACACCCAGTGAATACAATTCCTCAAAAATGACATCGATTCCAAGTTCCTCTTTTACCTCGCGTATTCCATCAAAGACAGTTTCACTTTCCAACAAATGACCTGCGGCAGTAATATCCAATAATCCTGGATAATCCTTCTTTAAGTTACTACGTAATTGTAAGTAAACATATTGTTTTCCTTCATGGTTACCAATGAACCAACATTGAAATGTTTCATGCCATAAACCGAGTCGATGGATTTCCTCTCGGGACTTCACTCCTATTGGGTTATGCTTATCATCAAATACCTTTAGTAACTCCTGCTCCATCTGAATCCCTCATCATTTATTTATTTTCAATCAGCTTTATGAAATTAGTCAATTTATCCAACAGAATTGAACAAGGTTTTTATATGCAACTATTGAATCCATTCCATTACAAATAGTTTTTGTTCTTTCACATTTGAAATTACAAGGATATAGCTATTATCTTCCTCTAATTTATAAAAGTATTTATCATTATTATTGTAAGTCACGGGATTCTCTTGAAATAACACATTCAGGTTCTGCATATCCTTATTGATACTGACTACATCTTTTTGAAATGTTTTAAGGTGTCTTGAAACAGTATCAAAAGATTCTTCATTAATAGGAATCCAACCATCTTTCTCCTTTAACTTCTTTTCAATAGACCTATATTTAAGGACATGAAAGGTTTCCCCCTCATTTGGAAACCCATTCCTTGTATGAAATACTGTTTCTATCTTACTTGTTATAGGTGCCGTAAATCCCCAATTCAATTTCCATTCAATAGATTTGGAAACATAATTCCAGTTAACTAATACAGACCCTACCAATAAAAGCGGAATGGCAATCCATATTATTATTTTCTTTTGCATAAAAAAATTCCTTTAGACTTGAGTGAAAATAGCATTTTATACAATCTCTCCCCAAATTCATTATTCAAGAAAAATGTTCTTTAAAAAATCCGTATTAAAATCTTCTATATCCCCCACATAGGTTACGTCGTTATGATCCTGCCTTTGATGTGAAGTGTTTTTTAATTTTCACGGGAGTTGAATTAGTTTTTTACATTTTAGGTATTATTGTTATTAGTTCCATTAAGTCATCTATTACCAGATCAGCATACTCGAGCTCATCTTCTTGTGCAAAATCGAAATTACATCCAATTGCAATTAAACCATTATCCTTAGCCGCATTTATATCTGAAAGACGGTCTCCGATTACTGCCGCTTTTTTTATATCATATTTCTTTAATATAGCTTTAACTAATTCTCCTTTATCTAGCGACTGTATTTGTTGAATACTAAAAGTTTCAGTAACCCAATTATTTAAATTATAATAATTTACTATTGCTTTTAAGTACTCTGTTAACCCATTACTCGCTATGTAAATGGAACAATTATTCTCTTTTAAATAACTGAAAACTTCTTTTACATTAGGATATAAATCCCCTTTTCCACTTCTTATGTTTTTCACTAACATTTCCAGAAAGTAGGCATCAGTCTGTTCTCTGTCTACCTTGGAGTGATTGGGTAACAAAGCTTCCCATACTTTTGGTAAAGGTACGCCCATAATTTCACGATATTTATCAATAGGGGTTACTGTATCCCATTTATTTAATGACCGTAAATGATTAAATGTATCATCTAGAGATATTTCTAAAATTTTATCTGTTTGAAATAGAGTTCCATCCATATCAAAAATCAGTGATTGTACCATTATTTCCTTCCTTCTTTCCATAATAGAATAGCTACCAAATTGCTACAGAATGACTATTAAATTCCTGTTGAACTAAACTTCGCCGGTAGTTCAACAAGAAAAGGCTTTACTCCTTCTTGAAGTAAAGCAACCAATAGCTCAATTAGTTAGTGTCAAGTAATAGTACTTTGTATCTTGTAATAAACTAATTAAATCAAATGATGCTTGGAAGGCAATATATATTGCAAAACCAGCAAATATAGATATAATAATTCCGCTATCTTTAAGTATTTTTCTATCTTTCTTAAAGAGGATAACAGTTGTGATAATAACGATTAAAAAGTAGGATAACGATGTAATTAGTTTTACTAATACTAATTTACTATCATTTACAGCATACATAAAATTTATTAAATCCTTTTTATTCGCATCACTCTCTTTAATAATAGATATATCTCCTTTGTATCCAATCTTCCAAGAAAATTTATTGTTTTGTTCTTTTGTTACGGTGTACTCATAACCAAAAGCTTTTCCTTCACCAATAACCCCTAAATATTCCTGTGTGTCCTCTTCAGCTTGAGAACAAGCAGATAAGATTAAGGTGAAGCTAAATAAAATTAGCAGTATACATTTTTTCAATTGAATTCCTCCGTCTGTTAGCCAATTCATTACAGCCTTGTTCTGGTAAAGCACGGCGGTATTTCAATAAGAGCCTAAAAATTCTGTTTGAAGTTCTGTCTCTATAACCTTAGTTTCGAAGGAAACACTATACGCCTTAGCGTTAGGCCGAGAGCTTACTATTTTACTAATTCCTTGTTCCTTGTAATGAATAGCAACCCCATCATCTGTCGCAATGCCTGATTTTATTTTTTGGGATTCCATAAGTTTGTGATATGCAGCTCTTCTTTCTATTTCTCCATCGTAATGCGGACAATTACTCCCGTTTAAAAAACCCAAACATTTTATTGGTTCAAGTCCATCTCCATACGAGTCAGTAATCCCTTCTTCAAACCAACAAATGGAACCTGCACTTAACCCTGCCAAAATAACGCCTTGATTCCACGCTTTTCTTAAAATGTCGTCTAAATTCCATTCTTTCCACAAAGCTAAAAGGTTTTTAGTATTTCCTCCACCAACATAAAGTATGTCTTTCTCTAAAATAAAACTCTCCAGATCCCTTGTCGGAGGTGCAAATAATGATAAATGGGATGGCTTACAATCTTGTTGGTTAAAAAAATTATAATACCTTGATATATAACTTTCAGAATCACCACTTGCAGTAGGGAAAAAGCAAATTTGCGGATTAACTTTCTTTGCTTGTTCCAATATATACAAATCTAACAAGGGATTTTCTGGTTCCATCGAAAAGCCACCACCACCAAGAGCAATTATTTGTCTCATCCACATGCTCCTTTCAGAAAAAAGTAATAGTAATTAATTCTACAAATAATAGATAATCCCTTCTTCAATACCGGCACCTAAAGTACAAAAAGGCTATATTAAGGGCTCGGATTGATTTTAATGAAGGAATGGGTTTCCCGTTCTGATACCTATGTTAATATAAATGTTAGATTGTGAAAGCGTTCACTTAAACTAACGCGGCAGGTTAGTTTAAGAAACAAATTGGTTAATTGTGGTAATATATTATCAGATATGGGAGGGATTTCATTGGACTCATTTTATATTTTAAGGTTCTTTACGACGTCAGAAATCATAATTTCTACTTTTTTTCAAAATGGTATTTGGGTAATTGGCTTTTTTTACTTGCTAAATAAGACATTTGAAAATAATAGACTTAAGTATTTTTCTAAATATACTTTATGGATTGTTATGGCTATATTATTTATTCATTCAGTAGTAATGGGTATAGAAACTTTATTCTTATTAAACTAAAGCAGCAGTTTAGTTTAATAAGAAGGTTATTTTTACTTTTGTGTTGAATGTATGTATAAGTTAGTACATGAAAATAGAAATAAAGAAATGAGGACAAGGTAATGAGACCTATATTATTGATAATCGGATTAATGGTTTGCTCTATGATTATCTTGACAGGTTGTTTCATGCTAATTAAAAAGAGGCCAGTTTCAGGAACTCCATTTATTGTTGGAGGTATAATAGGAATTATTACTTTGTTTATATATTCTTTTTTCTTCGCTTAATCTCGGTTAGTTAAAACAAGTTGAATATGGATATGAGAATAGACTCTTATAATACTAACTTGTGCGTTAGTTAATCAAGTGGCTGCCTGAAATGGTAGCTTTTTCTTATTGAACTAACGAAGCAGTTTAGTGAAAGAAGGGATATACGATTTGGATGAAGAATTTAAACAATAAATAGGCATTGAAGTAATTAAGGTTTCTTGAACTAACGAAGCAGTTATATACAGTTTAGATGAATAAAAGATTGTTGTAAGTTATGTGAATTTTTAATTATTTTATTCTGAAATTGGAGAAAATGAAGAGGTGACAGAGTGGTTCAAGAAAAAACCAGACATAGTGTAAATAGAGATTGGGCAGAGCGACTTGGGTGTAAGATTTCAGATATGACTACTCCAAACTTAATCGTTAAGCAACACTCTGAGTCTTTGAAAGAATATCATGGTATTTACTGCTTTTATAACGGAACAACTTGTGTCATATCAGCACCTCCTAAGTATGTTTCAAGAATCAATACAGCGTTAAGTGAATGTCGTCCAGAGGAAGCGTTTGATGTGGAACTGCTTACTGATGCAATTGATTCAGATAACTATCAAATCATCGGACCAGCTTTTCAAGGATACGTTGATGCTAGTTCGTTTATGGAACAGAAAACTCATGAAGTCGTTGAACTTGTAACCGAACATCAACTAGCTTTACTTCAAGAGCTTCGTTTATCCTGCTCTGAGACCGAATGGAAACACAGCGATATAGATTTTCAGAGACGCCCTATTATTGCACGATTTTGTGATGAAAAGATTGTAACGGCTGGTTCGTGGAGAGTAGAAAGTTCAGGAATTATTAGTGTTGGTATTATTAGTCACCCCAATTATCGAGGTAATGGACATGCAAAGGCAGTAGTTTCTGCTTTAACAAGTAAAGGATTAAAAACTGGTGCAACGATGCATTATCAAACACTAAAGTCTAATACTTCGTCGGTGGCGATTGCCCATTCTTTAGGATATAAGGAACTTGCTCATACCATTGCAATTAGACTTTAGGATTAATTCGGCTAACAAGAGCTTTGTTAAAAATTGTCGATGTTACTAACGTAGATTACTTTTTTCACTAACGGGTGCTTTACTTCAAGAAGGAGTAAAGCCTTTTTTCTTATTGAACTAAAGCGGCAGGTTAGTTGAACAAGAGGCAATTGAAAATTAATGGAGTTGAAGTTAAAGAATGAATAGCAAGACTAATATTCAAGAACAGTTTTATAAAATTTATAAAGAACAAATTAGTATTTCAGAATTTGAAGAATGGCTTTATAAAACACAAGAAATTGAAAGTATTTATGGCAATGATTTTTACTACAACTTACTTGATTTGGATTATAGAAAGAAACATATAAAAAACGAATTAGAGAAACTTATTGAGATGAAAATTCCTTTTAATGAATTTGAACAGAAGCGGATTATTTCACTTTTGGAAAATATAAAAGATGAAAAAGGCGACATAGTAGAGATATTAGAACAATTATACGATGATTATTGCAGTGGATACTCATTTCTACGATATTTAGGGCTTACCTATATTACTGGTATTGATGCACTTCCTAAGTTACAACAAAAAGATGAATGGGATAAAAATGAATTTGATAGTAAAAGAGAAATACTAAATAGTATTAAACCTAAGATTTTTCATGAAGCTATGCGGTTATTGTCTTTTTTTCAAAAAGGACTAATATAGATAATTGAGGAAAATGATTACAGCGATTATCGAAAAGAAGAAGAAAAAATAGAACTTAATAATATTGAAAGTATGTTTAAAGAATAAATCCTTACTGTACTCCCATGAAAATTAAAATCTTCGATTTATAGAAAAAGACAATACGAAATTTGACGCAGCCCAATAATTTTTTAAAAAAGTGCAGCGCCTAAAAGAGAATTAAATTGTGGGTTGGACTAGGAGGCATTTGGTTCAGTGATTGTCACGTTGTAACCTAAGTTTTCAAGTCTTCGAACTGAATATCGTACAATCGATTGTTCTTTTTGCTTGTCAAAGTAATCTTCCCCTAGGTCTACGTACATTTCTTTGCGAGTTAGGAGATAATAGCTGATTCTTAAAATGGCATGAGCCACTGATATTCCTGCACGCTTTTTACCCTTTCTTGATGCAGTGCGCCTATACAGGGCTCCCAAGTAGGTTTTGGATCCTCTAACAGAATGAGCTGCTTCAATTAATGCCGATTTCAAGTACTTGTTTCCTTTTTTCATGGTAGTTGATTTCCTCTTGCCCGCACTTTCATTATGTCCAGGTACTAATCCTGCCCAGGAACATAAGTGCGCCGAACTGGGAAATTGCTTCTCCACATCTGTACCAACTTCGGCTAAAATTTGTTCGGCCATTCGAGTGGCGATGCCGGGAATGGAATCCAATCGTTCTATATCATCTTGATGGGAGGATAACCTAGTAGCTACCTCTTCGTTTAATAGCTCAATCTGCTCAGTTAGAAATTCTATATGGACCAGAATGGTTTTTAACATGAGACGTTGATGTGGATTGATATACCCTCGAAGAGCTAGCTCCAGTTCACTCTTTTTCTTCTTCATTGATCGGCGAGCAAAGCTAGCTAGTTTCTCAGGATCATTTTCGCCATCGGCGATAGCACGGAGCATATCAAGTGACGAAACACCCATGATGTCGGAGACAACGGAACCGAGTTTGATATTGGCTCCTTCTAAAACCTTTTGAATCCGATTATGTTGTTTCGCTCGCTCTTCAATAATACTTCGACGGTATCGAACCAACTCCCGTAATTCCCGCTGATTTCGGTCTGGAATAAAACTTGCTTTAAGTAGACCGTGACGAAGAAGTTTGGCAATCCATTCGGCATCCTTTACATCGGTCTTGCGACCTGGTACTGCTTTCATATGTTGGGCGTTCACTACTAAAAACTCAATGCTCTCGGCTTCTAGCAAGTTAACAATAGGCTTCCAAAATACACCTGTACTTTCCATTGCTACGTGAGTACAACCATGCTCCTTAATCCAGTCAATTAACTGTAATAGAAATACAGTTTTAGTGGAAAACGTTTGAATCTCCTTTCCTTTTGGCGTAATAATACAAGCAGTAATGGAATCCTTATGGACATCCATCCCACAAGCACGTTCAATGATTACTTCCATTGAAATCATCCTTTCTACGGCAAATAGTATTGGAGGCTGGTGCAATAACCAGAGTAGGATTAATCTCCCATGAGTGCTTCCCGTAAGGGAGCGACAGTCTGTGATGCACCGTGGTCGTTGGAGTCAGACTAACGGATGGGCTCTATGGCACCATAGTTCATCGACCTTCCTCTCCCAGCCGTAGTATCCTATACCCAGGTTTTCATATTTTCATTCTCTGTGGTGTAGCGCTGTTTTTGCGCTACATGGGTGGCTAACGGGTGCTTTACTTCAAAAAGGAGTAAAGCTTTTTTCTTATTGAATTAACGAAGCGGGTTAGTTGAAGAAGAAAATCCTTTAAAAAGATTGTAGGTTTCAAGAGTTCGAATATACTGTAAATAAAGGAGAGATAAATATGATTTGGTTAATAGTTCTTATTATTCTTTTTGTTATTATCACCTTTGCTTTATTAGTTGACAGAAGAAATAATAAAATTAGTAACAATAATCAGAATCCAATTAATTCAAATGCAAAACCAGGAGAAAGTTCCAACATCTATTTGATGGGAGATAATAGACATAAAAGTGGAGAATAACTCGCAAAATTTACCGTGTTTGTGAAGTAGTGTACCTTAGCTTTAGTTTAACAAGGCCATCTTAAGGGGGGAAATAGTGACTAAAAGCCAATTTAAATCGTGGTTCTCATTTATGTTTGTAATAATAATCGTGGTAATTGCAAAAAGTTTATGAAGAACGAAGAGGTTTATTGGGGCGAAATTGTTACTGTAATTATAGCTGGTCTTATAGGAGGAATAATAGGGATAGCTTTGATATTAATAATAAAGATTTTTAAGAAGTTATTGGAAAAACAGGGACTTTAGCAGAACAGAAATATTAGGAGTTAGTCGTAAGTGTTATTCAACTAACTGGCGCTTTAGTAAAAAAGACAGCAACATAAAATGTGCTTGAGAAACATATCCCAACTCATATTTAGGTACATTTTAAATCACCCTTTATCTTTTAACATAACCTACAAAAAAAGAGTTGCCGAAGCAACTCTTTGATCTTAAAATACAGCAAGGCAATTATAATATTGTCAAACTCCAGTCAGCTTCTTTCTTTTAGCTGTTCCAGTAATCGACGAACCTTTTCCTTCTGATTAGTTGTTTCTTCCACAAGAGGTTCGATTTCATACTTATCTTCTATTGATGAAATGTTCACTATGTCCCCTTGTTTTAGTTTAACTTTTATATCAGAACAGAGAATTTGAAGGATCTCTGTTTCATTTGGAGTTTTTAAAAAGACTGCATAATCTCCTTCAAAACGATCGAGCGTATATTTATTCGAATTCACTCACAATCTCTCCTTTGTTATTCAATAATATAGCTGCATCCCCATCATTTCTCCACATTTGCGTAGTAGTCCATTTCAAATAGCCAGCGCCCTCTTTTACTTTGGGTCCACTTGTGACGTATATTGTTTTCCCTGCTTGCAAGCTAATGTTCGGAAACTTAAATGTTTGATTACCAGCTATGGAAACTAATTGCCATTCTTCTAAATTAACAGCTGATGCACCGGAGTTGGTAATTCCCACTATTTCGCCTCTAAGGTCTTTACTAGAAATATTAATACCTATGGCTTCCGTATTAGCAATTTCAGTTGGCCCAACATTACCATTTGTTATTACGTTATAATCTACTCCATCTGTTTCCACTACTATATTACCAACTATTGCTGTGGCATATAATTGTGAACTTATCCGCTCCAGTTTTGACTTCACCTCTGCATTTGGATGACCATAGGAATTATCTTTTCCATAACTTAAAATGGTAACCTCTGGATTTACTGCTTCTATAAAATCTTGCGAGCTACTAGTGTCCGAACCATGATGTCCTGCTTTCAAAACGGTTGCTTTAACATTCGTCTCTTCTAGTATGTCTTTCTCTACCCTGATATCTGCATCTCCCATCAATAAAAAGGAAGTTTCTCCGTAAGATAATTTTAATACAATAGATGCTTCATTATTATCAGCTGATTTGTCTCCCATATGTATGACAGAGATATCTAACTCCTCATCTAGAGGAATTGTATCGCCAGTTTTTGGCACGATGAATGGTATATTTTTGTCTAATATAAGCTGTAACATTTCCTCATACGTTTGAGAAGTATGTGTTTTTCCAGAGTCCACGAAATTTTTTATAGATATAGAATTCAACACGGAATGTAGGCCTCCGATATGATCGGCATCTGGATGGGTTGCCACAACATAATCGAGCTTCTCAACCCCGTGTTTTCGTAGATAATTTACTACATCTTTTCCAGCATCTTTTGTCCCCCCATCTACTAACAAATTTTTTCCGTTTGGCGATTGTACTAATATTGAATCCCCTTGCCCTACATTTATAAAATGAACCTTCATTTTGTCTCCAGGTTCCACTGGCACTTGTGATGCTTGTATTGTTTTATCTGGTTGCTGATTGAATGTACAGCCACTAAGCAAAACGGCTATACATAGACTTACTAAAAATGTGAACTTTCTCATATAAAACCTTCCTTTTCATACTTTGCATGATTCTACCATAGGACACTAAGATTCATATATTAAAGATTCCCTTGACAGTTGATAGCTATTCGCATAGAATAACTGTTTGTGAAAACTAACGTGGTTCGAGAACCTCCCACGGAAAAAAACTAAGGAGAAATGAATAATGAAAACAAAGACTATAGCAGTAACTGGTGTTATTGCCGCTCTTTATGTCGCGGTATCTCTACTAGTGGCTCCTTTTGCATTTGGTGCAGTACAGTTTCGTATTGCGGAGATGTTCAATCACTTAATCGTATTTAATAAAAAATACTTTTTTGGTATTGTATTAGGAGTATTTATAACAAATATGTTCTCTCCAATGGCCGCTTATGACCTAACATTTGGAGTAGCACATTCCATCATTACGTTATCCCTAACGATTTTGGCGACTAAATATGTAAAAGGAAACATAGCACGCATGGTTATTAATACAGTGCTCTTTACATTTACCATGTGTATTATCGCATTTGAACTAATGCTTGCGCTAGATTTCCCATTCTTCTATACATGGTTAACCGTTGCAGCTGGCGAGTTCACCGTATTAGCTGTCGGTATCCCGATTATTATCGCTTTAGATAAACGGTTGAATTTTAAGACGCTAATCTAAATAACTTCACCCGATTCTAGAAAACTAGAACCGGGTGTTTTTTATTTTTCTATTAATCCTTTTTCCACTAAAAAGTCGTGGGCTACATCTTCGGGTTTATCTCCATCAATGTCAACTCTCGCATTCATCTTCAACATATCCTCTTCGGATATTTTACCCGCTAACTCGTTTAGTACATCCTCAAGCTCTGGAAACTTTTCTAAAGCATCCATACGTACGACTGGAGCTGCATCATATTTAGGGAAAAATCCCAAATCATCCGTTGTCGTTTGCAAGTCAAATCGTTCGATACGTCCATCAGTCGTAAAGGCAGGTATAACATCGACGTCTCCGTTTTTCAATGCTTCATACATAACATTAGGATCTAGACTTTGCGTTTCAGAAAATACAAATGGGTATGTATTTATTAAATCATCAAAGCCGTCTCCTTTTCTTTCATAAAATGCATGAGGGGCCCCAAATACCATACCACCAGTTTTAGAAGCTTCTACCAATTCTGAGTAAGTTTCTGCATTGTACTCATTATCCTTTGTATAAGCTAGTGTATACGTATTTTCAAATCCAAGTGGACTTAACCAAGTAGCCTCAAACTTTTCCTCATAGCCTTTCCTTACTTTTTCTAATACACTATCTGAGCTTTCTCCTACTTCAGATTCTTCTTTTAAAACATCCTTTAAGCCTGTGCCAGTGTACTCAACATAAAGATCAATATCACCTTTTTCCAAAGCAGGAGTCATAATTGCTACTTCTCCTAGACCTTCCTTATATTCCACATCAATATCTGTTTTTTCCTCAATATATTGGCCTAAAATTTGTGGGAGTATAAATTGTTCCGTCCACGGCTTCCCACTAATTACTAATGCTTCATCTGAATTCGAACAAGCACTTAAAAGCATCACTCCTGCAATTCCTACTAATCCTATTATCTTTTTCATCTCTTCATCCTCCAGTTTTCATTCCTTTTGGTGTAGCTTTTTTCTCAATCCATTTCAATAGCAGATCAAACAGAATTGCTAGTAATGCAACTGGTAATGCCCCTGCTAATACGAGCGAATTATTGTATGATTGCAATCCACGGTAAATTACGTCTCCCAACCCACCTGCTCCAACAAATGTTGCCAAGGTAGCAATACCTACAGTTAGAACTGTAGCCGTTCGAATACCCGCCATTATAAATGGCAAAGCAAGCGGAAATTCAATTTGCCAGAGCAACTGACCTTTCGTCATACCCATTCCTCTTCCGGCTTCAATCATAGATTCGTCGATATTTGAAATCCCGGTATATGTATTACGTAAAATAGGTAAAAGTGCATAAATTATTAAGGCTATTAAAGCTGTTTTAGCACCAATTCCTATTAATGGAACGAGGAAGCCAAAAAGCGCTAAGCTAGGTATTGTCTGAAAGATCGCGGTGATTCCTATAACTGGCTCTGCTATTCTACGATACCTTGCAACTAATATACCTAAAGGTAAGGCAATGGCAATACCAACGGCTAAAGCTACAAATGATAAGTAAATATGCTGCATAAACGCCTCTTGTATTAAATCTGAACGACTTTGAACCGTCTCTATAAAGGTACTCACTTATACCACCTCTTCCTTCACTAATATTGCACGAAGTAGGATAGATTGATTTACAAAGCCCAGCACCTTGTTGTTACCCTTCACTAGAAGGCCATGTGTAGTTCCGTTTTCTAGTAAAGCAATAGCCTCTTCTATTAACATAGCTGCATCGACTTCTATATACGGAGCTTCCCATTCGCCGTCAAAAAAGGAGGAAAAGTCCTTTAGTTCCCTTTTTCCAACAGATTTTTTCCGATTAATTCTTTCGATTCCGATATAGTTTTTCACAAAATCATTGATAGGGTTTTCTATTAACTCTGTAGGTGTCCCAATCTGCTCAATCATGCCATCTTTCATGACTATAACCATATCTGCAATTTTCAGTGCTTCATCAATATCATGTGTAACAAAGACAATTGTTTTCTTTATCTTTTCTTGTAAATACTTTATCTCATTTTGCAATTGTTCCCGGCTAATCGGATCCAGTGCACTAAATGGTTCATCCATTAATATAATATCTGGATTCGCAGCTAGTGCCCGCACAACACCGACTCGTTGTTGCTGACCACCACTTAACTCAAGTGGGTATTTTCGTAAAAACTGTTCGGGTTTAAGTCCTACCATATTCATTAATTCGAAAATACGGGTTGCCGTTTTTTCCTTTGGCCAGCCCTTCAAGTTTGGGACTAGAGCAGCATTTTTTTCAATAGTCATATGAGGAAATAAGCCAATTCGCTGAATTACATATCCAATTGTTTTCCTTAGTTCAACAGGATCAATAGTAGAAATTACTTTGTCGCCTACGTAAATTTCTCCAGACGTCGGAGTTTCTAAACGATTAATAAGTTTTAGAAGGGTTGTTTTACCACAACCACTCGGTCCTATGATGACCACTAACTGCTCCTTTGGAATTGTTAAAGAGACCCCTTGCAAAGCTTTCGTTCCGTCTGGAAACACCTTCGTAATATTCTCGAAACGAATCAAATTGTATGCCCCCTTACCTATACTATATTTACTAACCTCTATGTATACCCTGAAAAGTTTAAGATAAAGCATTCGATTGCTCTATTTATGACTTTTATTTGAAATCTGTTTTAATGAATCTACTACATAGTTCAGATAGCTTTATAAGAAAGTTTTTACTCACTGTTAAACTGAATTTACTTGGCTCATCGCTCGTTTACTCACTAAGCGGATACTATTCCTAGAAGCATTTTTTTACTCTCAACTATTAATGCAGCCATATAAAAAAAACCGCCTCCCTTTTAGGAAACGGTTTACTCTATTTTTATTCTTTTACAAATTCGATTGTGCTTCGAACTGTATCGATTGGACGAACTAGTCCTTCAATTTGTTTGCGCTGTGGTTCTAGGAATGGAGGTAATGACAATTTTTCCCCAAGTGTTTCATATGATTCGTCCCCCATAAATCCTGGACCATCTGTGGCAAACTCAAACAGAATGCCGTTTGCAACTCTTGAATACAAGGATTGGAAAAAGAAGCGATCGACAAATCCAGATGTTTTGAAGCCAAAGCTTTCCATCCGTTGTGTCCATTCATCTAATACTGCTCGATCTTCCACTCGGAAAGCTGCATGATGAACAGTTCCGAAACCTTGACGACCTGGAGGAAGTATGATGTTTTTTTCTATTATAACCTGTGCACCATTACCACCCTCACCTACTTCAAATAAGTGGAATGACCCGTTTTGTCCAATCTCTTTAAATAATAATACCTTTTCAAGCACTTCTTTCATGTAGTCAAATTCAGCAATGCGTATAGTAATCGGTCCTAGACCAGTTATAGCAAATTCTAGTGGGATGGGACCTTTTTGCCATGGTGTGCCTGCTGCTACACCATTATTGTTTTCATCTGATACTAGTTGATATTGTTGGTCGTCAAAATCTACAAATGATAATACCTGAGTTCCGAATTGCTCTTGTATGCCAGTATGTTTTACATTTAGGCGGTCAAAACGTTTTACCCAGTAATCTAACGCAGCATCAGTAGGCACGCGGAAGCCAGTACGATATATTTCGTTCGTACCGTGTGTCCCTTTTGGTATGTTTGGAAAATCGAAGAACGTCATATCCGTTCCTGCCCCACCAACATCATCAGCAAAAAACAAATGATAAGTTTGAATATCATCTTGGTTGACTGTTTTCTTAACGAGTCTCATGCCTAATACATAAGTGAAAAATCTATAGTTTTCTTCTGCACTACTTGTAATAGCAGTAACATGGTGTATTCCTTTTAAGTGATTCATCTATATTCCTCCAATAATTTATCTTTAATTTAAGTATCTCTAATTCAAAGTAATTTTATCATGGATATTAAAACCTGTCAATAATGCTATCCTTCCACAGATTTATAAAATAAAACCTCTCATAGAGTTAATTTTTCTCCTAATAAAAAAACTGTCCCATAGTGGAGACAGTTTTAGTTTGTTCATCAAACTTCTATATGTGTTCCAATGTTTTTTTCTTTGGCTTTTATATAGGCGCCTTTAGCTACAGCCAAATCAAAATAGGCCGCCCCTACAGATTTGAATATAGTAATTTCATCTTCCTCTTCTCGACCATTTACTTGTCGTGCAACAAGCTGCCCTATTTCTCCGTGCACATCATTAAATGACCACTCCCCAATACTCTCAGCATGTATCAGTTCACCAGCTTCATCCTTCACTCCTGCCAAATCATCCACAACTACTTTAGAAGCACGTTTTATAGTTGTTACATCTAGCTCCAACATATGTGGTAAATAAGAACCTACACCATTAATATGTGTGCCTGGTTGTAAGTCATTCCCATTAAATACAGGTTCGACTGAACGAGTTGCACAGCAAATGATATGTGCCTGACGAACTGCTACAGATACGTCTTCTGCTATTTCAAAAGGAACCTCTATACCAAAATCTTTTAACTGCTCTCCAAATTGCTGTGCTTTTTTTGCAGTACGATTAAATAATATAATTCGATCGATATCTCGAACTGCAAGTACGCCTAAAGTTTGTTCAAAAGCCATGGCCCCAGTACCAATAACCGTCAGTACCTTTGCATTTTTTCTAGCTAAATAATTGGTAGCAATAGCACTTAGGGCTCCCGTTCGTAATCGAGTTAAGTAAGAAGCGTTCAACATTGCCACATGCTCCCCATTTTTGGCGTCCGATAATAGAACAACCCCTTGTGTCGTTGGTTTTCCATTAGTTGGATTGTTTGGATAGATAGTTACTACTTTAACAGCAGTTACTTCTTCTACTAAATCCGCACTCGGCATGTAAAGGGCTGATGCCTCATGTTGTGGAAATTCGATTACAGTCCGATGCGGGTTTGAAATTTTCTCAGCTACTATCGCCTTCAACACTTCTTCTACATCTTTTATTGCTTCATTCATATTATATGTACGCATAATTTCTTGTTCATTCACTATTAACATTATGTGACCCTCCAATGATGAAAAACTCGTCTTTTCACTCACGTGCAAAGACGAGTTTTGTTATTAGACTTTGCTTAATTCTTTTTCAACTTTAATACTTTTGCTACCTGGTTTTATTAACGGACTTTCCTCATCTAAGTTTTCCTGACTGCGGTCTTTTACTGCCCAAATAGCGATTAAAGAGATTACTGCCGTGAACATGATATATACTGCAACTGGCACATAAGAACCGTTAAACTGTAACATCAGGCTCGCCGCTACCAATGGGGCAGTTCCTCCAGCTAAAGCCGCTCCAATTTGGTACCCTAATGTAACTCCAGTATAACGAACCTTCGCATTAAATATTTCAGAGAACATAGTACCAAGTACCGCTGTAATTGGAGCCCAAATAATACCTAGACCGATTACAGTTGCCACAACTAGTAAAACAACTGATTGTTGTTGTAGCATCCAGAAATATGGGAAAGCAAATAATAGCATCCCAATGGTACCAGCTACATACACTTTTTTACGACCGATTCTATCGGATAAGCTACCCATAATAGGAATCAATATAGTTGTAATAATCGTCGCTACCATTACGGTGTTCAAAGTCGTCGTTCTAGAAAAACCTAGTTCCGTAGTTGCATAGGAAACAACAAATGTTCCAAATATATAAAATGGCGCCGTTTCTACTACCTTCGCACCAATTGCTATTAATACTTCACGCCAGTGATACCTTAATGTATCTACAATTGGTAATTTAGGAATATCTCCAGTTTCTTGTACTTTTTTAAATGAAGGCGTTTCGTCAATTCCTTTACGAATCCACAATCCGAAAATTACTAGTAAAGCACTTAATAAGAATGGTATACGCCAACCCCAAGTCATGAATGACTCTTCCGGTAGTAGAGTCATTATAGATAAGGCAACTGTACCCATTACCATCCCAATCGTCACACCCATTTGGGGGATGGATCCGTAAAGACCTCTTTTTTCTTTTGGCGCGTATTCAACCGCTAATAATAGGGCTCCTCCCCATTCTCCACCAATACCTAGCCCTTGAACTAAACGTAAAGTGATTAACAAAATTGGTGCCCAAATTCCAATCGCCTGATAGGTTGGAAGTAACCCCATTCCAAAAGTAGCGACGCCCATCAGTGATAGTGTAACTACTAAAGTTTTTTTACGCCCAATTCTATCTCCAATATGACTGAAGATAATCCCCCCGAATGGGCGAATGAAGAATGATAGAGCAAATGATGCATAAGCAAGTATTAGTCCAACTGATGGATCTTCTGTAACAAAAAATATTTGATTAAATACAAGTGCTGCAACTGTACCATACAAGAAATAATCGAACCATTCAATCGAGCTTCCTACTAAACTTGCAATCCAGACTTTCCTCATTTTCTTTGGATCCATCGCACATTTCCCCTTTAATAATTGAAGTGACACTTTAATTCTCCCGTTTTTAACATTCTAAATAGTTTTAAATTTTCTGTCAACATTATTTTTAATATAATAATTGGAAGAATATCAAAAGGGTAAGGTATGATGTATATATACATCATAGTTAAGGAGAATAATAGATGTCTTCTCATTCAATTGGTAAGATTTTAAAGGAATTACGAAAAGAACGAAAACTAACCTTAAAGGATTTAGCAGCACAAACCAATGTCTCCATCAGTTTCCTATCTCAGGTGGAGCGAGGAAAATCGAGCGTTACACTCGAATCCCTAAAAAAAATAGCAGACGCATTAACAGTGAATCCAACCGTATTTTTCCCAGATAGCACACACGCAGAAGAACTAGAAGAAATAAGACAGCAATTCTATTACAAGGATTTATCCTGTGATATGAAAGAAGCATCCTATGCCCCTATACTAGTAACTCTCCAGCCAGGTGAAAATGAAGGAAATGCCTTTTCTCACGGAGGTCATGAATTTTTATTTGTTCTAGAAGGTACATTAACTGTTGTCGTAAATGAGTCAAAAAGGGAATTACAGGAACAACAATCCATAATGTTCGATGCGAATATGCCTCATTACTGGTATAACTATTCAGACAAGACTATCCGATTTTTGGTAGTTTCTTCTAAATAATAGACAACAGAAAAGAGCCCATATCATAATATGATTGGTCTCTTTTTTCATTGATATTTAATGGAATATCTAGGAGTGTCCACTTTCCTAAGAAACCATGCTACATGACTTCTATAAGGTGGTTTGTATTCCAAGTTATAAGGGAAAAGAACTAGAAAAGAGAATTAGTAGGGGGAAGAAAGATGGTTAGAAAGAAGAAGAAGCCATGGAGTAAACGAAAAAGAATAGTGGTCGGTTCTCTATGTGCGTTTGCGGTAGTTTATATAGCAGTCATGCTGTGGCATACATATAAACCCTTACCAGAGGGAGTTTCCTTTAAAGGGGACATACATAATACAGATTCAGTTGAGATGATTACTGATTTAACCTATGCACAGGACCAAGAAGGAACTGGCATGGTTCACGAAAATCATATATTTGAAGAAGTTTATAACATGATTGAGGAAGCAGAAGATTTTGTCGTAGTGGATTTTTTCTTGGTTGATGGCTATTACGATGAAAAGGAAGACTTCCCTAAGATTGCAGATACATTGTCTTCAACTTTAGCCCAAAAAAAGATAGACCATCCAGATATGCCTATCGTATTTATCACCGATCCTCTAAACAAGGGCTACGGGTCCTTTGAAAGTAAGTGGTTTAAGAAAATGCGAGAAGCTGGTGTAGAAATAGTTTATACCGATTTAGATCCTTTGCGCGATTCTACCCCCGTCTATTCGGGTATTTATCGTACCTTTTTCCAATGGTTTGACTTTGGAGGCGAGGGCTGGATTGCGAATGCGATGGCAAGTGAAGCCCCTAAGATGACAGTTGCTTCCTATTTGACTTTGCTTAATGTGAAAGCAAACCATCGGAAGGCAGTAGTTACGGAAAAAGAAGCAATGGTAACGTCTTCTAACCCGCATGATGCGAGTGGGTTTCATGGTAATATTGCACTGAAAGTTACCGGTCCCATCTTAAATGATATTTTAAAATCAGAAGAAGCCGTTTCCTTGTTTTCCGGTGGTCCTAAATTGCCTCGTGTAGATACAAAAGAATCCAACGGACAATATCAGGTGCAGTATTTAACAGAGAAAAAGATTCTCGATGCTTTACTCGAAGACTTAGCAGCAACCAAAAAAGGCGATAAAATTTGGCTCGGGATGTTTTTTGTTGCTAAGCGAGATATCGTAAATGCACTAATAGATGCCGCAAATCGAGGTGTAGAAGTTAATATGATTCTCGATCCAAACGAAAATTCATTTGGTCAGGAAAAATCTGGACTTCCAAATCGTCCGGTAGTACAGGAAATGGTTGAAGATACAAAAGGTAAACTGAATATACGATGGTATAATACGGTGATTGGTCAATACCATACAAAAGCAATTTGGATTCAATCGGACGAGCATACGATTATTTCTAGTGGTTCTTCTAATTACACGGAAAGAACGCTAGATGATTATAATCTTGAAAATAATTTAAAAGTAGTAGCACCAAATGATAGTGAATTAGTAATTCAAATGGAAACTTATTTTGAACGACTTTGGAATAACGAAGACGCTATGTACACAGTAGAACTGGAAGAGTTCCAAGATGGATTTACTTGGTGGCAAAGATGGATTTATACATTGCAAAAGTTTACGAAAGTAACTACCTATTAACAAGATTATTTCTACCAAATATCAACATAATAAAAACGCTGAGTCAATTCAGCGTTTTTTATTATTCCATTACTCACTTCGCTTAACTATAGTATCACCACGACTTATTTTAAGTCACTACAATATGTTTTATATGCAAAGGCAGCTCAACTATCTTCTCTCTCAAAAACTGTGGATACAGATTAATAAGTTTAAGTTCATTCAGCGTTTTCCAAAAATATGTATGTATTTCCCCTTCTTCATCTACTACAAATTCATTATTTTTTAGGAGTTTTTCATCTTCTAACTCCAGCAAATAAAAGAAGCAAATTTCATGAAATTGTTCATTAAGTGTTTCCTCTTTGAAAAAATTTTCATTTACCCAAAGCATTCGCTTTACAGTGACTTCCACGCCTAGCTCTTCTTTTATTTCACGCTTGACTGCATCTTCGCTTTTTTCGTTCATTTTAATACGTCCACCTGGTACATAATAGTATGGCTGACCTTGGTCTTGCATGATTAGCAGCTTGTTATCATGCACTATCAATCCCCCCACAC
Organism: Psychrobacillus sp. FSL H8-0487; assembly: GCF_038008385.1. NCBI lineage: Bacteria > Bacillati > Bacillota > Bacilli > Caryophanales > Bacillaceae > Psychrobacillus > Psychrobacillus sp. FSL H8-0487. The sequence continues at coordinate 3,068,126 of NZ_JBBOZA010000001.1, forward strand.
GATAATTAAATCTACCTTCTGCCGTTTTAAAAGATATATCCATAATATCCCCTCTATTCTGGTTGAACGTTTTGTCCAAACTAATATTTCTACACTACTCGATATTAACCTGCCCCGTAAAAGTAACCACGGTATTAGATTAATAAAATAAAACCTTTGAAATTAACAGCAACATAATAATTGATGAAATCGATTTGATCCAAATAATCTTTTTACTAATGCCTGCTCTACTTTCCAAGTAATTTATATAAGAAAATGTAAGAATAAATCCAAAGAAAGGTAATAGGTAACTAGAACTAAATTCAACAGTTTCATAATATTTTATGATAGTTACTATTAAAAGAACCAGACCTAATGCACCTGCATAAGCATAGAAATATAAAGCGAACTTATTGTTCTCCTCCAAATTATCACCTCCCATAAATACCCTCTGATTATTTTTTTATAACTTTGATAATCAGAGTAGTAGGGAATCTTTTTGCTTTATATAATGAATAATATCTATCAGAAACTTCTTCCTCAGTCGACTCATAATTAACAGATACTTCACTTTCTATTACAGAGTCAATCGTAAATCCTACTTTAATCAATTCGTTAATATATGTACTTAGCTTTCTATTAGGAATTACCATTGGAGCATCTTCACCTTTAAAGTTCAGATATGTTGTAAAACCTTCCTCCTGGTATGAACCATTTAAACTAAATTGTCCATTCTCAGTTGTAATATGAGCGTATAACGGATGATCCCAACTGAATACAAAGCTTCCTCCTTGCTTCAAATAGGAATAAATTAATCTAAACGTAGTGGTTAAATCAGTAGTCCACCCAATAGCATAAATGGAATAAACACAGTCAAAATACAATTTTGGTAATCCAATTTCAACTTCCATCGGGGAACAGAATAAATGTGTGTCTAAACCATCGAGTGTTTCCTCAGCAGCCTTAATTTGTTTCTCAGATAGGTCGACTCCCCATAGTTCTCTAGCACCCCTGTCCGCCATATATAATAATGAGTGTCCACTTCCGCAACCAATATCTAACACTTTCTTATTTTCCATTTCTTCCAGTAATCCTAACTCTTCTTCAGTTTGAGCAAATGGGCCATAACTAGGTAAAGCATCTATACCATGAAAATGGTGAGCTACCATATCCCAACTTATCTTGTTCTGTTTTATGATTTCAGTAGTCATTTTTTAGCTCCATTTCTAAATTAATACACAGCTTATTTTTTTATATAGATAAATTAACGAATAGAATATTTATGAGGAATGCACTGCAATCCCGTAACCATCTTCACCATGCCAGACTATCCGCTTATCCTTAAAACCTGCTCTCAAAACTGAAAGTAGTAATCTATTTCGCATTCCATATGAGTATTCTTTTACCCACTCTATTGCGTTGATATACTTTTTATTCATTGAATAAAAGATTACCATTTTCCACTCTAAGATTGAAACATAAATATTGTTTGCACTTTCGATAGCTAATATTATCTGAAAATATAAGTCACTAGTTCTTCAAACTCTTCTTGTGATAATTTTTCATCAATTGAATATTGAACCGATATTCCACTATATACTCCGAATGAAAGTTCATAGATAAATAGCACTCCTTTAGCGAACACATGGATAAGTCATTTTAAGGAACTCATAACAACCTCCATTTGTTGTCTGCATAAATGTCTGCACTTCCTTAAATCCAACTTTTTTATATACTTTTATAGCTCGTTGATTAAAGGTTGCTACCGATAATGTAATATAGTCAGGATTATACGTAAATTTAGCAAAATCTAGGCCTGCTCTTAGGAACTCCACTCCTCTTCCATTTCCAGTTAAATTTGGTTTCAGCCCTAAACCTATATCAATCGTTCCTTTATCTACTCTATTAAAACTAAAGTAACCAATAATATCTTGACCATTCATGACAGCAAATGTAGACTCCTTACGTTGATTTGGATCTAAGAATTCAACAAGGTCCTCTTCATCTGCATCCATATCATAAAAAGAGTATTCATCATTATAATGCCAATTACTAGCTATATCTTCAGCTTGTGTCTGTGTCATTTTCTTTAATATATACAAAATTTCAATCCCTTCTATAATGCTTTCTACTCTTAAATTCTCCCGTATAGCAATTAATTCCTCTTTTATAAATAATATTTCTCAAGCGAAGGAGTGACCACATAGCCCATAAAATAGCAAAATAGCTCATAATCGATAAACTAGAACAAAAAAAACACCTGGATTACTGCTTATTTACAGTAATCCAAGTGTTTTCAATCATTAAGGCATATACTTTTCTTCGACTCTCACTACTTCATCATCTTTAACAGTTACATTATAAGGACCTTTAACACCTAATAAATAAGTGATAAATTCCTTTTCATCAACCGGTCTTGGCTCCAATGGATTTTCTTGATTTACTAAAAACAGTTCTGCATCATCAGCTAGTTTTATGCTTACTTCTTCCATGGTTTCGTTATAAATTGCAAATCCAGTAACAGCAAATGACGTAGGTAGATCTTTCTCTACATCTAACCCCAATTCCTTAATCCTATCCGTATCCGATTCATCAATCCATTCAACCTCATCCAAAGTGAGAAGCTTTGTAGAAAGCTCATAATTCATAATATTAACGAGTTTTTCACCTGCAGACATTGATTCTTTTGGTGTTGCTTCTTTTGGTGTTGCTTCTTTTGGTGTTTCCTTTTCTGCGCATGCGCTCAATACAATCACAGTTAACATGACTAGAATAGCCATGCTCGTCTTTTTTAATAACTTCATGCTGTAAATTCTCCCCTTTATATATAGGACACTTTTACCACAAAAAAAGTTTCAGTCCCTTTAAACAATTAAGCGAACGATGTAGAAGGAATTGGTCACTGCTAGACCATTCGTTGTACTATTTTCATTAAATATTTTAGTAACTTCCTCTAAATCTTCTTCCTTTAGCTTGTCGTAAACTGAAGCCCGCTGACCAAAGCAGCGTAATTTTAATACGTCTAAAGGTGAATGAAGATATTCTGTACTTACCACATAGTCAATTTTAGAAGTGGTGTACTTATTATTCGCTAATTGTAATTCTATTTTATCTAAGAAAGGCGTACCCAAGGATTGTTCAAATAACTTTGGGAATATTTGAGGCAGTTCTTTGCCGAAGTCGTCTCCAGGATGAAGTCCCAGAATGATTCCTCCCTTTTGAACTATTTCAGCAAGGGAGGAATATGCCGAGGTAGGTCCCTTTCGTATGTAAGCACATTCAAACTCCTCTTTTTCGAAAGGCATCCCATGTTTTGTATTTCCAGCTTGGAAAGATAGATTCGACTTCTCATTTACATTCGCAATTTCCAAGAAGTTTTCGGTAACATCAAAACCTACAATCTGCCTTGCAAATGAACTACAATACTTAGTAAACTCGCCATGCCCACAACCAACATCCAAAACCTTTTTGTTTTTGATCAACCTCGTCACTTCTTCATCAAAAACAGACTCTCCATTTGGTATGGTTATTGTGGAATTCCAATTGTACTTATAAACACGTTGCAATGCTGACAGTTGTTCATACCACTCTATAGAATGTGGTGTTACCCAGTCTGATAAGGTGGTCGGATTATTTAACATATACACTCTCTCCTTGCTTACTCCGGTTCCTAAACAAAAGCCATAGACAGCAAAATACACCAAACGCTACAAATTCCAGTGATAATACATACCACGGATAAGGACCTAGAAAATCCAATAAACTCCCACCCTTTGGCTTTTCCTGTAAAAACATATAATTGCCATCTACTATAAAATTTATAGCGAATAAGAAAGGTAGCAATATATTCAAAATAACCATCGTCTGGATAAGCCCTTTAAAAGTTGGTCGGTAACCTCTCACCCACGTGAAATAAAGGGCAGTTAAAATAATTCCAAAATGTGTATAGAAGAAATGAAAGAACCTGAAGTGAGGAAAATTTATATCTAATACCGGTGTGGCAACTGCCTGAATAGCTCCTCCAATTCCAGCAAAAAATACAAACGGATAGAACTTCTTGTTACCAGTCCAAAGTAAAACCATTGTAACGATTAAACTAACGCTGCATAGCTCAAGGGGCAATGAGTTTCCCCAATCCCACCTTCCTGTTTGAACAAGCCACATATAATAACAACCATCCATAATAAGTAAAGTCAGAGCGAAAAAACGTTCCCTTAATTGGATTTTCTGTTGTTGATGAGACCACTTGTTTCTAGTGAAAAATAACAGCAAGATTAATATAAATAATGTAATAGCGGAAGTTAAATGTACTCCAGAAAACATTTTAAAGGCATATTCCAATCTTTTCCCTCCCTATCTACTCTATTAATATTCGGCTTAGTCTTTTGAATTTCCTCTATAAAAAACTACTCGTGTAATTCCCTGAGCAGCTTTCATCATTTGAATTTTATTTTGACGTTATTATATCCAGTCGATTTTGCTTGATAGAGCTCCTCTTCTAGCAATAGGTTATATCACTCCTTTTAACTCTCTTTTTCTTTCACTCATTTTAAACAAAAACACCTAGCTCTTAAAACAGACTATGCTGTAAAGAACTAGGTACCCCATTTTAGTTTCATCTATTTACGGAAACTTTATATCTAACTTACTTTAACTGTTTTTCAGTAATATCACCAAGAATTGGAAGCTTGTAGTATTTCCCATTGTAAGCCTGGTACATTAAGAAAACTACCAGTGCAAGGACAAGTAAAGGCAACCAGATACTCAGTATCCAACCGATTATTGGGATAAAAGGCAAGACCATACTTATTATAATAAGAGCTACCCCTAAAAATACGGACTGCAATGCATGAAAACGAATGAAGCGATTTTCCTTCTCTACGAATAGAAAGATAAGTCCGACGATGAAAAAATAACAAAGCATACCAGCAATATTTTCATCTAAACCAATAGCATTATTTTTATTTACTCCTATCTCTGTTTCCTTTTGTTTAGGAGAAGCAGCTTCTTCTTTACTGTTATTTTCCTGTTCGTTCATACATATCACCTCCTTGTTTTGATCAAGAGTTAAAACGATGAAGTCTATAATATGGTTGGTGATTTAGAAATACCACATTTATGAAAGAACTGGCTCCATCCTTTCATCATATGAAAATGTTCATTATTCAGCTACATAATCGGAACAACGTAAAAAAAAGATCCTCTTATTTAACATAAAGAGAATCTTTTTCCTTAGCTATACTTTAATTCGAAATGCTTTTACAATAATCCCGTCATTTGCTGGTTCAAAATCATATTGTGGTAAGCGTTCAAAGCCTAGGTGCGTATATAATGTTATGGCATTTTCCATAAAATCTGCAGTATGCAGTCCCATCTCTATAAAACCTTTTTCTTTTGTGCGCTTCATACATTCATGGATAAGTGCTGTTGCTACACCCTTACTTCTAGCTTGTCGAGAGATAGCTAGCATACGTAACTCTGGATAATTGAGCACTTCGTCCAGTAAACCTTCATAAATTTGTTTATCAGGTGCAAACAAAGCAACACTTCCTGCAATTTCTCCATCAATTTCTGCCACGATTCGTTCAATACCAGGTTTGGAATCTGCATCCGATAGAATAGATTGTTGAAGTGCATTCCAGTGGGCCTCCGGTATTTTAGGTGCATGCTCTTCATATGCATGTAATCTCATTTCACGTATATGAACTAACTCTTCTTCTTTCGCATTACGAATGATCATCTTTTCATCTCCTTATTATTGAATAAGAAATTTTTCTTCCTTACCGCTTAAAGCCTCACGGTCATGCTTTGAGTTGAAGATAGACGTATCCGGACCTTTTGGTAATATATTATTTGGTCCTTTTTGATCGTCACTAGCAATATGGTTTGATAAATGATAATGTATTTTAATCGCTTCAAAATCTGTTGTATCACCAAATCCAGGTGTTTGGTATAAATCACGTAAGTAACCCCATAAATTCGGAAAATCAACAATGCGGTTTCGATTTGTTTTGAAAGCCGCATAGTACGCAACATCGAAGCGTACAAGTGTCGCGTATAGGCGAACATCTGAGTCTGTAATATAATCCCCAAACAAGAAACGTTGCGTAGAAAGACGATTTTCTAGTTCGTCCAAACGGGCAAATAACACGTCGTATGCTTCTTCATATGCTTCCTGGGAACGAGCAAAGCCACATTTATACACTCCATTATTCACTTCATGGAAAATGATATCGCTTAATGCATCAATCTCTTCTCGTAAATGCTCTGGATATAACTCAGGTGCATTTTCTTTGTGGAACGGCTTCCAAGCTGTCTCAAAATGATTGGTTAATCGGAAATAGTCATTATTCACAGCTTTTTTTTCTGCTATATCCACAATGACCGGAACAGTGGGTCTGCCTTCATATGTGGCATCTGCTTGTAAATATACTTCACTTATATATTTAATACCTAAAACGGGGTCAACGCCATTCTTATCTAAGGAAAACTCCCAATCTACCCGATCAATATTCGGACGCATTGGACTTGCAGTTCCTAAGCTAATAACATCTTCTAACCCAAGTACACTTCTCACAATGACAGAGCGATGTGCCCATGGACAAACAGCTGCCCAAAGTAGACGATACTTTCCTGCTTCTACTGAAAGTTCACCAGCTTCACTTCCAAAAGTTGTTGAGAAACGATTTTTTTGACGAATAAATTTACCCTTTTCATCCACTTCAGTTGGACCTTGCTTCTTAGTCTCTCCCATGTCTCATCATCCTTTTCTATTAAACATAGTATTTCACTTGGTTTAGTTAAGTGTATGGATTTATTATCTTGAAGTCAAGGTAATAAATTTTAAAATAGATACCATTGTATCCAGATGGATTATTTAATTCTCATAGTCTCATCTGTGTTATGAACATCCTAGCATTCTAGCTATGATGGCTGTTTTGGAAAAACAGCTTTTTTTGCTTTTATAGACTACTAGTGGACAATCCATGAATGGGTCGGATAGTTTATACAATACCAAATTTTAGGAATAGACTATAAGAAAGAAAACAATGATAAGGAGGTCATATATTTGGCATATAGAAGAAATGGAAATCCCCGTTTTTGTGTGTTCCCTGGTTATAATTGGTGTGGACCCGGTTGTAGTGGACCTGGTGCTCCTATAAATGATGTGGATGCGGCTTGTAAAGCACACGATGAATGCTATAGAAGAGGAAATAATCGATGTGAATGTGATCGTGAGTTTCTCCGTCGGCTACAGCCTAAAGTAAATAATCACACACCAAAGGGAAGACATGCCCGGACGCTCTATAATTATATGAAATTGCAAACAGCTTTTACTTGTAGAAACTCTAGATACTAAAAATTTTATCCAAATACTTGTAAAATATTTCTTCCTAAAATCGTTACTTTGCAATACGTTTGTTTAGAAAGGATAAGTTTGTTATCATTTCTACAGGTAGTTATTGAAGGAGCGCTTATAGATGAATAAAGAACAAGTAGAACAGTTTCAACAGATGAAAAAGAAAATGACTCGAATGATGCTGTTGTATAAGTTTGCATTGAGTGAGCTTGAAACAAAAATTGAAATTCTTCGAGAAGAATTTTTAATGATCCATGATTATAATCCAATTGAACATACGAATTCCAGATTGAAATCTCCAGAAGGTATATTAAAAAAACTTAATCGCAAGGGTAAAAATATTTCAGTAGAAAGTATCCGTGAAAATGTGAAAGACATTGCAGGAATGCGTATTACTTGCTCTTTCATCTCTGATATATATCGAGTTTTTGGTATGTTGGAAAAACAAAGTGATATAAAGGTATTAGAAGTAAAAGATTATATTAAAAACCCAAAAAGTAATGGCTATAAAAGTTTACATGTTTTATTGGAAACACCTGTTTTTATGTCCGATGGTAAAGAAATTGTAACCGTTGAAGTGCAGATACGAACTATTGCGATGGATTTTTGGGCAAGCCTTGAACATAAAATCTTTTATAAATATGATCAGTCTGTACCGGAACAGTTATTAATCGAGTTAAAAGAAGCAGCCGATTCAGCATTTGCATTAGATCAGAAAATGGAACGACTGCATAATGAAGTAAAAGTAATCAAAAAAGAAAACAAAGTAACCGAAGTAGATGAATTGACTAAGTTAATAAGTAATTCAAATCAACAAATAACAATCCCCCCTGCTTTCTTAGAAATGTTGGAGAAAAGTAAGTAATCCGATAGTTGATAGCCATTACTAAGAAATAGGAGTGAAAATAATTCAATAAGAGTTGCAATGACTATTTGTCGTTGCAGCTTTTTGCGTTAATTGGACATCTCTCTAGACTAACTATCCATATCCCCTGCTCCTTTTTTCATAAACTAAACAGATATATAAAATAAAGAAGGAGGAGTTATTAAATTGAGCAAATCAAATGAGAACTTTTCAAATTCTCATCATCACAATAAAAGACCTAACATTCTTTTTATCATTGTAGATGAAGAGAGATTTCCGACTGTTTATGAAACTGAAGCAATAAAAGAGTGGCGAGTGAAAAATTTAAAAACGCAAGAGCTGTTACGCAAAAATGGAATGACATTTTCAAATCATTATATTGGGAGTACCGCTTGTTCACCAAGTAGAGCAACGCTTTTTACTGGCCAGTATCCGTCACTTCATGGAGTGACACAAACGACTGGTGTTGCAAAAGGTGCATTTGATCCCGATGTATTTTGGTTAGATCATAGCACAGTGCCTACTTTAGGGGAATACTTTCGCACAGCGGGATATCAAACGTACTGGAAAGGAAAATGGCATCTATCGGATGAGGATATTCTAATACCTGGTACGCATGACGCATTACCGAGCTACGATACAAAAACTGGTGTACCTAACAGTGCGCAAGAGCAAATTTATGAAAAAGCCAATAGATTAAGTGATTATGGCTTTGATGGTTGGATAGGTCCTGAACCTCATGGATCAAATCCGCGAAATTCTGCATCTTCGGCAGGTGTCGGAGTAAGTGGAAGAGATGAAGTTTACGCTAAAGAGGTAGTAGATTTAATACATTCACTCGAAAAAAATGCAAAATCACCTAACGATCAACCTTGGTTAATCGTATCCTCATTCGTGAACCCACATGATATTACCCTGCTTGGTCTATTCACACGATTCAATCCCTCCTATAATTTTGAGATTGATCCGACTCTTCCTTTCGTTCCACCAGCACCTACAGCAAATGAAAACCTACTTACCAAACCTTCTGTTCAGTTAAGTTATCGTGATATCTACCAACAAGCCCTTCAGCCCACATTCGATTCGCTACTTTATAGACAACTCTACTATTCTCTACAAAAGAAGGTAGATGATGAAATGTACAAAGTATTTCAAGCCCTTCAATCATCCATCTTTTATGAAGACACAATAATAATTTTCACAGCAGATCATGGAAGCTTAGTAGGAGCACATGGTGGACTATTTCAAAAGTGGCATAATGCTTATGAAGAATCCTTACATGTTCCTTTAATAATTCATAGCCCAAAATTTTCAGTCCCTAGAGAAACGGACATAATCACAAGCCATCTAGACATTATTCCTACACTTTTAGGTCTTGCCAATATTAATGCAGTCGATGCTCAAAAAGAACTTAAGAAAAGCCATAGCGAGGTGCACCCATTGGTTGGACGAGATTTCTCCCCGTTAATAAATGGAAATACCAATTTCCCTCGGGCCAACGAGCCTATATATTTTATGACGGACGATGAAGTGACAAAAGGATTAAATCAGTTTACTGTAACGGGAAAACCATATGAATCAGTTATTCAGCCAAACCATCTAGAAACCGTTATTTTGAAATTGCCTACTGGTAAAGAAAAAACCGATGAGGTCTGGAAGCTTACCCGTTATTTTGACAATCCACAGTTTTGGAGCAATCCCGGTGTAGAAGATAAAGTGACAAGTCAGGAGGATTCCACCCCAGTTACAGATACGAAGGAAGTAGCTATTTGTATAACTACCACGAAACAAACTCCTGTTGACGATGAATATGAATTATATAATGTCACTAGAGATCCAACGGAAGAATGTAATCTTGCATTTCATTTGAATGAAACTCCCGAATCTAAACTAATTCAAAAAGTATTAATAAGTATTCTCCAAGAACAATCCAAGCAAAAAAGATTATCTCCGACAAGTGGCACAGTTCCAGGTATGCCAACTTGTGAGAGCTAGGGAGATCTCATTAAATCACTTATACTTAGTATAAAAAGGTGCCGCCTAAGTCATTTTTCCGTTAATTGGTTCGACACCTTTTATATTATTATTTCTTCCCACGTTTCATCTTATTGCCAAAGTCTCACAGCTACATTGGTATGTTCATAGCGTTTAATAATAATACATACTTTTTGATACCATTCATTACAAAGTGCATTTACTTCTGTGTATTCTTCCGAATCGATTTCAAAGGATTGGTCATCTGCAATAAATGGATATTCTAAAATAGGATTGATCAAATCATCCACTACTATTCTCAAACATAATGCTTCTATAGATTCAACGTCATCATCATCTTCTTCATCTTCCTCGTCAACATCTTCTTCCATTTCGGCTTGATCATGCAATAGTGTACTGCCTAACAAACCTTTCCTCGGATATAAGTTTATAACCTCTCCCTCTTCTACTAAGCCGACCTCTAATACTTTAGAAAAGGAAATAGGATCTATACTAAAATCTTCTTCTATGGAATCTCTTTGAAGTATATAAAGAAAGTTTCCTACATCATCTATTAACATGACATTTAACAAATTGTTCGAGATCAGAGACTGTGTATGGGGAATTTCTGCAAGTTGTTCCTCTAATCTCCTTCTACTTTCAGCGTTTCTTCTATTTAAAAAAAATTTCCATTCTATAACTCCCCAAAAGAATAATCCCAATGAAATGACCAAATACAATCCAATTGCATTTGTACTTTCTAGTGAAAGTGATAATGCGAAATAAACAAAGAATAATAGAAATATAACTAGTATTTTCAATCTCATTCCACCTTTAGAATTCTGTTATAAGAGATTCTATTCGTGAAACTATGTCCTTATACTTAAGTCTTTGAAATTGTCTACTTCCAATCACCGAAATAGACGAAAATAAATTACCAACTTCAATCATTTAGCATATAATATATTATTTCATTAAAGCGGAGGTGTTTATGCTGATTCATACTGTTCAACAAGGGGAAACACTGAGTCAAATAGCTCGAGACTATCGTACACCCCTATCCAACATCATTAGCGCTAACCCATCTATAAACCCCAATATACTTTATATAGGTCAATCCATTGTCATACCAGGTTTTCCAGATCCTAACTCACTGCCATATCAAATCGAGGTTTCCATAAACAATCGGCGACTACGGTTGTTTAAAGATGGGCTTTTACAAAAAGAGTATCCTATTGCGGTAGGAAGAATGTTATTCAATACACCTGTTGGAGATTTTATCATTATAAACAAAGCACCTAATCCGGGAGGACCTTTCGGCACCATGTGGATGAGTTTATCGAAAGAACATTATGGGATTCACGGTACTAACGATCCCAGTTCGATTGGCAGAGCAGTATCACGTGGTTGTATCCGTATGAACAATAAAGATGTGGAGGAATTAGCACGTATTGTCCCGATAGGTACACCAGTTTCAATAAGGCCATAAGACAAACTGGTTAAAGAGACGCCAGGTCCTCTAAAAAAGAAAACGTAGGTAGGTATGCAGTTGATTTCCGCTCCGAGCGGACGCTTTCCATGGGCACGGCTTCAGCCGCTTCCTTACTTTATTCAAAATAAAAAGAGATTACCATTAAGTCTTGAAAATAAAAACTTAATGGTAGTCTCTAAAACTATGTCTACTTGTCTCGATTAATAATATAATCCAAAAAGTGCTTCAAAAAAGTTGTATCTCTTGGCACGTCATGTAATGATTCCATGGCAACACAGTAATTTTCCCACATCTCTTTTTTGGCATCATCAACCCCTAATATAGAAACGAAAGTAGAGCTGTTATTTTCGGAATCCTTCCCAACCGTTTTCCCTAACAAAGCTGTATCTCCTTCTACATCAAGGAGGTCATCTTTAATCTGAAATGCAATACCTGCATGGCGTGCAAACTTTTTCAATGCTTCAATTTCTAATTCGCTAGTATTGGCAAGGATTGCAGGCATTAGAATAGATGCTTCAAATCCAAGTCCTGTTTTGTAGAAGCACATGTTATTTAATTGGTCCAAAGATAATTGTTCGCCTTTTGAATTTAAGTCCATTGCCTGACCTCTACACATATCGGCCGTCACTTGGGCAGAATACTGGATGAGTTTCAACACAACTTTCGAATCGAACTGATCCAATGTCGTTTGCTCCCAAATAGCTTTCTGAGTCAAGAAAAGTCCTGTTAACTCTGCGATGGAAACATTATAAACCTCATGGAGGGTAGGCCGACCTCTGCGGAGTGAAGCATTATCTTGAGATGGAAGATCGTCAAAAATGAGAGAAGCTGTATGCATATACTCTAATGATTTTAAAAGTGGTTCTAGCTCTGAGCTTTTTAACCCATATGCATTGACTCCCATAAACCAAGTGACTATTGGTCTTAAACGTTTTCCATCACCTTGTAGACTGTAATTCGCAGCATCTATAATGGAATCAGGCGACTTATCAGGTTTTGTGAGATCTAGAACTTCGTTAATCTGATTCCGGACAGTTTTGGCGTTTTCTATAAATTCTTCCTGTCCCTGTCTATTATTTTTCAAGCTTGTAATCATATGGTCACGCAGCAGCTTATCGAAGAAATCTACATCATCTGCTTTTCGAACCATCTCTTGGATTAGTTTATTGAAAGTAGGGTTTCCAGAAGCAAAAAGGTTCATTACCTCCTTATATTTTCCGGAACCTACCCGCTCCTTAAATCTTTTAAGACCATTGATAGCTCGGTCTAAAATAACTTCACGCGTCATTTGATCCGAATCATAAACATGATGAATCAAATTAGAGATTACTGTCCAGTACATTTCAAATGGATTTATGAGATCTGGCCGTTTATCGTGATACTTCAAGTAATATGTGTAGGGAGTTACCGCCCCTTCCTCCATATCATCAAACATATCTGCAAAATCATCCGCAAGTTGATTGTAGATTCCGTAAAAAAATGTTCGACTGTCAAAACCTTCATCCTCAGAAGCACCAATTACAGAACGAACAATCAATCGAGAAGATGCAGATTTTAGAATGACTGGTATATAAAGCTCCTCATTCGTATATTCTGGATAAGCCAAATCATTTTTGCGATCCACTTCTTGAGAGTTGAAAAACACATAAGATTGCTCGAAAAAGTTATTTCTTGTCTCTGGTCGCTGATGTTCCTTAATATATTCAAATGCTTCACTAAGTTCTGAGTGAATATAGCCAATCAGTTCCGCATTTTCCCCTTTCCAATCACCTAGTTCGGGAACTATTCCCGTAGTAAGGGTAGTGCGTATCAGATTAGCATATTGTTTTTCTTCCTCTACTGTTAGAATTTTGGCATCTAGAAGATCGTCAATAAATGGATACGTAAGTCCATAGGAAAACCCTAGCCTTATCGCTTTATCAAGCCTATACTTTCGCTCTTCTGGAGAAACATCCCCATTCATTTCTTCTATTTCTTGCATGATTACCCCTGCAATGATTTTAATAAGTTTTCGTTGGGCATGCTCAGCCTCCATCCCTGTAGGAATATTAGCGGATACATTTTTTAACTTATTGATCAGCCAGATGAATGTCGATTCCACGCCTTCTTTCTGAGCCAGGCGATACAAGGCAGTCATATTGAACATTTCACTATCATTCTCTCGATCTGTTGCTGAAGAGATAAGATGAGTTTTCAAACTTCCCACTACATTTCGGATTCGACTTTCCGTTTCTGGGGAATTCAACGCTTTTCCTAAATCTCTCATAAATATATATGAAATGCTTCGATTCAAATAATTATCTAATTTCCCTGTATAATTTAGCCACTTTATATAACTGTGATATCCACTCGTATTAGCTTTTCCTTTCCCCCTGGAAAACAGAGAAAGTATTGAATGGTGTCGTATATGATTATGTTTCCACAAATGTATATCTTCTGTAAGAACTTTCACATATGTCTTCTGTTGAACCTGCGTATAAAGTGATTGAAAATAATGATTGGCCTTCTCTTCTGCCTGCTTGTAACAAGCATCGGTATTAATGATTAATTCTTTGTTCATATCATTACTCACCTTCACTTCTTATTTATAAATTCCACTCCAATTACTATTATAATTATAACATTCAACGTATTGATGATTTACTTTAAGCTACAGAATTATTCCTCTTTCTATTTCTATGAGTCAAACCGCTGCTTCATAATAGCAAAAACAAAAAAAAGAGAACGAAAATCGTCCCCTTTTTTATCTTCTTTATAAACTGATACGCAGAAATAAATTAATTACTTTCAACTTCACCAGCTGATTCCCATCTATCTATTTCTGCACGAACAATTGGTGCCACTTCTTTGCCAAGTAGTTCAATTGCTTTCATCACGTCTTCATGAGGCATTGATCCAACTGGTACATGCAGCATAAAGCGAGTAATACCCACATTTTTACGTAAGAAAATAATCTTTTCAGCTACTGTCTTCACATCTCCAACGTATAAAGCACCTTCCAAGCTACGTGCATCATCGAATGTCGAACGAGTATACGGACCCCATCCGCGCTCTCTTCCTATAACGTTCATTGCTTGCTGTGTTGGTGGGAAAAATTTTTCTACTGCAATATCCGTAGATTCTGCCACAAACCCGTGCGAGTGCGATGCAACCGTTAACTTTGATACATCATGTCCTGCTTGAGTCGCGGCTTTCTTATACAGTTTCACGAGTGGCTCAAACTGGAGTGGGCTACCTCCGATAATTGCCAACACTAGTGGCAATCCAAGGAATCCAGCTCGAGCAACAGATTGCGGTGTTCCACCGCTCGCAATCCAAACGGGAAGTGGGTCTTGTACGGGACGTGGATAAACCCCACGATTCTGAATCGCAGCTCGATGCTGACCACTCCATGAAACCATTTCAGACTCACGTATTTTTAAGAGTAAATCTAACTTTTCTTCATACAATTCATCATAATCCTTTAAATCATATCCAAAGAGTGGGAAAGATTCGATAAAGGAACCACGCCCTGCCATGATCTCTGCTCGACCATTGGAAATAGCGTCTAATGTAGAAAATTCCTCAAATACTCGCACTGGATCATCTGATGAAAGTACTGTTACAGCACTAGTTAGTCTTATATTCTTCGTCCGTGACGCAGCTGCAGCCAGAAGAACAGCGGGCGCGGAAGCCGCGTAATCCTTGCGATGATGTTCTCCTACACCGAATACATCTAGCCCAACTTCATCTGCTAATACTATTTCTTCCACAACCTCACGAATACGCTCCGCATGACTAATTACTTTTCCAGTTTTTACATCTGGAGTGGTTTCCACAAACGTTGTTATACCAATTTCCACTTAATTTTTCCCCCAATCATTATTGCGTTCAATTGTTTATATAAGGATGCTTTCGGCCTTAATGATACCTTATTATCCTATTTATATTCAATCTATCAGTTTCATTGGAGAAAGAGGAATTTGGAAAGATATTCTGTTTCACGGGTAAAAATAACTCGAGAGCGAGTATGTAAGAACCATTCGCTAGTATTCAATAGAGTGAACGCCAGTAAAACTCAGTAACCCTTGTCCTCAAGCGTCCTCTCTCTTCTTCACTTCACTCATTAAATAATCGACAAACAGATCATCCCTTACTAAAGCTGCCTCATAGTTTCTCTTTAAGAAACGTTCGCCATCTTCAAAGCTTGTAAAGGTTTCTTCTAATTCGATTTTATTTTTTTCGAGAATCCAATCTTGATTATTTTTAGAATATAAGATGAACGTGTCATTATTTCTATTTTTATAAAACGAACCGAAAGCCGATTGTTTCAAATTATACTGATTTCTTTTTGCATCTTCTGGTATTGAGGACAGATGGAAAGTGTCCAAAACAAATAACTTATATGCTTCCTCCGTTAAAGTACATCCTGATGCTTTTTGATGTCCTCCGCCACCGAACTGTCCAGCAACTTCAGAAACATCGACATGATCATAAATTGTACGAAGAGAAATTCTTTTTCCTCCCATGATTACAATTGCGATGTAATCGAGATGTGGAAACTCTTTGCCAAGTTCATTACCTAACTCCGAATGATACGTTTCCGCGTAGACCACCCCAGCAATATGGTCTCCCACTTTTGCCTGTACAATCTCTCTTTTCTTACGACGAATATAGCGATCAATCTTCTCGGATTCCATTTTCAATATTTTCTTTTCAAATTCATCAAAATCAAAATGGTCACTCGTACGAAGTCGTTCCATTATTTTTTCTTCAAATTCTTCCATCGATATTAAATAGAACAATGAGTTTAGGGAATGTGCCTGATGATTCCCGTTCTTTTCCCATTCCCATGTATCATACTGTCTAACTAATTCTACAAATTCTGTTACTGCAGCAGTTGGTTCCAATAATTTGTTGGATACAAGGTACTCATATAATAAGGATGTAGCAGAAGTTAATTTGCCTTCCTGATCTTCCACTAAAATATATCCCCATTCATAATCATTAAAGTGCAACGCTGATTTATGATGATCGATTAGTTGTACCTTCCCATTTGCATTGTAAAAATCATTTAATCTTTTTTCATTATCCCCGTTCGGCGTCAAATCCGTTACGAATAAAAATGTATCAGGTTCATCATTTTCTAAAAAATATTCAATCTCCCGATTAAGAGATGAAATCGAATTATAGCGCACCTTTACATTCTCACCAAATGCTAGCTTTGCTAAAATACCACATCCGACACCATCTAAATCATTATGGGACAATAATTTATACATTCTCTTCACCTCTTATATAGTATGGTTTTTACATATTAAACTTATTAATAGAACTAACTTAAAAGTTATTTGGGTCAATTTCAAATTACTTATATCAATATAAAATTGGACTCCGTTGATTGTAGCGCAAGGTGGCGACTCCAGTGATGAGGAGTGAAGCCATATCCGCGGAAAGCGTCCACCTGGAGTGAAGATCAACTTTGACGGATTTTACTACTTAATATTTATTTTACAGGTAAACTGTTGCAATAGTATTAAAAGTCATGTATTATTTTAATAATTAAATATTCTCTTATTTCAATTATATTTGAAGTAAGGATAGAGGCGCAAAAACCATTAGTACACAATTAGAGGATAATGAGATCCTAGGACATTTGTGGAAAGGGGAATTTGCCGAAGTTGAAAGAATCTCATTTTTCTTGAAGCTGGTTCAGCTGTTGAACAAACACTGAATTGTCATATAGGAGACTATATGGAGGGCTATCTTACGCACAGAAATATTACTCTATTTCTACTGCAACAACGAGCCCTCGTTGTTGCTTTTTCGCGTTTACTTAACTTGACTACCAAACAAATCTCAAGTTAAGCCTCCGGTGGATGTCACAGACTTTGGAGTTAATTGCGCTAGCGCAATTCAAAATCTGGACACAATTACACCGAAGTGTAATTGATGAAGCCCTTCTCCCTGAATTTTTAATAATAAATTATAGGATGTGGAGAAGTTATGAATTTTGGACAAATATTAACGGCTATGGTTACTCCTTTTGATCATAATGAGGATATAGACTTTCCAGCTACAAGAAACTTAATAAATTACTTAATCTCCAATGGAACACAAGGTTTGGTTGTGTCTGGAACAACCGGAGAGTCTCCGACGTTAACTGATGAAGAAAAAGTACAGCTGTTTAAATTTACAGTTGAAGTTGTAAATGGTAGAGTGCCAGTTATTGCTGGAACCGGCTCATATAGCACAAAAGCTTCTATCAATTTAACAAAACAGGCTACTGATGCTGGTGTCGATGGTATTATGCTTGTTGTTCCTTATTATAACAAACCATCTCAAGAAGGCTTGTACCAACACTTCCAAACAATTGCTGCAACAACATCATTGCCGATTATGCTATACAATATTCCAGGTCGAAGCGTGGTCAACATGTCATTAGATACCATCATCCGACTTTCAGAGATTCCAAATATCGTTGCTATCAAAGAAGCTGGCGGCAATTTGGATACTATGTCTGAAATTATTAGTAATACTCGTGAGGACTTTTCGCTGTATAGTGGCGATGACGGTTTAACAATTCCGGTGCTATCAATTGGTGGAACGGGTGTTATTTCCGTAGCTTCGCATATTATAGGAAATGAAATGCAAGCAATGATCGCAAAGTTTAATAATGGCAATGTAAGAGAAGCTGCAATGGATCATCGCAGACTATTGCCTGTCATGAAAGCATTATTTGCAGCTCCAAATCCTACACCTGTTAAAACAGCATTGAATTTAAAAGGTGTTCCAGTGGGTGGAGTTCGCCTACCTATGGTTCCTTTAAATGCTGAGGAGCTTACTACTTTAAAGGAAGTATTAACTACACTACCAGAAGGCGTAAAGTCTTAAAAAGAGCGAATTCCAACTACTGGAATTCGCTCTTTTCCCTTTAATTCGTGGACATGAAAGATCATATACTCGCGGTCGATGGGTGAATACTCGCTATCGACCAATGCTTACTCGCGGAGAAGAATGGAATACTCGCGGAGAAGAATGGAATACTCGCGCTCCCTCTCTGATTACTCGCGGACTGCCATGATTTACTGCCGCAACAGGATATATTTCCACTTCTAATCATCCTTTCAGGATGTTGAGGAATGAAATGAATTGCACCATTTCTTATGACTAAACTAAAAAGACGAATTCCCATTACCAATGGAATTCGCTCTTTTTAATTTAACTTCTATATTTAACCGCTAAGCCTTTAAGGAATTTGCGCGCAAAATTGTCTCCGCATTCTTTATAATTACGATGACCTGGTTTTCGTAAAATAGCTCCAAGCTCACCTTTTGAAACTACAATACCACCATCATGCAACACATCTAGCATATCTTCTGTTGTTAATTGTAGAGCTACTTTAAGCTTTTTCAACAGCATATTATTCACGTGATCCTTCTGCTGTACAACTGGCTCCGTATCTGCTGGCTGTTCCGGTTTTGGATCCTGCTTGCCTCTTTTATGCGTGATTAGTCCATTCAAAAACGATTCTAACATTTTATTATTACACTTGATGTGGTTTTCATCCTCTACTACTTCTTCCTCTTCACTTTCCTCTTTTGCTTTGGTAAGAATTTTGAGAACTTCCTCTTTAGTTACTTCCACACCACCAAGTTTAAATACCTCTACCATATCCTTATTCTTTATATCAAGGGCATATCTCAATCTGATTAATATATCATTATTCTCCATTTATAAACCTCCCAATGTCCGCATAAGTAGATATCATACGGAACTAATCATTACTAGAATAGCACAATGTGAGCTAGTATAAAAAAAACTGGAAGAGAAATTTTTCATTTTCTCCACCAGTTCGATTTCATTTGCCTATGAATTGAAATCATATATTTGACCTTTTATCAAATAAGCTGTGCTTTCAGCGATATTCGTAATATGGTCTGCTGTTCTCTCTAAAAAGCGATTAACAAATAATAATTGTACAAGCTGACTTGTTTCTTCTGGATGTTCACTTAGATAAGCAGTAAGTTTTTTATATGTCTCTCTACTATATTGATCTACATTGTCCTCTAAATCTCCCACTTCTTTAGCAAGCAGGATATTTTCCTCTAAGAATGATTGTAATGCTTTTCGAAGCATTTCAATCGATATATCTTTCATCTTTTCTAGATGGGTAATATCTAGTAAAGATTCAGTATTGCCGATTTTAATCGTTGCTTTTGCAATATTTACAGCAAAATCTGCGACCCGTTCAATTTCAGATGAAATTTTAAGGACACCAATTATTTCACGCAAATCTCTGGAAACAGGTGATTCTTTCGCTATCATCCATATGGAGAACTGATTTACTTCTATTTCAAGATTATCAATCGCTGTATCTCCTTCAATTACTTTTAGAGCAATCTCCACATCCTGTGTTTTTAACGCCTTAAAAGATTTTTCTAGAGCGACAACTGAGAGTTCACCCATTTCGATAATCTTACTCTTTAGTTCTTCTAAATTATTTTCAAAGTTTACACGAATACCCATTGGTAACCTCCTATTATCCAAATCGACCTGTAACATAGTCTTCTGTTCTCTGATCCTGCGGGGTGGAGAAAATATTATCTGTATCATCGTATTCTACTACTTCTCCATTTAAGAAAAATGCGGTTTTATCGGAGATTCGAGCAGCCTGTTGCATGTTATGTGTCACAATAACAATTGTATAATCTTCTTTCATATTGGTGATTAGTTCTTCTATTTTTAGAGTAGAAATCGGGTCTAATGCGGAAGTAGGCTCGTCCATTAAAATAATATCAGGTTTCATCGCTATTGCACGAGCAATACATACACGTTGTTGCTGACCGCCTGACAATCCTAGGGCCGATGTTTTAAGACGATCTTTTACTTCATCCCAAATTGCTGCACTACGTAAACTTTCTTCTACAATTATATTTAATTCTTTTTTGTTTTTAATACCTTGCATTTTTGGTCCGTAAGCCACGTTGTCATAAATACTCATAGGAAATAGATTTGGTTTTTGAAATACCATTCCTACCTTCGTTCTGAGTTTGATAACATCATTAGATTTATAAATATCTTCATGATCAATGACAATTTCTCCTGTAATTTTCACACCATCGATTAAATCATTCATACGATTTAGTGTGCGTAAAAAAGTAGATTTCCCACAGCCAGATGGACCGATTAAAGCTGTAACCTCTTTTTCCTGAATAGCAAGATCGACTCCGAATAATGCTTGTTTCTCGCCATAAAATAAATTTAAATCTCTTACATTGATTATAGTTGCTTCTTTACTTTGCTCCATATGCTAAAATACCTTCCCTACGTAATTTATTTGGTCATTAGCTCTGCATGTTCAATTACTGTGGACTTAACATACTCTTATTTATTTGTAGCTCTGTTAAATTTTTTCGAAATATATGTTGCCGAAAGGTTAATTGCTAATATAATTACGATTAAAACTATACCTACAGCTGCAGCAAGTTCAATATCTCCAGATTCTTGTGTAACTAGATACGAATGAACAGTTAAGGTTCTAGCAGATGATAGAATGCTGTCTGGCATAGCTGCCACGGTTCCAGCAGTTAAGAAGATAGCAGCTGACTCACCAACAATTCTTCCGACTGAAAGGATAATACCAGATAGTATACCTGGCATTGAGCTTGGTAAAATTACTTTATACAGTGTTTGTAATTTTGTTGTCCCAAGCGCTAGTGAACCTTCTCGGTACGAACCTGGAACTGTTTTTAAAGCTTCTTCAGTTGTCCGTATAATTACAGGTAATACAATAATCGTTAGAGTTAATGAAGCTGCTAATATCGACATACCTAATTTTAATGTTGTAACAAAGAACACCGCTCCAAACAAACCGTAAATAATAGATGGTATTCCTGTTAAACTTTCCGTTGCAAATCGTATTAGTCTTACTAATCGGCCTTGTTTTGCATATTCCTGTAGATAAACGGCTGCCAATATTCCAATAGGTGTTGCGATGACTAACGAGATAAGGACTGTGTATATAGTCGTTACGATCATTGGCCAAATACCACCATCTCCATCTGGAGAATAATCACCAAAGATAAAGTCGAAGCTGATCAAACCAATTCCCTTATAAAAGATAAAACCTACAATCATAACAAGAACGGCAACTGATAAGAAAGCTGATAACCACAAAAGTCCTCGGAGTAAGTTATCTTTAAATTGTCTCATCTTAGTTGCCTCCTTTGGAACTTATTTTTGCTAAAACGAAATTTAGTATTAAGATAAACGAGAATAAAACAATTCCCGTAGCAAATAACATTTCTTGATGAGTTCCGAATGCATAACCCATTTCTAAAGCAATATTTGTCGTTAATGGACGCACACTATCTGTTAAGCTAGTTGGCACGATTAAGCTGTTCCCAGCTACTAAGATAACTGCCATTGTTTCTCCAATTGCACGACCAAGACCTAATACAATGGCAGTCATAATACCAGATTTTGCTGCTGGTACAATAACTTTAAAAATTGTCCCAATTTGCGATACCCCGAGAGCTAGTGATCCTTCACGATATGTTTGCGGCACTGCACGAATGGCAGTTTCAGCAACCGTTACAATGGTTGGTAACATCATGATTGCTAGCACTAGAATAACTGCGATTAGGCTTTGCCCTTTCACTAAACCGAAAGTATTTTGTAAAAATGGAACAATGATAGCAAGTCCAAACACACCATATAACACTGATGGAATACCTGCTAGTAATTGTACTGCTGGTGAAATAATCTTTGCTAATCGTTCTGAGGCAATTTCAGCTAAGAAAATAGCTGTAAATAGACCAATAGGAACTCCAATGATTAACGCTCCAATTGTCGCAAAAATAGATGCAACAATCATTGGGAATATACCGAATTTATCTTCACTCGGTACCCAATCACTACCAAATATAAAATCTATAAAGCTATAGCCCTCCGCTACAAATGGATGGGCACCTTTATAAAATACAAATCCAATGATTAACAATAAAGTGATTACGGAGAGAAGTGCACAAATTAAGAATAGTCTTTGCGACACCTTCTCTAACATATACTTTCTCTTGTTTGCTTTGCCGATTTCGACGGTCTGCTTGTTAGTTGTTGGGATAGACACTCTTATTCCTCCAAAAGTAAGTCAAAAGTTTATGTTGTTGTCTTCCTAATTCATCTATATCTACTTTATAGGGATAGCTCCTGCTTCTGCTGCAATGAGTTGTCCTTCTTCACTTAGTATAAAATCTATAAATTGCTGTCCTGCCTCAGTTAATTTTCCTTCTTTATAGACAAACAAGAATGGCCTAGACAAGCTGTATTTTTTTTGTAAAACATTTTCTGCTGTAGCTTCTACACCATTAATGTCAATTGTTGAAATGTTCTCATCAATATATTCAAAAGAGATAAAACCAACTGCATGTTTATTGTTAGCAACTGTTGTTTTAATATTTCCATTACCGCTTGCAATGATCGAGTTTCTGATTAACTCTCCAGAGCTATATTCTACTATTTCTTGAAAGGCATCCCGTGAACCTGATCCGTCCTCGCGAGAAACTACTACAATTTCTAAGTCATCTCCACCGAGTTCACTCCAGTTTGTTACTTCCCCAGTAAAAATCTGTTTAACCTGCTCCATCGTTAAATCTTTTACTTTATTACTTGGATGAGTTACTACTACAATTCCATCATAAGCAATAATTACTTCATTCAACCCACTTGCAACTTCTTCTTCTTTTAAATCACGCGAAGACATTCCTATCTCCGACACCCCACTAATAGCGTTTGTAATTCCCGCTGAGGAACCAATTTGATTTATCTCGATATTCGTGTTGTCTTTCTCTGTATATTTTGCTGCTAATTTTTCAGCTAGCGGTCCTACGGAAGTAGATCCGGAAATAGATACTGTTGCATTATTACCACTTGACTCTGTAGTATCCTTGTTATTGTTTGAACATGCTGTTAATACAGTAAGTATAGACAGCAGTAACAATCCTATTTTCACTTTATTCAAGCTAATCATTTCTTACCTCCAAGAAAATAAGTTATGTCTGTTCTATGACGTATTTTGTCTAATTATAGAATAAAGGCAAAGTGTAAATTTTTAATACTACAATTGTAAAGCTTTTGTAAATTTAATTAAAAACAAGTCAGTCTATTTTAAATATTTATAAAACTCACTTTAGAATTACTTAGGATGAGTCTAAATCAGTACTATATTACTTTCCATTTATTTCAAATTTATTCTATAGAGTACAATAATAAAATTGGAAATTACACTTTTAAATGTTTATACTTTACTTTCACCCATAGATTTTCGTTGCGTTGGGTGATAAATGGCTTATATGCTCTAGGTATGCAGTAACTTTGGCATCCTCTTCTCTGGAATATTCATAACCTAATCCTTCAGCTACAAATATAGCTGTGGTACGAAATAGAACTAACATTGCAAATAATGCTCTCCACATATCTTTATAACTTCCATCAGCATAAGTGGAGAGTAGTTCTTGCCAATTCTCTTCGGATAGGTACTTCTCCAAGTACTTACCAAATTTACCTATACTGACGGAGTAAGAGTGTTCAATACCAACCTTCCATTCGAGCATCTTTAACAGCATCGGTCTCATAATATTATTTAAATGCTCCGCTGCGTAAAGAATTTCACCTCTCCACAAGCCCTTCGCCACATATGTAGATACCCACCAAAACTCGTTACAGCAATCGGAGAAGAATTCTTCAGAAGGACGTTTTACCCAATAATCCTCGTCTGTTGGGGGCAGGAGTTCGGCAGAGTCGTTATCCTTGTCCATTAAAATAACCGTTAACTTATCCTCTTTGTAATATGTATCTTTTTCATCATTCGAAACTAGCGTAAGATCAATACGGTTTCCATCAGTAAACAACATTAGGTAGGAGAACCTACCACCTAAACCTGGCGGAAACATAGACATATTCTCGGGAGTTTGCATAATGATTCGTTCACCGAATACCTCTATCCAATGTGGATCTTCAATGAATGAATTCACATCAGTTACCACATAAACAATATCAAAATCCTGAAACAAGTCTTTTGGAGCATTGGGATTCGTCCTTGAACCATTTAGCCCTACTGCTCTAATCCTTTCATCATTTGCTGCGTAACCTAAAACTAATTCAAATATTTCATCTGAAGTTCTCATGTTTTTTCTCCTTTAGTAAAAGGTGCCTGTTTCCAAATACAAAATTGTATTAGAAACAGGCACCTTTTTATTTATTGTTGCTCCGCATATTTTTTGAAATTGTTTAAAATTGCCTGCCAACCTTCTTGTTGCATTTCAATTGGATTAGTTGTTTCAGTCTCAAAAACTTCTACCACTTTCGTTTCGTTTTGTTGAGGAATGAATGTAATTTCAACTTTTCTCCCATCCCCCAATGTATAAGAGATGAACTCATGAGAACGCACTTCATCATATAGGCCACCAAAATCAAAGCCAAAGCTTCCATCTTTTGCTTCCATTCTAGAAACAAATTTCCCCCCAGCTCTTAAATCATTTTCAGTGTATGGCGTATGCCATTCTTCCGAGGCATTATTCCAATTTGTTATATGAGCAGGTACTGTCCAATATTCCCATACTTGTTCCACAGGTGCATGTACAATTGCTTCTACTGTTATTAATGAGCGATTAGTATCCATTCTTCCAGCTCCCTTTTTAATACATTCTCTCTAAATTCGCTGAATCTATCCATTATTCCTTCTAAGTTTCCCCGAACTTAATTGGTTTAAAACAACTTAGCAGAGGCTACCATTAGAGGAATTACCTTATATAACACCATTCGCATCTTTTTAAAGTTTTATTGTTAAGTGATAATGATTTACACTACACTTTTAGATTTTTTGCTCATAATTTTTTATATTGCCAGATTGCATTTTATAGTTTCTTAAAACCATACCATTTGTTTTAGTCATTCCAAACGTATCATAATAAGGAACCAAGTCATCGTCACAACACAAATCAATCATATAAATGTCATTAAGTTCTTTAAGCATGCGATTTACTAATTCCTTGCCTATACCTCTCTTTTTGTATTCTGGTAAAACCTCCAGAAATGGAATATAGGCAGATAAAACCCCATCACTAATCGCAGTAATAAATCCAACTACTTGATTAGTACTTTCATCAATCGCCACAATTACTTTACTGCTTTTATTTAGCATTATTAAGTGGGTTTTAGGACTGGGCGGATTTGGCCAATCTACGAAAAAACCTTCTAACATATCGGTGGAAATATCACTGGTTGTATTTTTGTATTTCATAAATATCATCTCCTTAATGTTATTAACATACTAGAATAGATGATACTTATCAAAAGTAGAGTAACAATAATATGACCTCCCCGTCTATGTAATACTATTTGTTATAATTATACATATACACAAACAAATATTATAGACTCAACTTCATAAGAAAAACCGATCTACCACGCGGAAAGCGTCGACCTGCAACGGAAATATTCCCGGTGATTTTTATATACTTATCCTAAAACAAAAAAGACGTAGCCCCAGCTTTCCGGGTGAAGCAACGTCTTTTATCCTAATCAGTCATCTCTGTTCAATAAACGATTTCTATGTTTCTCTGCTTCATTTGCTTCCTTTTCCCGGGCTATCTGATCCTTCCGCAATTGTCCGTTTACGCGTGGGTCTTGTAATCGCATAGTACTCCATGCTGACGGCCCCATTTTTTTACTTACTTTCCGTATTTCATTTCCAAAAAACAACATGTCCATTCCTCCCCCCTATAAATTAATCAAAGAGGACGATATATAACTTTCCCCCTCTCTATAAAATATGCAACCAATTAAGGGACACGGAGGTTATGAGCACAGTGAAATATAATTTAGTTAGATTTTCTTTGTAGCCGAACAGTTTTAATAATTCAAGATTAAATTTATAACGTATCCTTTGTCACGAATGTTATTAACATAAAGTTTTAATAAAAAAACAACTACACTTTTGAGCAGTGTAGTTGTTTTTAAAGTGACATTGACTGACTGTGCCTTGCTAAATACTCTTCCTTCTCTTTATAATCTGGCATAATACTCCCCACACGTCGCCAAAATGATCGATCATGATTCATATGTGTAATATGACATAACTCATGAATTATTACATAATCGATTACTTCAATGGGAGCCATAGCAAGACGAAAATTAAAGGTAATCTTTTTACCTGAACTACAGCTACCCCATTTAACTTTAGATTCTACAATTTCAATAATTTTAGGTTTTACTTTCAGCTGTTTTTGATATATTTTTATACGTTCCTCGGTAATAGCCTTGCATCTAGTCATATAGAATTTCTTCAGATTTCTTTTAAGTACTTCTTCATTTAAATCACTACAATCTATTAATTCATGAAGAAATCTTTCTTCTCCCATGTATAAGAACTTGCCATTAGCATGATACTCTCTTGCCTGAGGTAATTCTCGAGCTTTTCTAATCTCCTCGAGTTTCTCTAGTATCCATGTGCCTTTACTTTCTATTGCTCCATTAATTACTTCTTTACTTGTGTCTTTTGGAGCTTTAACAGTAATGAAACCTGATGAATCTATATGAATAGATAGCTTCTTTCCATTTCCATACTGAACATTAAATTCAATTATCGTATTTTCAACTTTAACTTTCATAACTACCATTAACTTTGTACATTAATTTCCAACCTTTTTTTAATAATATTATTTATTTTTGTCAATTTTGTATTAGAATTTGGCAACTTATTTTCGTAGTCCAATTCAAAGTATAATTCTAAACCCTTAGAGAGCCTCGGAATCCCCTTGCGGCATAATAGGAATCTGCCCCATTATGGTACGTAAAGACAGTATCGTAGCGACTATCACAAAAGATAGCTCCTCCAAGTTTTCTTATATTGTCAGGAGTTTGCACCCAACTTGACGTTTTTAAATCGAAGTTTCCAAGATTCTGCAACTCCCGATATTGTTCCTCTGTTAAAAGTTCAATGCCCATCTCTGTTGCCATATCTATAGCGCAATTCTCTGGTTTATTTTTTTTCCTAGAATCCAATGCCTTACGGTCATAACAAATACTTCTGCGACCTTTAGGGCTTTCTGCTGAACAGTCCATGAAAATATATTCGTTATTCTCGTTATCATAGCCCACTACATCAGGTTCCCCTTCAGTTCTCTCCATTTCATAGAGCGTCCAGAGTTTATCATCATTCGCTTCTAGCTTTGATTGGACACTATTCCACTCAATCCCGTCATGACGGTTCATATTTTTCTCAAAACGGTTCTTCAATATGTCGAGTAATTCCTCACGTTGCTCGTGTGACAACTGCCTATTTTGTTTTGTCATATATATCTCCTCCTACTTTAACTCAAGTCTTATTTAATTTATCTTCACACAGTTTAAACTTCATTTCAAGCTCACGCTAAATGAAGGACACCTCATTTGAAGCAAGGAGATTTAGGTGTTCCCTTTGAAAACTTCATTAAATTCGATACTATATGAGTAGAGTCAAATAGTATTGGAGGAATTAGCATGAAACTTATTGTTTATTTAGCAGGTCAAATTCATGATGGTTGGAGAGAAGAAGTTGCACAAAAAGCAAACGCAAAAAATCTTCCTCTCGAATTTGTAGGGCCTCAAACAAACCATGATCGTTCAGACAATATCGGTGAAGAAATTCAAGGAAAACAGCCATCTAACCTTTATAAAGATGATGCTGCATCAGATATTAATAATTTTCGAACACAAGTCTTAATGCAAAAAGCGGATATCGTCATAGCTTTATTCGGGGAGAAATATAAACAATGGAATACTGCAATGGATGCTAGCACGGCTATTGCTATGAACAAGCCAACGATTATTATTAGACCTGAATCATTGACTCACCCACTAAAAGAGCTTTCAAACAAGGCGAATGTAACCGTAGAAACTGTTGATCAAGCGATAGATGTCATCCATTATATTTTTGATTGATATAAATACACATAAAAAACAGTGAGTACGAAATTCTACTCACTGTTTCTAATCATTCTACTGTTTTCTCCGTCTCTTCACTTTGTTCCTCGAATTTATCAAGCAAAGCACGCACTTCATCCGTTGACTTTGTATTCATCAATTGGTTTCTTAACTCCCCAGCTCCAGGGAATCCTTTGACATATATTTTGAAGAAGCGATGCAGTCCTGTGATTGATCGTGGTAATTCTTCTGCATATTGATCTTGTAAATCCAGTTGTAATCTTAGCAGATTCAGGTATTCAGTAGTGGAATGGTCCTTTGGTTCTTTTTCAAAAGCGAATGGATTTTTAAAAATACCTCGTCCAATCATCACTCCATCAATACCGTATTTTTCAGCAAGCTCCAAACCTTTTTTACGGTCAGGAATGTCCCCGTTAATTGTTAGTAGCGTATTTGGTGCTATAGAATCGCGTAATTTTTTTATTTCCGGAATGAGCTCCCAATGGGCATCTGCTTGGCTCATTTCCTTCCTTGTCCGTAGATGAATGGAAAGATTCGCAATGTCTTGTTTCAAAATATGTGTCAGCCAGTCATGCATCTCCTCTAGTTCCGTAAAACCAAGTCTTGTCTTCACACTGACTGGCAGTCCTCCTGCTTTTGCTGCTTGTATAAGTTCCGCTGCAACATCTGGACGAAGGATAAGTCCGCTTCCTTTTCCTCTAGTAGCCACATTCGGTACAGGGCATCCCATATTAATATCAATACCTTTAAATCCTAACTCTGCCATACCAATACTCATTTGACGAAAATACTCAGGATTATCTCCCCATATATGTGCCACCATTGGCTGTTCATCTTCAGTGAAAATTAAGCGACCACGGACACTTTTCATCCCTTCTGGATGACAATAGCTATCTGAGTTTGTAAACTCCGTAAAAAACACGTCTGGTCTACCAGCTTGACTTACAACTTGACGAAAAACAACATCCGTCACATCTTCCATTGGCGCAAGTACAAAAAATGGTCGTGGTAAATCTCGCCAAAAATTATCTATCATACTAAAATTCAAATCCTCTCACTATGGTGTTATCTGTTGGTTAAAATAATAAAGTCATTATTATAGTATAACCTAGCTTATATAATTTTTCTTCTACCATGTTTGATACTAAAAAATCTAAAACCAAACAGACGGTTGAGAAGTGCATTATCGCAATTCTCAACCGTCTGTTATTTTAATTATTATATTAATTGGATAATGCGATCTTTATATGAGCTAAGTGATGCTCTTCGTGCCAAGCCAGTTTTGCAACTTTTTTCGCCACTGTTATTTCGCCGTTTGTTTGATGAGTAAATACTCGTTTTAATTGGTCTTCAGTTAAATCCTGCCCTAAAGAAACAATACGCTCATTTATACCTTCTAGCATTTTGATAGAACTTTCTACAGGAAGTATTGTATCTGGTTGTATTGCCCACTTCTCCTCACTAAATCCTGGTACTACTGGATTCTCATCAGTTAAAGCTAGCTTCAAACGTTGGTACATGTTCAACTGTGAATCTGCAATGTGGTGAACAAGCTGACGAACTGTCCATGCACCTTCACGATACGTTTTGTTTAACTCTTCATCACTTAATGTGTCAACCGTTTCTCTAAGTCGCACCGTATACGTTCTAATTTCCTTTAACCATTCTTGAATATTTTCTAATGTTACTTTTTCAGGAACTTGTAATTCTCCAATTGGGTATCTAACATCCACTTTTCAAACCCCTTTTCCCTAATCTTTATTTTTGATATTAACACTTAATATATCAATCGGCTCAGATGTTGTAAAGACTAGTTAACTAAGGACTATCCACAATCTCAGCCAAAGTGAGTGAATCTCCCTGCTTAGATTTTACTCTCTTTTATTTATATACTAAATCCCTCTAAAATTTCTAACATT
The DNA here is from genome assembly GCF_038008385.1 of Psychrobacillus sp. FSL H8-0487. NCBI lineage: Bacteria > Bacillati > Bacillota > Bacilli > Caryophanales > Bacillaceae > Psychrobacillus > Psychrobacillus sp. FSL H8-0487. The sequence goes on from NZ_JBBOZA010000001.1 coordinate 3,098,680, forward strand.
CCACTCCTGCAATCCCAAAACCACCTGGTCCAGCATGGGTAGAAATCATTGCACCTGCTTGCATCCATGTGATTTTCTCGAAACCTGCTTCCTTCGCGATTTCATCCATTCGTCTTTTAATACTCTCATCAAGTCCAATAGAGTAGATTAAATACAGCTGCTTTCTATCAATATCGTATTGGTTTAAGTAGTCTCGCATGAGCTTTTCCGCAACTATGCTCATACTTCCACGATATTTTCTAGTTGAAACAAGCTTTCCTTCTACTAATTCGATGCAGGGCTTTATTTTTAATAGTACTCCTCCAATATAAGCAACGTTACTTACCCTTCCACCAGACCTTAGAAAATCTAAACTGCCGGGAAGGAAAGCCAGTCTTGTTTTAGGAACTACAGATTCTATTTTTTCCATTAAGTGAACATGGCTAATGGAAGGTTCTTCCTCAAGCAAAGTTACAGCATACATCACGATTGCAGCTAATCCACCTGTTACATTTAGCGCATCAATTAGAAGAAGATCTTCAAAATCTTCCGCTGCGATTAATGCACTTTGAAAGGAAGCAGATGCTTTGGACGTATATCCAATATGAATAATGATGCTATCAGGAAAATCTTTTCTAATTTTCGTAAACAATTCATGGTACTCATGTATATTCGTTGCTGTTGTAGATGGTATTTTTTTCGTGCGACTATGATAATCAAAAACATCCTCTACCGGTAACTCACCATCTAAGTAATCCTTCCCATCCATGATGACATGCATCGGCACTACTTGGATTTGATGTTTCTCAACCAGGTCTTTCGGTAAATCAGCGCCACTCTCTGTCGAAAAAATAATCCTACTCATTGAACATTCCTTTCAACTAACGCAACCATTCCTGCGTAATTAGTTATTTTATTTATCCTTAATATACACTAGACCGGGATATTATTCAGTTTAATAATCAGAAAATTTACATAAGAAGTGGATTATCAATACTACCTAGGAGAAAAATCTAATTGATTTACTTGAATGTTACGAAGGTAGACATATAAAGTTATGAATTCTTCCGCCAACTAATTCTAATACTTACTCACCAACATTCATGACGAATTAAAGATAGGTGGAATGAAAAAGCAGACGGATTTGAAATGCATTCCTGCCCTTCTAAACCATCCACTTATTTAAAGAAACTTGCATGTTAATTTGCCTCTTACGTTCAATAAATTTTAACCAAAAACACCTATAATCCTTATTGGAACAACGTAAAAAAGAACGGACTCTACTATTAGAATCCGCCCAACAGTTCCAACCATTTCATAGGCTTGCTCCAATTTAGTGAGATCAGGACTTTTTACAACAATGAACGGATTAAACAAAAATTGGCGAGCATGAGCCGGTAAAAAACCGAACTCATACCAGCCAATTAGCTGCATTATTAAATGCTACCTTTTTAGGTATTACTCTTACCGCTTTGTTCCTTTTATACTAACTCCAACCACGAGACGACTTCACATTGTCATGATGCTGAGCGTGGAGTAAAAGTTCAGTTTTCGTCAAGCAGGTTAATCCAAATGTTGCCGCCGCTTACAGTAATATAGTAGTTTTGCTCACTACCGTCAGCATTTTCAAAGCGGATGAACGTATTGCCATCATGCTTTGCCGTAAGCACGACATGGTTCCCATCTTTAATCTCGACAACGACAACAGACTCATCCTCCATCGAGTATGCCCAATTTCCATCGTCAAGGAATATATCCTTGGACTTGTCTACTCCAGTGATGCTAACAAACGTAATAAGAACTGCAGCTATGACAGTAAGCGCTGCGATGCGGTGCTTTTTCTTATCTAGCAAAATAAAAACGAAGAAAATGGCCAGAGCAAGGCAGAAAATAGAGCTGAGTAAATGATTCGGGAAATTTGCCATTGCAGTTCTGAAATAACGGACGCTAGCGGCGGAAAGATAACCTGTTGCCACGGATAGAACTAGGACACTGAGCCAGTTTTTCTTTTTGAGTTGGAATGCTATCACAGCACCAGGCAGGGTCAGAATTGTGATTTTAAACCAGTATTCATAATAATGGAATATCTCCCAACCATATTCGTAAAACGGTACCTCAATCAAAAAAATAAGAGGCTGGCTGACAAGGAAGAACACGAAACATTTAAGCGAAGCTTCCCACCACTTTTGGCAATTAACAATAATGAAAATGGCAAAAAGAAACCAACAGTCAACATAAATAGCTATGTCCTGAAATGAGGTACCTTTCAAAAAAGACACCTGATTGATAAGGGCAGTATATACGGCTGTAATAATAGCCAAAAGAATAACTCTTGGCCAGGTCATATTAAATTCACCGAAGTATTTTTTAATTTTTTCCATGCTTTCTCCTCTAAGTAAAACCTTATTTGACAGTAATCCCAACAAGCTTGTGTTTTTCCATGATTTATTTAACTAGATAAGTTCTAATTTGTCTAGTTTTTCTTTCATTCGGACACCCCATTAAACGTGGTATTCCACAGCTCTTTCAGGAATTCTTGGTTATCGTATTGCATACGCAACAATCTTTTTCGATTTTAGTCTAGTAATTGGTAATGCTTATATGCAATATATAGTTATAGCTAAGTTAGGAAAATTTAAAATTTCGATTCTATCTCTTTTATATTTCAACGTAAACTTAATTTCATTGGATTGTTGGCTTATTTATTTGAATATAATAAGAAAACCAAAATAATTAGGGAGCTGGTATAGTGAGCGAAATAGATAAACGAAACAGATTAAGTGAGGAACCATTTACTTATCAAATAACGAAAAATGGAACGGTAACAATCAATTACAAAGGTAAACAGATTAAAGTTGTAAAGGATAAGGAGGCTGAGCGTCTTATAGCAAGAATTAAAGCAGTTGAAAATAATATGTTAGAAGTACAATTATTGTTAGCGAAAATTACAGGTAACTTTAAACGTGGAAACGAGAAAATGGGTAAGAATAAGAGAAAATAAATTAGTCTTAATTTTAGGTAGGTCGGACTAAATACGAAAATATAAAACGTTAAAAAATCTCAATTTAATGTGTTAGATCAGCGTTGCACCCGGTGTAAAAACAATCGAGATAATTAACTGCAATTCAAAAACCGCAAACAAACTGCTTTGCCAAAACCCATTCAATCGTGGATTTTGATACAGCAATATTTTTATTGATTAAACTAGCTCAAATTTATTCAACAATCGATTTTATCTCCCTGTTATTATTAAATTAAATCAAGAGATTATCATCTATAATAACAAGCAGATGGTTTAGATGTGCGATACCAGCACTTCTATACCATCTGCTTTTAATTTCACTATTAAACCAGTTCCAACAAAGATAAGATGTTTCCCTACTCCTCAAGCTATCTTTCATATGCATAAACAATCGAATCAAAACACCTTCCTATTTTTTAATCCTTCTCCTATTAAAAATTCCAACCAAACACATGACTTGTCAACTATTGATTAATCAACTATAATGACCATAGATTTATATTTCAATAAAAAAAGGGTGGAAAATATGATACAACAAAAAACTGCTTTAGAACAATTAATGGAGGAGCGTAAATCTGTGCGTAAGTATGAGTCGGGCGTTACGATTCCTCGCGAAACAATCGAGCATATTTTACAGCAAGCTACATCAGCTCCATCATCAAGTAACTTACAGCCTTGGCGCTTCCTAGTTATTGATGATCAAGAACAAAAGAAAGAATTACGTATTGCTGGTTTTAATCAGGCACAAATTGAAACATCTTCAGCGATTATTGCTGTATTAGGTGATAATGAAATGCATAAAAACGCTAAACAAATTAATGATTTAAATGTTGAGCTAGGCTATATGCCACGCGATATTGCTGATATGATGATCGCCAACTCGGAATCCACGTATAGCGATTTATCGAATGAACAACGGACAAACATTGCACATTTAGATGCTGGTTTAATTACTATGCAAATCGTACTTTTATCGAAGGATATGGGTTACGACACTGTAATTATGGGTGGCTTCGATAAAGCAGCATTCGCTCAAAAATACGAGCTACCTGCAAATGAGATACCAATGGTGTTAATCGCTATCGGTAAAGCGGCTATGCCAGCACGTAACTCATCACGTTTACCGTTTGAACAAATTATTCGCTTTTCTAGCTAAATAAGGCATTTCAGCTCTTAATTCATGTAAATTTGATTTTGTTATCCTTTCTAACAAACGAAAATGCTATTATATAGGTTTAGACATAGCGTCCCTCTGTTCAATGTCACATAGAGCATCTGGCGTACATTATGAAACACCTAAAAATCTTCTATAATAAATGCCGAATTTGAACTCAATTTTTAATGCGTGCAAAACGAAAAGCAATCAATGTGAGGAGGAATAGTATGGAAGTTTGTTTGGATGATAAAAAACAAATGATTATGATGTTGAAAAGATTAGACCGGCATGTAACCCAAGTTTTTGAAAAAAGAACAGAAGTTAGTTTGACTAGATATGAAATTTTAGCTTCTCTAATTAAAAAGGGTAGTGTTTCACAAAAAGTACTTCAACAATCCTTAGCTATCGATCAATCGGCAATTACGCGACACTTAAAGTTGCTTGAAGAACAGCAATATGTCGAACGCAAACGTAATGAAAAAAACAATCGTGAAGTACTTGTAACGATTTCTGATAAAGGACGAGAATTATTAGAGGGTTGTACAATGTTTAAAGATCAATTTATGAATGATCTCTACGATGATTTTTCAGATAGTGATTTACAGCAACTCAAGCAATTTCTCACGCGCTTAAATCACAATGTAGAGAAGCTTTAAGTTTTGCTCATTAATGCGAAAATCTATTGTTTTAAAACAAATTAAGCATAGTAGTAGAAACCATGGCTATGGTCTTTACTACTACGCTTTTTTTATCTTTTATCCCATTCGTATTTCTTACAATGTCCGTTGGTGCTGGTGAGATTAATTATATAAGTTCGGTTCCTATTCTTGGGGAATCGAGCCTATTTTTATTTTTTATCTTCAACTAAACTCATCTTCCCTTAAGGCATCCTTTGTTAATTATTTTTTAAAAAGGGTTAATAACTAGCAATCTATAATATAATAGTTTTAATAATTAAATTATTGAAATAATTATATGATAGAAGGAGAGTCATTCATGTCACAAAATATAAGTCCTAATTATTATAAAGAATTAATTGATTTACAAGATGTCGAAGGGGTGGAAGCTCAGTTTAAAAGTTTACTTGCTGTTCCGATTGAATCCATTTCTGATTTAGAAAAGTGGTTAGAAGACGAAAAGGATTTACTGTTTATAATCGATGAGGCGATGACAGGTCACCAAGTCGACTTCTACCGAAACACAGAAGATGCGGACATCAAGTCAACTTATCTTCACGATCAGCAAGCCATTCAACCACTTTTAATGAAATACGTAGCAAAGTTAAATGATAAATGCTGTGATTCTACTTATTTTACTCAATTAGATGATAACCGTTACGGCTTGATGCGACGTGTTCGTGAGTCGAAGGTTAAACTTTTCAGAGAAGAGAATATTCCACTACTTGTAAAGGAACAAGAGCTTTGTACTAAGTACGATGAAATTATGGGTAGCTTAACAGTTGAATGGGAGGGAGAGGAAAAGCCTTTTCCATTTATCGAATCCCTTCTAGATCATCTAGACAGAGCCGTGCGAAAAAAAGCTTATCACACAATGATGTCAGCCCATCGTCAAATTAAGCCCGATATGGATGCCATCATGGACGAGCTTATTCAACTGCGCCATCAAATAGCTTTAAATGCAGGATTTGAAAATTACCGTGATTATATGTTTATAGAGAAAAATCGTGAATATAGCATCCAGGATTGTTATGACTTTCATGAAAATGTAGCAAAATATATTATTCCCGCTTGGAATCGACTCTCAAATGTTTTTAAAACAAAGCTTGGTGTCGATAAGTATCGCCCTTGGGATAACACGGCTAAATTCATGAAAAACCCACCATACTCTGAGGTGTCTACTTTGATGGATGGCGTTTCTGAAATGTTAGGCAAAACTGATCCATTTTTTGCAGACCGTTTCGATTACATGAGAGCGAATGGGTTACTAGACCTCGATGACCGAAAAGGTAAAGTCCCAGGTGGTTTCTGTACTTCTTTACCTGTATCAGGGGATACTTTTGTTTTTGCGAACTTTAGTCCTTCCTTTTTCTCTCTTATCGCATTAATTCATGAAATGGGCCATGCAGTGAATGGATATTTTCAGTTATCCGAACACGGCCCCATTGAAGACTACAAAGGACGAAGTGAAGTTGCTGAGCTTTATTCTCATGGGATGGAATTACTCTTATTGGATAAGCTTGACCGTTTCTATCCAGAAGAGGAGGATTTTAAGAACGCACAGCGTGAAGAGCTGAGACGAGCATTTTCGATGTTAATCGGACCATTAGCAGGAGATCTCTTCCAGCATTGGATGTATACAAATCCTAAACACACTTCCAAAGAGCGAGATGAAAAGTACTTTGAAATCTCAAAACTTTATGGCTTAAACCCTGTTGATACTTCTGGCCTGGAGGAAGAAATTGGGATGAGCTGGGCTGGTACCCTTCATTATTTCCAAGTTCCTTTCTATCTTATTGAATACTCCATCTCGATGCTTGGTGCACTACAAATACTGCAGAATTATCAGAACAACCCAGAGAAAGCAGTTGAATCCTTTAAAAAAGGTGCAAGTGCAGACTACAATCAATCCATCGCAACTATTTATAAAGAAACTGGGGTAAATTTTGACTTTTCAGAGCCAGCCGTTAAACAAATGGGTGAATTCTTAGAAAAAGTAGTTCAAGACATTCATTAATAAAGTGTGAGTATGGGGACAGATAATTGTAGAGGTCAGTTGGAATTTTTCCACACAAAAGTTACAAATAGTGATGTCTATCCCCTTTGATTAATAGTCAAGGTTGTATTCATGGACTTACCTTCTAAAAATTATTTTATCTTTTTTAAAACAACAAGAGAAAAGAACGAATTCCATACAACGGAAATTCGTTCTTCTTTCATTATACTAACTCCAACCAAGCGACTGCTTCACAATGTTTGGAGTGCATGTGGCAACAGGTGCTGGTGGGTTTAATTATTTTGGCTCAGTTCCTAGTTTAATAAAGTCGAGCCAATTTTTATTAATTTATTTTCAACAACCTTTTTTCTTTGGTCGTCGGATCCAGCATGACACATCTAATAATTACTTGTACAACAAAAATAGATCTTTCGTATTTCCGTATTTTCATTCACTAAAAAGGAGCTATTTTTAGCGCTTCCATTGTAAATTTTATTTTACTTTTGAAAAAGAGCTAACTGGAGTTTGTGGAGCGGTGTATTGATTATGTAGCATCTAAAACCTTTTAATATTAAAAGGTTTTAGAACTAGGCTCGGTTCCTAAGCGAACTCTTCTCTGTTTGCACGCTCTACAGGTAATCCGCTATTTTAGTAACTATTTTCCCATCGATTTCATGAATATAAGAGTTTAAAACCTCAATTTGCTCTTCTAATTTTTCCTTGTGCTGAACTAATATAGCTTGCGTATTAATCTCTTCCTGTTCTAAATTCAGAGTTGAAATATTTTCTCGTATATCCTCAATCGACATGCCCAGATTTCGAAAACATTTGATTAATTTTAGGAGTTCAATATCTTGATCATCAAATATTCGATGATTTTGTGTATTTCTTTTTATTGATGGAATTAAATCTATTTTTTCATAGTATCGAATTGAGCTTGCTGGAATTTCAACTAAGAGACTAGCTTGTTGAATTGTATACACGAGGCATCCTCCTTGACTTAAAGTATGGTTTAACCTTTAAGGTTGATAGTATCAAATCAAAAGGAGAATGTATAATGAAAAAGATTTTAGTAGTAGTAACAAATATTTCTAAATATCCAAATTTAGAACGCGCAACAGGATTATGGTTAGGGGAAGCTGTTCACTTTGCAGCTGAAATGGAAAAGGAAGGCTATCAAATTGATTATGTAAGCCCTAAAGGTGGTCACACGCCACTTGACCCACACAGCCTACAAGCTGAACAAATGACGGAATTGGATTGGCAATATTATTCAAATGATGATTTCTTAAACAAGCTAAGTACTACTTTATCGGCTGACGCTATTAACCCAAATGATTATGATGCTATCTATTATGCAGGTGGTCACGGTGTTATGTGGGATTTCCCAGAAGATGAAAACCTACAAAGCATTGCCAGTACCATTTACGATAACGGTGGCGTTGTTTCTGCTGTTTGTCACGGAGTTGTTGGATTATTAAATATTAAAAATGGTGACGGTGAATATTTAATTAAAAATACTAAAGTGACTGGTTTTACTAACACAGAAGAAATTGCTGTTGGACTAGATAAAGTCGTTCCATTTTTAACTGAAGATGAACTTGTTCGTAAAGGGGCAAATTACGTAAAAGATGCTGATTGGTCGATATTCACTGTAACTGATAAACGTATCGTTACAGGACAAAATCCCGCATCCGGTGGCGCAGTTGCCAAAGAAGTAATTAAATTATTAAAATCACTTTAATCATACTTAAGTAAAATTACGTTATAATAACTTCTTACAGAGCTAATACAAGTTCGCTGAATCTTTAAATTAATGGAGCAAAAGCAGATGTTTTAAAGGTGAGATACGTTCACTTCTAATTTAGTTTCTTTAGTTAGAAAAGAAAAGCAATATGTAGAACATAAGCGTAATGAAAAAAATCTTGATCAGATACAAAGATAACCTCAAAAAAGCTGTGCTAAAACCCCCTACAGCGTGGATTTTTGACACAGCTTTTTTGATTATATTTTCTATACTAACTCTAACCAAGCGACCGCTTCACAATGCGTCGATTGCGGGAACATATCCACGGGTTGAACCTCTTTTGTTTTATAACCGCCGTCTTCTAATATTCTCAAATCACGAGCAAGCGTTGCGGGGTTACAAGATACATAAACAACACGCTTTGGACGCTGCTCTATAATTGTCGTTAATAGTGCTTCGTCACAACCTTTTCTCGGTGGATCCACTACTAAGACATCTGCATGCTTGCCTTCTTTGTACCAATTAGGAATAACTTCCTCTGCAGGTCCAGCCTCAAAGTATGTGTTAGTAAAACCATTCAGCTCTGCATTTCGTTTTGCGTCTTCAATTGCCTGTGGGACGATCTCTACTCCAAGTACTTGTTTGGCTTTTTGCGCTAAAAATAATGAAATTGTACCAATTCCACAATATGCGTCAATTACTGTTTCTTCCCCTGTTAGCTGTGCATAATCCAGTGCTTGCTTGTATAGGACCTCCGTTTGTACAGGATTTACTTGGTAAAATGAGCGCGCTGAAATTTCAAAGCGAACATCCCCGATTAAGTCTTCAATAACGGCTTTGCCCCAAATAACGTTTGTTTCATTTCCAAAAATCACATTTGTGTTCTGGTTATTCACATTATGAACAATTGATTTCACATTTGGTTCTACTTCACGGATGAATTGAATAATTTCCTCTTGCTTCGCTAATTTTGCATGCTTCGTTACAAGTACAACCATCACTTCTCCAGTTGCCCGTCCCTTACGGACGACTAAGTGGCGTAGCTGACCTTTTTTCGTTTCTTCATTGTATGGAACTAAATCCAGTTTCAATGCATTTTCTTTTACTGCTCTTAGTAATCTATCTGCCTCATCTGATTGTATTAAACAAGTATTCGTATCTGCTATTCGATGAGATTTCGCTTGATAGAAGCCTGCAATAACTTGACCATTTTCTAAATCAAATGGTATTTGAGATTTGTTGCGATATTCCCAAGGCTTGTCCATACCTTTTACAGGAAGAACTGGTGCATCTATTTTCCCTATGCGTTTCATGACATTGCGAACCATACTTTCCTTCCATGCAAGCTGTCCTTCATATGTCATATGCTGAAGCTGACAGCCTCCACATTCATAAAATACTGGACACGGTGCTTCTACACGAAATGGAGATGGCTCTACGATATTTTTTAACTTGGCAAAGCCATAGTTTTTTAATGTTTTAAGCACGTGGACTTCCACAGTTTCATGCGGCAAGCCTCCTGCTATAAATAGAGGATATCCGTCGACCTTTGCCACACCCGCTCCGTCATGTGTTAAATCTTCAATATAGACTGTTAACTGATCATTTTTTTGTAATGGTGTATTCAATGTTAATCTCCGTTCTAGTTATGATTGATTCATTATACCAAAAAGAATGCGTACAAGTCTGCTGACTCATACGCATTATCAATTATTTTTCAATTCTTCTATACAAAATCACCAGTTATGTGAACCTTCTATATATAACAGAATTTTTAGAAATGTTATACTAGTTATAGCTTTATTTATTTAAAAAGCCTATCTTCCGCAAACACTGGCCTGAATGTTGTAAAAAATAAGTTAAAAATAAATAAAATTAGATAATGAATGGAGGTAATAAGATGGAATTACTTATGGAAATTATAGGTAATGTACTGCCCGTTGTAATAGTTGGAGGCATTGCGATCTTTATTATTAAAAAGCTTGAGCATAAACAAAAGCAAGGTAAGACTGGCAGAAAAAATTCAAACGACCAACAAGATTTACTGGACAGTTTGATACCTCTAGGAATGCTATTTGGATGTGTAGTTGGGGTTATATTTAATATACTTTTCTCATTTTCATTATTATCCACTTTATCTTTTGGCTCTGGGGCAGGCCTGCTACTTGGCTATTTTGCATATGAAATTTATAGCAGGACAGAGGTAAATTAATCAGAAAAACCTAACTAGAACTTTAGCTTAGTATAAGATTAGGATTCATTACTTCGATGTTTTCTATAGTCGTCATGAATGACTGGAACAAATCCGTTTTGTTCCAGTTTTAAATAGCGCTCCTCTAGATGGGTTATTACTTTTTGTCCCTTTTCTTTAGAAAATACACCATACTCAACATATTTGTTAATAATTTCTTTCTTTTGGTTAAGCGCATCTTGTTGTAAAGACTTCATCTCTTCTTGTTGTTTCGCCGTTAACTTTATATCTACTGGCATTTCTGCATTTGTTTCTAATGAAAACCCCATTATTCCCAAACACATTAAAATCGCTGTTATAACAGTAACCCAACGTTTTTTCATAGACAAATCTCCTTCCTTCAATTTGTTTTATCATGTGCCACTAGGCAGCAATTATCCTTTTTTGAAAAACTGTATAAAATGCTATAAGTAGAATAAAAATAAAAAAGAACCTCATTTTGAGGTCCAATATTACTTTGTTTCTACTGCCAATATTTTAACGAGTCCAGCTAATTGCTCCCATGAATGAATTTCATAGGTTGGTTCTATATTAGTTTGATTCTGTTTTCTATTTGGATTGAACCAACATGTATCAATCCCAAAATTATTTCCGCCTTGAATGTCGGAAGAAAGTGAATCCCCAACCATTAATACGCGAGATGGATCTGAAATTTGAAGCTTCTCTAATGCATATGCAAAAATTTCTTTTTGAGGTTTTTGGAATCCTGTTTCTTCCGAGGTTATGATGGCTTCAAAAATATTCTTTAAAGAAGATCCATTTACTCGTGCATGCTGTGCATCTTTAAATCCATTAGTAAGAAGAGCGATTCGGAAATCTTTCATGCTTGCTAACATTTCTTCTACTCCCTCAATCAGATGAACTTCTTTCCCTAAATTTTCTATGTATTTCTGCCCGCATATAATCGGATCTATGTCTAAGGAATGTTCAGTAAATAATCGTTTAAAACGTTCGACTTTTAGCTCTGTTAAGGTGATACGACCATATTCTAGGTCTTCCCATAAGCTTTTACTTATAGCCTTGTAGGTATCTAGATAATCACTTAAACCATTTGGTAATCCATACTCTTCAAACAAAAAACGAAATGCATTATGTTCAGTCATTCCAAAGTCAAGTAAAGTGTCATCTAAATCAAATAGTAGTACATCATATTTCATCAAAAATACCCCTTTCCTGTCCCTCCAATTGTAGCAGAATAGATATTAGACTAAAATATCCTTTAGTGTTTTCTTAGAAGATATTCTTTCCAGGTCCAATAAATATTTTAATGGGCTATCTTATTAACTTTTAGGGCTTTCTTGCATGTAATAGTGCTATTTATGGACTATATTTCATCTATTTTGGCCATATAAATTTTTTAGGTCCATCTGACTGAAAACATAATAATGTCCCCGATCAAGTCGACCGAGGACATTCGTTTATTCGTCCTTCACTGCCCCGTCTTTAGAAGCTGCCCAAAAGGCTATGATAATGGAGCCGATTAATACGATGAATGGTGCATAAAATATCATAAACTCTGTCATAGTTTGCTCCTTCCTTATGCGTGATTATCTTCTTTTTTTCCACGTACATAATCTTTATTGAACAAAAACAATCTCAGTAGTAAATATAGCGATGGTATTAGTAAAGCAAGCCCAGCTATAAAAGCGACTATTAAAGCAAGAGCCATTGCTTCATTAGTAAAGCTGTCATAGATTGTTAAATGTGGATACAGCAAATATGGGAGATGCGCAAATCCGTATGCGAAGAATGCTATAAGAAACTGGCCTCCTAATAACACAAAAGCCAATCCGTAACTTCTTTTCGACCATAATAACCACACTGTACCGATGAAAAGTAATAGTGATAATGCAAATGCCCACCAAATATTAAGCATGTTTTCGTAATGATCCGGATTATGTGAACGAAGCTCTACCATAATTCCACCCGCTGTTATTATCGTCGGCAGTGCCCAAATAAGTGCATACTTTCGCATCAGCCTTGTCGCATCTATGTCTCCTGCTTTATTGGCATACCAGGTCAAAAACACGGATGAAATATACAATACTGAAGAAAGACTTAATACAACAATCGACCATGTGAGTGGGCTTGTAAATAATGCCTCGTAATCGAGAGTAGGTGAATCATTGATCATATGAACAAAGCCGCCTTCTGATATTGTTAATACAATAGACAAAGCTGCCGGGATAAAAAGACCAGCAAGACCATACATAAATGAGTATCCCTTGTGCCCTCTAGAACCATATGTTTCAAAAGCATAATAAGAGCCGCGAATCGCAAGTAATATTAGAGCTATACTTGCAGGAACTAGTAAGGTCGTACCATAATAAAATGCAGTTTTCGGGAAAAATCCGATAATCCCTACAAAGAAAAACACTAAAAATACATTCGTTACCTCCCAAACTGGCGACAAATAACGCTGTATAATATTCGTTAATATCCTCTGCCTTCCTGTGAGTAAACTATACGCGTTAAAAAAACCTGCACCAAAGTCAATAGATGCAACGACTAAATATCCGAAAAGAAACGTCCACAACACAAAAATTCCGATGATCTCTAATGTCATAACATATCACCGCCCTTTTCAGCATGTCTGTCTTCTATTTCTTGCTCGACTGGATTCTTTCTGAACATACGACTTAAAACTACGATACTTCCGACTCCAAGTACTAGGTAAAGACCAGCAAATAAAATCAGCATGATATCGACATGTGGACTGGTCGTTGCAGCATCTTCCACCCGCATAATACCTCTTAGTATCCATGGCTGCCTTCCTACTTCCGCAAGCCACCAACCAGCTTCAATAGCGAGTATAGACGCTGGTCCTCCCAAAACTATGAGCCAACGGTACCATCTAGAATTGACAAAGGACCATTTCAGGATTTTACCAAGCCAGTATAGTCCCGAAAGTGCTACCATCGACATACCAATCGTCACCATAATATCAAACAAGTAGTGAATATATAACGGCGGCGTTTCATCCTCTGGGAACTGATCTAAACCAATCACTTCTGCAGTCGGATTGAAATGGGCGAGAATACTCAAAGCAAAGGGTATTTCTATTGCATACTTCACTTCTCCATCATCTAATATTCCATAGAGAATTAGTGGCGCACTTTCTTCCGTTTCAAAATGCCATTCAGCTGCAGCTAGTTTTTCAGGCTGATACTCCGCTAAATACTTTCCTGAGAAATCTCCAATAATAGCAGTAGCAATTGAAAATACTAACCCTACTTTCATCGTTAAGAATAATGCTTTTTTATGGTATATATGATTAGAGCCTTTCAATAAACGAAAAGCTGCAATCGCCGCTAACACAAATGCAGAGGTCATATACGCCGTTACCACTACATGAGCAACCTTTGTTGGCATAGCAGGGTTGAACATGGCTAGCAGCGGGCTAATATTCACTAATTCCCCGTTAACTATATCGAATCCTTGAGGGGCATTCATAAATGCATTTACCATGGTTATAAAAACTGCGGAAAATGAAGCGCCAATGGCAACTGGAATAAGTAACAGGAGATGCTTCTTTTGGTTCTCAAATCGATCCCAAGTATATAAGTAAATACCAAGGAAAATAGCTTCAAAAAAGAAAGCAAAAGTCTCCATGAATAGAGGAAGAGCTATAATATTCCCCGCAAGTTCCATAAAGTTCGGCCACAGTAATGACAACTGCATACCAATTGCGGTCCCTGTAACAACTCCTACCGCTACAGTAATGACGAATCCTCTCGCCCACCTACGTGCTAACAATATGTAATGCTCATCATTCTTTTTAATACCTACCCACTGGGCAATCATAATCATTAAAGGTACACCAACACCAATAGTTGCGTAAATAATATGAAACGATAAGGTCAATTCGGTTAAAACGCGACTAAAAAATACCGATTCTTCATTCATCAGCCTTCCCCCATTCTAGTTCCCAAATATTCTCCCCGCTATTGATAGCATCATGATTCCTGCCACAACAAAAGCAAGCCACATTAAATACTTCTCTTGTTTCTTATACATGTGCTCCACCCCTTTACCATCATATTACCCAAAAACAAAAATATTGAACTTTATCTATCGGTGTTTTCTAAAACAATATAAAAAAGCTCAGCATTTAATAAAATGCTGAGCTTTTACTTAAGGTCTATCCTCGTCACGTATTTCATCAATCGGTACGAAAACCTCTATATGTCTGTGTAAATTTTGGAATGTTGCAGGTATAACTCCGCCGTATTCTCCGTCTAAATTTAAAAGAACCATATCGTCAGAAGTTACTTTAATATGTTTTGCTTTTTTAAAAATAACATGGGGATCCGTTAAATGTTCCCCCCGTAAAGCTAAAGATGCCACACGGATAAACTCTGCTATGTTCAACTTTTTCAATATTAACAAAGAAAACAATCCATCATTAATACTTGAACTTGGAGCAAGCTTTTCAAATCCACCGACCGAGTTCGTTAAACCAACTAGGAACATCATTGCCTCGTCTTCAAATACTTCCCCGTCATATTCAATTCTAACTCTTGTTGATTTAATCGACGGAAGCATTTCAATCCCTTTTAAATAATAAGCAAGCTGCCCAAGCATTGTTTTCAGTTTACTTGGTACATCATACGTAAGCTCGGTAATTCGACCACCACCAGCAATATTGATAAAATAGCGATCATTAACTAATCCCACGTCAACTGGAATAGAATCACCTTTAACAATAATCTCTACAGCTTTTTTTATGTCTCTTGGAATATGAACTGCTCTTGCAAAGTCATTCGTCGTCCCCATTGGAATCAGCCCAATTTTAGGTCGCTTTTCGAATTCACTTACCCCTGCAACAACCTCATTTAGCGTACCATCTCCGCCAGATGCAATGATAATATCAAAGCCATTTTCCACTGCTTTCCTCGCTGCCTCTGTAGCATCACCTTCACGCGTAGTGGCGTGACACGATGTCTCATACCCAGCAATCTCTAACGTTTCCAATACTTCTGCTAAGTTCTTTTTAAATAGTTCTCTTCCAGAAGTTGGATTATAGATAATTCGTGCACGTTTCATACTTATTTCCTTTCTGTTTCACAATCTTGTTATTATAAAGACTATGTTTCATCAAAAAAAGTTTCATTCCACTATTAAAAGAGTCGACTGTTGCCGACTCCTTTAATAATTTGATCAGCCTAATTATTTTTGTAGTGCTGGTAACCAAGCATTACGAATTGCTTCATATACTGCTAGGTGAAATTCTTGATTGTTTACAAATTCATTAGACATTTGTGCGTAAAATTCTTTTTGAGTTTCCTCAAATGATGGGTCTTCTTTGGCTGGGAATTTAGCTCTGCCATCCATTACGAATTGCTGAACACTCTCTGCACGGGGACCCCATTTAGAAATCACTTCACCATCTTTGCTTATCAACAAATAAACGGGAATTGAACGACCACCATTTGTTAAATACTGGTCAATTAAATCCAAGTTTTCATCGCGATAAACAGCACGTACTTCTACATTTGCTGCTTCTGCAATTTTACGCAATATCGCATTGTTCATCATTGCATCGCCACACCAGTCTTCTGTAATTACTAATATATGTGGCGCTCTATCCTTTAGTACTTGAATGAATTCATCATCCGCTGGCACATCAAATTTTTCATAGATGCTGAAAGATTCTTCTTTTTTCGTAGTCATATCATCCATATATTGAGCTAGTGGTTTTGCATTTTCAAAATACTGTTGTTCTGTAGTCAAGTGAGTAGCCCCCTTTTTTCTAAGTATACTTCGTTTTTAAATGTTATTCAAACAAGCTAGACTCATGAATATATAAACTATATTATTGTTCGAAGTTTACACCCTGTAAATACAGCTTTATCTGTTCCCCTTCACCGTTAACCCCAAGCGTGCCTTCTTCTGTAAAGCGTGGTCGCACAAGTCTTTCACTCATGTTGCTCATTGTCTTCTATTTTTACCATAGTGGTTTCCTTTACGTTTATCGAATTATAGTCTTCAAATACAGCGTCTCTGAAAATGGAGGTGCTTTAATTTCATGTAATTTTCCGCTCTCTAAATCAATATAACCCAAGTGTACATTTTCATCCTCATTACTTAGTTGAGCAAATATCTTTATATGTTAGTGTCACAAACTGTGCCATTCGTTTTCAAAAAAAAAAGACTGTCATCAAAGACAGCCAATTTCTATACCATTGATTTTTTCTTCGATTCAAATAAAATGACATCATTCACTTTTTTATGTAGCTTACCTTCTTTGTAGAAAATGGCACTTCCATCAGGGAGAGCATAAATCCTACGATCGGAGGAAAGAGTAGACAATTCGTCATCAGATGCTTAGTTATAATGCACCTCCACACTAAAGTCCACTAAACCTAACCTTTTATGACTAAGGACTCCGGATAGTCATCGTCTTTAGTTAAAAGACAATCCTTACAAAATGCTAAAGCCCCTGCACTATAACCGATTAATAACCCAGGAAAATTTTCAATACTTCTAGCAAGTTCTTTTTCTTCAATCAGCTGAAGTAATTTTTCTGGTCTCCCGCCTATTAAATACAGAACATCGCTATCATTTATCAAATCTTCCATTTCATTTTTGGATAGGTCCTCATGTAATAATCTAAGTGTAGTGTTTGTATAGGTAGAAAAAGCCTGTTTTAGATTTACCATCCAGCTGTCATAATTAGAAACTTCTGTCGCAAAAGGAACTACTAAAACTTTTGCATTTGGTTTAATCTTTTTCGTCAATTCTTCAAATATATCATCTAGCTCACCCTTTAAAACATGACCCCCACCAATAAAACATAGCTCCACCTTGATTCACCTCTTTATATGTTAAATAAATATTCATTTATCATAGCACCAGTTTTCTTGGAAATAAATACAATTTTATTCATAAATTTCTGTACTAGTGAGTCTGATCAACTGCTATACGAGAGCGTTTCGAATCGTTACGAGAGACACCTCGAAATATCCAATATCCACACTACAAGATCGATCAACTGCTATCCGAGAGAACTTTGCATCCATATAAGAGACGAGTTAAATATTCCCACAAAAAAGGATACCCACTTAAAGTGGGTATCCTTGAGTATTAGCGTTTAGTAATTTCTTCGTTCAAGATTTTGTTAACAAGAGGCGGGTTTGCTTGGCCTTTTGTTGCTTTCATGATTTGTCCAACTAAGAAGCCGATTGCGCGGTCTTTTCCGTTTTTAAAATCTTCAATAGATTGTGGGTTAGCATCCAGTGTTGCTGTAACGATTTCACGAAGTGCGCCTTCGTCCGAAATTTGTACTAAGCCTTTAGCTTTTACTACTTCCGCAGCGTCTCCGCCATTATCAGCAAGCTCTTTGAATACTTTTTTCGCAATTTTTGAAGAAATGGTGCCATCAGAGATTAGTTTGATCATTCCAGAAAGATTAGCAGGAGTAAGCTCTATATCCTTCAACTCTTTTTGGTCTGCATTTAGGTAAGCAGAAACCTCACCCATCATCCAGTTAGCAGCCAGTTTTACGTCTGCACCATCAGCAATGGTTGCTTCAAAGAAGTTAGCCATATCTTTAGACAATGTTAATACATGTGCATCATATGGAGATAATCCAAGCTCTTGGATATAACGTTGTTTACGCGCATCAGGTAGTTCAGGGATTTCTGAACGTACACGTTCTAACCATGCATCATCAATTACAAGATCCACTAAATCTGGCTCTGGGAAATAACGATAGTCATCCGTACCTTCTTTAACACGCATAAGAATCGTTTTACCAGTTTTCTCATCATAGCGACGAGTTTCTTGTTCAATAATTCCACCAGTAGATAATACTTCTGCTTGACGAATCTCTTCGTGCTCTAATCCTCTACGTACAAAGTTGAAAGAGTTTAAGTTCTTCAACTCTGTTTTAGTCCCAAATTCCTCTTGACCATATGGACGAATAGAAATATTGGCATCACAGCGTAAAGATCCTTCTTCCATTTTACAGTCAGAAACGTCTGTATATTGGATAATTGATTTAACTTTTTCTAAGTAAGCATATGCTTCCTCAGGAGTACGAATATCTGGCTCTGAAACGATTTCTACTAGTGGAGTTCCTTGACGGTTAAAGTCTACTAGTGAATATCCATCTGCATGTGAAAGCTTCCCAGCATCTTCTTCCATATGTAGACGAGTAATCCCGATACGTTTTTTCTCACCATTGACTTCAATTTCAACCCAACCATTTTTACCGATTGGTTTATCAAATTGTGAAATTTGATATGCTTTCGGATTATCTGGATAGAAATAGTTTTTGCGATCAAACTTTGTATTTTGTTCAATTTCCATATTTAATGCGAGTGCTGCACGCATCGCAAAATCGACTACATTTTTATTCAATACTGGTAAAACACCAGGGTATCCTAGGTCTACTACTGTTGTATTAGTGTTTGGTTCAGCACCAAAATGATTAGGTGCGGATGAGAAGATTTTCGACTCTGTTTTTAACTCAACGTGTACTTCTAAACCAATAACTGTTTCAAAGTTCATGTTATTTTCCCTCCCATATTTGAGGAGTTTGTTTATGGAAATCAGTAGACTGCTCGTAAACATGTGCTACACGATAAATCGTGGACTCATCAAAATAATTTCCGATAATTTGCAATCCTAGCGGCATTCCATCTTCAAATCCACAAGGGATAGAAATTGCTGGCAAACCTGCAAGGTTAATTGGGATTGTTAATATATCATTGGCATACATCGTCAATGGATCTTCTACGTTTTCTCCAATTTTGAATGCTGGAGTTGGTGCAGTTGGTCCTACGATTACATCATAGTCAGCTAAAACTTTATCGAAATCTTGTTTGATAAGCGTACGAACTTGCTGCGCTTTTTTATAGTAAGCATCATATGTTCCAGCACTTAACGAGTAAGTCCCAAGCATAATACGACGTTTAACTTCGTCCCCAAATCCTTGCGCACGTGTTTCTTTATAAAGGTCCAATAAGTTTTCTACGTTTTCAGCACGGAAGCCATAACGAATTCCATCAAAACGAGAAAGGTTAGAAGAAGCCTCTGAAGAAGAAAGAATATAATATGTCGCTAAAGCATATTTAGAATGTGGCAATGAAACCTCTTCCCAAGTAGCTCCTTTTGCTTCTAATACTTTCAATGCATCCATAATAGACCCACGAACCGCTTCACTTACACCTTCTCCTAAATACTCTTTAGGCACGGCAATACGAAGACCTTTAATATCTCCAGTAAGAGCAGCTGCAAAGTTTGGAACCTCAACATCTGCCGAAGTAGAGTCATGTGCATCAACTCCAGAAATTGCTTCTAAAAGTAGTGCATTGTCTTCTACATTACGAGTGATTGGACCAATTTGATCTAAAGAAGATGCAAACGCTACTAATCCAAAACGGGACACACGTCCGTATGTAGGTTTCATCCCAACAACACCACAATAGGATGCCGGTTGACGAATAGATCCACCTGTATCTGAGCCTAAGGAGAATGGTACTTCACCAGCTGCTACAGCTGCTGCAGATGCACCTGAAGATCCACCAGGAACACGATCTAATGACCATGGATTTTTTGTTGTTTTATATGCTGAGTTTTCATTGGAAGATCCCATTGCAAACTCATCCATATTCAGTTTACCAATTGTAATCATTCCAGCCTCGCGCAACTTTTTCACAACAGTTGCATCATAGATAGGATTGAATCCTTGTAAAATTTTACTTGCACAAGTCGTTTCTAATCCTTCAGTTACGATATTATCCTTCACTCCGATCGGTAACCCAAATAATGGTCCACGTTCTTCAAAAGGAACTTTTTCTAATTCTGTAGCTGTTTCTAATGCTTTTTCTTTGTTCAAAGCTAAGAAGGCTTCTACCTCGCCATCTAGTTTTTCCACACGTCCAAAAGCTTCGTTAGTCAAATCTACTAAAGAAACTTCTTTACTATGTACAAGTGCTTGTAGTTCTTTCGCTGAGTGATTAAATAACGTCATGATTTTCCCTCCTTACATCTATTAGTCCATTATTGATGGTACTTTTACTTGTCCTGCTTCTTGTTCTTTAACATTTAACATCATCGTATCACGGTCTAATCCTTTTGTAGCTACATCTTCGCGTAACACGTTTACTAAAGGTAGGACATGTGTAGTAGGTTCTACATTTGTTGTATCTAATTCTTTTAATTGCTCAGCAAATTCCGTGATTGCTCCTAGTTGTAGCGCAAACTTTTCTGCCTCTTCTTCTGTAATTGCAAGTCTTGCAAGATGCGCAACATGCTTAACTTCTTCTTTTGTTAATTCCGCCATTTATAACACCTCCGAATTCAATAACCATACGAAATATCATATCATTTTTCACTCTACTTGAACAGAGTGTAGCCTATTGCGTGTAAATATGGACATAAGCTTCTTCATCGCCAGTTTTTTTAACAAGTAATGCTTCTGCACCATCCAAGGAATTAACCTGTAATTCTACATTCATCGATGGATTAAAATGATCCTTTACAAGTCCAGCCAAATACTGTGTAAAGCCAATTATCTCTGCCGTTCCATAAAACTGAATAGGAATGGTGATCGTCCATTTTTGAAGCTGTTTGTCTTTGAAATAACCAGTCCCAATAATGCTTGTATAGTTAGGGAAATATGTCTCTACATCCATTTTGAAGTTCCGGAAAATTGTATCTAAATCTCGGTACTTTTCTTCTGATTCAGCAGTTGGGAATAAAATATATTCCTCATCATTTCCCTTCCAATCAGACACATTTTTGCCCGCTGGCGCAGTGCTATAGGAGAAGTATGTTCCTGGAACAACTGCATTTCGGCTATTTTGCTTAAACAAACCTACTACAATTGGAATATCTGCAAGACCATCTATCTTACGTAAACGGGTAACTACTTCTTCCGCAATTCTTCTTCCATTCTCTTCAATCTGAGCCTGGCTCAGCTTTTCTTCATAAGTAGCACCGTATTTTTCCTTCGTGTAATAATACGTGGAATTTAACGCCAATCCAATAGATATCCCAGATAGACTAACTTTATTATCTACTTTTTCCAAATAGTTTTGTTCCACAATATGCGTGATATAGACTGGTGCTTTTTGGGCTTTTTCTTCTCCAGTTAAACCTTTATCATCCGGGTTTAATCCACCTTCTGCTTGGTTGCTTCTTGCAAGCCATTTCTTCAGTGTTGTCGTATCTAGGTACTGTCCCTCCTGGAACAAATACTTATCAGGCGAGAATTCATTTTGTGAAATACGTAGAAGTCCAGTTTCCACTTCCTTCATATCGTACTTAGTAGACAAATTAGATAATACTAATCCTTTACTTGCACTTTCCTCATAAGGTAATAATGTTCTGTAGTATGTTTCATCTAGCTGCAAACTCGGAATTATTACTGTCTTGGTCTCTTCTTCTTCTGTATTTTGTATAACTTTTGTTTCGTCATCTAAAGAAGGAGCACACCCAGAAACCGTTAGTAATAAAGCCAGCGTCAACATGCCTATATGTTTTTTGGTCATGTTCGCCACTCCCTTTACTCCGCTATGGAGTCCAATAATTTTTGTTCATCCCAAACCTCAATACCTAGGCTTGTTGCTTTTTCCAGTTTTGATCCTGCTTCTTCTCCGGCAATGACCAAATCTGTTTTCTTGCTGACACTTCCAGCAACCTTACCACCTAATGACTCTATTTTTTCTTTAGCTTCAGTACGTGATAGTTGCATCAGTTTTCCTGTTAAAACAACTGTTTTACCAGCAAATGGACTATTCTCCATTACATCTGCATCAATAATTCTACCAGTATACTGTAGGGTCAATCCAGCTTCTTTTAAGCGTTCAATCAATAACTGGACCTCTTCCTGCTCAAAATAAGTCACTAATGAATCAGCCATTTTTTCACCAATTTCAAAAATAGCTATAAGCTCTTCCCTTGTTGCTTTCATCAGTGCCTCAAAACTATGAAAATTAGCCGAAAGTATTTTGGCAGCTTTTTCTCCAATATGACGAATACCAAGTCCAAATAGCACTCGTTCCATTGAGTTTGCTTTAGATACTTCTAATGCTTCCACTAAATTGGTTGCTGACTTGAGCCCCATGCGCTCAAGCTTCACTAAGTCATCTACTGTCAATTTATATAAATCTGAAATATCCTTGATCAGTTGTTCTCTAAAAAGCTGTTCTACCACTTTTTCACCAAGTCCATCAATATTCATCGCATTGCGTGAAGCAAAGTGGTAAATACCTTCTTGGATCTGAGCTGGGCATTGCGGATTTACACAACGAAGTGCTACTTCTTCTTCGATTCTCACTAATTCACTTTCACATACCGGGCAATGAGTTGGCATTTTATATGGTTCCTCTGTGCCTTTTCTCTCTTCCGTTATAACAGACACTACTTCTGGAATAATGTCTCCCGCTTTACGGATAATGACATGATCCCCAATTCGAATATCTTTTTCACGGATTAAATCTTCATTATGAAGTGTAGCACGTTGTACAGTAGAACCTGCTACTTGTGCTGGTACTAAAATTGCAGTTGGAGTGACAACACCTGTGCGACCAACAGTTAAATCGATATCAATAATTTGCGTGACTACTTCCTCGGCAGGAAATTTATAAGCAATTGCAAATCGTGGACTCTTTGCTGTAAATCCTAGCTCTTCTTGTTGGGCATAGTCATTAACTTTTATAACAATTCCATCAATTTCATATGGAATGTCATGCCTTTTTTCTGTCCACTCTTCTATAAAGCTGAGCACTTCTTCGATAGAAGTGCACTTCTTCGTTTCCTTATTAGTCGGTAATCCCTGTGTATTCATAAAACCTAGTGCATCCAAATGATTGTCTATATTCTGGTCCTCACCATCTCCGCCCATTCCATAGACGAACATCGATAAATTACGGCTAGCAGTTATTTTCGGGTCAAGCTGACGTAAAGAACCTGCTGCTGCATTCCGTGGGTTGGCAAATAAGACTTCTGCTTGTGCTGTGCGATCTTCGTTCAACTTTGCAAAGGAAGACTTTGGCATATACGCTTCGCCTCTTGCCTCCAAGGTTACTGAATCTTTTAGGCGCATTGGAATCGAACGAATGGTTTTAATATTACTGGTAATATCTTCACCAATCGTCCCATCTCCCCGAGTAGCCCCTCTTTTCAAAAGACCGTCCTCATATAATAGGGAAATTGCCAGTCCATCGATTTTCAGTTCACATATATACGTTGGTGTTTCATCGATAATACCTTGAATACGTTTATCAAAATCACGCAAATCCCCTTCATTGAATGCATTAGATAGACTAAGCATTGGATTTGCATGAGTTACCTTTTTAAAGCCTTCACTTACGATGGAACCAACTCGCTGAGTAGGAGAATCTGGTAATATCAAATCTGGATTTTGTTCCTCCAAAGCTATTAGTTCATGCAAGTATTGATCGTATACGGCATCCGGAACAATAGGATCATCTAATACATAATAGGCATGTCCATAATCATTTAACAGCTTGTGTAACTCTTGTACTCGTTGTTCTAACTGATCCATCCAGGGTTCCTCCTGTTGTAGTTATACTTTTTCGATAGGGGCAAACTTAGCAAGCAGACGCTTAATGCCCGTAGGACTTGGAAATGCAATATCTAGCTCGGTATTCTCACCATCGCCACGAACACTGACAACCATACCTTCGCCCCATTTTTTATGAGTCGCTTTATCTCCAACTTGCCAGCCCATTTTATCCCCACCAGACTCGTTATATGCCGGACGAGTAACTACTGCTTTACGAGTGTTAGCCATAGCTTTTGCATTTCTTTCTGGATTTTTGCCGGTGTCTTTAGTCCATCCAACGACCTCAATAATATCATCTGAAATCTCTTTGATAAAACGAGATGGGCTATTAAAACTGCCACGACCAAAAATAGTTCGAGACTGGGCACAGGTTATCACAAGTCTTTCTTCTGCACGAGTGATTCCTACATAAGCCAAGCGCCGTTCCTCTTCCATTTCATCATCATCACCAAGAGAACGTGAATGTGGGAATATATTTTCTTCCATCCCTATGATAAATACTACTGGAAATTCCAAGCCTTTTGCGGCATGCATCGTCATTAATATAATATTCCCTTTTGATATATCTTCCTCTTCATCCAACTTATCTATATCTGAGATAAGTGCCAGGTCGGTTAAAAAGGCAACTAATGACTTATCTTCACTCTGTTTCTCAAATGCTTTCGTTACTGATAAAAACTCTTCAATATTTTCTAATCGACTTTCCGATTCAATTGTCTTTTCATTTTTAAGCATCGTACGATACCCTGTTTTATCAAGCACTTGCTCCACTATTTCTGTGACAGACAAAAACTCCTGCATTTGGGTTAAGTTATTGATCAGCCCTTGGAATTGAATAACAGAGTTTACAGCCCGAGCAGGTATCCCCATAAAGTCGACTTCGTTTAATGCATCTAAAATCGAACGATCTTGGTCTATTGCATAGAGAGCCATACGTTCAAAAGAAGTCGCTCCAATATTTCGTTTCGGCTCATTAATAATTCGAGCAAGTGATAAATCATCATCGTTATTTGCTATTAGACGCAGGTAGGCAAGTAAGTCTTTAATCTCTTTACGATCATAGAACTTTGTACCGCCCACAATTGTATAGGCCATATTCGATTTTACAAGTACTTCCTCCATCACACGTGACTGGGCATTCGTCCGATATAAAACGGCAAAATCATTTAATGTACGATTCTCTAATTCCATTAAATCTTGAATTTTTTGAACGACATATTGTGCTTCCTGCTGTTCATTCATCGCACGGAATAACTCGATTTTTTCCCCATCTAGATTCTCTGTTCGTAAAACCTTCGGGTATCTACTCGTGTTATTACCAATGACGTCATTTGCTGCCTGTAAGATTCGTTGAGAAGAACGATAATTTTGTTCTAGCATGATGGCTTTTGCATTAGGATAATCTTTTTCAAACGATAGGATATTCTGAATATCTGCTCCACGCCAACGATAAATCGATTGATCCGAGTCACCAACAACACAAATATTTTTGAACTTTTTAGCAAGCATTTGTACTAACTCATACTGCGCTTTGTTTGTATCTTGATATTCATCTACATGGATATACTGGAATTTGTTTTGATAAAACTCCAGGACATCAGGAACTCGTTTAAACAGCGTTGATGTTAGCATGATTAAATCATCAAAATCGAGTGATTGGTTCTTTCTCAATTTTTTTTGATAGCTTTGATACACATTTGCTACTGTCTTTTCAAACGGATTCATCTCATTCATCTGTGCACGATACATATCCGAATCGATGCATATATTTTTGGCTCCACTAATCGCATTTAACATCGAACGAGGATCATATTGTTTTGAATCAATATTTTGTTCTTTTAAAACATTTTTAATAACTGTCAACTGATCACTTGTATCTAAAATAGAAAAGTTTTTTGTATATCCTATTCGGTCAATATCTCTTCTTAAAATACGTACACACATGGAGTGAAATGTAGATACCCACATTCTTTCTCCAGTCCCCGGTCCTAATAAGCCATCTATACGCTCTCGCATCTCTCTTGCTGCTTTATTGGTAAAGGTGATGGCTAGTATTTTCGATGGGTATACTTCCTTTTCTACGATTAAATAAGCAATTCGGTGGGTTAGTACACGTGTTTTCCCTGAACCTGCACCTGCCATAATAAGAAGTGGACCTTCTGTTGTCTTCACGGCTTCTTCTTGTTCTTTATTCATACCATTCAATAAGTTTTTCGCGATGATTTCCATAGTGCACTTCCTTTCAAGAACATTTGTTCTCTAATCATATCGTAAATCTATTGTTTACTCAATGTCTTTACTGCTTCTACTGTTTTTAAAGCCTCTGCCAAATTGTCATATATATAATTACCAACAATTATTGTATCTGCATAGGTAGCCATTTGTCTTGCTTGCTCCTCGGTTTGAATACCTCCACCATAAAACAGTTGAGTGTTTTTTAAACGTTTACTCACTTTTTTCACAGTTTGTACATCACCATACATTCCGCTATACTCCATGTAGAAAACCGGAAATCTAAACAAATGCTCGACCATTTCCGCATATGCTATAATGTCCTCTTCACTTAACGGATGCAAGGCATTCGTCAATTTTGCAGCTTTACAATCAGGGTTTAAAATACAATACCCTTCTGGAATAATTTCATCCCAATTCATAACCTCTCCAAATTCCTTCGTAGCTGCGTGATGTAAATCCTTCACCCACTTCGTTTCGGAGCTATTTAATACACTAGGTATAAAATAATAATCAAATCCAGGAGTTATAGCTTCAATCGTAGATACTTCTAACGCCACAGGAACTGCATACCTTCTAACCCGCATTAGCAAATCAATCACATTATCGAGTGTCACATTGTCAGAGCCCCCGATAATAATTGCATCTGTGCCGGATTCACATATTAGTTCAAGAGCATCTGCTGCTATATTTTTTGCTGGATCTAACTTGAATATATGTCGCCAATCTTTATATTCCAATTTTTTCACCTACATCTAATTAGTTAACATTCATCCCATTATAACAAAAAAACTGAACAGACATCGCTGTTCAGTACATGTTCTTACATATTTTGAAAACTTATATTTTTTAATCTACTCTTTAATGGTTGGCGTCGAATTTTCATCTGGATATAAGCGCCCTAACATTTCATCATAAGTACCGTTGCCGTAGTCGTAGGCACGTCTTACACGTGAAATGGTAGCAGTACTTGCCCCAGTTTCTTTTTTAATAGATTCATATGTTTTCTTCAAACGTAATAGATGTGCAACCTCGAAACGTTGTGCTAAGGATTGAATTTCGCTTATTGTACAAAGATCGTCAAAAAACTTATAACATTCTTCCATGTTCTTTAACTCTAATACTGCCTTAAATAGTTGTTCTGTTTGATTGCCTTTAATTTTTTCAATTTGCATTGCAGTCATCCTCCTTCTTGTTTATATTGGGTCTTCTATGGTTAAGGTAAATAAGTGACCATTTCTTCTAAACCAGGGTTTGTCGGTATAAAACTGATCCATGTTTGACCAGGTACTAGTTTAGCAGGAACTCCATTTTCCATCGGCATCAGAATTCCATCGATATTCTCCCATTCGATTTCTTTCATAATACCTGCTTGAAAAATATAGGCTCTTCCTCCATCATTTAAAGATAACTGACGGCGACCTGAACTATCAATAATTTTGTGCGGAATTTCCATGCATATTATATTGGCAATTTTAACAGCTTTGTCTGTCTCTTTATCTATTGTCAAAGCTCCAGCGGTCTCACGCTCATATAAACCTTCTTCAGAAATATACGTATATTCGTTTTCAAAAGTGGAGCCTGCACCGTAATGTATAGAAAAATTAGATACTGGATTCCCAATCTTTATCCCTTCAAAAGAGTCGAAGAAAGAAAACCTTGGTATTTTAGTAATCTCCATCGAAGCCTTTACTTTTTCTGCACCTGCTAATACTTTATCTTTTGATATATACGAATTATGCGGTGCTTTTCGCTCCCTCGATCGTTCGAATAATATACCGTCGTATTGCATTCCGTTTATGTTATCAACTACTCTAGAACTTAGCATACTTTGAGCATCAGGACTATATCCATGTGCAACATAAAATGCATCTAGCCCTCTAGCAATGTCAACAAAGTAGTCTCTAGCACTTCTAACTGGACCCATTTTTTCTGGAATCTCACTTTGATAAACTGCTAAAAATCTTGTTACATTACCTTCTGCTAACATTTCGTAAATAATATCTGCTTTTGCAATTCCTGACTGTGGACGTGCAAGCGGATGATTGTTTATAGTGACTAGAATAGGTCTTTGTGTCAATTCTTTCTCTGATCCAACACCTGTGAAAGGTGCTGTGAACGGCAATACTACTTCCTCTTCTGTCTCTACAACTTCTTCCCCGACTTCCTCTATTGTATCGTCTACTGGATTTACCTCTTCTGTTCCTTTCTCTTTATCGGAACAAGCTACAAGAAGTACACTAGCTAACATTAAAATTCCCCACTGTTTGAACACAACTTACGTCCCCCTACCTCATTAATGCTGGAAACAATACTTGTTTTTTCATCACATCGAAAATTCCTTTTTGCGTTATCCTTACATACGGTAAGTGTGTTGCTTGAAGGAATAACAATGTGTAAATAGCATCCCCATGCTTAAATCCTCTAGCTGCTAGTTCTCTTTTTAAAACTAGTTCCTCTTCTATTAAATCTTCTACTGGCTTATTAGATAATACTCCACCTATCGGGAGTTGGACAGAACAAATGATTTGTTCTTCCTCCACAATAACAATTCCACCATTCATTTTTTTTACTTCCCGGAAAGCTTGTTGCATACTTTCTTTGTTCTTCCCGATCAATAAAATATCACCCGTATTAGAGTATGAAGAGGCGAAGCCCATTAGTGAAGTTGCAAAGCCTTTAATAAGTGTTGAAACTTTCCACTTTCCTTTGCGATCTATTAACAAAAGAAAACTTTCATCATGATTTTTGGATAATTCCATTTCAGTTGTATCATGGCTAATGGAATAGGGTTTGGTAATTACATCATTTACCATTTCTATCCCAAATGGCATAGAGAACTGAAAATCAGCTTCCGAAACGTCAAATGACAAGTTCAGATCTGGTATAGATGACCAATTGATTGGATCAAGTGCCCTCGTTTTTTGTTGTTCTTTTTTTAGCCAAATTCCTTTGGAAAGTACACTTAAAGGTACTGGACTGTGTTCATCCTTTAAGAAATTGAGATCTGCATAGCGCCCTGTTGCAATCACCCCATGTAGATTAGACATATTATAATACTTTGCCACATTAAAGGATGCCATCAAATAGGCGTCAATCGGTTTTACACCTGCATCTAGTGCAACTTGAATACATTTATCCATAACTCCATCTATATGAAAAGAAGGTGTTGCTCCATCTGTAGTCATCATTAAGTGATCAAAAATTTGAAGATCCTTTTCCAAAATATCCTTTAATAGTTGTGGAAGATCAGGACGTATGGACGAATGACGGAGAGTTACTGCATATC
The DNA here is from genome assembly GCF_038008385.1 of Psychrobacillus sp. FSL H8-0487. Taxonomy (NCBI): domain Bacteria; kingdom Bacillati; phylum Bacillota; class Bacilli; order Caryophanales; family Bacillaceae; genus Psychrobacillus; species Psychrobacillus sp. FSL H8-0487. The sequence goes on from NZ_JBBOZA010000001.1 coordinate 3,128,569, forward strand.
CCTGTAGAATTCGTCGTTCCACTTCTTCAATGGTCATTGCTTCATGATCTCCGTCTGCTCCTAGCAAACGCATTCTTGCAAGCGTGCGCTCGGAAGCTCCAGGAAAATGGCCTTCAATTTTCATACCGTTTGTCTTAGCCTGTTGCATCCAATAGAGCATTTGATCATCTCCAGAAAGCAAACGAGGCCATCCAGTCAGTTCACCACCCATAATGACATCCGAACGCTCAATCCATTCTCCAATCGTCTTAGAGGTAAATAATTCTTCTTCATTCTTTAACTCGGTTTGCGAATCAAAACGCGCCCACCAATAGAAGGAAAATGGCAGTTCTTTCAGTTCGTCCATTAATGAAAACGCTTTCTTATTTTCAAGCATCAAGAACAATGTTAAGTTATCCGCTATAAACGTAGTCGTTCCCAATTGCGCTGCATAATCTGCAAATGTTTGTGGATTATAAAGTTGGAATGGATGTACGTGAGGCTCAATATAGCCAGGTACTATTTTTTGACCAGTTGCATCATATACCTCAGTTTGGTCGGAAACTAGTGGCATTTCAGAACCCGTATAAACAATTCGATCTTTCACTATCCATATGTTTCCTGTGATCCACTTTTTTAAATGACTATGCAAAAAAGTTGCATTAGTAATTACTATATCAGGAGACTTTGTTCCATTGACCACATCAATCTGATGCCTTATTTCTTCAATTTTCCAAATGGGATATTGCATTGCATCCATTCTCCTTTCTTTTTGTTTACTCATAAAAATAATATTAGCATAGTACTTTAGTAAAGCAAAGTACTGAATTCTATTTTTGGTAATTCTTACAGGAAAGTTAGGAAATAGGAACCTAAAACCAATATAGAAAAACAGGCAAAGAAAAACATCAGGTTTTTCTTTGCCTGTTCAGCAATTATTGAAATGTACGCCAACCAATATCTTTTCGATAGAAGAGACCATCCCATTCTAACTTAGTGAGACTTGAATAAACTTTTTGTTGCGCTTTCTTTATAGAAGACTCCCTTGCTGCTACAAGTATGACACGTCCGCCATTAGCGATAAAATCTTTATCATCTGCTTTTGTACCAGCATGAAAAACGAATAATCCAGTGTCTGTTAATGTCCCTAGATTTGGCAGTTTGGCTCCTTTTTTCACGTCAGTAGGGTAACCCTCTGATGCAATTACAACTCCAAGCATCCCCTCGTCCGACCATGATAATTCAAACGGATTTTCATTCATCAAAGCTATCATAAACTCTCCAAAATCACTTGTCATTCGGGGTAATACCACTTGTGTCTCTGGGTCTCCAAAACGGGCATTGAACTCGATCACTTTTGGTCCTTCGCTTGTTAAAATAAGACCAGCATATAGAATACCTGTAAATGGAATTCCTTCTGCTGTCATCGCTTTAACGGTAGGAACTACTACAGTTTCATAAGCTATATCAACTATGTCCGAGGAGATTTGCGGAACTGGAGAATAAGCACCCATTCCTCCCGTGTTAGGCCCTTTATCTCCATCATAAGCTCGCTTGTGATCCTGTGCGATAACCATTGGATGAATTTGGCCTTTATGTACAAATGACATAAAGGAGAATTCTTCCCCGTCCAAATACTCCTCAATGACCACACGTGATGAGGATTCTCCGTATAATTGGTTGCCGATCATGTCTTCCACCGCTTTGTTCGCTTCATCCACAGTCATAGCAACAACTACGCCTTTTCCTGCAGCAAGCCCATCTGCTTTCACAACGATTGGAGCACCTAACTTCTCAATATATTCCTTTGCTTTATCTACTTCTGTAAAAGTTTCATATGCAGCAGTAGGAATATTATATTTATCCATAATTTCTTTTGCAAATGCCTTACTACCCTCAATTTGAGCCGCAGCTTTTGTTGGGCCAAATATACGTAAACCTTCTGCTTCAAAATAATCTACAATACCCGCTGCCAGTGGTTGCTCCGGTCCAACGAATGTTAAGTCAATTTTGTTCTCTTTTGCGAAGGTTGCTAGCTCTTCAAAGGCCAACGCATCAATAGACACAATCTGAATACCACCTGACATACCGTCATTACCTGGAGCTACAAATACATTTTCAACTGAAGGTGAATCTATGAATTGTTGGGCGATTGCATGCTCACGACCCCCACTACCAATTACAAGAATATTCATCTAGCAACTCCTCCTTAGTGTTTGAAATGACGTACGCCAGTGAATACCATCGCAATCCCATACTCATTTGCTTTGTCGATTGAATCTTGGTCTTTCACTGATCCACCTGTTTGAATAATAGCAGTAATTCCTGCTTTAGCTGCCACTTCCACCGTATCATTCATTGGGAAGAATGCATCTGAGGCAAGACCTGCTCCTTTTGCTCGTTCTCCAGCTTGCTCTAAAGCAATTTTAGCTGAGCCTACGCGGTTCATCTGTCCTGCGCCGACACCAATAGTCATATCTTCTGTAGCTACTACAATTGCATTAGATTTTACATGTTTCACTACGCTCCAACCAAGTTCTAATGCTTTCCATTCTTCTGCGGTCGGCTCTCGGTCTGTAACGACTTTCACATCTGCCTCTTTTAATCCGTATGTGTCAGGGGACTGCACTAATAATCCACCTTCTACAGATACAGTATTCCATGCATCTTTTTTCGTTTGTTCGTAAGAAATTGTGAGCAAGCGAATGTTCTTCTTCGCCGTTAACATTGCAATTGCATCATCAGAGAATGAAGGAGCAATAACAATTTCTAAGAAAATGCCAGCCAATACTTTAGCGGTTGCTGTGTCTACTTCACGGTTTAAGGCAACGATGCCTCCGAAAATAGATGTTGAATCCGCTTCATAGGCTTTATTGAATGCATCTGAGATTGTTTCGCCGGTACCAACACCACATGGGTTCATATGTTTTACCGCTACTGCAGCTGGAAGCTTAAATTCTTTTACTATTTGAATCGCAGCATTGGCATCTTGGATATTATTATAGGATAGTTCTTTCCCATGTAATTGAGTAGCAGAAGCTACAGAAAAATCAGATCCAAGTGGTCGTTTGTAAAACGCTGCTTGTTGATGCGGATTTTCACCGTAGCGTAATGATTGCTTACGTTCATATGTAAGTGTTAATAGTTCTGGGAATTCTTCTCCAGTTAAGTCAGTCATATAGCCAGCAATCAACGCATCATAAGCAGCGGTGTGGCGAAATACTTTTGCAGCCAGTTTACGACGCGTTTCTAGTGTCGTCTCACCAGTTTCTTTTAACTGAGCAAGTACTTCCTCATAGTCAGATGCATCCGTTACAACTGTTACATACTGATGATTTTTCGCTGCAGAGCGAAGCATTGATGGACCACCGATATCAATATTTTCGATAGCATCTTCAAACGTCACATCTTGCTTAGAAATTGTTTCACGGAAAGGATATAAATTAACACAAACTACTTGAATAGGAGTTATTTGATGCTCTTCTAATTGTGCTTGATGAGAAGCGTCGTCATGCTTTGCCAACAAAGCCCCATGTATCATTGGGTTCAATGTTTTTACTCGACCATCCAAAATTTCTGGAAAGTTTGTCACTTGGTCTACTGATGTAATTGCCACACCATTTTGTTCTAAAAATGCTTTGGTTCCACCAGTTGATAAAATTTCATAGCCAAGTAGTTCCAACTCTTTTGCAAACTCGAGAATTCCTGATTTATCTGAAAGACTAATTAACGCACGTTTTGACACCATAATTCCTCCTTAAATTGGTAGTTCTAGTTGTGTTCCTATTATTATCAATTTTGATACTTCGAATTTGAGCTTCATCGCATCCGCAGCTACACTAAATTATTTGGATATATTTCCCGTTCCACGAGTAAACCTCGTTACATCGCGGGTAAACAACTCTGGAGCGCGGGTATTTGATAAAGTTTCGCGAGTAAAACTATAGTGAGCGCGAGTAACATTCTTTTAAGCGTGGGTAAACTCACAAAGCTACCGACTAAACAGTTGCTGCAATGCCTTCGGATACAAAGCATGCTCTACTGCATGAATACGCTCTTCGGTTTGTACTCTATTGCCTTCTACTACTTCTACTGCTTGCTGAGCTATGATTGTTCCAGTATCCATTCCTGCGTCCACATAGTGAACCGTTACGCCAGTCACCTTCACGCCGTGATCCATTGCCTGTCCGATAGCGTCTTTCCCAGGAAAGGCAGGTAATAGCGAAGGATGAATGTTAATAATTCGATTGGGAAATGCTGCTAATAATACATCTCCGATCAGTCGCATATATCCAGCGAGCACAATCCACTCTACATCTAACTCTCGTAGTTTTTCTAAAATCAGTTGCTCATACACTGCTTTGGAAGGAAAACCGGCAGGCTTAATAGCAAGTACTTCAATACCCGCTTTCTCGGCACGCTCCACTATTAAAGCTCCTGGCTTATCTGTCACTACTAGAACAGCTTCACCAGGTAGTTTTCCTTCCTGCACTGCATCGTTGATAGCTTGAAAGTTCGTACCGCTCCCTGATGCAAATACAGCAAATTTTGTCATTCCGGTCATTACACTAAACTCCCGTCATGTGCTCCGTTGAAAATAACACCTTCACCTTTCACTACACGGCCAATCGTATATGCTTTTTCTCCGTGGGCTTCCGCAATTGCAATTGCTTTTTGCGCCTCTTCACCTGATAGTGCAAGTACAAAGCCTATCCCCATATTAAACACATTGTATAAATCACGGTCTTCTAACTTACCTTTTTCTTTTAACAAATCAAATACAGAAAGCACTTCCCATGAACCAAGTTCAACTTCCACAGCTAACCCTTCAGGCATCATACGCGGTAGATTTTCATAAAAACCTCCACCCGTCACATGTGCCATCCCGTGGATAGAAAGCTCGTTATGCATTTCCATTACTGGCTTCGCATAGATTTTCGTTGGTGTTAAAAGGGCTTTACCAATTTTGCCTAACGTTTCATATCCTTCTACAACATCCTTTGGAGAATAGCCATGCTCTTCAAAAACAATTTTACGTACTAGTGAATATCCGTTTGAGTGAACACCGCTAGAAGCGATACCTACTAGTACATCACCTTCTGTAATATTCTCCCCTGTAACGATTTTTGATTTTTCGCATGCTCCAACCGCAAATCCAGCAAGATCATATTCGTCTTCCTCATAAAGACCAGGCATTTCGGCTGTCTCTCCCCCGATTAATGCTGCTCCAGACTGTACACAGCCATCAGCCACACCTTTAACGATTTGTTCAATTCGTTCAGGAACTGCTTTACCTACTGCTACGTAATCTAAGAAAAAAAGAGGCTCCGCACCTTGTGCAACGATATCATTCACACACATTGCTACACAGTCTACGCCGATTGTATCGTGTGAATCTGTCATAAACGCAAGCTTTAGCTTTGTTCCAACACCATCTGTTCCAGATATCAAAACAGGTTCCTTATAATTCAATGAAGACAAATCAAACATTCCACCGAAACCACCGAAAGTACCCATGATACCTTTTCTAGCTGTGCGCTCGACATGTGATTTCATTCTTTGCACGGCTTCATACCCAGCTTCAATATTCACGCCTGCTTTTTCATATGCTTTTGACATGTAAAATCCTCCTATCGAACAAGCTCTTTTTCATGTGGTAATTTCGTATCCGCATAGATACTAGTTGGATATTCTCCAGTGAAACATGCTAAACAATGCCCACAATTTTTTTCCCCATCTGATCTGCCAATTGCCTCTACCATTCCTTCAACCGATAAGAATGTTAACGAGTCTGCTCCAATCAGTTCACGCATTTCATCAATTGTATTATTAGCAGCAATAAGCTCTGAATCCGAGCTTATATCAATCCCATAAAAACATGGATTTTTTAATGGTGGGGAACTTATAACGACATGAACCTCTGTCGCTCCAGCATCCTTCAACATTTTCACAATACGACGTGAAGTTGTCCCACGAACAATTGAATCATCTACCATGACTACTCGTTTTCCTTTTACAACCTGACGTACTGGTGAAAGTTTCATCTTCACCCCACGCTCCCGTAAGTCCTGTGAAGGTTGGATAAACGTTCTACCCACATAACGATTCTTTATAAGACCTAACTCATAAGGAATACCTGTAGCTTCTGAAAAACCAATAGCAGCAGAAATACTGGAGTCAGGTACGCCTGTTACAACATCTGCATCAATTGTCAATTCTTTCGCAAGTTGCTTACCAAGACGTTTTCTAGCCATATGAATATTAATACCATCAATATCTGAATCTGGACGAGAGAAGTAGACATATTCCATCGTACAAATAGCACGGTCTTTTTTCTCTACATAACGCTCTGAACGGCAACCTTCATCATTTATTATTAATAACTCCCCTGGGTCAATCGAACGAACTAGCTCCGCACCTATCAAATCGAAGGCACTTGTCTCAGAAGCTACTACATAGGCACCATCTAACATTCCTAAAGAAAGAGGACGCATGCCCTGTGGGTCCTGCGCTACATACATCGCGTGTTCCGTCATAATGACAACGGCGAAAGCTCCGTCCAATAAACGTAAAGCTTGTTTGGCACGATCCTCGAAAGAAGCAAGATTACTCTTCTTCAACAAATGGGCAAGTACCTCCGTATCCGAAGTCGTTTGGAAAATACTACCTTGCTGTTCTAAATTACGTTTTAAACGTGTAGCATTTACAATATTCCCATTATGAGCAATCGCAAGGCCACCAGTAGTTGAGTTGAACAACAAAGGTTGGACATTTTCAATTCCTGAGCCGCCGGAAGTAGCATAACGCACATGCCCAACTGCAGCATGACCTTCCAATTTCTCTAACTTGCCATTATTAAATACATCGTTTACTAAACCTTCGCCTTTTACTGCGCGTAGCCTAGTACCATCTGTCACAATAATTCCAGCACCTTCTTGCCCTCTATGCTGAAGTGCATGTAATCCGTAATAACTCATGGCTGCAGGATTTGGATGACCCCAAATACCGAAAACACCACATTCTTCGTTTAAGCCTCTGAGTTCAGTAAGCATGGTATTGCTCCTTTCCAAGCGGAACGGAATTCATCAACAGAACCGCTAATCCAAGTAGTTCCATCTTCATGTGAGATTACTAAATTATTAGACTCGGTTACTCTACCAATCTGTACTGCATCTGCTACGATTTCTTCAAATTTACTAGCATGTTCAGCTTTTACCGTGACGATAAAGCGTGATTGAGATTCACTAAATAATGCACTTGTAGCTGATCCAGTAATAGTTACTTCAACTCCAAGACCATTTGCACCGAAAGCTTTTTCAGCTAAAGCTACTGCAAAACCACCTTCAGAGATATCATGCGCAGATTGTACAACACCAGATTTAATAGCTGTTAAAAGAGCTTTTTGACGAGTCACTTCTACTTCAAGGTCGATAGATGGAGCTAGCCCAAAAATACGTTTTTCCACTAATTTTTGTAGTTCCGATCCACCAAACTCTGTTTTAGTTTCCCCAATTACATATACAACATCTCCAGCTTGTTTCACTGATTGAGTTGTTACATGTGCAAGATCATCTACAAGTCCGACCATCCCAATTGTTGGTGTAGGGTAAACCGCAGTTCCACTACGTTCGTTATATAACGAAACGTTCCCACCAATAACAGGTGATTCTAATGCAATACAAGCCTCTGAAATACCGTCTGCAGATTTCTCAATCTGCCAGAAGATTTCTGGGTTTTCTGGGTTACCAAAGTTCAAACAGTCTGTAATAGCAAGTGGCGTTGCACCTGAACAAACAACATTACGAGCTGCTTCAGCTACTGCAATCTTCCCACCATTTACTGGGTCAAGATAGATATAACGAGAATTACAATCCGTTGTCATAGCAAGTCCTTTATTCGTCCCCCGAACTCGAACTACTGCAGCATCTGAACCAGGGGTTACTACTGTACTTGTGCGTACTTGGTAGTCGTACTGATCATAAACCCATTCTTTAGAAGCAATTGTTGGTTGTTGAAGTAGATTTAGTAAAGTCTCTTTGTAGTCCGAAATTACAGGCTCTACATTTTCCATTGCTTGAAATTCCGTATAGTATGCAGGTACCGACGATGGTTTATAGTAAACTGGTGCTTCTTCTGCAAGTGCATCTGCAGGTACATCCGCTACTACATCTCCGTTATGAATTAATCGAAGCATTTTATCGCCTGTCACCTTACCAACCGCTACACAATCTAAGTCGTACTTTTCAAAGATTTTAACAATCTCCTCTTCACGACCTTTTTTTACAACGATTAACATGCGTTCTTGTGATTCTGAAAGCATCATTTCGTATGCTGTCATCCCCGTTTCACGCTGAGGTACAAAGTCTAAATTCATCTCTATACCGAAGCCAGCTTTTGAAGCCATCTCCGCAGATGATGAAGTTAACCCTGCTGCTCCCATATCTTGGATACCAATTAACGCATCTGACTTAATCACTTCTAAACAAGCTTCTAATAGAAGTTTCTCCATAAAAGGATCTCCAACTTGAACTGCAGGGCGCTTTTCTTCAGAAGCTTCAGTTAATTCTTCCGATGCGAATGTTGCTCCGTGAATGCCGTCACGTCCAGTTTTAGCTCCAGCATACATGACTGTGTTACCTTCACCTGCTGCAATTCCTTTTTGAATATCCTCATGATTGATCAGTCCTACACACATAGCGTTAACTAGTGGATTTCCTTCGTAACAGTCGTCAAATTGAATCTCTCCGCCAACTGTTGGAATTCCGATACAGTTACCATAACCCGCAATACCAGCTACTACTTCTTCAAATAAATATTTCACACGTGGAGTCTTCAGTTCTCCAAATCGAAGTGAGTTCAGCAATGCAATTGGACGAGCTCCCATCGAGAAAACATCACGGATAATACCGCCTACGCCTGTTGCAGCTCCTTGATAAGGTTCAATTGCAGATGGATGGTTGTGGGACTCCATTTTAAATACAACTGCTTGACCATCGCCAATATCAACAATTCCAGCACCTTCACCCGGTCCTTGTAAAACATGCTTCCCTTTTGTAGGAAACTTACTTAATACCGGTTTAGAGTTTTTATACGAACAATGTTCTGACCACATAACTGAAAATAATCCGGTTTCTGTATAATTCGGTAAACGACCAAGAATTTTCTCCACCATTTCAAATTCTGAATCAGACATTCCCATTTGAGCATATATCTTTTGTTCTTTAATTTGCATTGGATTTGGTTCAAGCATGACTGACATGAGTTTCCCTCCACTGTTTCACTATTGATTTGAATAACGCTAGTCCATCTGAGCCACCTATAAGATCATGTACTGCACGCTCTGGATGTGGCATCATACCAAGGACATTCCCTTTTTCATTTACAATACCTGCAATGTCCTCAATGCTTCCATTAGGTCCTTCAGAAGCGTATTTAAAAACAATTTGGTTATTCTCTTTTAATCTAGTAAGTGTTTCATCGTCACAATAATAATTTCCTTCGCCATGGGCAATTGGAATTTGGATTATTTCGTCTTTTTCATAGCCAGTTGTAAACTGTGTAGCGTTATTTACTACTTTTAACTCTACGGTACGGCACATGAATTTTAAGTTTTTGTTACGCAGAAGTGCTCCAGGTAACAACCCAGCTTCCGTTAATACTTGGAACCCGTTACAAATACCTAGAATTGGTTTACCTGCCTCAGCTGCCTTCACCACTTCAGACATTACATTCGATTGGTTGGCCATAGCTCCACAACGTAAGTAATCCCCATAGGAGAACCCTCCTGGCAATAAAATACCATCAAATTCGCTCAAATCCTTTGCATCATGCCAAACGTACTCTACTTCTTCTCCAAGTTCATCTTTGATCGCATGATACATATCTAAATCACAGTTCGATCCAGGAAATACGATTACTGCAAACTTCATTTGCTTACAGCCTCCTCAACTTCAAAACGATAGTCTTCAATCACTGTATTTGCTAGAAGCTTTTCACACATTTCCTTTACTACTGTATCTATATCACGAGTTCCATCTTCAATCTGAAGTTCTAAAAACTTCCCAATACGAACATCCTTTACTTCGCTGTATTCCATTGAATGAAGAGCTCCCATCACTGCAGAACCTTGTGGATCTAAAACACTTTCACGTAACGTTACATACACTTTAACTTTTTTCATTTTGATAATCCTCCTAGGCGGGAAAGTATTATTTCATAAACTTCTGTTAAGCTTCCTAAATTACGTCTAAACACATCTTTGTCTAGTTTGTTATTTGTTTTGTCATCCCACAATCTACAAGTGTCGGGAGAAATTTCATCAGCAAGTAAGATTTCTCCATTTGCCGTTTTTCCAAACTCCAATTTAAAATCGATTAGGGTAACACCTATTTCTTTGAAAATGGGCTGAAGCACTTGATTGATTTCCAGTGCTTTAGTTTGAAGGGTATCTATTTCCTCCGGTGTAGCAAGTGAAAGTAATTCTATATGAGCATTTGTGAGTAGTGGATCTCCTAGTTCATCGTCTTTGTAGTAAAATTCAACGATTGTATGCTTTAAAGGTGTACCCTCTTTAATTCCTAATCTCTTTGATAGACTTCCAGCTGCAATATTACGGACTACTACTTCAAGTGGAATGATATCCACTTTGCGAACAAGCTGCTCATTGTCTGAGATTTGCTCTACAAAGTGGGATTCAATTCCTTTACTTTTTAACTGTTCAAAAAGGATCGTTGTGATTTTATTGTTTAAAATGCCTTTTCCATCAATATCTTCTTTTTTCTCACCGTTAAATGCTGTAGCACTGTCCTTATATGACACAAACAATATATTTTCATCATCTGTTTCAAATAATTGTTTTGCTTTACCTTCGTATAGTAGGCGACCCTTTTCCACTTTCAATTCCCCCTAATCAATTTAAAGCTTAGTTAAGTCCTAAACGTTCAAAAATCATATCTACATGTTGAATGTGATAGTTATAGTCAAAGCAATCATCTAGCTCTTCTTTTGATAATAGAGAAGTAACTTGTTCATCTGCATCTACAAAAGTGCGGAATGCAGTTTGAGACTCCCATGCTTGCATAGCAAGTGGTTGAACAGTATCATATGCTGTTTCACGAGCTAACCCTTTATCTATTAATGCTAGTAATACACGTTGGGAGTAGATTAATCCTAAAGTGGAATCCATATTACGTTTCATGTTCTCTGGGAATACTGTTAAGTTTTTCACGATATTACCAAAGCGGTTTAGCATATAGTTCAAGGCAATTGTTGCATCTGGTAAAATTACACGTTCTGCAGATGAATGAGAGATATCTCTTTCATGCCATAATGCAACATTTTCATATGCTGTCATCATATATCCTCGGATAAGTCTTGATAGCCCAACCATGTTCTCAGAACCGATAGGATTCCGTTTATGTGGCATTGCAGAAGATCCTTTTTGACCTTTAGAGAAGAACTCCTCTACTTCGCGAGTTTCTGATTTTTGTAGACCACGAATTTCTGTAGCAAATTTTTCGATAGAAGTAGCAACTAATGCGATAACACTTAAGTATTGTGCATGACGGTCACGTTGTAGTGTTTGTGTAGAAATTGGTGATGCAGCTAAACCTAACTTTTCACATACATATTGTTCAACAAATGGATCAATATTCGCATACGTTCCAACAGCACCTGACATTTTACCGGTTTCAATTACTTTTGCAGCAGCCTCAAAGCGCTCTAGGTTACGTTTCATTTCTTCTGTCCAAAGTGCTAACTTTAAACCAAAAGTAGTTGGCTCTGCATGAACACCATGTGTACGCCCCATCATTACTGTGTATTTATGTTCTTTTGCTTTGTTTTCTAAGATTTCGATGAAGTTTTCAATATCTTTTCGCAAAACAACATTTGCTTGCTTAATGATATAAGAAAGAGCTGTATCTACTACATCTGTTGAAGTTAGACCGTAATGAACCCATTTACGCTCTTCTCCTAAAGTTTCTGATACGGCGCGAGTGAACGCCACTACGTCATGTCTTGTTTCTTTTTCGATTTCTAATATACGTTCTACATCGAAGGAGGCATTTTTACGAAGGAGAACTGTATCTTCTTTTGGAATATCTCCAATCTCTGCCCAAGCCTCACAAGCTAGAATTTCTACCTCTAACCATGCATTGTATTTATTTTGTTCTGTCCATATTGCTCCCATTTCTGGGCGTGTGTAGCGTTCTATCATTTAACTTCCTCCTAATTTATAACCAAATTTTAGATTGTTCTATTTCGTTTAAAGTGTCTTCAATATTAGTCGATAGGATGGTGACATGTCCCATCTTTCTATTCTCTTTCGCTTCGCTTTTGCCGTATAAATGAACCGACCAGTTAGGATACTTAGAAAGATTGTTTGTAACAGGTATTACATGCTGACCTAATATATTCACCATAACTGTTGATGTCCAAAGTTTTGGCTTTCTAAGTGACCATCCGCAGATAGCTCTTACATGTTGATGAAACTGAGAAATATTACATGTTTCAATTGAGTAGTGGCCAGAATTATGTGGTCTTGGTGCCAATTCATTTATTATGATTTCATTGTTCTCTAAAACAAACATTTCAACCGCAAGCGTACCAATTAAGTTTAAATGGTTGGCAATTTTCTCAGCGGCCTCTATTGCTTTTGTAGTAAGTGTTTCATCGATTCTTGCTGGCACAATCGTTTCATGCAATATATGATTTACATGAATATTTTCACCAATCGGCAAACAATACGTTTCTCCACTTCCATTACGCTGTACAATGACGGATATCTCTTTTGTAAAGGGAACAAAGGATTCAGCGATACAGGCGGAGTGAGCAAACAAAGATTTGGCTAAGGATAATTGCTCTTTTGTTTGAATTATTTGCTGCCCTTTGCCATCATATCCTCCGCGAGAGGTCTTAACTACACAAGGGAAGCCCACTCTATCAATTCTTTGCTCTAACTCTTCATACGTTCTAGCTTCGACAAATTTCGCAATAGCTACACCAGCCGACTGAATTTCTATTTTTTCTAGAATACGATCCTGCGTAATTCTCACCAGTTCCGCTCCTTGGGGAACATACGCAATTTCTGATAGTCTCTTCAACCCTGTATAATCAATATTTTCAAACTCATAAGTTATAACATCACTTACTTCTGCTAACTCCTCTAACGCCGTTTCATCATCATACGGGGCAACAATTTGTATATCGGAAACCTGCCCGCAAGGAGAATCCATCGTAGGGTCTAAAACCGCCACCTTAAATCCTGCTTCCCTAGCAGCTAGTGCCATCATACGACCAAGTTGGCCTCCACCAATAATTCCTATCGTCTGTCCTGGATAGATTACTTTTGTCATTGAAGTTCACCATTACTTTCAAGAACTTTGTTTCTCGTATCTTCTCTTCGCTTTTCAAGACGTTCTGCTAACTCATCATCTGAGATAGAAAGGATTTGAGCGGCAAGCAATCCAGCATTTGTAGCTCCTGCTTTACCTATTGCAACAGTTGCCACCGGTACTCCACCAGGCATTTGAACAATCGATAATAATGAATCTAATCCGTTTAGTGCTTTAGATTGAACGGGCACCCCGATTACCGGAAGTGTTGTCTTAGCCGCAACCATACCTGGTAAATGCGCTGCACCTCCAGCTCCTGCAATAATCACCTGTATTCCACGTGATCTCGCTTCCTCTGCATATTCAAACATTAAATCTGGAGTACGATGTGCCGATACTACGCGTTTTTCAAACGGTATATGCAGTTCCTCAAGAATTTCGCAGCTATATTTCATCGTCTCCCAATCGCTTGAGCTACCCATAATCACACCAATTTTTGTATTCATTGTTATCGTCCCTTCTGTCTGATTCACCTCGGCATCGAAACTAAAACTCTGAAGATTATATCGAGCATAATAGATTAACCTAAGGCTTATATGTTGTAAGCATAAAAAATTCCCCAAATAAACTACTCTCTCTATGAAAGAAAAGCAGTTTACTTAGGGAACATAATTGCCCAGTTTGTGTCAGGGAAAACATAAACAAACACACCCTTTTGCATTATCCATAAGTCGCTTTCCCTCATAGTCCAGTCATTACGGTGACTTGGTAGAGACGCTAAAGCCAATCCTTTAGCATATATGGGGATATAATCGTCTATTTCTATTCATATTTTAACAACTTATACGAAGAACGTCAACGCTTAAATACGAACGATTAATTTTCAGATAACTTTATTGTTCGGTTTTAGGAGTAATTACAACAATTATGTTTCTTTAATTCCTTTTAACATAATTAATTGTCTTACTGGAACTGGTGGACCACCTTCAACCTCTGCAAAAATTGGCTCTTCTCTCCGTCCAGCAATTTGATAACCATCTTCAGTCATTCTGTCTATACACTCTGAAATAGTTTCATTCTCTTCCACTTCAAACCATTTTGTTTCTTTCTTCATTTAAATAGTTTTCCCTTCTTTATAGATTTCACCCAAAATCCACCATGAATTGACTTGGGTTCATAGGCGATTATGAAAATACCTGGATCAAGATCTTTCAGTCTAGTATACAGTTTTAACTCATATTTCCTTGGTGTTAGTATTTGAAGAGCTTGTCTCTCACCTTGTCTACCATTCGCATGCCAATCTGTAACTCCATATCCTTCATCTCTCAATATTAAAGGTAAGTTTAGTTTAGTATCTGTAGAGATTGCATTTACCATAATATACCCAAGTGCCATTTTTTCTTCAATTTTCGTTCCAATAACAACTCCAGTACCATACCCAACTGCATAAGCAACCAAGTTTTGGATTTCATTTAAGTTATCTAATACTAGACCTAGTCCCACTATATAAATTACCGTTTCTACCATACTTATAAGTGCGGCGATATAACGGTATCCTTTTAATGTAAGAATCATTCGCAAAGTAAAGAAAGTAACATAAACAATATTAATAGAAAAAATAATGATTATCATTAAAATTGGAGATACATCCATTTCATCAACTCCTAACATATGTTGTTCTTCATTATCGCATATAGTGTCGCAATTTCAAGGAATTCAAGCTTTTAGCTGAAATTGTATTCCTTTTATTACAAAGTTCAAATTTATAATATTCTGATGACAAATTATACAAAAGATAGTACAATACACTAATTGGGTGAAGTCTGGATTTGAAATTGTTTTAGTTCATAAATACTGTTAGAGAATATCACCAATTTCTAGGGGGATCAGTCAATGCATGGACAATTTAGAAAAAGATATACACAAACAACACAAGAACAAAAAATGTATGCAGTACAAGAAGTTCTAAAAAACGGAAGAGGACGTAAAGAGGTAGCAGATGAATTGCACGTAAGCGTCAATTCAGTTACAACGTGGATTAGAAAATATAAAGAAGATGGGAAAAATGCGCTCTCCCCATATTCTCAAGAAGAAATAAGTCGTCTCAAGGAAATTGAAAAAAAGTATAATGAGCAACAAAAAATGGAGTTACTTAAAAAGCTTCCCATTTATATTCACTTAAAAAAGCTTTCATATCCCAGAAAGCTGAAGAATCTTTGAAGTTTTCATATGCTTCATTTATGAAAGTAGGGAGTGAATTTCATAAAATATAAAATTAATTTTCTTACTTCTTTGTATTCAAAAAAAGTCTAATAAATTGCTATTGAATTAAACTTAGTACCGACTTTTTATATGGCGTCTAGTGATGGCATACTCCCACAAAGACCTGTGCAAGAGTTTAACCCGCCGTGGCTAAAACTTATGATGGCATAATATGTCTAGATTTCTATCGTTAGGGCTCTCTTTTGATTCTCCGGTATAATATACCTCTGAGCATCTCTTCCTTACATTCTCGAGCTCTTTGCGCCTCTTTTTCACGCTTACTTTACCGTGAAAAATGCAGTAATAGTATAAAAATGAGAGAAATCACAGTGGGGTTTCTCTTTTTTTGCTAAAGGGGCTAGTTGGAATAGTAAAAAATACCACAAAAAAGTCGTTACCGATATAACTCGGTAACGACTTTTTTTTGGTGCCCAGCGACGTCCTACTCTCACAGGGGGAGACCCCCAACTACCATCGGCGCTGAAGAGCTTAACTTCCGTGTTCGGTATGGGAACGGGTGTGACCTCTTCGCCATCATCACTAGACTCTTTCGGCTTTCAATATACGGCGCATTGCGTTGTCAACTTCATTCGATCTGTCAGTCACGTACGTTAGTACGTTCCTTCCTTCTCTCACTTGTTTCCTAGCACTGCTTGTATCTTGAAACCCTCATAATAGAGTGCTTGTTCACTCAAAACTGGATAAACGACATTGTTACGTTAAACAAAATTTGGTTAAGTCCTCGATCGATTAGTATTCGTCAGCTGCACGTGTCGCCACGCTTCCACCCCGAACCTATCTACCTCATCGTCTTTGAGGGATCTTACTTACTTGCGTAATGGGAAATCTCATCTTGAGGGGGGCTTCGTGCTTAGATGCTTTCAGCACTTATCCCGTCCACACATAGCTACCCAGCGATGCTCTTGGCAGAACAACTGGTACACCAGCGGTGTGTCCATCCCGGTCCTCTCGTACTAAGGACAGCTCCTCTCAAATTTCCTACGCCCACGACGGATAGGGACCGAACTGTCTCACGACGTTCTGAACCCAGCTCGCGTACCGCTTTAATGGGCGAACAGCCCAACCCTTGGGACCGACTACAGCCCCAGGATGCGATGAGCCGACATCGAGGTGCCAAACCTCCCCGTCGATGTGGACTCTTGGGGGAGATAAGCCTGTTATCCCCGGGGTAGCTTTTATCCGTTGAGCGATGGCCCTTCCATGCGGAACCACCGGATCACTAAGCCCGTCTTTCGACCCTGCTCGACTTGTAGGTCTCGCAGTCAAGCTCCCTTCTGCCTTTACACTCTTCGAATGATTTCCAACCATTCTGAGGGAACCTTTGGGCGCCTCCGTTACACTTTAGGAGGCGACCGCCCCAGTCAAACTACCCGCCTGACACTGTCTCCTACCCGGGTTACGGGTATGGGTTAGAATTTCAATACAACCAGGGCAGTATCCCACCGACGCCTCCTCCGAAGCTGGCGCTCCGGGCTCTAAGGCTCCTGCCTATCCTGTACAAGTTGCACCAAAATTCAATATCAAGCTATAGTAAAGCTCCACGGGGTCTTTCCGTCCTGTCGCGGGTAACCTGCATCTTCACAGGTACTATAATTTCACCGAGTCTCTCGTTGAGACAGTGCCCAGATCGTTACGCCTTTCGTGCGGGTCGGAACTTACCCGACAAGGAATTTCGCTACCTTAGGACCGTTATAGTTACGGCCGCCGTTTACTGGGGCTTCAATTCGCACCTTCGCTTGCGCTAAGCACTCCTCTTAACCTTCCAGCACCGGGCAGGCGTCAGCCCATATACTTCACCTTACGGTTTTGCATAGACCTGTGTTTTTGCTAAACAGTCGCCTGGGCCTATTCACTGCGGCTCTTCTAGGCTATGAACCCAAAAGAGCACCCCTTCTCCCGAAGTTACGGGGTCATTTTGCCGAGTTCCTTAACGAGAGTTCTCTCGCTCACCTTAGGATTCTCTCCTCGACTACCTGTGTCGGTTTGCGGTACGGGCACCTTTCACCTCGCTAGAGGCTTTTCTTGGCAGTGTGAAATCAGGAACTCTAGACATACGTCCTCGCCATCACAGCTCAATGTTAAAGAATGCGGATTTGCCTACATTCACACCTTACTGCTTGGACATGCATAACCAACAGCATGCTTACCCTATCCTTCTGCGTCCCCCCATTACTCAAACGGTGGTTTGGTGGTACAGGAATATCAACCTGTTATCCATCGCCTACGCCTATCGGCCTCGGCTTAGGTCCCGACTAACCCTGAGCGGACGAGCCTTCCTCAGGAAACCTTAGTCATACGGTGGACGGGATTCTCACCCGTCTTTCGCTACTCATACCGGCATTCTCACTTCTAAGCGCTCCACCAGTCCTTCCGGTCTGACTTCAACGCCCTTAGAACGCTCTCCTACCACTGATACCAAAGGTATCAATCCACAGCTTCGGTGATTTGTTTAGCCCCGATACATTTTCGGCGCAGCGTCACTCGACCAGTGAGCTATTACGCACTCTTTAAATGATGGCTGCTTCTAAGCCAACATCCTGGTTGTCTAAGCAACGCCACATCCTTTTCCACTTAACAAATACTTTGGGACCTTAGCTGGTGGTCTGGGCTGTTTCCCTCTTGACTACGGATCTTATCACTCGCAGTCTGACTCCCAAACATAAATCATTGGCATTCGGAGTTTGTCTGAATTCGGTAACCCGGGATGGGCCCCTAGTCCAAACAGTGCTCTACCTCCAAGATTCTAACGTTTGAGGCTAGCCCTAAAGCTATTTCGGAGAGAACCAGCTATCTCCAGGTTCGATTGGAATTTCTCCGCTACCCACACCTCATCCCCGCACTTTTCAACGTGCGTGGGTTCGGACCTCCAGTAAGTGTTACCTTACCTTCATCCTGGACATGGGTAGATCACCTGGTTTCGGGTCTACGACCACATACTCATTCGCCCTATTCAGACTCGCTTTCGCTGCGGCTCCGTCTTCTCGACTTAACCTTGCATGGGATCGTAACTCGCCGGTTCATTCTACAAAAGGCACGCTATCACCCATTAACGGGCTCTAACTACTTGTAGGCACACGGTTTCAGGATCTATTTCACTCCCCTTCCGGGGTGCTTTTCACCTTTCCCTCACGGTACTGGTTCACTATCGGTCACTAGGTAGTATTTAGCCTTGGGAGATGGTCCTCCCAGATTCCGACGGAATTTCACGTGTTCCGCCGTACTCAGGATACACTCAAGAGAGAATGAATTTTAGACTACGGGGCTTTTACCCTATCCTGCGGACCTTTCCAGATCGCTTCGTCTAACTCATTCCTTTGTAACTCTATGTAGAGTGTCCTACAACCCCAAAAGGCAAGCCTTTTGGTTTGGGCTATTCCCGTTTCGCTCGCCGCTACTCAGGGAATCGAATTTTCTTTCTCTTCCTCCAGGTACTTAGATGTTTCAGTTCCCTGGGTGTGTCTCAGATGCGCTATGTATTCACGCAAATGTACTGCTCCATTACGAACAGTGGGTTTCCCCATTCGGAAATCTCCGGATCAAAGCTCACTTACAGCTCCCCGAAGCATATCGGTGTTAGTGCCGTCCTTCGTCGACTCCTAGTGCCAAGGCATTCACCGTGCGCCCTTATTAACTTAACCTAAAAGTTAAAAAGTCTTACACGTCGTGATTACGTAAATAATCACAACAGAATTTCTTGTTGTTTATTGTTTCAATGTCGTTTTATCCAGTTTTCAAAGAACAAGAGTTGAATCTTCATATAAAATGAACATTCAAAACTGAACTGCAAAACGTTAAGATACGAATAAAAATTCGTATTCCGATATTATCCTTAGAAAGGAGGTGATCCAGCCGCACCTTCCGATACGGCTACCTTGTTACGACTTCACCCCAATCATCTGTCCCACCTTCGGCGGCTGGCTCCCGTAAGGGTTACCCCACCGACTTCGGGTGTTACAAACTCTCGTGGTGTGACGGGCGGTGTGTACAAGGCCCGGGAACGTATTCACCGTGGCATGCTGATCCACGATTACTAGCGATTCCGGCTTCATGTAGGCGAGTTGCAGCCTACAATCCGAACTGAGAACGGTTTTATGGGATTTGCTCACCCTCGCGGGGTTGCGACCCTCTGTACCGTCCATTGTAGCACGTGTGTAGCCCAGGTCATAAGGGGCATGATGATTTGACGTCATCCCCACCTTCCTCCGGTTTATCACCGGCAGTCACCTTAGAGTGCCCAACTAAATGCTGGCAACTAAGATCAAGGGTTGCGCTCGTTGCGGGACTTAACCCAACATCTCACGACACGAGCTGACGACAACCATGCACCACCTGTCACCGCTGTCCCCGAAGGGAAAAGCCTATCTCTAGGCCGGTCAGCGGGATGTCAAGACCTGGTAAGGTTCTTCGCGTTGCTTCGAATTAAACCACATGCTCCACCGCTTGTGCGGGCCCCCGTCAATTCCTTTGAGTTTCAGTCTTGCGACCGTACTCCCCAGGCGGAGTGCTTAATGCGTTAGCTGCAGCACTAAGGGGCGGAAACCCCCTAACACTTAGCACTCATCGTTTACGGCGTGGACTACCAGGGTATCTAATCCTGTTTGCTCCCCACGCTTTCGCGCCTCAGCGTCAGTTACAGACCAGAAAGCCGCCTTCGCCACTGGTGTTCCTCCAAATCTCTACGCATTTCACCGCTACACTTGGAATTCCGCTTTCCTCTTCTGTACTCAAGTCCCCCAGTTTCCAATGACCTTCCACGGTTGAGCCGTGGGATTTCACATCAGACTTAAAGGACCGCCTGCGCGCGCTTTACGCCCAATAATTCCGGACAACGCTTGCCACCTACGTATTACCGCGGCTGCTGGCACGTAGTTAGCCGTGGCTTTCTAATGAGGTACCGTCAAGGTACGAGCAGTTACTCTCGTACTTGTTCTTCCCTCACAACAGAGTTTTACGATCCGAAAACCTTCTTCACTCACGCGGCATTGCTCCATCAGACTTTCGTCCATTGTGGAAGATTCCCTACTGCTGCCTCCCGTAGGAGTCTGGGCCGTGTCTCAGTCCCAGTGTGGCCGATCACCCTCTCAGGTCGGCTACGCATCGTCGCCTTGGTGAGCCGTTACCTCACCAACTAGCTAATGCGCCGCGGGCCCATCCTGTAGTGACAGCGAGATGCCGTCTTTTAACATCTCCCCATGAGAGGAAATGGATTATTCGGTATTAGCCCCGGTTTCCCGGAGTTATCCCAATCTACAGGGCAGGTTGCCCACGTGTTACTCACCCGTCCGCCGCTAAATCAGAAGAAGCAAGCTTCTTCGTCATTCGCTCGACTTGCATGTATTAGGCATGCCGCCAGCGTTCGTCCTGAGCCAGGATCAAACTCTCCATAATAGTTCGCTTCCGGTATGCAGAGCACATCGAAAGCGAACAAATTAGAACTAGTTTAAAAGCTCATTTTGTTTTGCTGGCATCATCATTAAATGATGTCAAAAATTGTTTTGCTCTCATCCTAACAAGTTAGTTGAAAGCTATGTTTCTTAACGTTTTGCATGTTCAGTTTTCAATGTTCATGTTGTTTAAGTTGTCGTCTTGTTTCAGCGACCTTTGTATCTTAACACCCTTTTGCTACCTTCGTCAACAGCTTTTTGTAAAGTTGTTGTGTAAAATATAATAACACTTTTTTCTGATAAATGCAACAATTAAATAGAGTTAATAGGAACCCTTTTAAACGCTAGGTTTCTATGAAAATAACGACACTTCCTTTAAACTCAAATCTATCTAGATTCCTAATTATAATATTTAAGATTCTAATTAAAATAAGTTAGAACAAAGAGATAATACCCTCTTTAGTTTTCAAAGTTTAGTAAAGTTAGATGAATTTATCATAAGGTGCATCTATATAGAAGAAACAAAAAAGAGAAGCACAATGCTTCTCTCTTGTTTTACTATTTTTATAAGAAGATAAAGTAACAAAGGAATATAACCCATAAACCATACATAATCGGATGGATTTCTTTAATACGCCCTGCTACGATCATTGTAATTGGGTAGAATAAAAATCCAATGGCGATACCAGTTGCAATAGAATAAGTTAATGGCATTGCAATGATTACGAAAAACGCAGGCACTGCAACTTCGAATTTTTTCCACTCTATATTTCCTAAAGCAGAAACCATCAATACCCCAACTATTATTAACGCCGGCGCCGTTACATAAGAAGTAACTACACTTAATATTGGATAGAAGAATAATGCTAATAACATCAGCACTCCCGTTACTACTGCCGCGAAACCTGAACGCGCCCCAGCTGCAACACCAGCTGTTGATTCTACATAACTAGTAGTAGTGGAAGTACCCGCTACTGCTCCAGCTGTAGTAGCTATTGCATCTGCTAGTAACGCTTTACCAGCACGTGGTAATTTATTGCCTTTCATTAATCCCGCTTGGTTAGCAACAGATATCAATGTTCCAGCTGTATCAAAGAAGTTTACAAATAAGAAAGTAAGCACTACAACTAAGAATTGTGTAGTTAATAAAGAAGTTGGATCATTAAAAATTGGATCAAGTGCAGCTCCAAATGTTGGGCTTACATCTGGAATACTACTTACGATTCCAGATGGTAGTGGCACTAGACTGAAAATCATACCAACGATTGCCGTAATCAGCATTCCGTAGAATATTCCACCTTTAACGCCTTTCACCATCATAATCACTGTAATAACAAGCCCAAAAATCGTTAATAAAATGTTAGGGTCTGCTAAATCTCCTAGACCAACAATTACAGAAGGATCACTTACGATAATCTTAGAGTTTTGCAAACCTACAAAAGTGATAAACAAACCAATTCCAGCACCCACTGCATACTTTAGTTCGGTTGGAATTGCGTTTATAATTGTTTCACGAATGCCAGTTAACGATAGAAGTATAAAGATTACTCCTGCTACAAAAACGCCAGTTAAAGCAATTTGCCATGAGATTCCAAAATCTAGTACTACTGTAAAAGCAAAAAATGCGTTTAATCCCATACCTGGTGCTAGTGCAATTGGGTATTTCGCCAGTACTCCCATTAATATAGAACCAAGACCTGCTGCAAGAGCAGTAGCTGTAAATACAGCACCTTTATCCATATGCATGGAATCTGGTAATCCCTCTATCCCATCAAGCGAAAGGATCATCGGGTTTACTATAAGAATATACGCCATAGCTAGGAAAGTTGTTAACCCTCCAATAATTTCACTGCGGTAATTAGTCCCTAATTCTTCAAACTGAAAATACTTTTTCATGATTTCCTCCAGTTATTGTCTGTATAACAGAAAAAAGCATACGACTAGTAAATCAGTCGTATGCTTTAGTATCTCAAGTAAGGGAAGAATTATCCTTCTTCCTCTTAATCGTAGTCGAATCATTTACGGTGATTCGGTAGAGACTTTTGGGCCTTATTCCCAACGTTATACGACGACATATTAAATTATATATGTAATATAACATCATTATTTTAGAAAATCAATACTAAATCCGAACGTTTTTATATAAAAACTTAATATAGTTCGTCATTATGACATTTCTAGTATTTCTTACTAATTCAAATACTCCTCATACTTACTACTGTAATCAAAAGCAAATTAGTAATTTCCATTTTAAATAGAAGGAGTATGTATTATATTAAAAACGGAACGACTATTATTCATTTATAAATTCAAATAACTCTATCTCCAATAACTTGGAATAAGAAAAACACAGGAAAAGGTTTACCCTCCTGTGTTTTCATTTATATTATTTTTCCGTTTGGTTTTGTTTCTTTTTCAAATACTCTGCCCGTATTTTTTCTAGCTGCTGCTTTTTATCAAATTTGGCAGGCTTGTTTTTTTCATGATAACTTGCCACAGCTGCCTGACCTTTATTATCCAAAAGATATTTTCCCACTTTGTTCACCCACTTTTCTTGTCTTTAAAGAGAATCTATTCAACAAATATAATATACCTTATTTTACGGAATTAAACCCTATTAGCTTAACGCTAATCTAAAGATTAGATTTACGGTACTGAATGTACTTCTTAATATGAATCAACTCCAATGCTTTAATACACATCTCTACATAATACAGTTTCCTGATTCATTTTGAAACCTTCCTTCAATTCAATGATTCAGAACATAAAATAAGACCTCCCTTTAATCATGAATTACATGAATAAAGGAAAGTCCTATTTTGCAACGATCACTCATAACCTTTAAATCCTTGATATAAGGTTTTAGTGTTTGGTCCTATTCCCACTCAATCGTAGCTGGTGGTTTACTCGTAATGTCATACAGTACGCGGTTGATGTGAGACACTTCATTGACTAAACGAACAGATACTTTCTCTAGAACGTCCCATGGGATACGTGCCCAGTCAGAAGTCATTCCATCAATAGAAGTTACTGCACGGATACCGATTGCGTAATCATATGTACGTGCATCACCCATTACACCAACGCTGCGGATGTCTGGAAGAACTGTGAAGTACTGCCAAATATCACGATCAAGTCCGGCTTTGGCGATTTCTTCGCGAAGGATGAAATCAGATTCACGAACGATTTCTAATTTTTCTTCAGTAATTTCACCTAATACACGAATTCCTAAACCAGGTCCTGGGAAAGGTTGACGCCAAACGATTTTTTCATCAATACCAAGTTCTAATCCTAATGCACGCACTTCGTCTTTAAACAATGTTTTAAGTGGCTCAATTAGTTTGAACTGCATATCTTCTGGCAATCCACCAACATTATGATGAGATTTAATCGTTTGAGCTGTTGCAGTTCCAGACTCAATAATATCTGTATATAGCGTACCTTGTGCTAGGAAATCCATACCGTCTAACTTAGAAGCTTCCTCGTCAAATACGTATATAAATTCATTCCCAATAATTTTGCGTTTTTTCTCTGGATCTGAAACCCCAGCTAATTTGTTCATGAAACGTTCGCGAGCATCAATTTTAATAACATTCATATTAAAACCTTCTGTGAAAGTCTTCATTACTTGCTCTACTTCACCTTTACGGTTTAAGTTATGGTCCACAAACATACATGTTAGTTGGTCTCCAATTGCTTTATGGATTAGTACCGCAACTACTGAAGAATCGACTCCACCACTTAGTGCACAAAGAACTTTTTTATCCCCAACTTCTTGGCGAATGTTTTGGATTTGCATCTCTACAAAGCTTTCCATGGACCAGTCACCTTTAGCATGACAAATATCAAATACGAATTGACGTATTAACTCAATCCCATAAATAGAATGTCTAACTTCAGGATGGAATTGTACAGCATAGAAATTTTTTGCTTCGTTTGCCATTGCAGCTACTTCACAAGATGGACTTGTTGCAATAACTTCAAAACCCTCAGGAGCAACTGTTACATGGTCTCCGTGACTCATCCAAACGACTTGGTTTTCTGGAAGTTGTCCAAATAAAGGAGTTGCGTTTTTCACATTGATCTCCGCTTTCCCATACTCGCGATGAGAAGCTTTTTCTACTTTCCCACCAAAATGCTGAGACATTAGCTGCATACCGTAGCAAATACCTAAAATTGGAACACCTAAGTCATAGATTGCAGAATCGATATGGAATGCATTTTCATCGTAAACTGAATTAGGTCCGCCTGAGAAGATGATCCCTGTTGCATTTACTTTTTTCAATTCTTCTGCTGTAACTGTATGTGGCAGTAGTTCACTGTAAACACCAAATTCACGAATACGACGTGTAATTAGTTGGTTATATTGACTACCGAAATCCAAAACAACTATCTTTTCTTGTTCCTTTAATAATGGTGTTAAAGTCATTAGTTCCACCTCTTCTGATAATAATCCAAACGTACCCTCAATCTAATAGAATGATAAAAAAACGCGTAAGAAAGCATACCTCCTCTTTCTACGCGTTTATGTTCTCTACATCAAAAAGGTGAATGCATATGCCTAAAAAAGACATGACTGCATTCACCTTCATAGTCAAGTTGTTAATGGCAACTTGGTAGAAACATCCGAACCATATTATCGGACATATACGAGGGCAACATTGGTCATTTAATTTGACTTTAGTTTACAGGTAGTTGCCCTCAAAATCAACCGCTAAGCTGATTGATTAAATATTCCCAACTTTCTCTCATCGACTCATAATTTATGCCCTCTCGATTATTACCATATAAGCCTTTTTCATATTCATCTGTTAATTTACGCATATGTGTTTCTCCAAAGCCAGAATCTACATATTTTGCATAAGCAGATAGCGTCTGTCCTTGCTCTCTCTTCATTCCATATGCATCTAATTGTTTCAATAGCTGATGATACATTTTTTCAAATGTATCCCAGTCGTTTTTCCGCATTCGGCTCACCGGTATTAACACTTTGGATAACCACTTTCTTCGATAACGATAGGCTAGCATAGAAAGCAATACTAAACCGAGTAGTGTCCATAATATAGGTGCTTTGTTATTAGAAATCCATTTAGCAAAGCTACTCATGATTTCTGTAAAACCTTTGGAAACTTCCTTCTTATCTTTTTCAGCTTGAGGCTTTTCTGGAGTCTCCTTAGGTGTATTTTCCGGTGTTTCCAACTCATCTTTTTCATTGTCTATATCATAATTTAAATTGACAGCATTCGTAAATCCAATTGTAGGCTCGAATGTCATCCATCCAGTACCTGGAAAATAAGCTTCTACCCATGAGTGTGCATTATTGTTTGTCACTTCATAAACTGGAACTCCATTATCACGTTCAACTACGTCTCCCGGTGCAAACCCCTTCACCCAACGTGCAGGAATTCCTTCCGAACGCAACAATACAACCATCGAAGTGGAGAAGTTATCACAATAGCCGACCTTCGTATCAAATAAAAACTGATCGACATAATCGGTATCACCTTCTGGAACTGCCGCCAAATCCTGATTGTAGCTAAAACCATTTAATCGGAAATAGCGTTCAATTGCTTTTGCCTTATCATATAAATTATCGGTATCTGCAGTAATAGAAGTTGCCAAATCCTTTACCCTTGAAGGTAATGTTTCGGGAAGCTGCAAATAGCGATCGAATTCACTAGATAATCCTTCTAAGTTTGCAGGCGCCGTATCCCTAAGTGCTTTTAAGCTATAGATTGGCTCGTTATAGGTTACTTCATAGGTTCCAACAGGTACTTCATTGTCTCCATTAAATGTATATAGTTTTTGATTTCTTTCATTCATTTTTAAAGAAATAGGCTCCACTGAGTCAACCCGCTCGATTCCATAAGGCTGCATGATAAAAGGATATGGTTGAGACATATAGATTCTAGCTATTAACGACTCATCTTCTGTCCCAGGTGCAATATCAGATTGAATCGGTTCTCCCAGCCCGTAGTTCGAAAGGGTTGGAGGCTCTGTTGCTGAATTTACCCAACCTTTAGAAGTATACATATCCTTCGTTTCAATCTTCCAATATTGCTTCGTTGGACTAGTCGCATAAAATACGGGAGTATCATCGCTCGCAAAGGCTCCTCCCAAGAACTCATCATTTTCTCCATAGCCGACTTTTTGTATTCCTCCACCAACACCTTTTCCATCTTCCCTATTATCTGCATTTGGACTGGTCGATAATAGAAAAGGCACTGGATCTGGCCAACTAGGACCTGCTTTTGGCAAAACGTAAGCGAGGGCACTACTAATAACTATAATACTTAACAAACTTCCAATACTGGCTACTATAAATGCACCATGTATTTTCCCATCTTGCCCCGATAACATTTTTTGAGCATATAATAAGCCCAAGATAAGGAAGCCAGATATTAATACGGTAACAATACTCTTCTCTCCACTATATGGACTAAATGTATCTAAGATTGTTATAAATAAAACGGTAAACAAAAAGAATAACATTAAGTTTTTACGTACTCGTATCCAATAGTTTAATAGATACGTAGTCATCCATAATAAAATGAAAAATAAAAATGTTCGGAAGGGGTCTGTCACCTGTACCCAATCTTGACTTATAAGAGAAGCGATATTTCCTACGAACATCCCCCAAATAAATTTCAATGCCTCTATTGATAAGAAAGATAGATCTGTATAGATATGTATAATTACCCAACAAATAAATACTAACTTAACAGGAAATGCATATACCCATTTCAATTTTATAAGATAAAACAAAAAGGAGATTACTAAATACCAACCAAATAAGCTTAAAAAACCTGTACTCGTTAACTCGATAACTGGTTTTAACCATTCCATCATTAGGATAAAAACAAAAGAATAAATAAGTATAGATATTATTGTTTGCTGCGCTTTGTTACTCATGAACGTTTCACCTCCAAAAAGGCTTGGGCAAAGCGATCTTTCGTAATCGACTGCACTTGAAAACCTCTACTTGCTGCATACTTGTACATAGCATTCTCTTCACTTGTATTTTTTTCATTTTTGGATTTTATGACAAAACAAGTACACGCTCGTAAGTTTGTTGCATTTTTTTGTACATTATCCATCCATTCATAAGTTAGATTACTAGTCACATATAAAAGAGTTGTCGCATTGGATAATGATCGGTCATGCAAAATTACTTGCTCTAGCGGCTTCGTTAAATCGTCTTTTACCTTTGTTAAATGATATAGCACTCGTTGAAGATGCTGGTCAGTTTGAACTTCAGGCAAGAACAATCGTTCCTCTCCAACCGAGAGAAATGCAGAGGATGCCTGATGCTTTACAATCGCTTGCATCATTGAGGCTGTTAAGTCGACCACTTCCTCAAACAGAGGAGAAGGCGTTCGGTCCATCACCACGAACATATCCTGGGATTGACGATCTTCGAATTCTTTTGTTTTTAGTGTTTGTGTTCTGGCGAAAGACTTCCAATGAATCCATGATACACGATCACCCGATTGGTATGATCTAACGCCAGTTGCCATTGATGTATCTTTCATAGCTTGAATTCTAGAAGCAGCTGCTCCTTGGTCATATCTCGTTTCAATTGGAATGTAGACCATCTCAGTCAAGTTTGGAAATACGAGAATTGTTTTAGAATTTGTTACAAATACTTCTTTTTTCACCCAACCAAATAAATCGCTTACTACAATGCTTGTCCCTTCTAAAACATGCTCACCACGTGGAATATGCTCTATTTCATAAGTCCATCTAAATTCTTTTTTCATGCCCCAAAAGGTAAGCTGTTTCCATGAAGCTTCTGTAGCAAGAGAAGAGCTTACTTTTTCCTCCATTTGAACGTACATTAGTGGAAAACGACTTTTTCTCGTCACCTGAATAGTTGCTGAAAACCTTCCACCACTTTGAACTTTACCAGTTTCAATTATTCGTTCCACAACGATATCGTTCAGTGAATTCATATATAATAACAACGAATATAAAGAAATAGGGACGACCAAATAAAACAAAAACCAGCTAACAAACCCTCCCTGAAACATTGCATACACAAAAGCTACTACTAGGAGGAATAGAACGCCTACTACCCCTCGAATCTTTTTCCATCGATTGAGCAAATGCTTCATTGACTTATTTTCCTCTTAATAGGAACCGGAGTCCTCTTCACAATTCGTGCAAGCACTTCTTCAGACGAAATTCCATCATAACGTGCCTCAGGGCGTAAGATGACACGATGTCCAAAAACATAAGGCATCAAATATTGAATATCATCTGGGTTTACATAATCTCTACCATGAAGCAACGCAAGACCCTGCGACGCGCGCATTAATGCAATAGATGCACGTGGACTTACTCCTAGATAAATATATGTATCCTGTCTTGTACGATTAGATAGTTCAACGATATAGCTCTTTATTGTTTCATCTACTGTTACTTGCTTCACCTTTTTCTGAAGTTCGATTAACTCTTCTAGAGAAATGACAGGCACCAATGTATCAATCGGTGATGCATGTTCTAATCTATTTAATACTTCAATTTCTTCGCTTGGATGCGGATAACCCATCTTTAACTTAAGTAAAAAACGATCTAATTGGGCCTCTGGTAACGGGTAGGTCCCTTCATGTTCAATCGGATTTTGCGTCGCCATTACAAAAAATGGTCTTGGAATCGGCATAGTCACTCCATCAATGGTAACCGAAGCTTCTTCCATCCCTTCTAGTAGCGCAGATTGCGTTTTTGGGGATGTACGATTGATTTCATCCGCAAGAACTATATTCCCCATAATAGGTCCAGGTCTAAACTCGAACTCCATTTCCTTTGGATTGTAAATAGAAACTCCTAATACGTCCGAAGGCAATAAATCCGGTGTGAATTGAATTCTTTTAAAATCTGCTCCAATAGATTTGGCAAGCGCCCGCACCATCATCGTTTTACCTACACCTGGTACGTCTTCTAATAACACATGTCCTTGCGCTAATAATGCAACTACTGCAAGTTCCGCAATATCTTTTTTACCAATCATTACTTTTTCTATATTTCGAATAATCGTTTCTATCTGTGCTCGTTCTCTCATCATTCTCCCCCTAAAATCACGTATAAATTGACTTGCGTGAAAATTTTTACAATACGCTATAAGCATACCCAAAATTTGCCTTAAGTACAAATAGAAAACAAAAAAGTCGAGCTGCCTTTTTACTCGACAGTTCGACTTTCTATTTTTATATATCAGACTTTGTTATTATTTCCAAAAATCATCAAAAATGGTGACTGGCATATTACGTTTATGCATGGATCGAATATAGAAACCTTCAATTTTTTCTTCCGATTCCTTCGATACCGTTTTACCTTCTAAATAATCATCAATTTCATCATATGTTACGCCAAGCGCTACTTCATCCGGTAGAGCCGGTCTGTCTTCTTCCAAATCTGCAGTCGGAATTTTCGTATAGAGATGTTCAGGACAACCTAATTCTTTCAAAATCAGCTTACCTTGACGCTTGTTTAAGCGGAAGATTGGCGTAATATCTACTCCACCATCTCCGTATTTTGTATAAAATCCTGTTACGGCTTCTGCTGCATGATCCGTACCAAGGACCACGCCATTGTGCATAGCTGCTATAGAATATTGAGCTTTCATTCGCTCTCGAGCCTTTTCATTCCCTTTAGCAAAATCAGATAGGCTCACTCCAGCCTCCACTAAAGCCTTATCACTAGCATCCACAGCTTCTTTTATATTGATCGTTATACGTTTACTTGGCTTGATAAAATCCAATGCATCTTGACGATCCGTCTCATCAAATTGAATACCATACGGTAAACTTACTGCTATAAATGAATATTTCTCCTCACCAAGTTCTTTATTTAATTCATCGACTGTGAGCTGAGCAAGTTTCCCTACTAATGTAGAATCTTGACCTCCAGAAATACCTAAAACCATACTTGTTAAAAAGGGGTGTTTTTTTAAATAGTCCTTCATAAAATCAATACTAATACGTATTTCTTGTTGTACATCAATGGTTGGTTTCACTTTTAACGCTGCTATAATTTCTTGTTGTTTAGCTGACATTAATACCTACCTCCATTTTGGTCAATAATATTATGTTCCATGTCCTTAATCTCTTGAATATTACGCATTTTATTGTCCCAACATTTTTGGCTCAAGTCCACTGGATACTCTTCCGGATTTAGAGAGCGTTTATACTCTTCCCACAATAGATCCAGGTTGTCATGCGCATATTTCCGAACTTCCGATAACTCAGGGATTCGATAAATAACTTCCCCATTTTCAATCACTTTTTCATGTAGATCCCTTGCTTCAAAATTGGTTACAAATTTAGAGACAAATGTATGCACTGGATGGAACATCTTTAAGCGTTCCTCATGTGTTGGATCTTCATCGTGCATTGTAATATAGTCACCTTCTGCTTTACCATTTTCTTTATCAATAATTCGATATAGTTTTTTCTGGCCAGGCGTTGTCACCTTTTCAGTAGTGGAAGAAATCTTAATCGTGTCTTCCATCACCCCTGCCTCGTTTGCAATAGAGACAATTTTATAAACTGCTCCAAGTGCTGGTTGATCGTATGCAGTGATTAACTTCGTTCCGATTCCCCAACTATCGACCTTGGCACCTTGTGCTTTTAAGTTCAAAATAGTATATTCATCTAAATCATTGGAAACAACGATTTTAGCATTAGGGAAGCCAGCTTCATCTAACATTTTTCTAGCTTCCTTCGATAAAAATGAAATATCACCTGAATCTAAACGAATACCGATAAAGTTAATCTTATCTCCCAGTTCTTTCGCTACTCTTATAGCTGTAGGAACCCCCGTTTTTAATGTATTATATGTATCCACCAAAAATACGCAATCTTTATGGCGCTGCGCATACGAATGAAATGCTTCATATTCATTTTTATATGCTTGCACTAGTGA
The DNA here is from genome assembly GCF_038008385.1 of Psychrobacillus sp. FSL H8-0487. Lineage (NCBI taxonomy): Bacteria > Bacillati > Bacillota > Bacilli > Caryophanales > Bacillaceae > Psychrobacillus > Psychrobacillus sp. FSL H8-0487. Next base: position 3,160,472 of record NZ_JBBOZA010000001.1, read on the forward strand.
ATGAGCATGCGTTCCAGTTACAGGAATTCCAAACTTTTTCCCAGCACGGACATTACTAGTTCCATCTATTCCTCCTATGTATGCAGCTCGAGTACCCCAGATGGCTGCATCCATTTCTTGCGCACGTCTTGAACCAAACTCCATAGCGATTTCTTCTTTAAGCACTTGTTTAATACGAGAACCTTTTGTCGCTATTAACGTTTGATAATTGACGATATTAAGCAGGGCCGTTTCTACTAGCTGCGCTTCCGCAAGCGTAGATTCAATACGAATAATCGGTTCATTCGGAAATACTAGCTCCCCTTCAACCATTGAATATACATTTCCGGTAAAACGAATAGTACGTAAATAGGCTATAAAGTCTTCTCTGTATCCAAGCTCTTCTTGCAAATACCCTAAATCACTGTCGGTGAAGTGAAAATCACGCAAATAATCTAGACATCTTTCTAGTCCTGCAAAAATGCCATATCCATTACCAAATGGGAGTTTGCGGAAAAACAATTCAAACACTGCTTTCCGTTCATGCATATTATCTGCCCAATAGGTTTCCACCATATTTATTTGGTATAAATCAGTATGTAAGGCTAAACCGTCATCTGGATAATTTTTCTTCATAAAAATCCCCTTTTTCATAACTATTGAAATAAGTATACACTATTTACCCTTTTTCTTTGCAAATAATCCTATCCCAATAACGCTTACAATTTCGGAGAAAACCTGACGTTTAGGTGTGACGTATTATCCTAGAGAGAATGATATCTAATCTAATTAATATTAGTAGTTTTAAAAACAGAAAAAGCTACTCAATAAGTTTGAATAACAACTTAATAAGTAGCTAGTATTTTTTTGTTTTATTATTCTCCCATTGGAGAAATTACATCTACAACATAGGCTGCAACTGCTTCGATTTCTTCAGCGGTCAGCGTATCTTTAAACGAAGGCATGGAAGTACCACCCTCTTCAATACGCGCTATAACATCATCTCTGCTAACAGCAACTTCACTATTTTGTAAATTAGGTCCATTATGGCCGTTTGCGCCTTGGTTTCCATGACAAGCTAAACAGTTTGCATCATATACAGTAATTCCTTTATCAGGATTTGCACTCACTGTGTCTCCTTCAGTAGGCTTTTCTGCCGGTTTTGTACTTTTCGCAGGGAACTTAATTACTTGCCCTTCTGGTAAATCCCCACCTAATTTAAATGTGTATATCTTATCTCCATGCTTACTACCTGCAAGTGCATTACCCGCAGCATATATACTGATGTATTGCTCACCATCAATTTCATACGTAACGGAAGGTGCATTTGCTCCTGCATCCATCATGTATTCCCAAACTTGATCGCCCGTTTTTGCATCGTATGCAATCAAACGGCCGTCATTATGTCCAACAAAAACAAGATTTCCTTTAGTAGTTAACACTCCACTATACGCTTGAGTATCCCACTTTTGCTGCCAAGCAATTTTGTTAGTTTTAACGTCGATCGCAGTGACAGTCCCCCGAACTGGAGCATCTAAAATTGGTCCAAAAATACTTCCAAAGTATTGATCTCCCTCTTTAAATTCTTCCAACTCACTTCTTTCAAAGGACATATATGTGTCATTACCTAATACATAAAAGTACTCGGTATCCGGATTATAAGCTGAAGGTGGCCAGTTTGCTCCACCAGTCGGTCCTGGCTTAAGTGTAATTGGAACATCCCAAAATGGTGTAAAGATACCTCCAATTTCACCTGTGAAATCAGATGATAGATCATTCTTCACATCTTCCTCTGTCACAGCCTGAGGAACAAAGGCATCTCCAACAGGAAACGGTTGCGTTGCTGCCGTTTTTTGACGTTCATCCTGCGGTACAGGTTTTTCTTCTATACCAACAAGCGGCGTTCCATCGGCACGGTCTAATAGATAAACCCAACCAGTTTTACCTGCCTGCCCAAGCCCTTTTCTCATTTTCCCATCCATTTCTACATCATAAAGAACGACTGGGTTTGCTGGATCCATATCCCAAATATCATGATGCACTTCTTGGAAATGCCATACATATTGTCCGTTTTCAGCATTCACCGCGACGACCGAATTGGCATATAAATTATCCCCTTCACGGTTACTTCCATCTAAGTCTGGAGCGGTATTTCCAGTTGCAAAGTAAATGTACCCCAGTTCAGGATCAACGGATGGAGTATTCCATACCGGTCCTCCACCTGTTAACCAAGCGTCACTATCTGCTGGCCATGTATCTCCGTTTATATCACCCGGACCAGGTATTGTGTAGAAACGCCAAACTTCAAAACCTAAATCTGCATCATAGGCCATTACACGTCCACGAATACCATATTCTCCTCCTGCTACCCCCGTATAGACTTTCCCATTATAGAATAGAGGTGCACTAGTGATCGTGTAACCTTCTTCCCACTCAGCTACAGTAGTTTCCCATAATACTTCTCCTGTCTTTTGGTCGAGTGCGATTAAACGTGCGTCCAGTAATCCTACAAATACTTTTCCGTCGCCGACCGCAACTCCACGAGTCGTCCAACCACAGCATACTGTATCCATTTCTTGCGGTATATCCGGATTGTATACCCATAATTGTTCTCCAGTTTTAGCATCTATAGCGAAAACATCATTTGCTCCAGTAGCGATATACATAATACCATCAACTACAATAGGAGTTGCTTCTCCAGAATATTTACCTTCTGCTCCTGACCCTCCTAAGCTACTAACCCAAGTTGGTTTTAAATCCCCAATATTTTCAGTAGTGATTTGGTTTAGCATCGAATAACGTCTGTTGTAGTAATCTCCACCATTTGTTGTCCATTCAGTTGAAGAATATTTTACTACTTCATCATGTATTAATGGACTTTCTTCCACTTCTGTCTCTTCCTCTGGTTCCTCTTTTACTGTTATGCTGGCATATGGAACTTCTCCGTTCTCTTCATTCAAGTTTTCAAAGTTTATTACTAGATATATCATAAAAAAAGCTACTAAAGTGATTACTAATCCTATAAAGATTAGTGCAGATACTGATAATCCTCTACTTTTCATCTGACTCTCCCTTCAAAAATAGTGAAATGTCCGTTTAAATATTTTATGTTTCGAAATTGATAGAAATGCGGTTTCTTCGATAGTCGAATCAAATAAAAAAACTGTTCAAGAGTTTAGACTCCTGAACAGTTTTTTTAATACCTTCTTATTTAGTTAAGTCTTTACAACCTTCATAGATTAGATCAAACAACTCTTGAATGTCATTCTCTTCTACACAGGAGAATGCAACGCGGATGTCTGTTTTGTTGCTTGCGATTACTCCTACACCGTAATGATCAAGTAAATGTAGTCTTAAAGTTTCTGCATCCACTGCGTTTAACTTCAAGCACATGAAGTAACCCGAGTTGAATGGATAATAGGTCCAATATGGAGCGAATTTTTCATCCGCTAGGACTTGCTTTGTTTTTACTGCTCTACCTTGCATAATTTGGAACTTTTCTTCTTTTTCTTGTAAAAACTCTTCAGATTGAAGAGATTCCAACAGAATTGTCTGAGAAATATGAGATCCACTTGAAACCGTACCGCGAATTATTCCCTTCGTCTTCTGTTCTAGAGCATCTAATGTATCAGGACTCGCCGCATATGTGATAAATCCAACACGGAATCCCCAAACGTAGTTTTCTTTTGTCGCACCATCAATTTTGACTGGCAAAATGTTTTCATGACTGTCCGCTAATAAACCGAACAACGATTCTTTAATAGAATCCTCATAAAATAACCCGAAGTATGCATCATCTAGTAAAACTACTAATTTCAAACCACCTTCAGCAGCATCCTTCAATACTTGAACGATTGCTTCTGCCTCTTTAACAGAAGGCGTAAAGCCCGTAGGATTGTTAGGGAAGTTTAACAAGACGATTGCTTTTTCTGTTTGTTTAGCAAGTGTGTCACGGAACGCTTCCACATGGAAACTACCAGCCTCATTGAAAAGAGGGAAAGTCTCTACCCGTCCACCTCTTCTTACTTGGAACACTGTGTTATAGTTCCCCCAATATTGTTGCGGTGTTACTAATACGTCTCCAGCATCCATGAACAAGTCTGCTGCAATACTTAAGCCATGAGTTAGTGCACTAGTTACTATCGGTGTACCAATTGATTTACCATTCATCGATGGGTTGTCTACTAACAGCTTTTCCTTCCATACTAAACGTAAAGCTTCCTTCCCCTGAGGAGGAGCATATGGATAGATATCATTTGGTTTATAATCTAATTTCTTTTGTATATGGTTGAAATGCATCGGTTCCCCATTTTCCGTTGCGATTCCAATAGTAGCATTAAAACGATGTGCTTTTTTCCCTGCTTCTGCACTTTGACTTAAAATACCTTTTGGATAGTACAAGTTTTTACCTAAATCGGACAACATATTATAGACTGCTGGGTTTTCTTTTTGCATTTTTTCATTTAATTGCGTTGCTAAAGCATTCATCTATTGGTACCTCCATAATATCTGATTTACAAATATTGTACTCTATTTAACTAAAGTATTATACCCTTACGTGAAATATATCATTCTAACCTTGTCACTGCACTAATTCTAAAATAACAGGACAATGATCACTTCCGAGTACCTGTGAATCTATAGAAGCATCCTTCAAAAAAGGGACTAGTTTTTCAGAAGCTATAAAATAATCTATTCTCCATCCAATATTTCGCTCTCGCACCTGACTCATATAGGACCACCAACTATAGGCATCTTCTTTTTCTGGATAAAAGTAACGAAATGTATCTACAAATCCTGCTGCAAGTAAATCGGTCATTTTGCCACGCTCTTGTTCCGTAAACCCTGAGTTACCTCTATTAGATTTAGCGTTTTTCAAATCTATTTCGCTATGAGCCACGTTTAAGTCCCCACACATAATTACAGGCTTTATAGCATTAAGTGTTATTAAGTAAGTACGCATTTCATCTTCCCATTCCAGTCGATATGGAAGTCTTGTTAGATCTCGTTTAGCATTCGGAGTGTATACATTCACCAAGTAAAATTGATCATACTCCAGCGTAATAATTCTACCTTCGTCCTCTGAAACCTTATCACCAACACCATATTTAACAGATAACGGTTTTACCTTCGTAAAAATTGCTGTACCAGAATAGCCCTTTTTCAAGGCATAGTTCCAATACTGTTCATAGCCGTGTAAGGGTAGCTCAATTTGGCCAGCTTGCAGCTTTGTTTCTTGCAAACAAAAAATATCAGCGTTTACTTCATTAAAATATTCGAGAAATCCTTTTTTCGCGCAGGCTCTTATGCCATTCACATTCCATGAAACCAACTTCATTTTATATCCTCCAAGATAGAAACTTATGTAACTAGTTTTATGTTAATCATAACAAAGTGTTGTCTCTTTTAAAAACAATGAGTAGGCAGACAAGTAATGGGAATTTTATAATTCCAGAGTTATGCTGATTAATATAGATCAATCCTCTTTTGGTTAAGAATTCTGTCATTCTAGCAGCTAGCATATATTGGTCGCTAGATTGGGTTTCTATTTAGTGAGAAAAAGGGTACTTTATAAATAAGAGAATAGTAGAGGAAGTGTCGAATACATGGATGTATCATTAAAATCATCCGGGGCAAAACATAAAATGAGCGAAGCGAAACCTTGGGTTCGTCGCTTTGGTCGTTTTGGTTATATGACTATAGGTATTGTGTATGGAATGATCGGCATTCTAGCAGCTTTAGCAGCATTCGGACCCCGAGGAGAGATGACCGGAACGTCTGGTGTACTGCAATCAATCTCTGAAATACCATTCGGGGAAATTGCCTTATGGATTATTGGAATAGGTTTATTCGGTTATATCCTATGGGTTTTTATATTAGCAATTAAAGATCCTAATAATGTAGGAACTGATGTACAAGGTCTAATAAAAAGAGCCGGTTATTTCATTAGTGGAGTCATTTATGCAAATTTATCATATGGAGCTATAAAACTAGCAAGCCATACGGGAAATGCTGGTAATAGTGAATCTGAGAAAAACGTTTCCATTAAGTTACTGGAACAACCATTTGGTATATGGTTAGTTGGAATAGTTGGTGCAATAATTATTGGATGTGGCGTTTTCGAACTTTATAGTGGTATTAAAGAGAAATTCATGTCTGAATTCAAAACCTATGAAATGAATGGTATGGAACGAAATATTGCTAGAATAACAGGGAAAATTGGTCTTATTTCAAGAGGGACTGTTATAAGTATGATCGGATTTTTCTTTATTCGCACGGCATATACAAATAACTCCGAAGAATCTAAAGGGTTTGGGGGTGCTTTGACAGAATTAGCAAACCAGCCCTTCGGAAAGTTTTTGCTAGCTATGGTAGCAATTGGACTAATCTTATATGGCCTCCACCAAATCATACTCGGACGCTATCAGCGCATGAACTTTGGTTATGAGAAATCTAACTTTAAAAAACGTTAAACATTTTCGAAGTACGCTATCCCTCATCCCTTATAAATGGCTATCAGATTGATATATAATCTGATAGCCATTTTAGATTTCATCTATCTCCTTCAATAAAGACTGACTTACTCTTTACTTTTTGGTCATCTTCAGTAACACAAATATGGCGATAGCTAATGCAAATAGCCCAAACAAAATAACTAATGAAATAGCCCCAAACAATACTAAGCTCATAAAAACCCTCCTTTGGTGCTAACTCTATTAAGCATGGACTTTAGACTTTTCTAGGGCAGTCCCTAAAAACTTAGCAAGCTCCAGCATCCCATATTTCTCTGCCTTAGCCTCTGCATACGCATTGTAGTTCGTATTTGTGTTTACGTCATACGTGTACACTTCCCCGTTTGCATCACGAATAAATTCAATACCGGCTACATCAATTTTGTTTGCTTGCAAGAATGCTTCATATCGCTCGACCCAAGATACATCAATATCTTCTTTAACTTCAAACTTCATAGCTGGCTCTTCTCCCACTGGACAGAATGCATCTCCAATTTGACAAGAATCTGCCGGACAAAGCTCGAATCCTTCTGAAGTATCTACTCTTACTGCATATAAATACTTACCACCGATGAACTCCGCTCTCGTAATATAAGCATCGGGTGATTGGATGTATTGTTGGATGAGCGTAATACCATCTACAGGATCTTCAAATGCAGGGCCATTCACATAAGTTTCCAATGCCTCTATTGTTTGAAATAATTGTACTCCTAATCCTTTACCAGCACGATTATGCTTTGTGATAAATGGCGTCTTCCCTAGCTTTTTAGCAGCTAAAATAATTTGCTCACTACCAACAGCCGCAATCGTTTTTGGCGTGTTGATGCCACTTGCTTGCAAAGCAGTATACTGATTGATCTTACTTAGTTCTAAACTTAACGCTTTCGTTCCATTAAATACTGTTCTTCCATGAAGCTCAAGCCAAGACAGCACTCCACCAGCTAATTCAGGTGCATATCTATGTCCCCTAGTATGGGAAGAAGCACTCATTCGGTTATAAAACACCCCTTCTGGAGGTGCTGTTGTTAAATCTACAATTCCCTGGTTTAGATGCCATAATTCATACGGTAAATTTAATTCTTCTAATCGTTTTGTTAAATGAACCGTCCACTCATCATTTTCATGAATTATATATATTTTAGACATAATCATCCACTCCTCTACTTCTATTCCTATCAAACTACTATGTATTAGTATATACCAATAAAGTTGGAGACAACAGCAGAAAACCCTGCTCTTGGAGAGCAGGGTTTTCCAGTTAATATGGATCCGCTTCATGACTTTTATCAATTGCTTGTTCTGGTGCTTTATCTCCGTCTTTATTTCCCAACGGTTTTTGAGAGGAACCATTACTTTTAGCTTGAGCAAGTCCTTCTCTTAAATGACGCCCATAGTCTTCATCTGCTTCCTCCGCTAAAGCAATCATCTTTTCTTGAATTCGTGGGTCACAGACAGACAGGTCATTTACTAAATTCGAGATGAGCTCCGTTTTTTCCCATTGCTCAAATTGTCGATAGGTTTCTCCTGCTTGCTTTGTGTTATTTTGACGGTCAATGGACTCGCGCACTAAGTTTCCTTTAATCATTGGAGTGTACTCTTTACCAGTTTGTGTTGCTTCCTTTAAGCCATCTAGTATAGAAGGTTCATAGTTGATATGTGGATTTTGGAACGGACCTCTATCTAACTTGTACGCCATTTGGCCACCGCTTTGATTGGTTGCAACACGTTTTTTAGGTGCATTGATCGGAAGCTGTAAATAGTTTGCTCCAACACGGTGACGTTGTGTATCGGAATATGAAAATGTACGGCCTTGTAGCATTTTATCGTCCGAAAAGTCCAATCCATCTACGAGTACACCGGTACCAAACGCTGCCTGTTCCACCTCTGTAAAATAATCCACTGGGTTTCGATCTAACACCATTTTTCCAACAGCCTTCCAGGGGAATAAGTCTTCAGGCCACAGCTTTGTATCATCTAACGGATCAAAGTCTAACTCTGGATGATCATCATCACTCATCGTTTGGACTAGTAACTCCCATTCAGGGAAATCGCCTTTTTCAATTGCATCATATAAATCCTGCGTTGCATGATTAAAGTTTTTTGCCTGTATTTCCTCTGCTTCCTTTTGAGTTAAGTTACGAATGCCTTGCTTCGGCTCCCAGTGATATTTTACAAGGACTGCTTTACCTTCGTTGTTTACCCATTTATACGTATTTACACCTGACCCTTGCATCATTCGGTAATTTGCCGGAATGCCCCATGGAGAATAGATGAAAGTCACCATATGAAATGACTCAGGGGAACTCGCACAAAAATCAAAAAAACGTTCCGAATCTTGAATATTAGTTACCGGATCTGGCTTAAACGCATGAATCATGTCCGGGAACTTTATCGCATCACGGATAAAGAATATTTTTAAGTTATTCCCTACTAAATCCCAGTTTCCATCCTCTGTATAAAACTTCACTGCAAACCCACGTGGATCACGTAGCGTTTCAGGAGAATGCCCTCCATGAATAACGGATGAAAATCGAACAAAAACAGGAGTTTTCTTTCCTTTTCCCTGAAATACTTTAGCACGAGTATATTTAGAAACTGCCTCGTCTCCCACAGCACCATAAGCTTCGAAATAACCATGCGCTCCGGCACCTCTTGCATGAACTACCCGCTCTGGTATACGTTCCCTGTCAAAGTGACTTATTTTCTCAATGAAATCATAGTTTTCTAACGTTGCTGGTCCTCTGTTTCCAACAGTCCTCATATTCTGATTATTCGTTACCGGATGCCCCTGCCTATTCGTAAGAGTATCCTCATTTTCCACATTTGTAGTGTTATTAGTTTGTTCTTCCTTCACTGTTCATCCTCCTAAACACAAGATAGAATTTACATTCCTCTCTATACTGTCCAGAACAATGAGTAAATATTCCAGTATTACATAAAGCTTGCTATAGAAAGTGCATACTTTCTCCAAACCGATACGTGAATCGGTTTCTCTACTTTCCTTTTTCCACTTACATACGTTTGTAAATCTCCTTTAAATGTTAAGGATAATGCTGAAAGTTGTTCGAAATGATATGGCTGCGTTAAAGGAGGTGCAACCCGGAACTGCGAGGACGGACATTCTTTCATAATTGTAGCGACAAACTGAGAACAAAAGAATGCATTCTCACGTTCTTTTTCAATATTTATCGCAACATACACTAAGCCGAGTAAATTATATTTGTATAATTGCTGTTGTTGTTCCATTTGAGTAATTATACTTTTCATCCGTAAATATTCAGAATCCGTCACCCCACACTCATAAATGGCACAAGTAGCTCTTTGAAGCATTCCCTCAATCGGGTTTTCTTTTATAAACCCTCCATTAAAAGGGTTATGATGACTTTTTCTACCAAAGCTATACATCTCATTTAGTTCCTCATCAAAAGCAATAGAGGCATGGTTCAACTCTTTTTTTGTATACATGCCAATCGCTTTTGAAAAAAGTGTCCCAGTATTACTAAGAATGATATAAACCTTTTTCCCCATTTTTTCCACCTCGTTCAGAAGAGGTATTTTTCCTCTAATCTATTATCCTAATCATCCTCTATTTTTTAATAATTCCAAACGTACTAAAGGTGGAAAGTGACTAAGCCCTAAGCCGTAGATGGTTGATACAATTATATTTTCCAGCCCGAATATAAAGAATAAAAAGCAATATTGAATGCATACATTTTTTCTACAATTATTATACGTTGAATATTCACAATACACTTTTCTATTAAACACTCTATATACATATGTCTAGTTGTTAGTCATATAGCCATGTATTAGTGATTGTGCCCATATTACAAACTTGTTACAATTTCATTGCTTGTTATAACTATAAAAAAATATTATTCCAAAAAGATAGAATTTAAAGGAGAGATAATGTGACTCAATATAATTTAGAAGAGTTGAAACTATTAAATCAGTTTTTGTTTGCCCTATTTATCGTTGCTGATTTTGCACTTTTTCTTCATTTCACTAATAATATTTTTCCCTGGTTCTCATTAATTGGCGCAGCTATTGGATTGTCCATTATTGTTGCTTGTTGGACCGGAAAAAAATACACACTTTTCATCGCCGCATTATTAGTAAGCACTGCCTTATTTTCAATCGTTTATAATTGGCAAACTATTGTACATTAATACATTTTTCATAAATGGAGGGTTTGAATATGTCAGAACAAGAAAAAAAGAGTCCTATTTTAGATAAGCGTTCATCTAGACGTACATTCATCAAAAATTCTGGTTTAACAGTTGGTGGACTTGTTTTAGGTGGAGCAATCGGTAGCTTAGTTGGTGGCAAAACTGAAACAACTACTCATACAGCTACTGGCGGAAGTACTCATACGGCTATCGATTACAGTGATACTCGTCAGTTTTTCGTAAGACAAAAAGATTTTGATGCACTTAGTACAGCAGCGGAACTAATTTATCCAGAAGATGAGCATGGTCCAGGCGCTATTACACTCGGCGCTCCTTACTTTATAGACAAACAATTAGCTAGCCCTTGGGGTATTAATACGGATGATTATAGAAAAGGTCCTTTCCAACCAGGCGAAGTCCCTCTAGATAAAGCAGAAATTATGCTGCAAGGTGTTCGTAAAATAAATGAAGTTGCAGAGAAAGAGCATGATGGAACGGTCTTCAAAGATTTATCGGAAGAGCAACAAATTACTATCCTTAGTACTTTTGAAGCTGGAGAAGTAAAGATGGATTTAGTAAATTCTGCAGCATTTTTTGGTTTACTAAGAACACTTACATTACAAGGTTGTTTCTCAGACCCACTTTATGGTGGCAATAAAAACATGGCTGGCTGGAAAATGAAAGAATTCCCTGGAGCTCAAATGTCGTATGCTTCCTATTTAGATGAAGAGGAATTTGTATTAATAGATCCTATTAGTTTAGGCGGACACAAACATTCATAAGGTAAAACAACAAGAGGAGGATTATTATGGTTACAAAATTACCAAAAGTTGATGTTGTAACAACTGGTATGGGCTGGACAGGCGGTATTGTTGCTGCTGAACTGACAAAAGCTGGCTATCATGTGGTTGGATTAGAACGTGGAGTAGAAAGATCCATCGAAGATTATTTACATGGTCATGATGAATTAAAATATAATATTCATAAAGAATTAATGCAAAAGTTAACAAAAGATACTATTACATTCCGTAATACATTAAACGATACTGCCAAACCAGTACGTGATGAAGGTGCATTAGTAGTAGGAACTGGTACTGGCGGCGGCGGTGCTCACTGGGGTGGCCAAACGTATCGCTATTTCCCATATGATTTTGAAATTCGTAGTAAAACGATTGAAAAATATGGTGAAGGTAAAATTCCGGCTGATGTTACTATTCAAGACTGGGGTATTACGTACGATGAAATCGAACCATATTACTCCAAGTTTGAACAAATGGCTGGTATATCAGGGGAACCCGATCCTTTAGCAGGACATCGTTCGATCGATTACCCAACACCACCACTAAAAAAATTACCACAAATGAAAATGTTTCATGAAGCAGCAGAGAAACTTGGATATCATCCATTCGTAGTTCCAACTGCAAATGTGTCAGAAACATATACGAATCCAGATGGAGAAACATTAAATGCATGTCAGTACTGTGCATTTTGTGGGAACTATGGCTGTGAGTACGGAGCAAAAGCAGACCCAATCGTAACAGTAATACCAACTGCTAAGAAAACAGGTAATTTTGAACTTCGAACAAATTCTATCGTAACGCGTGTATTATATGATGGAACAAAAGCGACTGGTGTTTTATATAAAGATACAAGAACTGGTGAGGAGTTCGAACAACCTGCCGATCTTGTTGTTTTAACAAGCTATATCTTTAATAATGTTCGCTTACTATTGTTATCTGGTATTGGAAAACCGTATAATCCTAAAACTGGCGAAGGAATTATCGGTAAAAACTACACAGATCACCATACGATTACTGGAGCTATTGGTTATTTTGAAGAGAAAAAATTCAATAGTTACATCGGAACAGGTTCTTTAGGATCGGCTTTCAATGACTTTAATGCGGATAACTTTGACCATGCAAATCTGGATTTCATCCATGGCGGGCAGATTGAATTGCATTTATTTGGTAATGAACCTATTTCTAATAATCCTGCACCATTTGGTACGCCGACTTGGGGTAAAGAATTTAAGAAAAACTCTTTACACTATTTCTACCGTAACCTAAGTGTAGTTTCACAAAGAGCTATATTGCCTCATAAAGATCATTATCTAGACTTAGATCCAACATATACAGATGATTACGGTGATCCGTTAATTCGTGTAACATTCGATTATACTGAGATGGACCATAAACGTAATGAATTTTTAGTTGAAAAAATTAATGAAGTAGTAAAAGAAATGGGAGCAGACATTATCGATACAATTCCAATGGCTGAGCATTTTGGTGGAAGATTTACTTTCCAACATGATGGTGGCGGTGTAATCATGGGTGATAGCCCTGAAAACTCTGCAGTAAATAATTACATGCAAATGTGGGATGTAGATAATTTATTCGTTTGTGGAGCTTCGGCATTCCCTCACTTTGGTCCAACGAATCCAACTCCAACTGTTGGTGCATTGGCTTACCGAGCAACTGAAGGTATGATTGAGTACTTAAAAAACGGCGGCGGACCATTAGTTCCTAAAAAATAATACAGTAGCAAGTGTAGAACCATCATTTTCTTTCAAAATGTGTTATATTAATAACGATTCTTTATAGAAGGAGGAGATTCTATGCCAAACATAGGGATACCCGGTTTAATACTTGTACTAATTATTGCTTTGATCATCTTTGGTCCATCTAAATTACCTCAACTAGGCAAAGCTGTTGGACAAACGTTAAAAGAATTCAAAACCTCGACTCGAGATATTATAAATGATGAAGAAAAAGATGATAAGAAAGTCGAAGCATCTGAAGTAAATTTAGATAAAAAATTATAATTTTGGTTGGTCCTGACATCTGTCAAGACCAGCTTTTTTTATTAGAATTAGCTTTTCTTTTTGAAATGAAATGAGCTATTATTGGTTTTAAATATTTCTAATAAATTATCTGCAATTTGCTCTGGTGTTTGTTTACACCCACCATGTATCCATTCAAGAATTACCCCATAAGAACCATACATTTTATATGTATTATAATGCTCTAGCTCAATACTTTCATTCGCTGCATCTAAATATACGATTCCCTCAAATACTTCCTTAAATTTCAAAAAGAATTTATCATTCATCCTAGGAATGGAATCTTCTAATGTTAATAAACTATAAAAATCTCTATTATCATAAAAGTGTTTAAAAAAAGCATTGGATGAAGGTAATATATGATTATAATCAACAACATTTGTTTCTAGAAATGGCTTATGAAATGCTAATTTTAATTCTCCTAATACTTCTGCTAGTAATTCTTCTGCTAAGTCCTCTTTATCTTTAAAGTGTAAATAAAAGGTGCTTCTATTATAGTCTGCCTTTTCCACTATATCTGTGACCGTAACGTTTTTGTATCCTTTGCTCTTCACTAGCTGGATAAAATGCATCTTCAAGAGATTTTTTGTTCTCCGAATTCTTCTATCCCCCATCGAATAACTTTCGGAATTCATGAGCAATTCCCCCTTGTCTTTTTAAATATAGACAAAATTATACATGAATAATCATCCTTGAACCAATCTGTTTTAAGTTCGTCCATATTCCTATAGCCATTTAAAAGGAGTATGGGAATGCGAAATCTTCTACTATTTACTTATTTACAGGCACTTTCTTGTATATTTCCTGTAATCATCTTTTCAGCCTTAGCTCTTTCTAAGTTTGTCAGTATCCCACTTATCCCTAGATATGATCTGATCCTACTCCTTTGTATAGCGGGGCAAGTATTTATGCTCATTTCCAAATTAGAGACTTGGGATGAATTTAAGGTAATTTGTTTGTTTCATATTATTGGTCTCGGTTTAGAATTATATAAAGTACATATGGGTTCTTGGTCGTACCCCGAGGACGCCTTTAGTAAGGTAGGTGGCGTACCTTTGTATAGCGGATTTATGTATGCGAGTGTTGCGAGCTATATTTGTCAAAGTTGGCGTAGGATGAATCTCCATATGTACAATTGGCCGAAACCCTTTTGGGCGGTAGGAATTAGTGTTCTTATCTACTTCAATTTCTTTACCCACCATTTCAGCTATGATATTCGTTGGATTCTTAAATGCTTATTGTTAATCATCTTTTTCCGCACAGTAGTGACTTTTGAGTTAAGAGAAAAAGTGTTTAAAATGCCTATGATTCTTGCATTTTTACTAATTGGCTTTTTTATTTGGATCGCTGAGAATATCGTTACCTTCTTAGGTGCGTGGCAGTATCCTAACCAAGCGGAGACCTGGTCGCTCGTGCATATCGGCAAAATTAGCTCGTGGTTTTTACTTGTGATTATAAGCGTTATTATCGTTGCACAACTGAAGCGAGTGAAGAGCCGTTCCTTATAAATGTGTGAGGATTGATCGATTATCGGTCGCTATCGATCGATATTCTTACTCGGTGGATCGATTATGGAGCATCATCGATCGATTCGACAGATATTAAGTGTTTTTTGACCGATTATCCATTTTCTATATATAAAAAACACTGCCAAGTTAGTTGGCAGTGTTTAATCTTTAGTCAACGACAAAATATCTTGCATCTGGATGTGCAAAAACGATTGCAGATACAGACGCTTCTGGTTCCATCATGAACTCTTCAGTAAGTTCTACTCCAATGACTTCAGGTTTTATCAAGCTAAACAGTTTTGCTTGGTCATCTAAATTGGGACAAGCTGGATAGCCGAAAGAGAATCGCTGCCCTTGGTATTTTGCTGCAAAACGGTCACGCATGGTGAAGTCCGTTGCATCTGGGAATCCCCATTGGTCTCGGATTTCTTGGTGAATGCGTTCGGCAAATCCTTCTGCAAGTTCTAAGGCTGTTGCTTGTAATGCATGGCTTTCTAAAAACTTGCCTTGGTTTTTCAGTTTAGCGGCTTCCCCACGAACTCCATGCCCTGCCGTTACTAACATTAGTGCTACATAATCCATTTCTCCACTGTCTACAGATTTTAAATAATCTGCTAAACACAGGAATGGCACGATGGATTGACGTGGGAATGTAAAGCGCTCGATTTCTGTTTTACAGTCGAAAGGGTCATAAATAATGACATCATTACCATCCGCCTGAGCAGGGAAAAATTGATATACCCCTTGCGGCTTCAATATATCAGATTGCAAATATCCCGTGACTAATTCATGTAATTCTGTAGCGCGCCCGTCATTTTCTGCTAAAAGTTTTTCACTATACCCTTTTAATCCTAAATGATGGCCTATTAATGTTCGCATATTTACATATGGGTGCAAATGTGCAACTAAATAATCCTTTAATACATGTTTACGAACATCCTTTGGTCTATATACCTGAACATCCTCACTTACGGTCTTAATTGGTTTTTCTAAAACAGCTACCGCTTGTTTGGCCGAGCGATTAGCTTCCGCAATTTTTCGTTTTTCCTGTTGAACACTAAGTTCTACTAATAGAATCTCTTTATCTTCTTTATTTTGTAATCGATTGGCTAAGTCCAGACCCTGCATGGCATCTTTCGCGTATAGAACAGGCCCATCATATTGAGCGGAAATTTTTGTCTCAGTAAAACGACGAGAAAGTGCTGCTCCACCTACTAATATTGGCACATCAATACCTGCTTCTTTAAAGTCTTGAGCAGTGATGACCATTTGCTGCGCAGATTTTACAAGTAGCCCTGAAAGCCCGATCATATCAGGCTTTTCTTTCCGGATTACCTCTATTAAAGTGGCTGGAGTTACTTTAATCCCAACATCGATTACTTTATATCCGTTATTACTCAATATAATATCAACTAAGTTTTTACCTATATCATGCACATCGCCTTTTACAGTCGCAAGGACGATTTTCCCTTTACCAGAGTCATCCTCTTTTTTCTCCATGAACTGCTCCAAATATGCAACAGAAGCCTTCATCACTCCCGCACTTTGAAGAACCTCTGCAACTATTAACTGATTGTCATTAAACAGTCGTCCTACCTCAGCCATGCCCTTCATTAATGGACCATTAATAACATCTAGTGGTGCATCATACATTTGAAGTGCCGCTTCTAAATCCGGGATAAGTCCTTCCTTCGTACCTTCAATAACATAATAGGCAAGACGTTCTGGTACCGTTTTGGGTATATCATCTTCAGTCTTTTCTTTCTTTTTATCTCGGTAAAAATCGGTGAAATCAGCAAGTGTTTTGTCAGTCGTCGTAAACAAAAGCTCATTGGCCATATCGATTTCTTGTTTAGGAATAGACGCATATCTCTCCAGTTTCTCGGTATTTACAATCGCGTAGTCCAAACCAGCCTGCGTGCAATGATATAAATAGACTGCATTCAATACTTCTCGACCAACGGGTGGAAGACCAAATGAGACATTACTTACTCCTAAAATAGTTAGTGCTCTTGGCAGTTTTTCTTTAATGAGGCGAATCCCTTCAATCGTTTCTACTGCTGACCCAATATATTGTTGGTCACCTGTTCCGACTGGGAATACGAGTGGATCAAAGATAATATCCTCTGGCGCAAGCCCCCATTTATTAACTAATAAATCATAAGAACGTTCTGCGATTTCTAACTTTCGCTGTCTTGTAACCGCCATTCCTATCTCATCAATTGTGCCAACTACAACTGCCGCACCGTATTTCTTCACTAAAGGCATTACAGCTTCAAACCGCTCTTCTCCATCTTCTAAATTAATAGAGTTGATAATTGTTTTTCCTTGGGAATATTTCAGTGCAACTTCAATTACTTTTTCATCAGTCGAATCAATAACAAGTGGCACTTTAACTTTTTTCACTACCTCTTTCATAAAGTTAGTCATGTCCTCTAGTTCATCGCGGTCCGGATTTGCTAGGCAAATATCGATAACATGAGCTCCACCTTTTACCTGTGCCCGAGCAATTTCAGAGGCTTCCTCAAATTTTTCATCTACGATTAAACGTTTAAATTTTCGAGAGCCAATTACATTTGTTCGTTCCCCTATAAAGAGTGGGCGCATCGTTTCGTCGTATTGAAGAGGCTCAATCCCTGATACTACATGCCCATGACCTGCTTCTACGGGTTTACGTGGTGAAAGATCCTTTACCGCTTCTCGTACTGCTCGAATATGAGCTGGAGTAGTTCCACAACATCCACCAACAACATTCAACCACCCTTTTTCTGCAAAGCCTCTCAGCTTTTTAGAAAGTGATTCAGGAGATTCGTGATAATGCCCTTCCTCATCTGGTAAGCCAGCATTAGGATAGCAGCTAACATATCCATCTGATAGCTCAGATAACGAACGGATATGATCGGTCATAAATTCTGGTCCGGTAGCACAATTCAATCCAACGGAAAGTGGCTTTATATGCTCGATGGAAATATAGAATGCTTCAATACTCTGCCCTGCAAGTGTCGTTCCCATCGGTTCAATCGTTCCAG
Source organism: Psychrobacillus sp. FSL H8-0487 (assembly GCF_038008385.1). Classification (NCBI taxonomy): domain Bacteria; kingdom Bacillati; phylum Bacillota; class Bacilli; order Caryophanales; family Bacillaceae; genus Psychrobacillus; species Psychrobacillus sp. FSL H8-0487. The sequence continues at coordinate 3,178,508 of NZ_JBBOZA010000001.1, forward strand.
AAATCATAATAGGTAGTTCTATCTTTAGCTCAGTAAAAGCCTGTTGGATACCAATTGTTGCAGCCTTCACATTCAGCATATCTTGGCTCGTTTCTAGTAAAATAACGTCTACTCCACCTTCTACTAAAGCTTTTGCCTGTACATAAAAGTCGTTTGTAAGTTCGTCAAACGTAATACCACCAGTAACCGATAGTGTTTTAGTAGTTGGCCCTATTGCCCCAGCTACAAATCGTGGCCAGTCAGATGTAGAAAATTCATCTGCACATGTTTTAGCAAGCTGGGCTGCTCGAAAGTTTATATCATGTGCCTGAGCACCAAGATCATATTCATTTAACACGACTGGGGTTCCACCAAATGTATTCGTACAAATAATATCAGCCCCAGCAGCTAAATATTCACGATGAACATGTTCAATAACATCTGGTTTGACGATATTTAAATACTCATTACAACCGTCGTATTCTTCCCCTCCGAAGTCTTCAGGGCTAAGATCTGCATTTTGTATCATCGTTCCCATTGCACCATCAATAATTAGTATTCTTTGTTGGAGCTGCTGCTCAATTAGATGTTTGGACATAGCTGAATCCTCTCTCTTTCTCCCGGTCAGTCTCTTGAATATAATGAATTAATTCTAAAGACATATCGTAACGGAAAAATGGTGTAATAATATAAATTCCGTTAAATAATTCCGCTGCGGTATCGATTAATTCCTTCGATATTTGAATACCTTCTGCAGTAGCTCGCTCTCTATCTTCTCCACATAAGCGCATACGCTCTAGCACCTCTTCAGACAATTTTATGCCTGGGACTTCATTGTGAAGGAATTCAGAATTTCGACTATTGGTTAGTGGCATAATTCCGATGAAAATAGGGGTTGATAAATGCTTGGTCGCTTCGTAAATCTCATGGATTTTTTCTTTAGAATAGACAGGCTGTGTGATGAAATAATCCGCCCCACACTCAATTTTCTTCTCGAGTCGCTTCACTGCACGGTCCAGCACACGAACATTCGGATTAAAAGCAGCTGCTACAGAGAAGTTAGCCTTTTTCCGTAGCGACTTTCCTGAGAAAGAAATACCTTCGTTTAATTGTTTGATCAGTTGAATCAGTTCTAAGCTTGATACATCATAAACACTTGTCGCTCCAGGGAAATCCCCAATTTTAGTTGGGTCTCCAGTAACTGCAAGAATGTCATGGATTCCGAGCGCATCCAGTCCCATCAAATGAGATTGAAGACCAATTAAATTACGGTCACGGCACGTAATATGAGCAAGTGGTCTAATATTTTTTTGGTGTTTTAACATCGAACCCATCGCCATATTACTAACTCGTGGAGAAGCCAATGAATTATCCGCCATTGTCACCGCGTCAATTCCAGTTGCATATAGCTTTTCTGCACCTTCCATGAATGTAGTCGTATCGAGATGACGGGGAGTGTCTAATTCAACAATTATGGTCCTTTCTGTTTTCGCTTTTTCATGTAGAGCTTGGGTATTAGTTGGCTTAGCATCTTGAATAATAATAGGCTTTCTTGTCTCTACTACTTTATTGGTAATAGGGGTTAAATGCCCAATATGTCTTTTCACTGCTTCAATATGCTTTGGTGTCGTTCCACAGCAACCACCTATTAAGCGTACTCCTGCATCTCTCAAATATAATGCAGCTTTACCAAAGTACTCAGCATCGGATTCGTAAACTATACGTCCTTCATCTATATCCAGTAAGCTCGCATTTGGATAAGCAGATAAGAATGCCTTTTCTGGCAGCTTTACTCCTTCAAATGCTTGAATTGTATGATGTGGACCTAGTCGACAGTTGACTCCTACAATGTTGGCTCCAATTGTTTCAAGCTCATGCAGCGCATCATTTAGAGGTAAGCCATTTTGCAAAATACCCGGATCATGCATAGATACTTGAGCTATTATCGGAATATCGGTTAGTGTACGAAGATAAGTCACAGTAGTCTTTAGCTCTTCGAAATCATAATAGGTTTCAAGTAATAGACCATCTGGATCTCCCGCCAACAATTGGATTGCTTGTTGGTCGAGTGAATGAATAATTTCTTGGAGTGTAGCATCACTTTTTCGAATTCCTCGAATCCCCCCAATAGTCCCGAGGACGAATTGGTTTCCAGATGCGGCAGCTCTTTTCGCAATTTGAATGGCAGCTTCATTTATTTCTTTCACTTGATTTTCTAGTCCATAGCGAGCAAGCTTAATAGCATTTGCTCCGTATGTATTCGTTTGAATAATATCTGCTCCGGCCGCAATATAATCCTGATGGATTTTCTCTATAATTTCCGGTTTTTGAATATTTAACTCTTCATTACAATAGTCAATTCCATAAGAGTACAGTAGTGTCCCCATTGCCCCGTCTGCTGTCAGCATAGACGTCTGTAACTTCTCCAATAAACTCATCGTGCATTCATCCTCCCATATAAAAAAGCCTTCTATGAAAAGAAGGCTTTACTAGTATGCAAGATACCACCTTCTCATCTTTCAAACTTTTGCAAAGTCTGCTGGATTTAGCACCTGACCAAATGAATGGCTGGTTGCTGAAGCGTCGTAGGGCCAGTCCCTCGGCTTCTCTTGATAAGAATTTCACTATTCAGTTTTCTAATTAGACATATCGTACCTTTATTCAACTAAAGCGTCAAGGTATATTTTGAACTTTCTATATACTCCGCTTTTGAAGTTGGATCGTCCTCATCGATCGATTTATCGTGATGATTGATGAATTATGGACGACGATGGAGCGATTTTTAGTGGTGGTCGATCGATTTTCGATGTGTATCGATCGATTATTCCTATCGATCGATCGATTCTCCAATAATACGCTTCACCACTTCCATTTATACTCTATTTTACTCTGGGATGTACCAGTTCGAATTAAATCCATAGATTGGAGAAGTCTAGATGCTACATGATGAGAATTTATATGAAGGAATTTTCGACACTGCCGATTATTAATCGTATCCCCGATCAAAACAAACCACTCTCGAATGGCTTTCTCATGAACAAGCCTATCTACATGACCACAACGTATACAGTTCCAGCCATTCTTCCTTTTTACCATCCCAAACATTTCACATTTTTCACAGCACACTCCAGTTTGTAAATCATTTGGGTTAATACCCCAGCGATTACACATCGGGTATGGGAAGTATGTTTTGTGACTCTTTAAAATTTCTGTACTCAATTTATGCAGCTCTTTTCTAGATATATATCTTCTTTCTCGAGGAATATTTCTTAGATAGATAGGAATTGTTTGATGGAGAATAGCGTTGTATTTTGTGGGGGGCTCAATAACTCGAACTTTGGAATTTGTTAATACAATTACTCCAAAAACAGGAATCGTCACACCATGTTGTTTTAACCATTCGTCGAGTAAAAAAATATTCCTTTCAATCTGAACCTCTGGACTTTCAAATACGTCCACTTTACCTTCTTCATTTTCTCTTTCTAATTGAGAGGGGTTTTGCTTAAAGCTCAACTTCCCACCTATATTCTTACTCTCCAAAATCACCGCAAAATACTGCGTGAAAAAGACTGTATCAATCTGGAACTTTCCATATGATTCTAAACTCACATCGTGCAATACCACATATTCAAAAGGAAATGAATACTTACTAAACACTCCGTCTACTCTAACTTCTCCATGAATACCAGCCAATGCCATATGCATTTTGGAATGAATCAATTCCTTCATTTCATGTGACTCATGTAATCGTCGATTCAATAACTGAAGACCTATATAGCTATATTCCTCCGTACGTGTTTTTACTATCAACCAACCACCTCCACCCGCATCGTAGCACAATAAAAGAAATTGTAAATTCTACTAAAAATGCAACTATTCCCTTTTCCCCATAAAAAAAAGACCAAAAGTGAATTTTGGTCCCGTAATTTACTGTACTATTGAATTTATGATTTTTTCTGCAGTTTCTCTGCCATTCTTAATACAAGCCGCAATCCCAACTCCGTAATAAGAACAGCCAGCTAACAAGACATTTGGCATGTCATTTGCCATTTTAGCTGTTAATGATTGAATCGCATCTCCATGCGCTAAATGATAGTTCGGCATTTGCTCGTTCCATTTTGTTACTTCTATGACTTCAGGTTTGCCTGTTAATTTCAAGCTCATTTCAATATCTTGAAGCGCCACTTCCACTAGCTCGTCTTCACTCATGTTCTTCATACTCTCAAAAGCCGGGTTCGAACTCTTATAAAACATACGAACTAATAACTGATTATTTTTTGATGTGTGCGTCCATTTCCGACTTGTCCACGTACATGCATTACATCTCACATCACTATTTTCAGAAACGATAAAACCAGTTCCCTCCGCTGGGAGCTGCTCGTCTGGAATATCAAAACCAAGATATACACTAATAAGGGAGGAATTTTTCAATTTGTTAAAGTCCGTATCCAACTCTTCATCCTGAAGAATTACTTGCGCCACGTTATGAGGAGTTGCTAGCACTACACTGTCCGCTTCAATCGTTTCTCCGTTAGTCAATAAAATCGAATAATAATCATCTTTCTTCTCTACTTTCTTCGTTGCCACACCTTTAATAATTGTTGATTGGCTTAGCACTTCCTCTAAGCGATCGATAAGTGTAGAAAGTCCGTTTTGAAAGGAAATAAACTTCTTATTTGCTGAGGCCTGGAATTGCGCTTTGTTTTCTTCTAACCCTTTCATTATACTGCCGTATTTGTTTTTATAATCGATTAAGTATGGCAATGTTGAAGCGATAGAAAGCTTATTTAGATCCCCCGAGTATACGCCAGATAACACAGGAACAATTTGTTTTTCCACTAATTCTTTCCCTAAGAAATATTCTAAAAATGATCCGACAGAACTTTCTTTTGTGAAAGTTTCATTTGGTATTTCTAAATCCTTTAACGCTTCTTTTTTCCCTAATTCGGATACTAGCGTACTGCTATTTAACGACTCGATACTTGCAGGGATACCGAAAACACTATCTGCAGGAATCGCATGGAGCTCATTATTTGTGTAAATATATGAAATGCCTGTTGAGTTGTACACTTTTTCATCTTCTAGTTGAAGCTCTTCAATTAGCTGAATGATGGATTCATTTCTTGCAACGATTGAATCTGCCCCAACCTCCATGATAAAGTCATTCTCCAGTACGGTATGGATTTTACCACCTAAATACTCATTTGCTTCAACTAACACTAACTCTATATCTAATGACTTTTCTTTTTTGAGTTTCTGCAAATAATGCATCGTTGAAAGGCCTGTAATGCCTCCGCCTATAACTACTATTCTTTTCAACATAACCACTCCTTATTTCACTTCATATAACTAGTATAAGCGTTTTTAAAATTATCGGATATGATTTACCTCACTACGAGAAGGTAAATTATGAACAAATAGAGAAAAACTAATTCTAAAGAAACAATCTCCATTAGTAAAAGCCTTGTTACTCTGTAAGATTAAGTACAAGTAATTGTGCTTAATGTCATATTCAATAGTGTTTCTTTTATAATGTTACACATTAAATAAAAATGCACATTACTAAATTCAAATTTTAGTGATGTGCTTTTTATTCTCATTAACTTTCTCATGTACATTTGTTAAAAGGTTAAACACTTTACAATAACTAAGTAAAATATTAACATGAGAACATTAGTTCTTATTAAAGGGGGGTAATAATTGTATTGGTTTGAGTATTGTCCAAAGCATATTGAAAGTAAATACCAGTTACTTGTATTTAAAGATAACCAGCCCTTTATTCCTTTGACAGATTATTATCATGATTGTTTGGGGAGAATTGATAAAAGCTCTGCAATATCATATTTGAATTGTCTACTTCCATTTTTTAGATGGTTAGAGAAAGAAAGTAATTATCAAGGAAACAAAGTGCAATGGAACGATTCGGAAGAGAAAATACGTGTTGTGGTTGAAGATTATTTGATGCATGAAATGAAGTGTAAGATTCGCGATAAAGACACCTTTCGTTTTGTAAATTTAACTAATAAAAGTCCTAACACAATAAGTCAATTTTTATCGGCATTAAAATCATTTTACAAGTCCATGCTACGGTTAAAACAGTATCACTATAGTAATCCATTAATAGATGGTCAGGCTATCCTACACAGCTACAAAGAGGAGATAAATGGTGTTAGAGAAGATAAGCCGAGAATGCCTTCAATTGCAGGTACAGAAGAAGCTATTCCTCATCGAAGATTAACGGATTCCTATTTTAAAATCATCAATGAAGAGTGGCAACCACAAATTATTGATGATACAGATCTACCGTATCAAGTATATCAAGCTGGTAAAAAAGCAAGTTGGTCGCTTCGTGAGATGGTCATAGCTCGTATGTTATTTGAAACGGGTGCAAGGACATCAGAAATTATTGAATTAACAATTGGGGATTACCGCAAACGTAAAAGTCATCAAGAATTTATAACCTTCAATAAAGGGAGTCATGGTAGAAAAATAAAGTTTATACGTGTTAGCAAAGATACGGTGAAAAGATTGTTTCACTATATAGATACTGAAAGAAAATCCCTTGATGAAAATCATTTAAATTTTGAACAATTACCTGATGATGCCCCTATTTTTTTATCAGCAAATAGAACACCTCTTACTTATCACGCTTGGTACTACCACTGGAATCGAGCAATGAAGATAAATGAACTAAGTTTAAATCCACATAAAGCCAGACATTGGTTCGTTACTTCTCGATTAAGAGAAATTTATAACATTGCAAAAAACGAAACAGAAATACATCAACGGAAAAATGAGTTGATTAAATATATGAAGTGGAAAAATCCAGATATGATGTCTGTGTATGAGCATCATTTTGATGAAACGAAACATCGAGAAGCACATGAAAGAATGTTGGGACAAATGCAGCAAAACGAAAAGGACTATGTTAAGCAACTGCAATCTTCTAGAAAATCAAAACAAAAGTTAAGAGTCGTTAAATCATCAGTTATCGAAAACTATGATGAAGATTTGAAAGAATTGTTAGAAGGGTTGGAATAAATTTGACTGGAACAACGCAGTTGAGACCAAAAACAGAATTTTACGATAAAATGCTGGAACAAATGGATACTCGATTAATGTGTCTACAAAATCACAGAGGCGAATTTATAATTGATAAATTGGATGAACGGTTGCTTAAATATCTATATGATAACTGCTTAAATTTTGATTGGAAAAATCAACTATTGCTTATAGCATTAATCGAAGTATCTAGGAATAATGACTATTCAACTACTGCGAGTACATTCTATACCCTTCATCCAAGATTCAAAGATATTTTTGGGCAATGTAACATTACTTCATTTTCAGATTTCGAGCCGGATGTTCATTTAAATAAATATTTACAAGGTAATATTTGTGTCAATTCTTCTAACGGTATGAAAAGTAATTTACTAAACACCTATAAATCATCTGAATACCATACTAATAAATGGATTAATAATAACCTTCCTTCATTTGAACAAGAATATTGTCGGAAATTTATAATTCCACCCTTTTTGAGTGATAGTAGGGATTTTTCCTTTACTAAATTAGCATTGGAACAGGGACGAAACACTCGCAAAGATGAAACAGATGCTATTGTGCCACACCTTTCAAAAATACGTGCAGAAGCAAATCTACGATGCATTCAAATGAAGAGGCTAAGAGACGCATTTCAGAAACAAATAAGGATTATAGAAGCCGATTCAATGTTATTACCGATTGAATTTTCTTATAACGAACCAAAACGCATTGGTGAAATATTTCATTTTCGTTTGTGGGATAAACCTTCCTTTGTACTGAATCATCAAAAGGATTTTTCCGATGTTATTATAAAGCAAGCAAAACAAAAAAAATCAACTTACTCTGATGAAAATAATGCTTATTTCCTTGAGTTTATTCGTGCTGAATCTATAGATAGTGAGTCGGAACCAGAGGGTCTTTGGTTTAATGAATTAATTGAGCAGAATGTTTTAGGTTATTGGTCAAAAAACAGACCAGTTGAAGAACATGAGAAGATTTTAAAATTCTTGTCTTTATGGGGATACAAAGCTGAAAAAGAGCAAAAGTCCGTTCCATTTTTTTCACAGCATAAGGGAATAATAACATCTTCAAACTTTATCGCTTTACATAAGGATAAAGCAGAAGGCTTACTAATAGATGTAGAGCCATTTTATGCAGCTTGTACATTTGGTCTATTAGCCATCGACATTTTAACAACAACAGGTGCAAGAAAGAACGAGTTACTTCAAATTAGTAATACAAAAGAATGTATTCAGGTAAAGAAAATTAATAACAAGCTGCATTATTCCTATAAAGCTATTCCTAAAGGAAGAGATTCATTAGAAGAATTTTATTTAAGCAAACAAACGATGGAGCATATTCAAATGGTATCAAGGATGTTAAAAACACATTATGGTAGTGATAAAATTCCAAGTGTCCTTTACAGAGAGGACAGAAAGCATATATTCACTAAAACTATGCCTTATTATTTTCAATATGCAGGTAAAGCATTAAAAAGTGATGCTTTACACAGTTCCATTCGATTTTTACTTCATGGATTATTATTTGAGATGCAAGATGGAAAAGCTGTAACTATAAAAACACACCTATTACGTCATGCATTTGCGACAGAAGCTGTTCAACGTCAAAAAATGCCGATTGATATTGTCGCAAAAATGTTGCATCAAAAGGATTTTAACGTAACAGAGTATTATTCATCTCCTACACCTACCCAAATCGCAGAATCAGTAAGTGAGTTACATGATGTTATTTCAAGTTATGTGGACATTGATGATGTGTATATAAGAAGTCCACAAGAATTACAAAAAGAATTCGATGTCTACGCAGAAAAAGTTGGCGTATTTAATAAGGTGTTGGGTGGTACTTGTGTTACTGACTATGTTTGTCCTGTTAAAATGCAATGTTTAGGTTGCAAAGCAAAAATACCCGATCCAGACCAAGAGAATGAATTATTAGAAGTCATTCAATTATCAAAAGATATGGAACAACGATTTAAAGATATGGGATTGGATGTCGAAGCTCGGAAAGCGATAGAAATGGCAAAGCAAGCTAAGATTGAATTGAAAGAAATTGATTTAATTAAGCAATATAGAGAGGAACGTAGCTATGAACCAATCACCAAAAGGAATCCATTTAGATAATCATCAGTGGCTTGATAAAGTACATCAGCAACGTAAGAAACGTTCTGTTTCTATTGGCATACAAACCATTGATTTTCTTGTAGCTCAAGATATTCCAGTAACATATCACAACATTAGTGAACATTCAAAAGCATTTGATGATAAAGAGAAAGGTATTCACATAAATACTATTAAACGAAATGAAGAACTATATGAGTATTACAAAAAGCATAGTAGAACTTATAAAGTAAAGAATGCTCGTAAAAAGCCAGAGAAGCCTACTACATTTGATGAATCAACTTTAAGAAGGATTTCCCCTAACCGGGACTCAGATAACGCTAGAAAGAAATATATGCAGCTTTCTAAGGCTGAATTAGTTAACCGTTTAATTGAAGTAGAACAATATGTTGCAGAGAATCAACGACGTTGGGTTAGTAATCAATTTGAACAGTTTAAATAAAAATAAGGGGGACTGTTCTTACTTAGCCCCTCTTTCTTCCATTTGAAAGCTTTTCAAATTTCTCCTTCAAATCCTATTATTTTTTATATAAATCTTTGTTTGGAGGAGTGCTATTAAAGATTATTTTACCTTTTGTATCTTCGCCAAGTACCATAACCGTTTTTCCAAAATCATCTTGTATAAAGTTAATACCAGTTATTTCTTCTCCATTTTTAGACGTATAAAAAACAGCTTCCTTAAATAATAGTTTCTTATAAGAAAGTAATCTGAATTCTATCATTTTTCTTTCTAGTAATTCATCAACAATTCTATTGGCATCATTATATACTACTCGGAAATTATCATCATAAAGCAAATACATTCTATCCATTAATTTATACTCCCCATTAATCACCAAATAGTAATCATCAGTAAAGATCAATGTGATTTGATATTGTTGAGAAGAAAAGTCTTTAAAAAAGTTTACACCTACTTGCATAGTCAATTTAGGTTGATTTTTATCAAAAGTATGTGCTTTTGCTAGATTTAAATCATTATGTGCGAAAGATAAATTTTCAAGAGTACAGTCAAATGCTTGATTATTATGATGTTCCACTATAAAACCCTTTTCTTTAGTTTCTAGAAATTCTTTTAATCCATACCAATGAGCCATTACCGATTGATGTAATGTAGAATGCTCTACGAATTCTTTATTGCTCGTTTTTATATAAGTTTTTTCTCCATTTAAAAATTTCTTTGTACTTACTGTCCAAGATACCATAGAAATCCAATTCCAAAAATCTGTTTCAAATGTGGTATAACCTAAAAAACCATGTTCTTCATTTTTAAAATAAATTTTATCTTTATCATAACTTAATGATAATTTCATTTTATAACTCCTCTCTTTGTAATTCTTATTTTATCAAAAAAGCAAGTACAGGGTAAAAGTTGTTATAATAAATGCTATGTTAAAGGTAAAGGTTGATTTAAAAATGCATATAAAAAATGAGCTGGAAAATATATCTCCAAGCTCATTTTATTTTGATATCGTTTTTTACTAAAGCACGACGTTAGCTTAATAAAAATAACTCTGTAATTTGGGAACCAACTTTTTATAATCGACAATAAAATCTCTTATTGCAAGCACAGCAAAATAAGAAGAGACACCTGTTTTTGCTAACAGACATTCTTCATAAACCAAGCTAATATTCAATGTTTTTTGAGGTTCTATCTCACTTTTCATTAGGGATATCGCCAATTGATTATATATTTCTTGTATATTATTATCGATAGACCTTTCTACCGATAACTGCCCTGCAATGCTTTCCCACCATACTTGAAAAGACTTGTAGATTTCAGCATATTTCTTTAAGTTTTCTAAATCAATCACGAATAATCTTTGATAAAATAAATCTTTTTCTTCATAAAATATTCTCATGTCGTTACTTTGGGGTTTAGATATGCTTATCCTTTCTGCAATTTCATCCCATAAATCCTTATAATTTAATTCAAACTCTTCATTAAAAGCTATTTTTGATGGGAAAAACGGGTATTTGCATTCTTTTTCACTCTGATTTTGATTAAGATAAATATTTTGTATGTATATCAAAAAATTCAAATTATAAGATGCACTTATTGTTATTAATAGTGAATTTCCCAATTCTTTTCCTCCATTCTTAAAATAATAATAATCGGTCTTCTTAAACTAACCTGCTGCGTTAGTTCAATAAGAAAAAGCTCCCCTTACAGGCAGCCACTTGTTTTAACTAAATCACCCGTTAGTTTAAGTGTAGACTTTCACAATATTGCAGAACTCTAATCATCATTAGTCATCTTTTAAACAGTCAATAATGTCGGTGCGGTTGAAAAGGGAAAGAATTTTAACATTTCTACTGAACTGGAATGGTCGTTGACCAAGGTAACATTCGAACTATTGAATTAAGTAAAATATATTTTCTACAGATGCATCCAATAACTCTTCTTTTAAATCGTAAAGTTTAATGACTGTAATATATTTTTCATTATTCACTTCAACAACATATAATCTTATATCCTGAAAGTAGGAACCCAAATAAGAAATAATATGTTTTTCTATATTCTCCGTCCATTTAATAAAAGGAGTGAATATGGAATTAGCTGGTGTACCGTATTTATTCCACAAAAGAGAAGATTTAATTATTAACTGTGAAATGTACAAATCAGGAATCTTCATCTCGCCACTTTCAAAGACAAGCTTTTTCTCCTGAGCAAGTCCCAAAGCAGGACTTCTTTTTACTAGTATTTCTTGGTGGTTAACAAAATCGATAATATGAGTATATGCAACATCCAAAAGATTGTTTTGGTAATAAAAATCAAATTGAACTAAGACTGATTCTTTCAAGTTAAATAACTCTAATGAGAAGTTTTCATCTTCTTGTTTTGTTAAATGTACTTCCTCAAAAATCCCATTGAAATAATTAATATCAACATCATTTATAAGGTCTTTATCGATAAAGTAGTTTATACAAAAATGTTTGTTTTCATCGCAATTATATTTCTGTTGTATAAATAATTCGATTAAATCATTTAACAATATAGGCTTATATTTTTGGGATATCATTTATCAACCTCTTTACCAAAAATCTAATTATGTTTTTCTAAAGTAATATTCTCTATCTAATCAAAAAATCCTTCTTCAACTAAACTGCCGCGTTAGTTTAAGTGAAAATTTTCACAATCTTATAATTATTTTAACATAAATATCCAATGCAAACTTATATGGCAAACCCATTCAACGCATTCAACGCATTCATTAATGATTAATCAACCTTGTCTTTTAATCAGAGCATTGGTTTTAACTATTGTTAATATGGTGTTCTCTAATGACTCGTATGCGATCACCAGTGTTAATGGTTTCAGGCAGTATTTGACTATATTTTTTAGCCTTACCCCATAATTAAAGAAATTGATGACAACCATATTAACAGCCCCAAAGGTTTCCCGTTTATTTTTAAATAGTATAGTACATAAACATCACTTTTAAATAATAAAAAACAGAACCACCATAGCTATAATGATTCTGCCTATTATAATGTGTAACATTCTATTCTCTTTGATTAATTACTAAGTGAATTAAAAATATGTTGACTTTTAATAAAAATAATAACAAGGCTTTTTTATCGACTGAATTCACTATTATGCTAATTTACCCTTATCATTTGATGAATCATTGCTTTTCAGACTGTCTAACAAAACATAGCCAAATATAACTCCTGCTATATACGTGAATGTAAAATCACCTAATAGCATTACTTCATTGAAAAATAACAAATTCTTTCCATAAACAATAGCCAGAAGCCGAATCATAGCGATATAAATAGATGGGATTCCAATTACAAGGACCTTTACCCAATCAATCGACCATCTCTTTTTATCTTTAATTTCTATGATCAATTTAGGTAATCGTAACAACATTCCCATAAAAATAGAGAAAATACTTGTAAATATTATAAAAGGTTTAATATCAAATACTATCGCTGACCTTTCTCTTAATCGCATTTGATAATCCATGCCCATATAAAAAACACCTCCAACTATTACAGTTGAAAGGAAAATAAATAAAAATCTTTTCATTCAAGCTCCTCCTTAATAGAACCAAAAGAAAAAATGGATAGACTAGCATTTCTAAGTGCTATATCTACCCTTGGTATTATACTTTTCTTAACACAGCTCGTATGGGACTTCCATCTGCTCCTTCAATTTTCAAGGGTAGAGCGATTAAATCATAATCACCTGGTTCTACCTTTTCGAGCAAAAGATTTTCAATTATAAATACATTGTTGTTAAACAGCGAATGGTGAGCTAATAGTTCCTTACTTTCGATACCGTCCACGGAAGGTTGGTCGGTACCAATGAGATAGATACCCTTTTCCTTTAAAAAAGGTCCAATATTTTCCTTCAATGTATTAATCCTGTCTGGAAATTTTTCAGGAGATGCAGTATTCGTTGTTTTTAAAAGCAAACGTTCTACACCTGTTAGATCAAACCCTTCTAACTCCTCCCTACCAATTTCCGTAGCCCCAACGACACTCACCACTTTGGCACGACCAATATACATATTAACGTCTAGCATATCTAACGTTTTCCCTTCACTTACATAGTGAAATGGGGCATCTGCATGTGTTCCAGTATGCAAACTTGCTGTAATCGTCCCAACATTTGCAGCACCACCATCATCCTTTGTAGCGGTTAGTTCATATTCAAAGAGTGTATCTCCTGGCCATGTAGCTATTCTAGTAGAGATAGTTTGTGTAATATCGATCCATTCCTTATTCATATCCGTGACCCCCTATAAATTAGTGCGTAAATCCCAAAGTTCCGGGAAAAAACGATGATCTAACACATGTCGTAAATAATTCACACCGGAAGATCCCCCAGTGCCTTTCTTAAATCCTATTATTCTTTCAACCGTTTTCATATGACGAAAGCGCCACTGTTGAAGCCAGTCTTCCACGTCTACTAGCTTTTCTGCTAGTTGATATAAATTCCAGTGTTGATCGACGTTTTGATAAACTTCCTTCCATGCATTGGCTACTGATTCATCTCCCACATACGAAATGGAATAATCTCGATTCAATAATGAAGGAGCTATCGGAAACCCCGCTCTAGCTAATGCTTGAATCGAAACATCATAAATACTCGGTGCAAGAAAAGCAGTTTCTAATTCTCTATGCAATTCTTCATCCTGCTCGTAAATCTTTAATATATGTTTGGACTTATGGCCAAGAGCAAATTCGATTTGTCGGTATTGAAAAGATTGAAATCCAGAAGCCTTGCCTAACTTATCTCGAAATTCTAGATACTCTGCCGGTGTTAATGTAGAAAGAACATCCCAAGCTTGAATAATTTGTGTTTGAATTTTCGTCACTCTTGCTAGCATTTTAAAGGCAGATTGCATCTTATCAGCCTGAATAGCATGAATGGCACTAGTCAATTCATGTAGGATAAGCTTCATCCAAAGTTCACTAACTTGGTGGATAATGATGAAAAGCATTTCATCATGATGTCCAGATAATCTGTTCTGACTAGACAATAAATTATCCAGTTGCAAATATTCTCCATACGTCATATCATTGCTAAAATCTGTATGAATGCCACTTTCCTTCTTTTCATCTTGCATATCTTCCCTCCTTATTAAGCAACGACATCACGTTTGTTTTCATATTTTCTATACAGCTCTTCCTCCATAATCCTTTTTAAAATCTGCACAGTATTCCAAACGTCTTCAAACGAGTTATACAATGCAACTGGTGCCAGGCGAATACCATTAGGTGAACGAAAATCGGGAATGACTTGATGCTCTTTTAACGCTTTACATATACGTGCCGCCTCTTCATGCACTAAAAAGATATGACCTCCACGCTTTTCTGATTCACGCGGATTAGAAATGACAAAATTATACTCACCCAATTCCAAATCAATTAACATCATCAGATAATCGGTAAGTCTTAATGATTTTTCACGAATTGCTTCCATTCCAACCTCTTGGAACATCTCTAGCGAACCTAATAATGGTGCACTGCTTAGTATATGAGGAGTCCCGATCTGATACGCACCAGCATCAGCTGCTGGTACCATTTGGGTAGACATATCAAATTGCTTCTCTTTATCTGACCCAAACCACCCTGCTAATCCAGGCTTTCTTCCGAAATGCTTACGGTTCACATATAAACCACCTGTTGCACCAGGTCCACCATTCAGATGCTTGTAGTTACACCAAAAAGCAAAATCTACGTCCCATTTATCTAACTCATGTGGTACAGATCCTATTGAATGACACAGATCAAAACCAATAATAATATTGCGCTTATGCGCCGCTTCCGTGAGCAATTGGATGTCTAATACTTGACCACTTCGATATAGCACACTAGGTAGTACTATTAGAGCCACATCATCGGTCAACGCATTAATAATATCTTCTTCCTCTAACGTATAGCCATCTCGACTTTTCACCATTATCATATGGTCTTTAGTATCCAATCCATGCAAGGACAGCTGACTACTAATAGCATATATATCAGATGGGAAATTTAGTTCATCCACAACTATTTTCGTACGCTTTCCCTCGGGTCGATAAAAACTAGCAACCAACTGATGCAAGTTTGCCGTTGTAGAGCCCGTTATAATTACTTCGTCCTTTGAGGCTCCTACTAGTGGAGCACACATCTCACTTAATAACTCAGGGAAATAAAACCAAGGATACTGCCCTTTTGTCCAGCCATCTATTCCATATTCTTTCCAAGAATCTAGTAGGGTTAATACTGAATTTTCTGCTCGCTTAGAGAGTAACCCAAGGGAATTTCCATCCATATAAATGGTATTTGGTTGGACATAGAATTCGTGTCGATACATCCTTAAAGTATCTTGCTCATCTAATTTTTGGGCATAGTCTAGTGAAGTATTTCGTTCCATAGTAATTCCCTCCTTATAAACAAACTCATCTATACCTACTTCTGCAATTATCCGAAAATTCCTTCTTTCTATTTCTCATTATGTATTTACAATAAACACTGCTTCTTCGTACATACAAAAAAGCGTTCGAAAATGGACTCTTCGAACGCTACTTGTAACTATACTATTTTTAGTCGTTATTAATTTGCAAATCAGTTAACACAATAACATTGGGATGATTACAAAGCCGTGTAACCGGAATATCCTCCGTTACATCTCCTTTTAATAACGCTTCAATCGCAGTTCTTTTCTCTTCTCCTACTGCAATTAAAAGAATGCATTTCGCTCTCATTATAGAAGCAATGCCCATCGTAATGGCTTGCTTTGGAACTTCATCAAGCGAGTCAAAAAATCTAGCATTTGCAGATCTAGTGGAAGCTGTTAGCTCAACCACATCTGTTTCACTTTGAAAGGATGTACCTGGTTCATTGAAACCTATATGCCCATTCACTCCGACACCTAATAATTGCATATCGACAGTTAGTGATTTTAACACGTTTTCATATTTTAATGCTTCTGCATGTACATCTTCAGCTACTCCATTTGGAATATATGTAGCTTTAAATGGTTTTGCCTCAAAGAGATGTTGTTGCATAAACGTATGGTAGCTTGCTGGATGTCCTTGAGGAACTCCCACATACTCGTCTAGATTTACACTATTACAGTGAGAGAAATCCAACGCACTACTTCGCAGCTTTTCATAAAGTGGAATCATCGTCCCACCCGTTGCTAATCCAAATGTAATTGCACCATTCTTTATCTGTGTTGAAAATATTTCTTGTGCCCGACTATATAGAGCATCATTGTCTTCCCATACTTCTAAATCTAATGCCATACTGAAAACCACCTTTTTCTGAATTGCGCATACTCACTAATTGCTAAATTTTTACGTTAGTAAAATTATCATTATATTCAATTTGGTCATTTGATGCAAATCGAGAGCAAACAAGCACTAATAATACTTTAGTTAAAATCTATTCGATTTTTATACTTTTCCATCATCTCTTCATTATGCAATTGGCTATCTGAGAGATTTGCACTTTTAAACACTGGTAGTTGATCAGATTCCTTACTTATCTCCTCGATAATTTGCGAAATAAGTGCATTAAGAAGAGCAGCCCCAACAACCGTAGAAGATGGACCATATTGCAATCCCTTGTTACTCAGAAGTCCATCGCCAACAGGTATATGTGTATTTAAAACGATATCCACTACATCTTCTAGGCGCTTCCCGCTCGCGTGTCGACCTTCTTGGTCCTTATAATTTAAAGACTGAAGAGAGATAACTAAAATACCCGCCTTTTTCCCTAAGAAAGCCATATCTATTGGAGCTGGATTGCGACCAGAAGTAGAAATAACAATTAGAATATCATTCGGTTGAAAGCTTATGTTGTCATTATTACGCTCGATGAACGTAGGATCTTTCTCGTTCTGTGAAGAAGTCAACGCACCTTTGTGTAACATTAAAGGCTCTATGGTAATCGGAGCAACAGGTACTAACCCTCCTGCACGGTAATATGCTTCCTGAGCTAAAAGATGGGAATGTCCACAACCAAATAATTGCACTATTCCCCCCTTTTTAATACGGTCACCAATTAGCTTAGAAGTATTATCTATATTTTCTTTTTCCAGTGCTGCAACCTGCTCCAGTAAACTATTTATTTCCTTCCAATAGGACTGCATTTGATCACCTCTATTTTCATTAACTTTCAAATACTATATTTCCTCGACAGATTGTTTTTTGTACATTCAATTCCAAATCCAATATAACCAAATCTGCGTCAAAGCCTTCATCAATATACCCTTTATGGGATAATTTCAATTGTTTCGCTGCATTAGTAGAGGACATCGATACCAGTTCTTGCAAGGAACAACCCGTCGTTTGCTTCATATTACGAACAGCCTGGTCCATTGTCAGTATACTTCCCGCTAATGCGCCACTAGACAGATGTGCACCTTTTTCTGTGACATAAACAGTCTGTCCACCAAGATCGTATTCCCCATAATCTAATCCTTTAGCACGCATAGCATCTGTTATTAAAATAATTCCTTCAGCACCCTTCAAACGGTATGCTAAATTCACTGCCTTCATATGACTATGTATATAATCAACAATGATTTCCACTTTCATATGATCGTCTAGCAGAACTGATCCGACTACACCTGTATCACGATGATGGAATGGACGCATTTGGTTATATAAATGGGTAGCTTGCTTAGCTCCTAATTGGACCGCCTTTTCAACTTCATCTGAACTAGCATCTGAATGTCCGATTGAAGAGATAATGCCTTCCTCACTCATGGCTTGTACAAATTCAAAACCACCCACTATTTCGGGAGCAACGGTCACTTGTTTAATGCGATTTCCACTAAGTTGTTGCCACTTTAGAAACTGTTCAATAGAGGGCTCGCTAATATGTTCAATTGGCTGTGCTCCAGCCCATTTTGTAGAAATATATGGTCCCTCTACATGAATCCCTAAAACCTCTGCTTCATCTGCATTATTTACAAAGCCATTTACATTTTCAAGCGCTGCTTCAATCGCATCCACCCGTTGAGTGATAGTAGTTGGCAAATAGCTAGTCGTACCTTCTTTTACTAATGAACGAGACATTCCTCTAAGCGCTTCTTCTGTAGCATCCATCATGTCAAAACCAGCTGACCCATGAATATGCATATCGATAAAACCTGGCATAACTATCCAATTCTTTGCAGTTCCATCTAAAAAGATATCTGCCTCCACTTGTAAAGCTTGTCCAATTTTCTCTACCTTACCATCTCGGATAAATAGATCCCCTGTAATTTCACGATCATAATTTACAATAGTCACGTTCGATATTAGAATTGTTTTACTCATTACTACACCTCCGCAGTTTGCTTAATAACAGTATAGATTAATAATCCCAAAATGATAAATAGAATCTGCATCACCATAAAGAAAAAGCCGTTTAATATGGACACCCAAATTAAACAGCTTTTCAATTATCTACTATTTACGTATTTTCTCAATTTCGTCTGCAACAAATTGTACGCTTGTTCCAACAATAACTTGAATATTTTTCGGACCTACTATATTAATACCTGGAACACCAGTATCTTTAATTTTCTTTTGATCGACTTTATCCATATCTAATACTTCTACACGTAAACGAGTTGTACAGTGTTCTACAGATGCAACATTGGCGTCCCCACCTAGCCCATCATAGATTCTAGCTGCCATATTTGAAAACTTATCATCAGATGAAACTACAACAGTTTCTTCACTTTCATCTGTATCGTCTTCTCTACCTGGAGTTTTTAAGTTAAACTTCAAGATTAAGAAACGGAATAAGAAATAGTAAATAACTGCAAATACTAGCCCTTGTAGCAATAGCATAAGCGGGAAATTAGCGATTGGAATTCGAAGACTTAAAAGATAATCGACTAACCCTGCACTAAATCCAAAGCCTGCTGTCCAGTTAAAGGATGCTGCGATGAATAAAGATAACCCTGTTAAAGCTGCATGAACTACATAAAGTGCTGGAGCTAAGAACATGAATGAAAATTCAAGTGGCTCAGTTACACCTGTGAAGAATGACGCAAAACCAGCTGCAAGCATAAGAGAAGCTGCTTGTTTTTTTCTTTTTGTTTTAGCCGTGTGATACATTGCAAGAGCTGCTGCTGGTAATCCGAACATCATAATCGGGAAGAATCCGGCTTGGTACATACCAGTTACACCCTTAACGCCTTCACTGCTCCAAAACTTATTGATATCATTTATACCAACAGTGTCAAACCAAAACACTGCATTTAATGCGTGATGCAATCCTGTAGGTATTAATAGTCTGTTAAAGAAGCCATAAAGCCCAGCGCCTACTGCTCCTAGACTACTAATTGCTTCACCAAAGTTAACTAGTCCACCAAAAACGATTGGCCAAATATAAAATAGTGCTGCAGAAGCAACTAACATTGCAACTGCGGACATAATAGGTACTAAACGTTTTCCACTAAAGAATGCTAAGAAATCAGGTAATTTCACGTGACTGAAGCGATTATACATTGTTGCAGCAACAAGACCAGAAAGAATACCTATAAATGCATTATTAATCTTTCCAAATGCAGGATCAACACTCTCTACATCGATTCCTTGTAATAAACCAACAGTCCCACTTGAAAGCATCGTAGTTACAACTAAGAAAGCTACTAATCCACTTAAAGCGGCTGCCCCATCTTTCGCCTTGGACATCCCTATCGCTACCCCTACTGCAAACAGAATAGGAATATTATCAATAATCGAGCTACCAGCTTTTATCATGAAGGCTGCAAATACATTTCCTGATCCCCAACCATCCGAGTCAATCCAGTATCCAATCCCCATTAATATTGCAGCTGCGGGTAAAACAGCTACTGGAAGCATTAACGAACGCCCCAAATTTTGTAAAAACTTCATCATAATTTATTCATCTCCTTTTAACTGATTTTTAATAAAAATATAATAGTATAAAATAATGCCGAATTATGAAACTTGCTTTCTTAACCGTTCAATATGCAGTGCAATATAACCTAACTCTTCTTCGGGAAACTCAATTCCATGGTCCGCCTTAAGCTCTTTTGCTATTTGGCTTGCGCAACTATAACCAACCGGGAATTTCTTTTGAATCATCACTAACATTTCTTCATCCATCATATGAAGCTCAGATTGATTTAACCGTGTTAATGCAAAGCGTAAATGGGTGATTAACCGATGATAGGAAATATCGTCTTCCTCAATTTCAATATTCAAGTACTTTTTAATCGATAAAACCATGCCCTTTATTAAATTGGTTTGTCTTATTGTCTGATGTAAATCCCCCCCTTGAATTTTCATCGTGTGAATATGAAGCGCTATGTAAGCCGCTTCATCTACAGGCATTTCTACCTGACACGTTTTATTTATATGCTGAATTGCCCAAAGACCTATTTCAAACTCTGCTCTATATAGAACTCGAATCTCATGAAGCAGTCTATTGTTTAAATTAATGCCATCCTTTGCTCTTTCAATAGCAAATGAGATATGGTCTGTCAAAGCTATATGAATATGCTCATTTAATCTTGTATTTAAATACGCTTCGGCGTAAGTAATTATTTCTTCTGAAATAGTAAAATGTTCTTCTGGAATTCGACTTAATAGCTGCACTAGCTTATCATTTTCTTGCATAACAAAAATCTTTTCAATTTTGGACCCAATGATAATGTCATTCCGTTTCTTTTGAAAAGCTATACCCGAGCCAATAGCTATTTTCTCGCGTCCATCATGTAGAACAATCACAGCGTTATTATTAAGTATCTTTGTGATTTTAATGGAAAGTCAGCCTCCTTCACATACTATCCAACCTGAATTACTTCGAAGAAACAGACATTACCAATGTGTCACCCGCTACACTTGCTGACGCATCAGTATATTCTACAGTTCTTTCTGCACTATTCGTAATTACTACTGGTGTAATAATGCTTGGCACTTTATCTTTGATAAAATCCCAATCCACTGTCATTAGTTTTTGTCCTGTAGAAACTACATCACCTTCATTTACAAATACAGTAAATCCTTCACCCTTTAGTGTGACTGTTTCCAAACCAACGTGAATTAGCACTTCGGTATCGTCCTTTGTCCGAATACCGATCGCATGCTTTGTTTTAGAGATTAATACAACTGTCCCATCAATCGGCGCTACTACATCTC
Source organism: Psychrobacillus sp. FSL H8-0487 (assembly GCF_038008385.1). Lineage (NCBI taxonomy): Bacteria > Bacillati > Bacillota > Bacilli > Caryophanales > Bacillaceae > Psychrobacillus > Psychrobacillus sp. FSL H8-0487. Next base: position 3,200,277 of record NZ_JBBOZA010000001.1, read on the forward strand.
CTCCTGTTGGCATAATTGCTACTCCCTCACCCATCATTTTTTGACTGAAAACTGGATCTGGAACTTGTTCTAGGGGAATCACTTGACCAGATAGTGGTGAGAATACTTGTACTTTATTTTTTTTCATGAATTTAGCAAACATTAGTAGAACTCCTTTGTATAAAGATATTATGGAAATTGTCTTATTAAAATATATTGCTCCATGAGACCTAAAAGAACATAAAAAGGCATGGGGTAATGGAAAAGAATAATAGTATTATTCCCTCACAGTTTACCACCATGCCTGAAAAGTTCAGTAACATGTGACCAATATGCGTATTTATAATCCGATAATATCATCCAGAGATCCAAAAAGCAACGTAAATTTAAATAATTGAAAGCTGTTTAAATTGCTTAAATATCAATAAAGAAAAGTTCTTCCTTTTTCTGAAATCTTGTGAGCAAGGTGAATTGTTGAAACTACTAGTTCTGCATAGGTTACTTCTTTTTTAGGATTGAATACTCCTTTTTCCGCCTCCAATAATTCTAATGAATTAGCAAGTGCGACATAACCTAGTAATTCCTTTTGTACTTTATCAGCATCTGTAAAAGGAAGTTTATAAATAGTCGAATTTTTGGCAGCCTGTTCGAGACCTAATGCACGAATATACCAAACTGCTAGCTGTTCTTTACTTACCGGCTCATCTATCGCAAAACTCTTTGTATCAGCTTTTAGGATTCCCATATCCACAGCACGCTCGACCGACTGGTATAGTGGATGCTTAGGATCGATATTGTCAAATGATTGTTTCTGATTGTCCTGCTCAGGATAATAATAGCCATCATACATATAAGTAAGTGATTTCATCATTACTTTTAGCGCTTCTCCCTTGGAAATAGCAGCATCTCCGTCAAACTGTTTTGGATCTTTGACATCAAGGATTTTTGCATTTATAAAATAATTTAGTTCCTCTTGCGCCCAAGGATGGGAAACAACAGTTGTATTGTTCTCTCCATTAAGCACTTGCCACTCACCTGTTAAAGCATCTAAAGTACTAAAAGATTTCTCATTAAATAATTGAGAGTAGACTAGGTCATAGTGGTTATTTCCCTCTTTTTGATTGGATTTCATATAGTTAAGTCTTAAACTCAATGCCTTAGTTATTATTTCCTTCGCTTCTTTTTCTGATATTGCTTTTTCTGGTGATGGCCAACTCTTCACCTCTTGATAATTAACATAAAGGTTATTTAGTGAACCATCCTTCGCCACTCCGACATTAATAGAATCACCCGAAACCACAACTCCATTTACAACTCTCGGGAAATTAAACATAAAGCTACCCTGCATTTCATCTATATATGCTACCTCTGTAGGTTTTGCATAGTTATGAAGGTAAGATGGAATCCACTTTTTCATATGTTCCACTGCTTTTTCAAGCGCTTGTTTTTCGGAAAGAGGCTTCGCTTCACTTGGCTTCTCACCCATCTGCGCTAAGATCTCACTCTTCATATTATAGTACTGAATTACTTCACCTGTTTGTTTGTCTATCTCTATACTTGCTCCAGTACCGCCATTTGGAAAATTATACATATATTGAACACTAATAACTTCCTGTCCGTTATAATTAGTCATTTCTCTGATAGAGTCGATGTTCAACTTAACATTTTTCAAATCTATTTTCAGTAATTTCTCGGACATTTTCTTTGCTTCTTCTATAGTGATCCCATTCTTATAGTTGGCTGGGAGCTGCTTGGAAGAAAGCAGCGAAATGGTTGATTTTTTAGGGAAATCTACTGAGTATCCTTTGGAAGTTAAGTATTTTCCAGAAGAAGCATGAACACCAAGTAAATTTGGTGACGGTTGATATACGAGTCGTACATGTCGTTCACCAGTTTGGTAATCTGTTTCTACTTGATATTGCTTTTCCACATATATATTTTCTTTTACCTTTTTTAATACGCCATCTTTCGCTTTTACTTTTTTCACGTCATCAAAAGTGGATGCTTTGTTAGTTTCTGGATTTCTATAAAAGCCAACAATTTCACCGTTTCCTAGAATGGAAACTTCAATTCGTTGGTCAGTAACAGAAACTTTGTTTTTCAAACGAGTGTAGGAAAATGAATATCGTATTGGTTCCGTTAATATCTGATTTGGATAATAGCCATAAGAATCCGTCTCTAATTGATATTCACCGCCATCTAGATATTTTTTCATAAAATCTCCGGCTATCTTTTGCGCTTCCACTTTAGAAACTTTAGCTGGAAAAAGCGCTTCTGTTACAGTTGCAGGTTGATAAGAGAAGTTTTCTATTTGTAAATCTTTACCTACAAACGAAACATTGCCATATAACTGTTTTCCATCGATTGTTTTTGTGAAGTATAGATCATAACGCATTGTCTCGTCACCAGGAAAATAATAACCACCGTTCATCTGGAAATCGGAACTCTTCAAGAAATCGAATTGCTTTGGAAATAGACCTCGAAACTTTTTGATCAAATCCTCTTTTGTAAAAACATTGTCTGTTGATGCTGCTTGAATTTGTACAGGGGGTTGTTCTTTCAAAGTAGTAGTTGCATGGACGTTCGCTGAAAAAAGTCCGATTGATAGTGCAGAAGCGCCTAGTATGATACCAACATATTTAAAACTCATAAAAAAATCTCTCCTTCTTTTGCAGTCTTTGAAGTCTATGATTGCAAGATAGAGAAAATACCAATAATTTGGTATGGAATCTAATTATTAAAGTCAATGCCCTTTGTTATTTCAAGACCATTTTTTGACAATAAACGAAGTCGGTATGAATTCATCGCTGTTTCACCAAGTTGATCGAGCAAATTATAGTTAGCAACAGCTCCTACCATCGCTCCTATTCCAGGTAGTAATTGGAGCATTTTCACTAGATCAATATAATCCCGATATTCCTGTTGGAAATCTCGCCAATCCATCTCGCCAATTAAGCTCTTTTGTTGCTCCCAGTGCTCCATAATTTCTAGCGTTTCTTTTCTTTTTTCCTCACTAGAAAAAGCTAAAAGGAATATATGCAATATATATAACCTTTCCTCGTATTCATCCGTGTCGAATCCATAAACCGTGGCTGCTTCAAAGAGAAACTTCATCTTAATTGATAATAGTAGCGGGAAGTCAGCGAGTCCAAGGAGTATACCTCCTGCTCCTGTCCCTGCTCCTTCTACTACAGCAGTTTTTCGGAACGTAGTAAGTTTTTCCTGTAAAAGTTCATCTCGCTCCTGAAGGTTAAGTTCCAGTGGCAGCCTTTTTTTCATTTTTATATTTGACCCAACAAGCGTCACCTTTACCATATTCTTAATACTTTCCGTTATCACTTGATGGACCTTTTCAGGAATAAGTCCGTTAACCTTTGTTTGTACATTCTTAGACGTACGACCTATTAATCCCGTTCGTTTCGTCATCTTCCTTTTCCAAAGAAATAGTTCCTCTTCAACTTTCCATCTATACGTATCCACTAGTTCTACCCCCTTATCTTTTACTATTATTATTCATTTTATCTTATTATAGCTATATTAAAATTAGCCCCTAGGTACGGTTCTATCTCCGCCTGAAGATGTATATAAAAAAACATGATACCTATTGTGTTAGGTATCATGCTTTAAAGTTACAAGTATTTATCTTTTTTTCTTTTTAGCAAAGTTATTTTTCTCTAGCTTGATATATGCTGCCGATACATTTTCGAACTCTTCGTCGCTTTCCATCATGACAAAGTTTTTGTCTTCATCTAACCGGAAAAAGAAAATACCTATATCTTCTTCAGAATCTTCTTGTATATCCTCTAGGAAAATGACTGCAACATATTCCATCTGTTCTACAGTCAAATATCCTACAACTTTCATTTCTTGTTCTTGGTTATTTTCATCTAACACTTTAAATGTACTGCCAATATCTAGTTTACCTTCATTTTGTAACATTCCATTTACCTCCTACCAAAGCTATCCTACTACTAATTGAAAAAAAGAGGAGATTATCCTCTCTTTTCTAGTTTTTCTATTCTTCGTCTTCTACTGCCTCTTCTGCTTCAAGAAATGCTGCAGATACTTTTTCAAATTCTTCATCTGTTTCGATTTCCGCTAAGTCCTCACCTTCAACTACTTGGAAAAAGAATACATCCATGTCTTCGTCGGTTTCTTCTTGCGTATCCTCCGCAAATGCAACTGCTGCATATTCTTTTTCTTCAATTGTTAAAAGCCCGATTACTTCGATCTCTTGTTCGCGATCTTCTTCATCTAATACCGTTAGGATTTCTCCTACTTCAATACTACCCATTTTTTCTTCCATTTCAAATTCCTCCTATTAATATCACGTATTCTTTCTAGTATTCACTACCCAATACAACTTGCATTTACACAAAACTTATATGATTTGTTTATCCATATAGTATTTCACATACATATGGTATTATTCGTGGATCCATGCATATTCAAATCATCTCATATTCACGAGTCTTTAGCAAAATCCTACTCCTTTTCAAATTATACGCTTGATGTAACATAAAATACCTTAACTTGTTTTTGCATCCTGTAAAATCCATTCTACCGCGCTTATAAGATCCGGAAATACAGCATCCGCAATAGGATCGCTTTTCCCTAGAAAAACTCCTTTTGTTCCGGCTTTTTTCCCAGCAATAATATCTGTGTCCGTATCCCCCACCATATAGGATTTAGACAAATCCACATTATACTTTTTACCCAGATCTACTATTAACTTACTGTTTGGCTTTCGACATGCACAACCAGACTTTGGCTTATGCGGACAGTATACAACCTCATGAATAGTAGCACCTTCCTTTTTTAAAACTGCAATCATATGGTCATGGATTCTTTGCAACTGGGATTCCTTCATAAACCCCAATCCTACTCCTCCTTGATTGGTAACGACAAATATATGATCGAAGGAAGCGTTCAATTTCTTAATAGCTTCAGGGACCCCTTGTAAAAAATATAGCTGCTCTGGTTTGTTCACAAATTTAACTCGCTCCGTGAGCACCTCATTAATTACACCATCCCGATCCAAGAAAACTGCAGTCTTCATGTGAAACACACCCTTGTTTAAGATTTAAATAGTCACTTTAGTTGTTCCCCAAACTGACTTTATTATTTAATATTAAACTTTGCTCTCTTCTCGGTAAATCATCGTTATCGATGTCCCTGATATGCCGTAGTCTACAAAACCTAGCTGTCGATAAATATGAACTGCGCTTCTGTTATTAGGGTCAACACTTAAGGAGAGCGTTTTATATCCATCCACTGCAGCCTGTTCGATTATCTTTTTCATAAGTAAAGTGCCTACTCCTAATCCTCTTGCTTCTTTCATAACTGCGATTCCTAATTCCGGAGTTTGATTGTCTACATAGCCATATCCCATATTAGATTCATCAAAAAGTCTATACCAAACTGCTCCTACTGCTCTATTATTGGCATCAGTTGCTATTAATGCTATATCTCCTTTTCTTCCCCAATCTTCATAATACTTTTTTATTGAAGGGGAGTTTAATAGCTTTGCTTTATCTTTTACATCCTCTGGCATATAAATCGATTCATATAGCATATCCTTCAAGAATTCCAGTTCCTTATTCTCCATATTTTTAATGATCCACATGGTTTTTCACCTCATATTTAAGCCTATTGTTTAATTCAACAAATGAGTAATTATTCCTTCAGGTATATTGAGTAAGTACAAAAATAGTTGAAAATCAACATTAGCTGACTTTCAACTCTATTTTCATTTCATATATTTTTGTACTAATTCATAACAGCGTTCTTTCGTCAGCTGTGCCTGTGTAGATACGTATATAGTAGCTTCCATTGTTCCACCTGTAAAAACAGAGGATTCATCTTTAGCCTTTTGATCTCTTTGTTTAATCCAATTTCGCTGTTCCACTTTTAGACTACTCATTTCATCTGCAGACAGCTGTTTTTTCAATACACCATAGATCTCGTTTAAGGCTACATCCCATTTATTTAAAATTTTTGACTTTGCTTCGTGCATCTCGGTTTGTGTACCATTGTTGTATTGATTGTTTAAATCACCTAGACTATTTTCAATGTCATTTAGCTGCTTTAAATATTTATCTTTTGTTCCGGAGAGATTTACAGTTTCTGTTTTTTCTTTAGTTACAGGTTTTTCCTTCATTACTGGCTTTTCACTCGTATTCTTATTTTCCTCCACTGCATTATTATTATTATCTTCTTCAACAATAGTAGTCTCTTCTACATCACTTTCTTCAACCTCTTCTTTTGGCTCGTCTATTACCGTCTCGCTTCCAAGCTTATCGGTTTCTGTAGCGGGTTCTGTCTCCTCATTATTGCACCCTACCAATAGCATCATTGGCATTAAAAGAACTAGTAAATTCTTCACGCTATTCCTCCTGTTATATGCCTATTAAACCGGACTTTTTAAAGTTAGTATTTATTAGACGTCGAACAAGAGTTAAAAGTTTGCAAATTTTTTAATAGTCGGCATTATATTTATTTTGGACATCGACTTCATTCCAGCTCATTATCCTATAGTTCTAAATAATCTACTAATGAAAATAACAAACCAAGGATAATTATGGTCATTCCAAAACTGCTACCTGCTTCACCTGGTTTCAATACGAACGCAACTCCAAATAATATCATCGCAATACCTATTCCTATAACTCTTGTATAAATTTTACCATTTGTTATTTTTCGATTGCTAAGTACATTAGCACCGAGTACACATAACGTTATCCCGTAAAAGGTCAGCATAATATTTCCTATTTTCTCGAATTGATTAATTGTGATATTTATAAACAATGCTCCAAATAATATGGATAATATTCCAATTATAGTTCTCATATGACCTCCTTATTCCACTATTTCCCTAATGAAAAACTTTCTAGCAACCGACCCCCATGAGGCTCCATCGCTGCCTCTACTAAACAAATTACTCTGCTTTTATCGCCGGTTGTGTAATATGTATCAAACGCTTCAACAAATTGATTGACGAAGTCTTCATCAAATGCTTTTAAAGTGCGAACAATCCATTTAGAAGTTCCTATCCAACGTTGGTTAGTTCTAAGAACAAATTCGCTTGTAAGTTCTGCTAATGTGTTTGCGATGAATATTCCTTCCGCTCTATTAGAACTTCCTATAAAATCATCTAATGTATCTGTAAGAAAATACCGTTTGATTCGTATAGTTTTCTCGGTCCATTTTTCTGGTCCTTCCTTTAAAAGTTCCTCTGCTTCTTTTTTTATAGCTTCTATAATCCCGTCGTTTCTTAAAATTATTCCCTCTGACACCATTCTAGGCAGCGAAGGTCGTGCACGCTCTCGATCAATCTCAAAAAACGACTTATAGGAGCTTCCATTATGTACAAACACTTCAATCGGCCACTCGAATTCTATAAATGTCTCTCGATAAGAAGAAGGAAACGTTTCATCAAAAATTACAATGTCTAAATCAGACGTTTCCGTCGCCTCTCCCCGAATGACACTCCCTGCTAACAAGGCCCCATTACAATTTGGAAAATACTTATGTACAAATTTCTGCGCCGCCTCGTATGGATTATTTTTTTTCATATCTCTCGCCCCCATCCCTCTAATAATTTCTATATTAACGAGGAAATACCTTCATCATTTTGATAATGGATAAAATAAAAAACCATTTTAACTCTGATCATCCAATTCGAAGTTTAGTCCTTTCATCTAAAACAAAAGTCCTGTTTATTTTTTATTAAGTCATACCCTTACACCTGTTTTTTAAAAATTCAAACAAAAAATAGGTTTATATTTTCATATTACTTCTCGTTTTAATATAATTAGTAAATATAGGAATTTGAAAATATAAATTGTATATCCACGTTAGGAGGATTTTCATATGCGTAAGAACAATAAAGTCTTGGCAATTAGTATAGGCATAACAGTTATGCTAGGAGGATGCAACATGGAAACTGATAATACAAAAGGTACTCAAGCGAAAACTGAAACAGAAGAACAACCAGTCCAAGATCAAGAGATTGCTATCAACACAGAAAATCTAGTTAGCATTCAGGATTATAACGGGGAAGGCTACGCGTTAAAAAATGGTGAAGAAACAGATAAGATTGCAGAAACTAACCGCGAGGATATTGAAGTTGCGGTTAAAAAATTCTTTAGCGATAAATATAAAACGGAAGTAATTGTGCATAATCTGGTAGGTGCTGCCGACGGTGTTTCGGTATTTGTAGAATCAGTAGGTGAACCACATTTTCACGCTTTTGCAATAGTACCAATTGATGTGAAAGGTAAAACAGTGAAAACAGATAGTGTTTGGTCACAAGAAGGTCAAGTAGAAGATGCTTTATCGGGTGGATTATATGCAATGGCGTATGAAAAAGAAATGAGTAATTTGGATACCTTTGTAAATCAAGTAATTACGAATTATCCTGTTATAGGTAAAAATATGGAGGCAGTAAACAATACTGACTCTGGTTACTCTACCCCCTATTACTATATTAGTGTGTTCGATGATGTCTTCAATGAGCTTAACAACTTGTATTTAAAGAACCAAAATATTAGTAAAGAAGAGTTGAGAAAAATACTAGATGAAAGTAAATTTAATCCAGATGCAGTTAACGTAACTCTTAACTTTTTCATGAAGGAAGCCAACACTGACCCTGACGAGGAAGCTTACGATGAGATATATAATAAGATTAAAACTACAGATGGGTTACCAAGAGGCTCCTATGCTTTGATATTAAATGACAATTTAATTAATAGTAAATATGGCTCTGGTTCAAAACCAAACACTCTAAATAAAAACGTGTTGAATCAGATTATGAAGGAATAGGAGTTGATCACCTATGACCACTATTAAGAATGTATCAAACACAAACGACAAGGATTTGGTCGAGCTTGCGGGATATCACGCATACAGGCATTATCTTGTTTACCAAAGTATACAAGTTAATGGAAAAAAATTTGATGTAATAGACACAAGATATGATTCTTCCTCTGGTTTAGATGCATTAACTATACAAAATTTTGAAACGAAAGAGCTATCGATTGTATTTGTAGGTAGTGAACAATTAGATAAGGACTGGCTCGAAACGAATACTACGTTAATCGGCAAAGTTCCACCACAGCAAATTTTAGATGCCAAAACATATTATCAGCAAATGCATGATAAATATGGACCAATTTCTTCGGTCTCCGGAAATTCACTAGCCGGTGCCTTAACAAATGCAGTTGCAATGGAGAATCCTAAGGTGAAAGCAGTAACGCTTAATCCTGCTATTCTTCCTTTTGGAATGGTCGACTCTAGTAAAGAATATCCCAATATTACAAATTACTATAGTAAGTACGATTTTCTAACCGGGACGGAGGAATCTCTTGGTTTAGGCGATCGAATTCCTGGAAATAAATATGGCATAAACAATGGTGTTCCTCTTTTTTCAATGCTTGGTTCTAATCACACAGGCTACGTAGAAGCCGATGAGAATGGTGAATTTAAAATTGAAGTTGGGATAAAGGGCCAGCCAGGGCATGGATTTATTTACATTGGTGCAGATGATCACATCGTCACAAGCCTTTGGACTGGTTCCCCTTTATATGGTGGTCAAACAGAAAAAATTGTTTTAAACAAAGAGAATATGCTACTACTATCAAACGGTATTCGAGATCAGGTAAAAGGCAGAATTACGAATGTACAAAGCTATCTAAACAATTCCGTAAGCATTGTATTAGATGAAAGTATGCAGTTTAGCAATCGCGTAACTGTCTTACAACAAACCTTTCAAACTATGTTTGATGAAGCTGCCGGTGATCCTTTATACAACGGCATCTCCAACACGGGGACGATTCTTAAAGGGTGTATCGACTATTTAATTTCTCTATTAGACTCTGCAGAATCTAAATGCAGAATACTAAATTCTATCCTGAACTCTAAGCCTGCAGAAATAATAGAATTTATCACTTCGATAAATATTGATGTAGAGAGCCTCTTTGCTCCTGCAAGAGAATATTTAAATCAGTTAAAAGATGATGTCGATAACTTAGTGAATGGTGCTCAAATAATCATCCAAACACACATACCCGAGCTTTTTAAAGGTGGCAAGGATATGTTTGTAGATGCAATAGTGGGTGAACTAAATGCGCATTACTCAATCGTTCACAAGAACAAAGAGGCTGTTCATAACCAATTAACAAACTATGAAACCCAAGTTAAGGATATTGCTACTTCCATGTTTAACAAGGATCAAAACCTAGGAGGTTCTATCCAATCAGGAAAATCTCTTGCAGATGGTGTAGATACTATACAAAAAACGGAAATCATGAATATTGATACTTCTCCATATTTGACAATTGGGATGAAAATAAAAGAAATTCAAGTGGAGCTAGCCCATAAACAAATTACATCATTAGTAACTACTATAGTACACCCAATTGTTGACAGAATTTATACTGTTGCTCTAATGATTGAAAGTGCAGTATCCGCTATAATTTTTTCGGTAAAGGCAGCTTTAAATGTCGGACTCTATGGTAATCCAATTAGCTTACTTATAAGTATATTTACGGATTATGAGGAAAAAGTAAAAGCAGCAGTAAATAATGCATTAGTTCCATTAGAAGAGATAGAAACAATAGCAGAAACCGTTCGTATGGGATCAGGTAGTCTATCAGCTAACCTTCCTGAAATGCTTCAAAATTTTATGCCTTATCTAGATACTGCTATTTTCGAACCTGGGAAATTTGATGATGTTCGTCTCTATAACATTTCGACGTTAGCTATTTTAGACGAAATGGAACTACTTTTTAATGATATTATTTTTCAATTATCCGGCGAAAAAGCTAAAGCTATTGAAGCAACTTTAGAAATATCCAAAAATGTCTTAAACAATATTCAACTATTAAAGGAGCAAGTTAATCGCGGCACGCTCTAGATACGTAAATAATATAGAAAAAGGTGAGCTCAATTGATCTCACCTTTCGTATACTAATTATTTTTTCTTTTGTTAGACGGGTTTTTGTTAATTTTATTTGTGATCTTATTTTTGGATATCTCCACAAATTCTTCTGAAAACTCCTCGTCTGGATTATTCGTAGGATTTTTGTACAGCTCATAACTATTATGCGTTCTCATATTAGTTGTTTTATTGTTATTTTTACTCATGAATATTCACCTCCTAGAGTCTAATTTGCTCTGAACAGAAGTGAATATTCTTCCATAGAAAATAATCGTACAACTATCTCGCTTTAAACCAGGTAATAATTTATTTGAACTCTTCCCCAGTTACTTTGTTACAGTCCCATAAATATCTTCTGCTGCATGAAATCCATCCTTAATAACAGTACTCTCAAGATTAGCTAAATCTACTGCAATCGGAGGTAACAAAACAGATGGTACTTCTTTCTTACCGTTATTAATTTGTTGGTCGGCCGTTACAATTTCTCCTTTTGCCATGGAAACTGCAATTTCAGCTACTTTGTTGGAAAGTATTTGTATAGGCTTATAAACAGTCATTGTTTGTGTTCCAACTACAATTCTTTGAACACCAGCGAGATCTGCATCTTGTCCCGCTACTGGTATTTGACTAATTAGTCCATGATTCTGGAGTGCTTGAATGGCACCGCCAGCTGTAGCATCGTTTGCAGCAATCACTGCATCAATTTGACCATTCGAATTACGAATAGCTTGTTCCATATTGGCCTGGGCATTTGCAGGAGTCCAATCTTTCGTCCATTGGTCATAGACAACGTGAATATCTCCACTTTCTATAAATGGTTGCAACACCTTAAATACACCTTTTTTTAAAAGATGTGCATTATTATCCGTGATGGCTCCTCCTATAAAGACATAATTCCCCTTTGGAACAAGTGCCGTCATAGCCTCCGCTTGCATTTTACCAACTTGTTCATTATCAAACGAAATGTACATATCGACCTCTGCATTTTTAACTAGACGATCATAAGCAATTACTTGGATTCCCGCAAGATGTGCTTTATGGACGATTGCTGCTGTAGCTGCCGCATTATGAGGTACGATTACCAATAAATCGATACCACTTTGAATAAGTGTCTCTGCTTGTGAAATCTGTAACGCATCGTCGCCATTTGCAGCAACAATCTCTACTTCTGCTCCTAGATTTTCTACAGCCTCTTTAAACAATTCACGGTCTTTTAGCCAACGCTCCTCTAGCAATGTATCCATGGAAAAACCAATTCTAACAGGCTCTTCCTCATTAACAACTGGACTATGTTCCGCCTCTTGAGTTTTAGGTACAGAATTATCCGTGCAGGCAAAAAGAAACATGGTCATTCCGAAAAGACAAACGGTCATAAACTTACTTTTCATCTGTCTCCTCCTCTAGACTTCCGCTTTTTTAGTCCATAATGTTTTTCTATATTCTTTCGGAGACACGCCACACATTTTCTTGAATACTTTACTAAAGTAATTGGGTTCATGATAACCAATTTCAAAAGTAATCTCTTTTAAACTTTTCTCTGGGTCATTCAATAATTTCTTTGCTTTTTCAATGCGGCACTCTGTTAAATAGTCTATATAGTTGACGCCTAGCTTTTCCTTAAACATTTTACTAATATAAATTGTGCTCAAATTCACTCGATATGCTAGTGCATCCAAAGAAATATCTTCATGTGAATGTTCACGAATATACTGTTGAATTTGATGTATCTTATCAGCTTCTATTTGATCGTAATGGGCGTTATAAACAGCATTCATCTGTTCCAACAGTAATAGTGTTTCTGTTCGTAACTGTCTATAATCATTTGCCTGGAACGAGAAAAACAATGCATTCGTTTCCATTCCCATTTCATCCATTACACGGTTTGCCACCCAAAGTAACTCGAGTATGCGTTGCTGAGTATAGATCAATGAATTTCCCACATTTTCATATTGCTGAATTACTTCCAACAAACGGGTACGAATAGCAGCCCAATCCCCAAGCCGGATATGATCAAAAAATTCTTTTTGTTGCTGCTTAATAATATGATTATCGGTTTCTAAAGTAAGGGCTGGAACGTCCATATAAAATCTATACTTAACTGCTAAGGTTGTATCCATTGTCGCAATAAGTGCCTCCTGGTAAGACAGGCGAATTTCATCTAGATTTTCACATACCTGACCTATCCCCATGAACCACTCTGTCCCTTGCTGCTCATTGCCCAAGGATAGAATGGATTTAGCTAAAGCTATCGCCTGCGATCGAAAGCTACACTTAGAATCTCGAAAAATAATTAGAGGTAACTGCCTCCCGTTTAGAGCACCTATCCAAGCATCTCCAGTTGCTCTTACCTTTTCTTTAATCGATAAATAATAATGATGTGCACCTTCTGGCAATACAAGTACAACAACAAATTTTTCTAGTGTGGAACGAGTTTCAAGCATTTCTACAAGCATATCAATATGGACCTCATGAACATGGTCAAATAATAACTGGGTGACAATATCCGTTTCCGCCAAAGTCAGTGCCTGTTCCCACTTCTCGATTTGCATTTTACTATTATTCTCTGCCTCTAGCTCTTTCTGACACTCATCTAATACTCTTCCTACTGTTATAACAATTTCACTAGCTTTACTAGGTTTCAATAAATAATCTTTTACTCCAAGTTTGATAGCCTGTCTTGCATAATCGAACATATCAAAAGCAGTTACCATAACAAATTTGGTAGTCGGATGAGAAACCTTCATTGCTTCAATGGCCTCTAATCCATTAATCCCCGGCATCATTATGTCCATTAAGACTAAGTCAGGCAGAAAAGTATCTGCTAATTCGATTGCCATTTTACCGTTTTTCGCCTGTTCAATTAAAAGGTCAGGGAATGCCTTTTGGATGATGGCCTCCATTCCCTCTCGCTCAATTGGTTCATCATCCACTATTAGTAGTCTCATCATTTACCTCCTCCCTAGTTTCTGGGATTTGTATGATTACTTTCGTTCCAATACCCTCTTCACTTTCAATAGATACTAAATTTTCTACACCGTAAAATAGTTGGAGCCTTTTCACTACATTCTGAAACCCAATTCCAGTGGAATGTCCTACATTTGTATCCAGATGCCCACTTAGTAGCAATTCTATATTATCCTGAGAAATACCTTTCCCACTATCCTCTATCTCCATAATAATCCAGGACCCATCTCTTGAAATTCTAACCGAGATAGTACCTCCATCCTCTTCTGGTTCGATTGCATGTATAACAGCATTTTCGATAATAGGCTGAAGGGTAAGGCCAGGAATATTAACATGTAAGCAGGATTCATCGATATTTGCTTCAAAATGCAGACGGTCAGCAAAGCGTGCTCTCTGTATTTCCATGTATTGATAGAGCACAAGCACTTCCTCATACAATGTAACTGGGCGATCGATCCGCTTCAGATTATACCGCAGTAACCCAGCTACACTTACTAACAGATCACTCGTTTCCTCTGCCCCGTCTAAGTAAGCTTTCTTGGACAACGTATTTAATGTGTTGAACAAAAAATGGGGATTAATCTGGCTTTGTAAACTCTTTAATTGGCTCTCCTTTAACAGTAGCTTACTTTGCTGAAGTTCATGTTCAAGCTGTGCCTTTTGCTGAATCTCCAATATCAAGTCATTAATATTTATGCGCATTGTATCAAATGTCTGTGCTAGGAATGCAATTTCATCATTAGATTCTACTATTATTTTTTGATTGAAACGACCATGTGCTAACTCGTTTGCAGCTTTCGTAAGCTGATGTACAGGTTTTGTAATACTGAGCGAGAACCAATAAGTAGCTAGAAGCAACACTGCTGTTACTAGAAGGAGTATCCAGATTCCTAGTTTTTTTAACTCCTCTGACTGATCGATGATTTCTCGGTAAAATAGATTATAGGTTTTTAACTCCCGCTCTAAAATAGTTAATGTCATTTCTGATATGTACATTGATATACGATTTGCCTCATTGAATTCATTTGTGGAGCCCTCTAATTCCTGCTCTTCTGAAAATAATATAGAACGATTGGCCGTCTCTACTAAACTATCGATTAAATGAATATAATTCGTAACAGAAAACGCATTTTCTTCATTGCGAAGCTTTACTACATCCTGTTGAACTTCCTCAATGGTTTTAATACTTTTCTCTATCTTTACTTTATGTATTTCTGTAGGATCCAACAAATAATTATTTAAGTCGGTTATCATTTTTTGACTAGCAATTGTTACTTCATTAAGGCGTAAATAACGCTGTAGAATAGAATTTGTTTGTTCTTGTGTTTGCTGATTGTAATAAGTGAGCGTCATCCAAATAATTCCCATGATGAGCAACATAACAGAAACGAGTAGCCAAATCTTTCGTTGAATAGTAGTCATGGCTTGTCACCATCTGATACAAGCATCTTGGTTTCCGTCAAATAACCACCAGAATTTAGAGGAACTGTCTCGCCAGAAATCCACTCCATGAGCCATTTCACACTTTCCTGGCCCATTTGTTCTGGTTTTTGTTCTAAAATGCCATCTAGTTTTCCCTGCTCCAAAAGAGTAGTCGATTCAACTCCGTCATCGAACGTATAAATATGATACGGTTCTACTTGCGTTCGTCTTCCTATTTCCTGAATCATAGGTCCCGCATAATTTGCATTAATCGCGATAAACGCAGTAGCTCTCGGCGCATCATTCATAAGCTGTTGGGTTGTCGAAATCACTTGTTCGTTTGTGTCTTCTGTTCCTCTAATAATTATGTCAATCGCCGGATAATTTTCGAGGACATCTTGTATTCCAGCCAAGCGCTCTTTTTGGTAATATGCTTGTACTTCATCTCTAAGTACTATTACTTCTCCAGACGTACCCATTTCTTTAATCAGTTCATAAGCAACCATTTTACCCGCCCCAAATTGGTCGGATCCTACATATGTTTTGCGCAAGCTTTCTTCTACCGGAACGTCGTTAGCTACTGTAATAACAGGTATTCCATAAAAAGCAGCTTTAATTTTGGTTAGTTCTTTAAATTCATCCGTGTCCAGGCCTTGAACAATGATTCCATCTACTTTTGAGTGAATAGCGATCTCCATCTTTTTCAAAAAATCGTCTTCGTTATTTCCATAGCTTCCCCATACTTCGAGGTCCACATTTTCTAGCTTTGCTTGCTGTTTTGCTCCTTGTCCAACCTTATTCCAAAAAGGGGTGTCCAGTTCTTGTGTTATCAATACAAGGCGAATGGAATCTTCCATCTCGGAAAGGGAAGCAGGTAATTCACTAGAGGACCGAAAAGCCTTTGTTGCAGATACAATTGTTAAATAACTAAAAATAATAATTAGTGCTCCTAATAATAGAACAATTGTTTTTCTCATTCACCTTCCCCTTTCCATAGGCTAGTTTCTTCCATATTAACACCTTGAATTAAATTGACAATCCTATATTCAGATGATTCCCAATCTTTTTATCCCTTTTGCAAATACTTCACCGACTGGAGCAAGTATTGTTTCCCTTTCCGTGAGTAACTAACAGTTGTTCGCAAGTAAACTCCATAATCTCCTAGATAAAATACAAGGCACCCCTTGAAAGAAAGGGTGCCACATTAACCTATACATTAAGCTCTTTGCTTACGTGTCATCACATCGAAAATTACTGCTCCTGCCAAAACTCCTCCACGGATCATGTATTGATAAGATATACCGACACCTAGCAAGTTCATCCCGCTTGATAAGCAAGCCATTACAATGGCACCAATAACAGCACCTGTTACTTTACCAACACCACCAGCAGAAGATACCCCTCCAACATAAGCAGCAGCGATTGCATCCAGTTCAAATAATGTACCTGCTGTAGTCGTAGCTGATTGTAGTCTCGAAGTAAATAGAATCCCAGATAATGCTGCGAGCATACCCATCGATCCAAATACGATATATGTAATCTTTTGTACATTGATACCACTTAAATGAGCAGCTTCTGGATTACTTCCGACTGCGTAAATATGGCGACCAAGTACGGTTTTCGTCGTTAAGAAATGATAGATAACTACTACTATAATCATAATGATTACTGTCCATGATAAACCATTGTATCCTGCTAAAATCCATGTAATATATCCAATAATTGCGGATATTAACACCAGTTTCGCACTGAATAACCCACTAGACATAACTTCGAAACCATAAGTCATTTTGTTGCGACGAGTAGAAATTTCATTGTAGACAAATAAAAGAATCCCAACTAAACCAACTAATAATGTTAATAGATGCAAACCATTTATTTGCATAATCGAAGGGATAAATCCATTCCCAATCGCATTAAATTGATCATCTTTAATAATAATAGTTCCTGTTTTTTCTGTTACTTGAAGTAATGCACCTCGGAAAATTAACATTCCCGCAAGCGTTGCTACAAAGGCTGGTATACCTATTTTAGCGATTAAGACACCATTAACCAATCCAATGAGTGCTCCAAGGATTAAAATTGCTGGAATAGTAATCCAAACCGACACGCCCATTTGTGTTAAAAATATTGCTGCAATTGCTCCTAAAAATCCTGCTAAAAATCCAACCGATAAATCTATATGGCGAATGACAATTACGAGCGTCATCCCTACTGCCAATACAGCGATATATCCTGCTGAATCTAATAGATTACTAATGTTTCTTGAGGACATAAATAGTCCGTTCGTCATAATCGTAAACGTTAACATAATGAATATTAACGCAATATACATTCCATAATCCCGAATGTTGGCTTTGACGAGTGCTTTTGCTTCTCCAAAAAAGTTCATCATTATCCCCCTTTTATTGCGTCGCAAGTTCCATTATCGTTTCTTGTGTCGCTTCCTCCATAGTTAGCTCTCCTTTAACGGAGCCCTCTGCCATGACATAAACTCGATCACTCATCCCTAGTACTTCGCCCAGTTCAGAGGAAATCATTATAATACTCATTCCTTCATTGATCAGTTCATTCATAATTGTGTAAATTTCAAACTTCGCGCCGACATCGATTCCCCTTGTCGGTTCATCTAATATCAAAATCTTAGGTCCTGTAAACAACCACTTACCAAGTGATACTTTTTGTTGGTTTCCTCCACTGAGCTTCCCGACAATCTGTTCTAGTGAGCTAGCTTTTATATACAGAGAATCCTTATACGTTGTTCCAACTTTCACTTCTTCGTTTAAATTTAGTATTCCCTTTGTAGAAATTCCTTTGAGATGCGCTGCAGAAACATTACTTTTGATATCCTGTAATAGAAATAAGCCGTCTCCTTTACGATCTTCTGTTACATAGGCAATACCAGCTTTAATCGCCTCACTTGTATGCTTTAATACCTTTTTTTCTCCAAACATTTTCATATTACCCTGTATTTTATAGTTTTTAGGGTTACCAAAAATGCTGAGGGCAAGCTCTGTTCGACCAGATCCCATAAGACCTGCAATCCCGATTATTTCGCCTTTTTTTACCTCAAGCTTTACGTTTTTCACTACATTCCGACCGAGCTGAGAATCATAAGCAGTCCAATCAGATAATTCAAGAATTGTTTCACCAATTTTCTTATCGGGACGTTTCGGATAAATATCTTCAATATCACGGCCAACCATATTTTTTATAATGACGTTTTCAGATACTTCTCCCTCACTCGCATCAAGGGTGCAAATTGTCTGTCCATCACGCAATACTGTTACTTTATCTGCAATATTTATAACTTCCTTAAGCTTATGAGAAATCATAATGCAACTAATCCCTTGTTCTTTCAGCTCTTTTAGAAGTACCAACAAATTTTCACTATCATCTTCATTAAGTGCCGCAGTTGGTTCATCTAATATAAGCAAGTTAACGTCCTTACTTAGAGCTTTGGCGATTTCCACCAGCTGCTGCTTGCCGACACCTAATTCCTTGATAAGTGTTTCTGGAGTTACTCTTAACTTCACTTTTTGCAATAATTCGGTTGCTTGAACGATTGTTTTATTCCAGTCTACAAAAGGACCTTTTTTTTGTTCGTTTCCAGCAAATATATTTTCATAGACAGTCAAATCGGGAAATAGAGCTAGTTCTTGGTAAATAATACCGATGCCTACTTTGACACTATCCGAAATTTCATTGAACTGTTGAACTTTTCCCTCATATACGATGTCCCCAGTGTAATTACCATATGGGTAAACTCCACTTAACACTTTCATCAGAGTTGATTTACCTGCTCCATTTTCTCCAACCAAACAATGAATCTCGCCTTTTTTCACTTTGAAATTCACGTTTGAAAGTGCCTTAACTCCTGGGAATTCTTTAGAAATATTATTCATCTCTAAAATATACTCACTCATATTATTGCCTCCCTTACTTAAACAAAAAAAGTGAAACCTCAAACAGTAGGGAACTCATTAACATCTACTATTTGTTAATTGAACCATTCGGACATTTACGGCCATTTGCACTTTCACTTACGCCTTAGTCCTTTACCTTCTTGTAGAAGATAGAGGCCTACCGCCCGTCGATGCGGGGTAAAAATGGAGAAATAGTGATAGACGAATCTATCACTATTCCTCCTTTTCAACTGTTTTACTCTAGACCTGTAAATTCACTTGACTCATAATACTCAGAATCGATAAGTTCAGCTTTAACATTGTCTTTGTCCACTACGATTACATCCGTTTGTTTCGCTTTTACTTCCACAGATCCATTATCGTAAGAACCTGTTGTTTTTGGTGTGTTGCCATCTAGAACTTCTACTGCCATACCCATTGCATCTTTTACTAATGTACGAACATCTTTGAAAACTGTCATCGATTGTTGTTCGTCAATAATGTATTGAATGGAAGCTTTTTCTGCATCTTGCCCTGTTACAAAGTAATCAGTAATAGCGCTATCAGATGCAAATACATCTGCGATAGAACGAGCAGTTCCATCATTCGGTGCAAGTATGGAAACATTTCCTTTTAGATTATCTGCTGCTGCTGTTAAATGAGTTTGTGCTTTGTTTTTTGCATCGTTTGGATCCCAGTTTGTAGTGATTTGACCAATAATTTTACCTAGCTGATCACGTGAAAGATCTGCTGAGTCTTTTAATGCCTCTGCTTCACTTGAATTGGCAATTTTAAAAGTCCCATCAGCAATTTTCGGCTGAAGCACTTTCCATGCTCCTTCAAAGAACAAGAATGCATTGTTATCAGACGCTGCACCTGCATACAAGTAAAGTGGAACATCTGAGCCATCAGCATTGTCTACTAGATACTGCGCTTGTGCTGCACCAACTGCTAAGCTATCAAAAGTCACATAGTAATCTACTGCATCCGTATCCGTGATTAAACGGTCATATGCAATAACTGTTACACCCTCTTTTTTCGCTGCCTCTACTGCTGAAGCCGCTGCTGCACCATCATGAGGAGTGATGATTAATACTTTAATTCCTTTATTTAATAATGCTTCTACATTTTCTTTTTCCTTCGCTGAAGAACCTTGGCTGAATAGAATTTCTGTAGAATAATCCGAATCTGCTAAAGCGTCTTTGAAGCGTTGCTCATCTTGAACCCAACGTGGCTCATCCTTTGTTGGTAATACAATACCAACATCTACCGAATTACCTTCGCCATTATTACACCCTGCGGCCACTAATGCGAAAACCATTAATATAACTAAAAAAGTTAACCCCTTGAACTTCTTCATTCTTTATCCCTCTCCCTTTTTCTAAAAGTTGGTTACTTCTTTATTATAAATTTAGAATATTTATATGAAAGCGCTATCAACTGTATTCTTTTATCATTACCTATACTTTTTTAGCTTTTAGAATAACTTGTAGGATATTGGGGTAGAATTCATAGTCGATTGGCGATTATTACATTTTTCCATAAAAAAGAAACCTTTAGCATCAAATGCTACTGGCTTCTTTCATAACCTATTTTGCGGATGAACCAGGTTGTGGTATGTTCGTTTTTTCCTAAACACCTGCATCCTGTCTTCTTAACCATTTCTCCATTCATCTTCCCAGAATTCCTGCTTGTTATTTCCTACACTCTTTTCTTTATCCTGTACATATTGTTCAAATGATTCCATCAAACGTTCAAGCAAAATATTTTCTTCCTCGTACGTATCTATAGATTTCACTTCCACTGATGCAACATTTGGTGGAACTCCAGTTAACTTATGAACACTTACATCTAAGGCTTCCGCAATTGGTCTAATATATCGGCCGTCTGGCACATCCTGACGTTCCCAATTAGAAACAGTGCTGATTGTTACCTTTAACTCTAGGGCAAGTTCCTCCTGTGACATGTTCTGTTCTTTTCGAACTTTGCGCAGAACCTCTCCTTTTACTTGCATTGTATAATCCCCTTTCTAAACGTTATTTAAAAAGTAATCTACTAGTATTTACCCCACTTCATAAATATTATGTAAATTATCTGATAATAACTAAAAAGTACCTATACTGGAAGAATAGTTATTTAGACTGACTAAATAGATTTTGATATCTTATTGTAAATCTATATTTCTATGTTCTAAATCTTTTTCCCAATATAAAGTAAATGCGAGGAGATTCCTAAAACATGGGGATCATTAGCTTTCTCGGTTAGTAATCTAATAACTTTCTCAAACTCACTTGAACCTTTATCTCTCCAGTAGCTCCAATTATCATCGCTCAAGAGAGTACCTATATTAGAACCTATTAAATCTAGACTTTCAAATCCGTTTGCCTCCATGAATGGTTTTATTTCTTCTATATTAAAGTAATAAGCTCCTGTAAATCGTCCTTCCTCCTTATGGTTAAAACGTCCACTTTGAGAAAACTGGTCTATATTATCCATTTGGTTATTCGGCTTCCAATTTTCTGGATACATGAGAGAAGTTAAAATATGTCTAACTCTCGGCATAAACGCCACAAAAACAATTCCACCCATTTTCGTAACTCTATATAACTCATTTACCGCTTGAACACGCTCTGCTTCTTCTTGTAAATGATACAAAGGGCCAAGCATTAATGAGGCATCAAATTGGTTATCTTTCAGTATAGTAAGATCTGTTGCATCCGCTACATGGAATCCATTAAAATTTTGTTCTAACTTAAGCTCGTTTGCTTTATCTTTAGCCATTTCCACAAGCTGTGGAGTTAAATCGGTGAGTGTAACTCTGCATCCCTCATTTGCTAATCGCATAGAATATTTTCCCGGCCCCGCTCCATTATCTAGAATCTCTCCATTTAAAGGAAGATACTTTTTTAAATAATGCCAATTCACTTGGAACTCGATAGGCTCCCTATCCAATCGTCCCCATTCATCAAACCTATTATAATACTCCATAATAATGTTTTTCATATTGCCTCCTTAATTCTGTTCATTTTATAAGTAATTCTTCACAATGGCACAAAGTTCCTTCAATGATCTAAGTTTACATATATAAAAAAAAACCACTCACCCATTTAATTATGGAGAGTGGTCTTCAATTTTAAAAACTAGACGCTTGTATGATCTTAATGGGTTCCAAATTAAATTCCCCAGTCCAGTTTCAATATTTCTTTGAATACATCTAACTTTTCTCTATCTATTTGATCTGCAATTTTTTTCTCTAATCCAGCCTTAAGGGATTCATTTTTTTCATAGCATGCTTCTCCTAAGGTAGTTAACCGAATGCATTTTTCTTTTTTATTGTGTGTTACTTGATTAACTTCCACTAATCCCTTTGATTCTAAGCTTCTTATGAACTTATGCGTTGCCTGGCGTGTAATATTTACTTGTTTATTAATAGAGGATATGGTCGGATTCTTTTTGTATATTCTTGCGATGATGAACCACTCTGAATTAGATATATAGATATCATTGCCACTATTCCATAATTCTTCTGTTACCTTTCGAATCATAAGATTCCTCTCACTTATTAGATCAAATAAATCTAAATCATTTATCTCGAAATTCAAGCACTTTCCCCCGTTCAATAATGTCCTTTACAAATATACAAGCCCTCTATCAAATCGTCAACTAAGTTGACTATTTTTATATTTGGGTTATAATTAGCTTAGTTAACTTAGTTGACAATATTCTTTAGAGGAGCATGTAAATGTTTAAAGTTGGCGAACTAATTGTTTATTCTACTCATGGCATATGTCAGATAGATGATATTTGTGAAAAAACATATTTCGATATTACAAAGAAATATTATGTTTTACACCCATTAGACAATCTGAAGTTATCGATAAGCACTCCGGTCAATAGTAAAGCGGTAGCAATGCTTGAACTCCTTGATCAAGCTGAGGCTAAAACAATATTAAATTCCTTTGGCTCATCGGGTATTGAGTGGATTGAAGATAGTAAACAACGTACAAAAACTTACTCTGAGATTATTAAAAGTGGTAATCGAAAAGGGCTCGCAAAAGTAGTAAATACACTTTTACGAAAAAAGTATGATGCCCAGTTGGAAAACAAAAAATTAGTTGACCAGGACTTGAAACTATTGATTTCCGTTCAAAACATTCTGTATAGAGAACTGGCATATTCTTTAAATACTTCCTTTGAATCCATATTGGAAGAGATTTCAAACAGTATTCACTCAAAAATGAAAGTTTCCAGTACTGTGTGATATATTCTATACAAAAAGCCCCGACCAATTCAGTGAATTGATTGGAGGCTTATTTAGTTCTTTTCATACCAACGAACCTAAGAACATCTTCAATTCAATATAAGAATCTCCATAAATAAAAAGTTGCATATGACTCCCAGCCCCTCCATGGGACTGCTAGTTTCGATATTTCTTCTTTTGTTGGTTTATCTACTGTACCGGTTAAATGTTTGATCGCATTATGCAATCCGACATCATCAATCGGAAATGCACTCGGAAATCGTAGACAACGCATTAATACATAGTTTGCAGTCCAGGGACCGATGCCACGAATTTTGACAAGTATTTTTTCTGCTTCTTTAAAGTTTCCAGTCCCCTTTAAAAGCGTTTTTGAGAGACTTCCTTCAACAATTAGCTGTGCAACACCAATAAGATATTCACATTTTTTGACGGTCATTTTTAGTGGAGCAAAATCCTCCACTGTTAAATTAGCAATATCCTCAGCTTTAGGGAAGATCCAATATCGATGACCCTCCCATTCAATTGAACTTCCGAATGTTTCCACCAATCTTCTTTTAATGTATATGCATATGCCAGATTGATCTGCTGTCCAAGAATTCCCCAAACTATTGCTTCAAATAAATCTGGAATCCCAATATTACGAAGCCCATAAAACTCATCCACTGCATTATGTAGTAAGTAATCTTTTTTAGCCATTTCATAAAAAGGTCTTAAATCATTTTCTAGATCAAACCATTCTCTTTCATAGTGGTGTACCTCGCCACGCACCTTTTCGCTCACTAGTGAGGAGTCCCTTAAAAAACGAATACCAATATTTCCGTCAACATTCTCGCTAATATCAACCAATGGAACCGCATCTGTTACTGGAATTGCCTTTGTGACTTTATCGTCCCTGATTTCGAACAAGCACTCATTGGAAGACCTTAACATATATCTAATATTTTCACTGAAGCTAAATTCTTTTGGAACAGTAACTATATCATCATAGTGATAAACACCCATAAAAAAACACTCTTTCAACACAAAATTATTAAACTAAATTTTAAATTAAAGCATTAATCTTTTAAATACCGTATCTGTTTAATCTTTTGTATAATAAAGAGATAATAAGTATTAACTCATATTATTAAGTGATAAAATACAAAAATATATCTTTATAAACTACTGGGGGAAATAACCAATGACGATTTTACTGGTAGATGACAATACCGTCAATCTATTTGTAATAGAAAAAATATTAGATAGCGCTGGTTATAAAGATACAGTTTCACTAACATCGGCTCAAATGTTATTTGACTATTTACAACTTGATCATCCTAATCCAACCTTTAATTCGGTTGATTTAATTTTACTAGACATCATGATGCCCGAAATTGATGGCATTGAGGCTTGTAAACGTATTAAACAAAATGAGAGATTTAAAGATATCCAAATTATCTTCGTAACAGCACTCGAAGATAAAAACAAACTAGCTGAAGCACTTGATATTGGTGGGAGCGATTATATAACTAAGCCAATAAACAAAGTGGAGCTATTAGCACGTATTCGCGTAGCCCTTCGATTAAAGGCAGAACTTGACTGGCATACCCAACATGAAAACAAAATTCAATACGAGCTAGACTTGGCCACACATGTCCAAAGAAGTTTATTGACCGCTCCTTTTAAAGAAGAAAAGATACAAATCGAAGTATCATACCTTCCTTCTTTTAATCTTGCCGGAGATATGTACTATTGGCATAAAATAAGTGACAATCGATATGCGATCGTTTTATTGGACATGATGGGACATGGTATTTCGGCTTCCTTAGTATGTATGTTTATATCCTCCGTACTAAGAGAGTCTATTAAGCAATTAGTAGAGCCGGAACTAGTTATTAAGGAATTAAATCGTTATATGCTTCTTTTACATAATGAAAAAATTGGAATCCCTTATTATTTTACAGCTATCTATATGGTCGTAGACACAGAAAAGAAAACGATTGAATACGTGAATGCTGGTCATCCTCCGGGATTCGCACTTGTAGACGATACTAAAATGGTTCCATTAGATAAAGGGAGCTGCGCAGTTGGTTTCTTCGATGAGATTGAGGTTAAAAAAGAGGTTATTACGTACGAGAAAGATATACAAATTATATTGTATACAGACGGAGTTCTAGAAGCTATGGATCCTTGTGAAATAGAATCTGAAAAAAAACTTGAACAGTTAGCTTCTAAAAGATGGAAACAATCACAGTCATTGATTGATAACCTATTAACAAAAGAACAACAAACTGCTCAACCTGACGATATGTGTGTGTTAATGATTAAATGCAACGAATAATTTAAAAAGTACATTCTTATATAAAAAAAAGCACAAATGTTATTTTACAACATTTGTGCTTTTTAAAATTTATTGGTTAACTTAGGAGAGATATGATAGTCAGCTATGATTAGAAGCTTAAAAAGTAAATGTAAATACTCCTCCTAAAACATCCTAACGAAATCATTATCAAACCCTTTGATAAATACGTTCATTCCCTGCTATTTCTTGATACTTCTCCGTGACTTGAGAGAAACGGAGTGTTTCTTTGTCTCCCAATCCGAGGAACCCTTGAGGACTTAAACTCTCATAGAATAGATGCTGTACCTGTTCTTGGAGATCTGCAGTAAAGTAAATAAGGACATTTCGGCATATAATCACATGAAACTCATTGAATGATTGATCTGTCACTAGATTATGCTGAGCAAAGATAATATTCTCTAGTATAGATGGATGAAAATAAGCATATTGATCATCTGCTTTATAGTACTCAGAAAATGCGTAATTTCCTCCTGCAAGCATATAGTTTTTCGTATATGCTTGCATTTTTTGGATAGGAAAGGCGCCTTTTCTTGCCTTTTCCAATACTTGTTCATTCATATCCGTCGCATATATAACTGCTTTGTCCTTGAGTCCTTCTTCTTCTAACAAAATTGCCATGGAGTATACCTCTTCACCCGTTGCACATCCTGCATGCCAAATTCGAATCTCTGGATACTTGCGAAGAATAGGAACTACTTCTTTTCTAAAAGTCTTAAAGAAGCTAGGATTACGAAACATTTCTGTTACGTTGATGGAAAAATCATTTAGCAAGCTTTCTAAAAAGTGCTCTTCATGTATCACTTTTTCTAGTAACCCGGTAACTGTCTCAATGCCATTTATATTCATGCGATTGTGAATACGACGAGAAATGGAAGATCGGTTGTACTGTCGAAAATCGAATCCTGATAAGCGATAGATGGCTTCCAGCAAGAAATCGATCTCCAAGTCTTCATGTTGTTTATATACTTCCTCAAGTTTCATATTTTCACCTTGCTTGTCCATCTTTTAAAACTCCCTTAAGATACTAACCATACTCGAAGAACAGAGAATAGTTGATCTAGATTTAGCGGTTTACTGATATAGTCAGAAGCACCAGCTTCCAAACACTTATCTCGATCATTCTTCATTGCCTTCGCTGTTAAAGCTATTACAGGTAATTCTTTCAATTGTAAATCGTTTCTAATTCTATACATTGCTTCATATCCATCCATATTCGGCATCATGATGTCCATTAGTACTATATCAATTTCAGTATTGTCCTGTAATATATCCAAGCATTCAATGCCATCTTTGGCTACCAGGATATTCACTCCCCTTTTTTCAAGGGCCGTTTTAAGAGCGTATATATTACGGTAATCATCATCAACGATTAAAATATTTTTGTTTTGGAAAACATTCGTGTGATCATGCAATGAAACTAACACTTCATCTTTTTCAATTACAGTTTGCTTCTGGACCTCAAGCTTAGCCAAATCTGACACAAAAGCTGTGGACGGTTCGTATGATGCCTGTGATACAGCTACCTCTGAATAATCTATATTTAGATGTTTATCTAGAATAAGGCCGTTCGGAAGACTTGGAATAACTAGTTTAAATACGCTCCCAACTCCTTCTTCACTTTGCAGTGTAATCCAACCACCAAGCAACCTTGCAAACTGTTTACAAATAGATAAACCAAGACCTGTTCCACCAAACTTACGAACGGTTGCACCATCCGCTTGCTGGAATGTCTCAAAAATCAGCTCATGCTTGTCTGCAGGAATACCAATACCTGTGTCGGTTATCGATACTTCCAACCAATCTTTGCTTATTGCTCTCATTTCCTCTGTTTGAAGTTGGTTCTCAATTTGTTTAATCGTTAATGCAACGGAACCTTCTTCCGTGAATTTAAAGGCATTGGATAGAAGATTTTTTAAAATCTGCTGAAACCTTTTTTCGTCTGTAAAGAAAAGGTCTATTACATCGTCCTCTTTGAAAATATGAAATTCTAAATTTTTCTTCTGTGCAATAGGCGAGAATACATGCTCCATATGTTGAGGTAACTCACTTAAATTGACTTCTTCAAATAGAACTTCGAGTTTACCTGCCTCTACCTTAGAAAGATCTAAGATGTCGTTTATTAGCGAGAGTAAATCTTCTCCTGAAGAATGGATAACATTTGCAAACTCTGCATCCTCATCAGTTAAATGTCCTTGATCGTTTTCTGCTAGCATTTCCGATAATATCAGAATACTATTCAAAGGTGTTCGGAGTTCATGAGACATATTCGCCAGAAACTCCGATTTATAGTTTGAATGTAGGGTAAGTTGCTCTGCCTTTTCTACTAATTCTTTCCTAATTTTCTCTAGCTCTTTGTTTTTTGTTTCCGCATCCTTTGTTTTTTCTTCTAACTGCTCATTAATTTGTGTTAATTCTTCCGTTTGCATTTGAAGCTCTTCGGATTGAGTTTGTAATTCCTCAGACTGTACTTGTAATTCTTCTGTCATCGCTCTAGATTCGTTTAGTAGTCGAATAATTTCCATGCGTCCTATGACACTATTAATCGATAATCCAAAGGTCTCCACAATTTGTTTTACTAAGTCCTGCTGTAGCTTACTATATTCAGACATAGTAGCAAGTTCCATCACTGCTATAACGTCCCCTTCAAATAATATAGGAACAATAAATATACTACGAGGAGGTACTTCCCCTAAACCAGTAGATATATAGCGATAATCTTCGGGTATTTCATTAAAGATGAAGGTTTGTTTCTCTTGCACACACTGCCCAATTAGCCCCTGTCCAATTCGAAAACTTTCTCTTCCAATATCCTTCTCGAAATTATTATCTGCAAAGGAGGCATTCTTTATGAAATGATTTCGGTTATCCTCTATTTCTCTTACATAAAATGCACCAGAAGAAGAGTTAGTCATCTTAGCTATTTCAGACATAAATACTTTTGCAAGTGCTTCTATAGAAGCAACACCTTGATATTTTGTCACAATTTCAGCAAGATTTGTTTGCAACCATTCTCTGCCATCCAAATTATCCAATAGATCATTGGTTGCATTTGCAAGTTCATTTATTTCATCATTCGTATTTACATGTATTCTTTCTTTCAAATCACCATTGTTAGAGGCAATTTTTTTAATGGTTTGTGTCACATCATTAATAGTTCTAACAATTGATTTCGAAACCTGGCTTGATATAACTATTGCAATGATAGAAACAGTTAAAAGCAGACCGAATAATCCTACTGTCAAATTATTATTTTGCTTATCTAACTCCTCTGCCCTAACTTGGGCAATCTCTCTTTCGGATTCACGGAAGTCGTTAAACTGATTTCTAATAGATTGCATGTATTCACGACCACGGTCATTGGCATAGAACTGTTGAATAGCAGCATCATCATTGTCCCTTTTCAGTCTAATCGCGTTCTCCCCAGCCTCCTCTATCCACAGGTCAGTTGTTTCTCTTACCACCTGTAGTTTTTGTTGCTGATCTGGTTTATCCGCCATTAACTGATACAGTTCTTTGAATTCAATCTGCCACTCACCAGCTGCTTTGTAGTAAGGCTCTAAATAGATTTCATTTCCTGTAATGACAAACCCACGCTGACCTGCCTGCATATCCATCACAAATTTCTCTACATTATTTGTCAGTGTTTCTACTTTATTATTATATTGAAGAAGAAAATTTCTTTCTTGCTGAAGTGAACGAATTTGATTGTTTAATATAATCACGGAAGCAAATAAACAAACAATAATAATGATGTATCCGATGGTAATCTTAGGACGTATACCAAACTTCCATTTATTCTCCATTTATATCCTACCTTTATTTTAGATTTCTTATTTTATACTATAGCAATTAGCCGTAAAATAACAGTGTTCCTTAGACTATTTAAAACAATCTATTATTTAAAATATTTAAATATAAAAAAGAAGAAAGACCTCTCTCCAAAGCTATGTTTGGATGAAAGGTCGCTAAAGTTTTGAATGTCATTATAAATTTTCACATCGTTATTTATTATCATAATTTACTAAGTCGTATTGCATAAAAATACTGTACAATTGGATGCTTTAGCTTAATCTTCTCAGCCATATTTAAAATTCGTTTTTTTCCAAGCCGTCTGTCTACCAAAGCTAGAATATTCATTAGAATATCATTGCTCTCTAGGCTTTCCTCTAGAGGAGTGGATAAAAACTTATTAGCTACAACGATAAAGTTTGATTTGCTTAATGATGACTGCGCTGACAAAAGCTCCTTTGCCAATTCTGATAACTTTCTGCTCCTTGCTATTACTAGTAGGCGATCCTCTGGAACTAATCCCTTGGTTTCTTTTCTCAATACTTCAATTTCCTCATTACTGATAGGAATTTGTATACCAGAGTCATTCTTAATTTCTAGCTCTGTCTGATACCATTTGATTAATGTAGTTTTATCGCTCATATTGAAGACATTCTTCTTATCGACCGCGATATAACAACTCCCTGCTTTATCGGGTAAATAACGGTAGCTAGTTGCACGGTATTCAACTCTTCCTTGTAATGCAGGACTGAGAAAACTCTCCAAATTTTGTTTCAATTTGCTCCAGGACATATCATTCTCCTTAATTTTCATACTGTATAAATAAATTGAGTTAGTTAAGCTGTTCTAATATTATCATACAATAATCAACACATCGAACATACTAAATGCTAGGTGATTTTAAAAGATATCAGGCTTTACCAAAATTTTTGATTTGGTGATTACTCATTTTTACTATATAGGAAACTTACTATTCATCCTTGTTAAATTGAATAGTATTTTAAAAGCATAAAAAATAACCACCTCTCTACTTACGTGAAGTGGTTATAGCTTTATTTTATTAAAGCAAATGAAAAGAAAAGCCAAAATGGAAAGCTTTCTTTTATATTTCAAACGCAGTAAAACTACCCTCTTCATCAAAATCTTTAACTTTAATAACCTTATCGGCAAACTGTTCAACAGTATCTATGCTGCAACCTATTACAAGGGATAGCACTTTAAAATTCTTCTCCTTTTTCTTTCTATTAAATGCTTCAAGAAATGAAGCCGAAACCTTATCTTCCCCGTCTGTTACAAACACAATATCCGCTTGCTTAAACTGGCTTTCATTTATTACATTCAATGCTCCATCAAGAGGAAGTGCAAAGTTCGTACCTCCACCTAAGAAAGTTTGAGCTAAATTGATCATATCTGAACTTTTTATTTTTCCTTTTTCGAATGTTAAAATCTGCGTGGAGGTAGAGAACAAAATTAAACAAAAATCCCTTCTTTGCTTTCTTGCAATTGACATAAGAGCTAATGTAAAGCCTTTGGATTGGGTGTCTAGCCTTTGCATACTTCCTGATTGATCTAGACAAAGTATGATTGGTCCTTTCCCCAATACTTCTTTCCCTATTTGCTCATATTGCATCGTCTGCCCTTCTACAAAGCGACGAAGGAAGTCGTTCTTTGTTATTGGGTGTATATATAAGCCCAATTCTATCGGCAGTATTCTCTCCACATCGTTGCCTAACGTAACCCCACTTCTTTCTATTGAATCACTTTTATTGGGCTTTTGCTTATTGCGAGCTATCTGTTTAAATCTTCCAGCCCAATCCGCAATTTCTTTCATCTTTTTATTAGATGCAATTTTTTCAGCTAATGAGATTTGGTCACGCAAAGGAATCTTTTTCAGTTCTGCATCACCATTCCCTGCACTGTAGCCACCAAGCAACGACTTCAGACTATCTTTCACTTGTTTTGTTTCTTGCATAGCGTGAACCAATGCATGGGAAAAGCTGTCACTGTTGATTTGAAGCATCCATTGCAATTTCTCATTAAACTTAGTCATCGCTTCTGTAAGATTCTCTTCTGACACCAAAGGTTCTTTTCCTATATACTCTTGCCGCTTTTGCTTTAGAAAATTCCTTTGAATCATGTGAAGTTCCTGCATCTGTTTCTGAATTTTTTCATCTTCCTTTATTTGGTCAACCAGCCATTGGTTCGTCCTCTCTCCGATTTTCACAGTGGCAATAGCTGACGACAAATCATCCAATCGGGTGAAGTTCCGGTATTCTACAAAATATTCATCCTTCATAATTCTTTCCATGAGTGTTTTATTGACCATAAGCATGTTATCTACATCACTTTCCGTAATTTCAGGTTTCATCTTATATAATGATGCCCAAATGTCAGCTAGTAATGGTTCGAACATCGGTAATACACCTTCAGCTCTAACCTTTTGAAGGCCGGGTGACATCTCAAATACTTCTTTGAAGCGTCTTTTATCGAATGAGTCCGTGTTCAATACGGAAAGATTATCGATGTAACTTTTAGGAGATTTCACAGAGGTCATCCCTTTTCACATCTTAAAAAAGATACTCGTGGAACATCTTTTTTCTTTTAGGTTATCCAAATAACAGGGTTCTAAAATCCTATCCAACATTTCATGTTGCATCGAGGTTACTTTATTTAGTAAGACATCGATATCAGCCTTTCGACTTTCATTTTGATTTTTAAGCTTATTTAAATCAGCCACTAAGACCATCATTTTTTGAGTCGCTTCCATTCCAGTCTCTGGTGACTGATCCTTGAGTATGGAGTAGAACACTTCATTTGCTTCATTTTGTAAGGAATAGAGAGTTTGCGTAATAACGTCATGTGCATGATTCCGAATAATGTAAGACACGGCATCTTTTTGCTCCACCTTTTCCCAAAGAACATTTTCAAGAATCGCGATATCATCCATCTGGACAGCTTGCCTTTGGTTAATCATTGCTTTCGCTTGTAGAACACTCAATGACTGCTTGAACCTTCTATCTGATGGGCGAATTCCTTCATCCCTTAACTCCACACGAATTTTCGATAGGGCTTTATATACCTCGTCAGGAATGACTACCCTATCGGTCAAAAACTGGAGATGCAGCAATTCTTCCATTGTCATGAATGGCATTTGTATAGTTTGACCAGAAGCTTTCAACATCGAGACAAAATTTGTTTCATCTGCGATAAAGTCAATCTCAAATCGCAAAAGGAAACGATCAAATAGCGCATCAAGCCCTTCTTCTTCCTCAGGGTATTCATTGGAAGCACCTATTACAGACATCAAGGGAACTTGAACTGGTGACCCATTATTATAGAATAGTCTTTCATTAATAAGCGTAAGTAAGCTATTCAAAATAGCAGAGTTCGCTTTAAAGATTTCATCTAAGAAAACTATATTAGCTTCCGGCATTTTAGATGTAATAATCCGTTGGTATACGCCCTGTTCCAAACCTTTTAACGATAATGGGCCAAATACTTCCTCAGGTGTACTGAACTTTGTCAGCAACCATTGAAAATATGCAGATCCCTCTATAATTTTAGATAATTCACTCGACAATGCCGATTTTGCAGTTCCTGCAGGACCAATCATGAGCATATGCTGCCTAGAGAGTAATGCAACTAGAATTCCCTCAACCTCATTCTCTCGTTCAAAAAACTTTGAATTGAGCGCCTGTCTGATTTCCTCTAACTTATTGCCATTAGTAAATATCATTTTATATAACTCCTTACTTTGTAATATAAATAGAAACAGTAACCCTTGCTTGTAGTCTCACTTTCCCATTTCTCGAAAGAAAATATATGCGAGAATTGGTTTTAATACAGTTTGATTCAAACTCATTCACTTTACTCTTCCCACTACTATATTTTACTGAAAGATGCTTCTTCTCCTTCCAAAACAGAACTAAAAATACCTCTCCAAAATTCAGCGAATTAATGAGAGGCATCAATATTTAATATAAATTAAAGTGCATAAACACCAAACTATCGTTTTTTTCCTAGTAACAGCACTACAGAAGAGGTGAATAGAAACTATGGCCATAAGGATAGAAGAGTAAGAAAAAAGGTCTTTCAACAATTCAGCGAATTGATGAAAAACCTTCCTATTTGGAGTATTTAGAGGCACAGATGGGGCTCTGTTCCTATATAAGTGGAATGGTTGACTAAACCAATCGATTTCAACGCATTCATTAAGGCATACGCACACTTCATTATTAGCAGAAGCAGGTGTCGCACTCGAACAAGTCATGGATAGACTTGGCTATTCAGATGATCAAATCACCAAGAATGTCTATCTCCACGTTACAAAAGAAATAAGAAAAGAAGCTTCCCAAAAGTTTACACAACTAATGAGAAGCCTCGATTATAATCCTCTATGTTAGCAAAATGTTAGCATTTCACTTTCACCTTACATACAAACCCATACATATCAAGGGTTGAAGCGGCTTATTACATCATGCCGCCCATTCCACCCATGTCAGGCATACCCATGCCGCCGCCTGCTGGTTCTGGAATATCTGCTACTACTGCTTCTGTAGTTAAGAATAATGCTGCTACAGATGCAGCATTTTGAAGTGCTGAACGAGTAACTTTAGTTGGATCTACGATACCAGCTTCGATCATGTTCACCCATTCGCCTGTTGCTGCGTTAAAGCCGATACCAACTTCTTCACGTTTCAAACGATCTACAACGATAGATCCTTCAAGACCTGCGTTGTTAGCGATTTGACGAACTGGTTCTTCTAATGCACGAAGTACAATTTTCAGTCCAGTTGCTACGTCGCCTTCTTTAGTTTCTGCTAATTCTGCAACTTTGTTATATACGTTTACTAGTGCAGTACCACCACCAGCTACGATACCTTCTTCTACAGCTGCGCGAGTTGCGTTTAAAGCATCCTCAATACGAAGCTTACGTTCTTTTAGTTCTGTTTCTGTAGCTGCTCCAACTTTTACTACTGCTACACCACCAGCTAATTTAGCAAGGCGTTCTTGTAGTTTTTCTTTGTCGAATTCAGATGTTGTGTCTTCTAATTGAGAACGGATTTGTGTTACACGTCCAGCGATGCGATCAGAATCTCCGTTACCTTCTACGATTGTCGTATTGTCTTTAGATACAACAACTTTAGAAGCGCGACCTAACTGTGTAATATTAGCAGATTTTAAGTCTAAACCTAAATCTTCTGTAATTACTTCAGCACCAGTTAATACGGCAATATCTTCTAGCATTGCTTTACGACGGTCACCAAATCCTGGAGCTTTAACAGCTACAGCATTGAAAGTTCCACGTAATTTGTTTAACACTAGAGTAGCAAGTGCTTCTCCTTCTACGTCCTCAGAGATTAGTAAAAGTGGTTTGCCTTGTTGAACTACTTGCTCAAGCACAGGAAGAATTTCTTGAATGCTTGTGATTTTTTTATCAGTAATTAAAATATATGGATTATCTAAAATAGCTTCCATTTTATCTGAATCTGTCACCATATAAGGAGATGCATATCCACGATCGAATTGCATACCTTCTACTACATCAAGTTCAGTTGTAAACCCTTTAGATTCTTCAATAGTAATAACACCGTCGTTACCAACGCGTTCCATTGCTTCAGCGATTAGTTCACCAACTTCAGAATCACCTGAAGATATAGCTGCAACTTGAGCAATAGACTCTTTGCCTTCGATTTGTTTAGAGATTGCTTTTAGTTCTGTAACTGCTGCAGCAACTGCAAGGTCAATACCTTTACGGATCCCTACTGGGTTAGCACCAGCTGTTACGTTTTTCAATCCTTCGCGAATCATGGATTGTGCAAGTACTGTAGCAGTTGTTGTACCGTCACCAGCGATATCGTTTGTTTTAGAAGCAACTTCTGCCACTAATTTAGCACCCATGTTTTCGAATGCATCTTCCAATTCGATATCTTTTGCAATTGTTACACCATCATTAGTAATAAGTGGTGAACCAAATTTTTTCTCTAGAACAACGTTACGTCCTTTTGGTCCAAGTGTTACTTTAACAGCATCTGCAAGTTTATCCACTCCACGTAGCATTGCACTACGAGCGTCTTCACTGAATTTAATTTCTTTAGCCATGTGTATAGTTACCTCCTGAATATATTTTGTGAAGTTTTATTATTAGCCAATTACAGCTAGTACATCGCTTTCGCGTAATATTAAATAGTCATTGTTGTCATATTTCACTTCTGTACCTGAATATTTAGAGAAGATGATACGGTCTCCCTCTTTAACGTCAAGTTCAACGCGAGTGCCGTTTTCAAGTACTCGTCCAGTACCTATAGCAACAATTTTTCCTTCTTGCGGTTTTTCTTTAGCAGAGTCTGGAAGTACGATGCCAGATGCTGTTTTTTCCTCAGCTTCGATTAATTCGATTATGATACGATCACCTAATGGTCTTAACAAGTGAAACTACCTCCCTAAAATAGTAAAATGTAATATTATTAGCACTCTTACTCTTTGAGTGCTAACACACTTATAATAATAATTAATCACAGAACATTTTGCAAGTGAGAAGGTATCTTTTTCTTTTATTTCCTATTTCCTATACAATAAAAGGAGAAGGTACATACAGAGAGGAATCAAACTGTTCATGAAACAACAAAAAACCGGTATCTACATTTTAATTGTTTATTGTATTATGCAGTTATCAGGAGCTGTGTTTGCACCGCTTCTTTATAAGTTATTAGAAACTATGGAAATAGAAAATGCAGCCCTCATTGCTTCTGGATGGTGGGTATTTCTTAGTATGGGGATCGCCACATTAATCACCTTGTTCATTATTAAGAAAGACAGTAATTACTTAAAACCGTTAAAAGGCAAGTCTAGTCCACTCCTTCAAACAGTTGGTTGGGGAGTTATCGGTTTTTTCCTAGTCCTTTTAGGTCAAGCTTATGCAGCTAACATTGAACAAAAGTTTGGTGTGGATCCTGGATCAGAGAATACAACCCAGTTTATCGAAATCGCCCAAGCTGTACCATTAGCTATTTTTTCCATCGTTATTTTCGCTCCTATTTTAGAGGAGCTCATATTCAGACGCATAATCTTCGGAACATTATTACCAAAAACTAATTTCTTTGTAGCTGCTTCTGTTAGTGCGATTGTATTTGGAATTATTCACTTTGACTTTACGCACATACTACTATATGCAGTATCAGGATTTATATTCTCCTTTATCTATTACAAGACGAAAAGGATTATGGCGTCTATGATTTCCCATATGCTATTAAATGGATTCGTTGTACTCGTTCAATTTTACGGAGATGAAATCCAGCAATTTTTGAAGCAATATTCCAATATGCAGTTAATATTCTTTCAATAGTACACTCCTATAACTTCTAGTCATCAATAAAAAGCCTTTGACCCATTAGCATTGTGGTCAAAGGCTTCTTTAGTTATTCAGTATGTTAGTTTCTTATGAGATAAATCAAGGTTTGCAATTCGACAGATAAATCGATTGTGTGTACTCGGATCGCATCCGTTGTTTGAATACGAATTGGTGTAAAGTTTAGTATCCCTTTAATAGACGAAGTCCCTAGTTGGTCTGCTACTTGCTGTGCTGATCTACTCGGTAAAGTGAAAATAACTAACTCAATTCCATATTCCTCTAGTTTTTCTAGCATAACACTAGAATGATATACAGGTATATCACTAATAGTCGTTCCCTCAACAGGTGCCTTTGTATCAAAAGCTACAACAATCTTAGTGTTATGATTTTTTTGGAAGTTATACTTCAAGAAAGCAGTTCCCAAACTACCAACACCAATAAGCGCGACATTCGCTGCCTCATCCTGATCTAGTGTTTTACGGAAAAACTCCAGTAACGTTGGTACTTCGTAGCCGTAACCCTTTTTCCCGAGAGCACCAAAATGAGAGAAATCTCTTCTAATTGTTGCGGAATCAATCTTCATCGCTTCACTCAATTCCTGTGAAGAAACTCTTTTATGTCCGGCATTATCAAAGCTTTGTAAAAATCTATAATATAATGGAAGTCTTTTTGTAGTTGCTTGAGGAATTCTTGGTATATCTGGTTTCATAAAAATCCTCCTAGTTTAGTCAAACAAATCGTTTTTATCTTACTAGACATTTCTACCATTGTAAAGCTATGGCGTTGCAACAACAAGCCCTATCTATTACACTTAAGTTAGAATTGAGGTGCGAATACTGTGATCGTTTTACAAGTCAATCAAATAACAAAATCCTTTAACGGTGAAGATATATTAACAAACGTAAAGCTAGAGGTTCAGGACAGAGACCGGGTCGCCCTTGTTGGCAGAAACGGTGCTGGAAAATCTACTTTACTTAAAATAATTGCTGGTGAAATGTCATACGATTCAGGCGAAATCATTATGCCCAAAAATATTCGTCTTGGCTATCTAGAGCAACATGCAGGTCTAGAATCTAAGCTGACTATTTGGGACGAAATGAAGACTATTTTTAGTCATCTCATTAACTCAGAAAAAGAGCTTCGTTCCTTAGAATCACAGATGGCTGATCCTTCTGTATATGAAGATACCGAGGCTTATGCAAGAGTGGCAGCAACGTACGATGAATTGCAATTAGCTTTCAATGAAGCTGGTGGTTATCGCTTCGAATCTGATATTCGATCTATCCTACATGGCATGCAGTTCTTCCCAGAAGATTATGAGAAGCCAGTCCAAGCATTATCTGGTGGTCAAAAAACGAGACTAGCATTAGCTAAAATGCTTTTAAGTAAGCCAGACTTACTCATCCTCGATGAGCCTACCAATCATTTGGACATTCAAACATTAAGCTTTTTAGAAAATTATTTAAAGAATTATAATGGTGCTGTTCTTATCGTATCGCATGATCGTTACTTTTTAGATCAGGTAGTTACCTTTGTGTATGAGGTATCTCGTCATAATGTAGCAAGATTTGTTGGAAACTATAGCTCTTACTTAACGCAAAAAGCAAAAAACTATGAATTAGATAGTAAGAAATATGAAAAACAGCAAGAGGAAAAAGCAAAGCTAGAGGAGTTTGTTAGTAAAAACCTAGCTCGTGCCTCTACGACTAAAATGGCCCAATCTAGACGGAAGGTTATTGAAAAAACAGACTGGATGGATTCCCCAGACGGCGATGAAAAATCTGCTTCATTCGGATTTACTATCGACCGACCTAGTGGGAATGACGTTCTCCGCCTAGAGGAAATTGCAGTCGGTTATCCAAACAATACAGTTTCATCTAACATATCCTTTTCTGTGTACAAACAGGATCGAATTGCGCTTGTTGGACCAAATGGAGTTGGAAAATCGACTTTACTAAAAACCATTATGAAACAACTGGAAGCTGCTGGAGGCAAAATTCAATACGGAACAAATGTCCAATTTGGTTATTATGACCAAGAGCAAGCGGCACTGACTGGCAATAAGACAGCTTTGTTAGAACTGTGGGATGAATGGCCATTGATGAATGAGCGAGATATCCGTAACGTATTAGGCCGATTCTTATTTACGGGAGATGATGTACAAAAAACGGTATCTACACTGTCTGGTGGTGAAAAAGCTAGACTTGCACTTGCCAAGCTCATGCTTTTAAAAGCGAACACCCTTGTACTCGATGAGCCTACTAACCATCTAGACTTAGACAGTAAAGAGGTTCTCGAAAATGCATTACTTGATTTCCCAGGGACGATTATATTCGTATCCCATGACCGTTATTTCATTAACCGAATAGCAACAAAAGTGATTGAGTTAGCAAGTGATGATGCAACCCTGTTCCTTGGAGACTACGACTACTATTTAGAGAAAAAAGAAGAAATGGAAGAGCTTGCTTTAGAAAATGCTGTCGTGGAAAATACAGTAGTTACCAAAGTGAACACATCCACTATAGATAAAGAAGCTAAGAAAAAAGAACGTCAGCTTCGACGCCAGCTAGAGGAATTAGAAAGTCAGATGCCGACGGTTGACGCGGAAATTACGATAATCGAAGAAAAGCTATGTGAACCGGAGATTTTCCAAGACCATGAAGCTGTTCAACAATTACAAATGGAACTCGATCAATTGAAGGAAAAACAAGATAACTTATCCAATGAGTGGTTGGAATTACAGGAACAACTGGAAGAAATAGCGACTTAAAGAAAAAAGGTAGTGTAACCAATTTTGTTTTGGCTTCACTACCTTTTCTTTTTGCTTTCTAATCTTGGTATTTTCTCCCTAACTACTAAAATTCTACAATTTTAGTATTAATCCTTCCTTTATATTAATTTTTCATTGAATGTCTGTCGTATGGTGTACATATATGTTGGTCAAGTGCTATTTTGCAATAATTTTTCTCCACATATTTATTCACAAAGAAAAACGAGTTATATCAATCTATCAACAGGTTTATCCACATTGTCCACAATTCAAAAACTTAGTTGTCCACAGTGCTGTGCATAACAATCATACTATATATAGTTTTATCTTAAGTTACACACATGTTATCCACAAATTGTGCATAAGTACGGATGTTCTCTATTGACAACTACTAAATTCCGTGTTAAAAAACCCTCTTTTCTTGTCGAAGAAAAGAGGGCATCAATTATTTGTCTAGGCTCTAGCCCCTTGAGTTGTTTCAGAATGTCGGATAAAGGCAAAAGAAGCCTTACCGTCAATTCTCCGACGCTTTTCAGGGATATTATAGGTATTTCCGTTTTTTTCAGTTCCAACTATCTAATTCTAGTCCAGGTCTACCATTCATCGACATATTACCTCTATGACCCGCTGAAAATTTCGAATTTCCTGCAGCTGCAATCATCGCAGCATTATCGGTACACAGTTTGATGGGAGGAACATAAAAAGGTATATTTTCTTTAGTAAAAGCTTCTTCTAGTGATGTACGAAGTCCTTTATTGGCAGCAACTCCACCTGCCGCTATGACTTGTTTAACTTTAAATTCTCGTGCAGCACGAATTGTTTTTGTTGTTAACACTTCCACTACACTTTGCTGGAAGCCCGCCGCCAGATGGTTCGGATTTACTTTTTCCCCTCGTTGCTCGGCGTTATGCTGATAATTGATAACTGCTGATTTTAATCCACTAAAGCTAAAATCATAGGACCCTTCTTCTAGCCAAGCTCTTGGAAATTGCAGTGCTTCGTCACTTTCACTAGCTAGTTTATCGATATGTGGGCCTCCTGGATAAGGGAGATTCAGTACACGTGCTACTTTATCGTACGCTTCACCTGCAGCGTCATCTCTAGTCTCACCGATTAATTCGAACAGACCATCGTCCTTCATCAATACAAGCTCTGTATGCCCTCCAGAAACAACTAATGCAAGAAGTGGAAATTCCATCTTCTGTACTAACGCATTTGCATAAATATGTCCTGCTATATGATGAACTCCAACAAGTGGAAGCCCATTCGCAAAAGCAAATGCTTTCGCTGCATTTATACCTATTAGAAGAGCCCCTACTAACCCAGGTCCTTCTGTTACTGCAACTGCATCTAAATCCTGAGGTGTCATGCCTGCTTGTTTTAATGCTTCTTCAATGACAATCGTAATTTGCTCCACATGATGTCTGGATGCAATTTCGGGCACTACCCCACCGAATCGTTTATGACTTTCAATTTGTGAAGCGACTACATTGGAAATAATCTCTTGCCCATTTTTTACTATCGATGCCGCTGTCTCATCACAGCTCGTTTCTATCCCTAAGATATATTGGTCTTTCATCATTTAAATTCCACCCACATCACAAGTGCATCCTCTCCGGTATCTGAATAATAATTTTTCCGTATGCCTCCGTCTTGAAAATTGAGTTTATGATATAAGTTCTTCGCTACATCATTTGAAACTCTAACTTCTAACGTCATGAGAACTACATTTTGCTCTGTTACAACACGGATAGCTTCACGCATTAAGCCTTCGCCAATTTTGTTTCCACGCATTCTTTCCGATACCGCCACATTGGTAATATGACTTTCATCCATCACTACCCACATGCCACAGTATCCAACTAACTCTTTCGTTTCAGTTTCAGCTACAAG
Source organism: Psychrobacillus sp. FSL H8-0487 (assembly GCF_038008385.1). Taxonomy (NCBI): domain Bacteria; kingdom Bacillati; phylum Bacillota; class Bacilli; order Caryophanales; family Bacillaceae; genus Psychrobacillus; species Psychrobacillus sp. FSL H8-0487. Next base: position 3,241,891 of record NZ_JBBOZA010000001.1, read on the forward strand.
ATAGTGTGAATATTCATTTGTCGTCATTTCGTGCTCAAAGGCTTCTCTTGTCCACGGTGTATCGAAAGCTTCCTCTTCGATTAACAGAACTTGGTCTATATCATCTATTGTCATTTTGCGATACGTAATATTAGTTTCCATTTTTCTTCTGCTCTTTCATCCAGTTTGCCTCTGCTTCTGTAATACGTAAATACTCCGGCACTACTGTATGCACTTCGTCAGGCTCCATTTTTTTTGCCATTTCTATTAAAACTGCAGCATTTGGTAAATCGAAAGCAGCATTAACACGTTGCACCTTATCTCCAAGTACTTCCTTTATATGCTCCCAGTGAATTGTAACGTCCATCCCAACAAACAAAACTGGCTGTTCTAAATTATCTAACGTGGTCAGTAGATCTACTAAAGACATATGCGCTTCTTTTACTACTTCACCGTTTGTATAGATTCCAGCAAAGACATTACCGCGACGTGCATCCATAATAGAACACACTACTCCTTGGAAATAGGGTGCATTCTCGGCAAGTACATGTAAGCTCGATACTGAATATATCGGCACCTTTAGTGTCCATGCGAGCGTTTTTCCAATCGTAACTCCAATACGTACTCCTGTATAAGAACCGGGTCCTTTCGCTACAGCAATTGCCTCTATTTCATTTGGCTTGATATTTGCTTTTTCCATTAATTCTTCAATTGCAGGCATTGTTCCAATCGAGTGAGTAATTTTCATAGAGGACTGAATCGAAGCAAGTACTTGTTCGTCCTTTACAATAGCTACCGCTAGCGGTGTATGTGATGTATCTATTCCTAACCAAATCATTCAAAAAGCTCCTCACATAATTGTTCATATCGTTCGCCCAGGGGCATAAACGTAAATTTTCTGGCATTCTCATCTAGCCGCAGTATCTGAATCGCTAATCGTTCTGCTGGTAGGTCTTCTTCTATCAAATGGGCCCACTCAATAATGCTGACCGCATCCCCGTAAAACAGCTCGTCCCACCCTAGATCCTCGTCACTATTTGCAAGTCGGTAAACATCTAAATGGTTTAACGGGAGCCTACCCTCATACTGTTTTAATATAGTAAAAGTGGGACTGTTCACGTTACGCTTAATACCCAAACCTTTTGCCACACTTTTAGTGAATGTCGTTTTACCTGCTCCTAAATCACCTTCTAGAGTCAGGACATCCCCGGCATGTAAGCGAGCTGCCATTTGCTCAGCAAGAGCCTGTGTTTCTTGCTCCGAATTAATCATTCGTTCATATTTCATCGGTTGCTTTCCTTTCCAGTTACATCTCTAATGCTTCTATTATAATGAAATACGTCGAATATTGTAAGTGTGGGGTCTTTCAGTTAGCTTCTAGCAAGAACAAAAGCGCAAGCGCCTATGTAAGACAAGCGATGGAAGAATAGCAATAAAGGCGCTCTTTGCCTTTATTTACAATTCTGAAGCGACTCGAGGGGCTAGGAGCGGCGACACCAGCTATATAGCTTGAGCTGAAGCCAAGCCCTCGGAAAGCATCCGCCGGAAGTGAAAATCAGTAGTATAATTTTTTCTTAAACGTTCTGTAAATCCAGATTTCACGCTACATACACTTTCTCATCTGTTAAAAAAAAGATCATTTCGCAACTTGTGCAAAATGATCTTTCACTTATTGAACTAACCGTACGATTTTCTCAACTGCTTGTTCTCCAGCTGCTGTCCATTTATTTTGGTTTTCAATTTGACCATCCTTATCAACTGGAGGTTGGAATTGATTGAACCCTGTAGATGTGAGCAGTGAATTCTCCTCATCATCTAACCCTATATTAACAACATGCTTGATCACATAAGGAGTTTGAAACTTAATCTGTGCGTCGTAATTATCTAACTCCCCTTCCACCACTTCAAATGGAAGTCGCAAGTAAATGGTTTCGCCTTCATTTCGCCATAATACATTGTCAAAACTGCCTTTATGGTAGTCCCAATTTCCACCTATCGTATACCCGAGGCTATCTATTCTACTTCTTAAATCACCAAAACCGATTTCTTTTCCTTCTAACTCTGTTTGTAATTGCAGCATGAAAAATTCACTCCTCATTCGAATCTTTCTATTATCATTACCAACAATCGCTAGAAAAATACTAGCCTCTCATTAATCGGTCTACTAACTTTTTGAAGAAACCATCCTCAATTTCCATGTCCTCTATCTTTTCCACTATTACACCAGAAAGCAATTCATAGCAAGCTTCCCCAAAATGAAGTCCATCATTCTTCTCTCCAACTAATAACTCCTTATAGTTTGGCTTTGAGTATACAATTTGAAAAAAGTCGATAAAATAACTGTTTGTCTCTTCTGCCACCTCCTGAACCACTTGAGCATATTGTTTTAAACGTTCATTCGTTCGGTTGCTCTGAAGGGATTCATCAACGGGAGCTGGGCTTATTAATATAGTCTTTTCTGGACCAATCTGCTTTGTAAACAATGAAATATTACGCCTAAACATATCTATATCTACCAACTTATCAGTTGCCGAATCATTTGCTCCAAATAATACAGTCACTACATCTGGACGCTTAGATAACACATCTTTGTTAAAACGAAACATCGCTTGCTCCGTTGTATTTCCGGATACTCCTGCATTGATAAATTTATAATTAGGCATTTTTGAAGACATTTTATGAGTTAATATGGGCGATGGATACCCTTCTTTTCTGGCAGTGATACTATCACCAAAACAAATTACTTCCAACATATAACAAAACTCCTTTTAAAAATATGTAATATACTTGAAACACATTATACGTTTATAATTACCCAAAAACGGATAAACAAACATAGATATTATGTTTTGGAGGAAGTTTTATGGCTAACAAGCGATTAACATGGGTGGATGTGACAAAAGGATTCTTAATGATATTAGTTGTAATCGGACATTATCCAGGTGAATTGGATTTTCCGTTTATCACATATATATATTGGTTTCATATGCCGGCCTTTTTCTTATTAAGTGGATTATTTTTCAAAGAATTAAAAGAGGAACAAGATACAAAAGTCTCTATCAAAAAAAGGTTTCTACAGCTGATGGTACCTTATTTCTTTTTCCTATTAGCCATTACAACTGTTCGATATGGAATGGAGCTTGCAGGAGGTAACTTCGACTTATCCTGGTACATACAAGATTTATGGAAATTAGTTATTGCGGGTCGTTTTGCACGTGGTGCTTATGGAGTTTTCTGGTTCGTCACCACATTGTTCTTTACATATTTATTGTTCACATTGATGACAAAGTATTTAAATCGATTCAAACAAATAGTATTACTTATCGTATTTTACATCGTCGCACATTTAGAAAGTATTTTTGCAATGCAATATATTAGTGGAGCACCAGATAAAGCTTCACAAACAATTCCAATGCTTTGGAACTTGGATGTCGTCTTAATGGCAATCGTCTATTTTTCTCTTGGCTATTATGCTAAATCTATTTGGATGAACATTACTAAAACGTGGTTTATCGGAGCTCTAATCGTGGCAATAACTGCCATAGTTACTGATAAACTTGGGGTTATTGATTATCACTTAAGTATGAAATTCCTTCGCTATGAACATTTACTACTAGACTTAGTGATACCCATTGCGTTCATAATCGTTATTCTTGGTCTGTTCCAAAGAATTACTACTATTCTTTCGTTAGACTGGTTGGCAAAAATTGAAAAACATTCAATTACTATTATGTATTTGCATATTTTCACTGATATTATCCTGAACGACTATTTCCAATACGGCATTATTGGTTTTACGACACTCGGATTAATCATACCTATCATAGCATCTATCATTATTCAAAAAATGATTCCATACGGAAGGTTCTTATTAGGAGATATTCGAGCAAAGAAACCCATTCAAATTTAATAGAAGCCCTACCTGAGAAATAATTGCTCTGGTAGGGCTTTTATTGTCGGAGAATTTATGTGAAAAATCATGCATCTTTGACATCATTAGATTAGAGATTCGAATAACGACACAACAATAAAATAGAACATTAGTTCTTTTTTGTGTTATAATAAGTTGGCAATTACATAGTAGGGTAGGCGGCTGGTCACTTTTCCGTTAGGAGGTGTTGCCATGACAACATACCAGATGATGAGTTTGTTGATCCAGCTTAGTGCTGTACTGATAGCAACCTTTTCCATAGTAGTGACCATTATCATTTTCTTTGTAAAAAAGAAATAACCGTCCCCTGAGCTAAAGGTTTGACGGTTATTTTCGACCTTGGACCAACCGCTCTTTCCGCGGTCTGTAATTGCTGACTGGATATTCGCGTATCCAGTCTTTATAGTCTCTGTTTCTATATCCATTATATACAGAAGGAGTAGCGCATTCAACCTATATGAGCATTACCAACTTTTGACTTAGTGGAAAACGATCGTCTTATTGCCTTCTACGATAACACGATTTTCTAAATGCCATTTCACAGCTTTTGTTAATACTCGTCGCTCGATATTACGACCAATTTTCTTTAACTGAACTACGTCATCCCGATGATCTACTCGCTCCACATCTTGTTCGATAATTGGACCTTCATCTAAATTGTTTGTTACATAATGAGAAGTAGCCCCAATCAGCTTTACTCCGCGTTCGTATGCCCGCTCATATGGACCAGCACCGATAAACGCTGGTAGAAATGAATGATGGATATTAATAATCCGATTTTCAAAATGCTCTACAAACTCTGGTGTTAATATTTGCATATAACGAGCCAGGATGAGTAAATCTACTTTGTACTGCTCCATTAAACGAACCTGTTCAGCTTCCACTTGTTTTCGAATTTCTTTGTTTGCTGGTATATAATAATATGGAATGCCTAGAGCCTCGACAAATGGTCGGGCGTCTTCATGATTACTAATGACTACAACTATATCTGTATCCAAATCTCCGTTTTGCCATTCCCATAAAAGCTCCATTAAACAGTGTGGTTCCTTAGAAACAAAAATTGCAGAACGTGTACGCTCACGTAAATAATTAAAACTATATTCCATATTATGCACTGCAGCAATTTGTTCGAAATCCTTTTCCATTTGTGCACACTTTCCAACTAAACCTTCGCAATGATATGCAATTCGTATAAAAAATGTACCGTTCACTGGATCACTGGAATATTGGCTAGACTCAATAATATTTGAATTATGTGTGTGTAAAAATGTTGATAGCACTGACACGATTCCCGGTTTATCAGGGCATTTTACTAGCAATCGTCCCCGATTTTCAAAATGACTGTTTTGATGTTGTGAGTTACTTTTTGCTTTCATGTTAATAGACATAGAAACAGCTCCCATTATATAAATATTAATTTTCTTATTATGCTACATTCTATCTGTCTTCTCAACCCTTTAGTAAATTAAATGATTAAAGTGGGGTACAATCGTTGTTAAACATAGAATTTTACGCAAAGAGGGTGTGTACATGCATCAGAAACTGACGAAAAAACTATTTAAATTGTTTACAGGTGAATTGACCGCAACAATCATGTTTGGAGGTGTATGGCTACTATTTTTACATATGTATGAATGGGCAAATCCATACTTAACTTCTTTTCCCCCTTTATATGCATTTCTATTCCTAGAATTTCTATTATTACAAGGAAGTTATTATTGGTATTTAAAATGGAGACATGCTAGGCGTAGAGATTTCACTATATTGCCCGATTATCATCTGAAATTTTTCCGGATTCTAAAGCGAGTGAATCTTTTTCTTATAGGAGTTGGCTTTGTTCTATTGATATATGAATCGATAAATCATTCTAAAGCCTACTATTGGACCCTCTTTTTATATCTGTTTGCGCTAGCAGAGTATATAAATTATTACTATATTCGCTTGTCTTATCAATCCGTGGATGAGATGAAGGACTTTCTGCGACACAGAAAGTTACGTAGATCTAAATTGGCAGAAGAACTAAAACAAATAAAGGCTATCTCCCAATAACAGGGAGATAGCCTCTCTTGGCAAACTATTTTACAATGCTTTTTAAAATATTGTCGATAATTTGTTCATTAGCAATTGTTCCAGTGTATAACCAGCTTTCGTCTGGTGAAAATTCATATACATTTCCAGCTTTTACAGCAGGAACACTGTTCCATAATGCTTCACTTAAAGCAGTAGAACCACTTGTTGTATCACTATTGATCAAGAATAAATGCTCTGCATCTAACTCAACCAGTTTTTCTAAAGATATTTCACTCCAGTTACCAGTTGCACTTGCTGAAATTTCTTTTACTACTGCAGGTGTCTTCAATCCTAAATCACCATACATTACCGCACCACTAGATAAGTTTTCTCCTACTACGAAGAATTTCCCACCTACTAGCCATACAGCAGCTACTGAAGGATTTCCTACCTCAGCTTCTATCGTTGCTTTTGCTTCTGCCGCTTTTGCATCATAATCTTCCAGTGCTTTTTGAGCTTCTGCTTCTTTACCGAATACTTCCCCTACACGCTTTAGTTCGTCGCGCCAATCGTTGTTGACTTCTGTTCCAATTACGTATGTTGGAGCAATTTTACTGTATTGCTCGTATTTACCGCCTTCTACCATGCTTGCTGAATCCATGATGATCAAGTCAGGTGCGTATTCTTGAACTGCTTCGAATGGCAAGTCATAAGGAATCATTGGAACGTCTTTTAAATCGTCCTGTAAATATCCCTGTATGCTTGCTCCATCATTTACACTCCATTGTGCAACAGGAGTTATTCCTAATGCGACTAAATTATCTTCTAAGTATGAAGCTAGTACACGTTCCGGGTTAACAGGCACTACTACTTCATTGCCCATCGCATCTGTCAATGTACGTGTATCGCTTTCCTGTACGTCCGTTGCTTGTTCTTCTGCTTTATCTGTTGTGGACTGCTCTTTAGAATCTTCATCCCCACAAGCCGCTAATGCTAAAGCTAAAGCACCTGCTCCTACTAATTGTATCCATTTATTTTTACCTAGTATATTTTTCATGTTAATCTCCCTTTTGGTATGATATAATAGAATCATTGATAATGATTCTCGATTTCAATTAGAATACAAATTCTTTCATTTGTCAATATTTATTTTTTCTTAAAATGGGGATAATGATACATATGAATACTAAAACAACATTAGATTATAAAAATCCTTTCACTAGCTCTGCTGTCATTATCATTGGCATCATACTACTTGCCCTTAGTGTGGTGGTATCTATAAATTTTGGGGCATCCTCCACCTTAAGCTATCAGGACGTATGGAGTGCTATTTTTCACTTTGATCCAACTAATTCTTCCCATGTTATCATTCGTGAACTTCGACTTCCCCGAGCTATAGCCGCTATTTCTGTTGGAGCTGCTTTAGCAGTATCTGGTGCAATCATGCAAGGGATGACAAGAAATCCATTGGCTTCCCCATCCATAATGGGGGTTACTTCAGGGTCATCTTTTTTAATAGCCATTGCGCTAGCTGCGTTACCAGGTATAAGTTACTTGGGCTTAATGATGTTCTCATTCGTTGGAGCGGGGCTCGGTGCAGCTTTAGTATTTGGAATCTCTGCTATGGCGAAGGGTGGAGTTACTCCGGTAAAATTAGCGCTAGTCGGCTCAGCCATTACCTCCCTACTTAGTTCCCTATCCACAGCTATTGGTATTAAATTCAATGTATCAAAGGATATCAGCTACTGGTATGCTGGCGGCGTATCGAGTATTCAGCCGCAACATATTTTATTTGCTATTCCATTTATCATCGTCGGACTTATATTAGCGTTAATCTTGTCGCGCTCTATCTCTGTGCTAAGTTTAGGAGAAGATGTCGCAAAAGGACTCGGTCAACGAACCGGTTATGTACAATTGTTAGGAACAATTGCTGTACTTCTATTAACGGGAGCTGCAGTATCCATTGCTGGGATGATTGGTTTTGTAGGTCTGGTAATTCCTCATATCACTAGATTTCTAGTTGGAGTAGATTATCGGTGGATTATTCCATGTTCCGCTATTTTAGGGGGTATATTATTGATCACTGCAGATATCGTTGGACGTAGTGTAAATCCTCCCTTTGAGACACCTGTCAGTGCAATTACTGCCTTGATTGGTGTGCCTTTCTTTCTCTACCTAGCACGTAAAGAGGGGAGAGGATTATGATGCCAAACACTTTAGCTAAAAATGAAGCCAAATATAAGTTTCTTATGATCACTACATTTATTTTAATCATTATGGCTATTCTTATAAGTATTAATGCAGGATATATGAAAATACCGATTGCCGATGTTATTGCTACATTGTTTGGTAATGGTACTCCTCAAAATGAACTTACTATATTTGAATTCCGCTTACCTCGAATATTCATGGCCTTACTGGTAGGTTTAGGAATTTCTATATCTGGTGCAATTTTGCAAGGAATTTCTGGAAACCCACTAGCTGATCCCGGCATTCTTGGCATCAATGCTGGTGCAGGTTTTACCATCGTGCTTTATATGTTCTTTTTTCAAGGAACTGTCTTTATAACTGGTTGGCTTTCTATTTTCATCATGCCATTTGCAGCACTAATCGGAGGATTTATAGCAGCATTCCTCATCTATATAATTTCCTGGAAAAATGGTCGTGTAACTCCTATACGGCTAATACTTGTAGGAATCGGGATTAATGCTGCATTTGGAGCAGGTCTAACTATTTTCCAAATGAAAATGGAGCCGATTGACTTTATGAAAGCGATCGTTTGGCTTTCTGGTAGTATTTGGGGAACAAATTGGACATTTGTTTGGATGATTGCACTTTGGTTAGTTGTCCTAATCCCAATTGTTCTTTATAAATCTCGAGTCTTAGATGTATTAAAGTTAGGAGACTCTATTGCAATAGGTGTCGGGGCCAATATTGAAAAAGAAAGACGCTTCCTTCTGTTCATTTCCGTAGCGATTGCGGCGGTTTGTGTATCAGTTGGAGGAGGAATTACTTTTCTCGGTCTAATCGCTCCACATATGGCACGCCGTTTAGTAGGTGCTTCTCATGCCAAGTCACTACCCCTAGCTGCTTTGCTAGGAGCACTGTTACTATTACTCGCAGACACCCTTGGCCGAGTCATATTAGCACCAATGGAACTCCCAGTCGGATTGGTTATCTCCGTTCTTGGTGCTCCTTACTTTATCTACTTACTTATAAAAACGAACTAAATATGTATTACTAAAAAAACAGATCAGCATAAGTCGCTGATCTGTTTTTTGGGATTTAATTGATAACTCTAAGTTTTACTTCTTTGACTCCCCAAGCGATAGCATTATCATGAGAAGGGATAAAAACATCAATTTTATTGCCTTTAATAGCTCCCCCTGTGTCACCAGCTATTGCTTCTCCATAACCCTCTACCCACACTCTTGTACCTAATGGGATTACCCGAGGATCTACTGCTATTACTTTTTGATTGGGGTTAGCTCGCAAATCGATTCCATATGCGGTCGTCCCTGAGCACCCTGCGCAATACGCTGTGTAAGCCGTGGCGGTAACCGTCATCTCTGCTCCATAACTTTCCGGCTCTTCTTTGGAAGAAGATACGGTTACTTTTGGTTCTTCCACCGTATTAGTTGGTGGGGAACTTCTAGCTACAGTTGTTGAAGCAGCCGCTACCTTCTTAATAGTTTCAGGAATACCAGTGTTGCTTACAGTTAATACATCGCCAGGTAAGATTAGTTCCCCTTCGATATTATTCCATTCCATCAGAGATTCCAATGAAATACTGTGCTCTAGAGCAATCCTAAATAGATTATCCCCTTTTTCTACCGTATATGTCTTAGGTTCCAGTAGAAAATCATAAGCTAGTTCGATATTTAGTGCATCATCAAAAAAAGAAAAATCCGCGACGCTATCTGAATTGTATATATCAAATTCTTCTCCATCACTAGTGGCGACTAGAAATGGATCAGCAGCGTACGTTACTGAGCTCATCGAAAAAGTAGCTACTAAAATCATTAACAACGTTTTTGCTTTCAATACTTTATCCTCCTTACAAGCAATCTTTCAATCACTTTTAAATTTGATTAAGTATTGCCCAAAAACTTTCAAAAACAAACATTCTAACAAAATAAAAAGAAACCATCCTCCCAAACATATAAAATCTGTTTGGAAAAATGGTGTTATATACACATAGTTTACATCTAAATTACTCCAGGATTTTCAATATTATTTCCTGTCTTCCCCACTCAATTGCTCCATCATAAGTAGGAATGAACACATCAATTCGATTACCTTTTATAGCACCACCAGTATCCCCAGCAATTGCTTCTCCGTATCCTTCTACCCACACTTTAGTGCCAAGCGGAATAACTGTAGGGTCCACTGCAATCACTTTCTCTTCTGGATTAGATCTTAGATCGATGCCGTAAGCAGTTATGCCGATGCAGCCATAGCAATAGGCTGTATAGGCTGTTGCCTCCACTATCATCTCTTGTCCTGGTCCGTCTGGCGGAATAGTACTTGGGTGCTTCACTAGCTCCGCATCCTTACTTAGTATTAACTGGTCTTTTGGATAAATCACATGATCAGACAATCCATTCCACTCCATTAGTAAGTCAATGGGAACATTATAAGCTTCCGCAATATCATACAGATTATCTCCTTCTACAACTGTATGAATAGTTGGATCTGGAAGACTTTCTTCTACGATAGGTGTATCCTCTACCTTTGTATTTGGTAAATCTAGTTGGTTTATCAATGGTTCTGAAGCACTTGCTGTAGATAAAGTTATACTTATAAATATTAGTGTAAATATTATAATTCTATTTTTCAATGTTATACCTCCGATGTACTTTTCAATAATCCCTTTTATGTATTGCCCTAAAAAAGAGAGATACAAACATTTCTGTCTATAAGTGCAATAGGTAGCTTTCCAAAGAGCACATTATAAAGGTCTCTTAAAATCTGAAGTTGTCGACTGTTTTAATATGCATCAAAACAATTATTTTATGTAAGGTTTTATATGGAAATAAGTATTTTACATACATCGAATCATTATTTGTAACGCAAAAAAGAAGCTACCAATGAGGATTGGCAGCTTTTTACTTTCTATTTAATTGGATATTGAACTATCATGATTTCAAGGCTTTAGATCACTTTCTTTTTTTATAACTCTACAAGTTTTCTTTTGCCTATTTTTTCTTCATACATCTTTTTGTCCGCTTCCACGAATAGAGCATCCATTTTCCCTAAAGAAGATGGACTATATGCATAACCAACCGATATTTTAACACGGTAAGGTCTACTTACACTATTAAAAAGATCAATTTCTTTTCGAAGATCCGTTAAATACTTTTCAATATGTAATAATTCAGTATTGATGAATATAACAGCAAATTCATCCCCACCTATTCTTGCTACTATTCCATTTTCAATTACTGTACTATTTAATAATTTGGCTGTTTCACGGATTAAAGAATCCCCTACTCTGTGTCCAAAATGATCATTTACTAGTTTTAGTTCATCTACATCACATATGAGAACTGCAACAGGGACATCTCTTTTCCAGTTGAAGTAATCTAACTGTGATTCAAAAAAACCTCGATTATATACATTCGTCAAAGCGTCATGGGTGACTTTGTATTCTAGTTTCTGTTGCAGTTCCACTTTTTCACTTATGTCTCTTAACACTCCTTGAATAGCAATTAGCCCTTCCTGGTCATATACAGGTGTAGCGTATTCCTCAAACCAAATGTATTTACCATCCGCATTTTTCAGTCTAGTTACGATGGGCTTACTATAATCCAGTTCGCCATTATTTTTCTTCACTAAAATATGCCGATCATCCGGATGCACAAGATCACGAAAGATTATACTAGGATTTTTTATATGTTCCTGCATAGCACCCTCTCCAAAAAACTGGTCTACTACAGGACTTAAATAACGATATTTTAAGTTTGGCTTTAACTCGCAATAGTACATAATATCTTTTAAGTTTTCTACGACTTCTAGCATTGGGATTACAGAGTCTACCTCTTGTTGTAACTTTGACCGTTTAAAGTTTAATAGAAGAATTACAATAATAAGTACTACTAATAGTACACTCAATATCCACATCCAAAAATTCCCTTCACATCTATCATAGTTATAATTGCATATAAAGTAGTTAAATTAACTCATGTCTTTTTTCCTGTTACTTTGACAATTTTACTATTTATAAGCCCTTAAAACAATGGGTGAAAGGTTATTTTTATATCGATTTGGAACCTAATATATTTACTCATATATGTCTAAATACCCTCACATAATTTATTATCCTTATAAAAAAAGAAATACCCGCTACCTCTAATTGGATAGAACGATTATTTCTCAGTTGAAAAGAACTTAAGACTTACACTAAGATTCACTCATAAATGCAAGGAAACTGCACCTAATAACCCCGCTTTGTTGCCGAGTGTTGCCTTTACAATTTCTATGTCGGAATAGCTTTCCATTACTAGTTCCTTAACTTTACTGTTTACCAATGATACTAATTTATCCTGTTCCATAACTCCACCGCCTAATATAATTACAGGCGGATTAAATATGTGGGTCAATGAAACTAAACCATATGCTACATCCATTATCCATGCATTCAGAATCTTCTCCAGTTCTGCATTACCTCTTTCAAGCCCTTCAAATATCGCTCGACCGTTCGCATACTTATGATCGACTTGAAGTGCTTTTTCAACTAAGGCTGTGGTGGAACCATACACTTCATAACAGCCTAAAAACCCACAAGTACATTTCCTTCCACCTGGATATAGAATGATATGTCCAAACTCAGCTGCTGAGCCATTAAATCCTCTATAGATACTAGAATTATATACAATAGCACCACCTATACCAGTTCCATAGGTTAAACATAAAAAGTCAGTATACCTTTTACCAGCACCAAACCTTTTTTCACCTAATGCTGCAGCATTCACATCATTTTCTACAGCAACTGGGACATTAAAAGTCAACTCAAAAATATCCTTTAACCTCATACCAGTAAAATTAGGAATGTTATCATTTGCATAGGTGATAGAGCCTTCTTTACTATTAACCTGCCCAGCAGTACTAATGCCAATAGCTTGGAAGTCTACATAATTCATTTTGACTAACTGAATTATTCTTTCTATTAAATGGTTCCCTCCCATTTTAGCTTGAGAATCGAACTCTTGAAAATTTACTATATTTCCTTTTTCATCAGAGATGCCAAGTTTAATAGATGTTCCACCAATATCGATAGCTAATATATTCATCGGCTTCATCCTTCTAGATCGAACTTTACGGCTTTTACAAATCTTTTCGTAATATCCATCGGTCTCGTAATGGCAGTTCCAACTACCGCTGAATATGCACCTAATTCGAATACTCTCTTTAGTTCCTCAGGTGTCCAAATTCCACCCTCTGCAATGATTGGAATTGGAAAATCTCTAACTAGGTTTGCAATCAGCTCCCCATCTGGTAATTTAGTACCTTGAGTATATGTTGTATAACCACTAAGTGTAGTACCTAAGCAATCAAAACCTAATTCAAATGCTTGTTTTGCTTCATCGTAAGTGGAACAATCAGCCATAAACAACTGGTTCCTATATTGTTCCCGAATATCTGGAAAAACTTCGCTAATTACTTTACCATCAGGTCTAATCCTATTAGTTGCATCAATCGCAATAATTTCGACGCTTTCCTGGTAGAGTAAATCTATTTCTTTACGTGTTGGTGTGATGAAAACATTCGATTCATCATAGACCTGTTTAATAATGCCAATGATCGGCAGGTTAACTGCTTTTTTAATCTCTCTAATATCATCAATGCTATTCGCTCTAATCCCCTTTGCGCCACCCAACATCGCAGCATAAGCCATTCTTGCCATAATGTAAGGGCTATGCAATGGCTCTTCAGGCAAAGCCTGGCAAGAAACGATGAGTTCACGCTCGATGGATTTTAATATTTCCTCTTTACGTTTCATCTATATTCATCTCCATACTTAAGCCATTTGATATTTTTCGATTGCCTCATCGATCATCCTTTTAATACCTTCTGCTTTTCCTAAATCTTCTCCATGTAGTGCCTCTAATGGACCCCGGACACTTCCAATATTTATGCCTCTTATTTTTAAAATCTCTTTTATAACGGAATACATCGAACCATTCAATGAACAAAGTGCAATAATAATATCGTTAATATCATGTTGGATTTCTCTAGCATTTGAGAAGTTACCTGTTGCAATAAATTCCTCTGCCTTTAAGAATAACTCTGGCATTACTCCGTACGTTCCTCCAATTCCTCCATCTGCCCCTATTAATCTACCAGACACATATTGTTCATCTGGTCCATTAAAAACGATAAATTCCTCATGGGCAGCTGCTTTAAATCGCTCAATATCCATCACTGGCATAGAAGAATTCTTAACTCCGATTAGCTTGTCATTTTTTAATAGCCTTTTCAGTAACGAAACAGAAAGGTTATAGCCCGTCGTTTGAGGAATGTTGTAAATGATAAATGGCAATTCCGTTGAATTCATAATTTCCAACCAGTATTTTTCAATCGCACTTTCAGGTAGTTGAAAATAGATCGGGGGAATAGCAGATAACGCGTCATAGCCTAATTCCTCCGCATACTTGGCTAATTCCACACTTTCCTTAGTAGATGGTGCTCCGACATGTGCGATGAGCGTCAATTTCCCTTGCAGGCTTTCCGCAACATACTTGAGTGTTGCCTTTCTTTCGGCAAGAGATTGATATATACACTCGCCCGAACTTCCCCCCACATAGAGACCCTTGATCCCTTTTCCATATAAATACTGACTTAATTTTATTATTCTCTCTTGTGATATTTCCCCTGCATCATCATAGCAAGCATAAAAAGCAGGTATGATTCCATTAAATTTGTTTAGCAATATAATCCCCACCTTTTTACTTGATAGAACCCATTGTAATTCCTTGTGTGAATGATTTTTGGAAAAGCATGAAGATGATGATCATAGGAACAGAAGCTAATGCAGCACCGGCCATCATTACACCGTAATCTGTTTTGTATTCACCCTGCATGGTTGCAATACCTAATGGCAGAGTCATCATATCCGTGGAACGTGTAATAACAAGTTGGCTAAAATAATCATTCCAACTTAACATGAAGGTGAAAATGGCCAAAGCACCGATTGCTGGTTTAAGCATTGGCAACACGATATGGAAAAATGAACGAATCTCACCACAGCCATCTATTTTTGCAGCTTCTAGGAGTTCATTTGGTATTGTTTGTGAGAACTGCTTCATCAAGAAAACTCCAAATGGCCAGCCAATTGCGGGAATGATCAGTCCCTTATATGTATCTACCCAGCCCAAATCTGCCAGCATCGTAAACAGCGGAACTAAAATAACCTGTTTAGGTAGTGCCATTGCAGCGATAAGTGCGATAAAGATAAGCTTACGACCAGGAAATACCTTTTTTGCTAGTACAAAACCTGCTGTTGCACTTACAAAACATACGGCAATCATCTCTGCACTTGCTATGAAGAAACTATTAA
This sequence comes from Psychrobacillus sp. FSL H8-0487, assembly GCF_038008385.1. Lineage (NCBI taxonomy): Bacteria > Bacillati > Bacillota > Bacilli > Caryophanales > Bacillaceae > Psychrobacillus > Psychrobacillus sp. FSL H8-0487. The sequence goes on from NZ_JBBOZA010000001.1 coordinate 3,257,370, forward strand.
ATGTCCAACGCCAAACTGGATTGTTAAATAATATTACCCAGTTATCCAGTATAGGATTTAACGGAAACCATTCTGGTGGAATTGTGATTGCTACAACTTGAGATTTAAACGCGCCAGTAACAATCCAGTAAAGTGGGAACAAAAAGAATAATCCAGAGAGGACTAATATAATTGTGGATATTATTTTAAATGCGCTTAAGTCGCGAAACCATTTTGGACGTCCACGCCCATCATTTTCTTTCTTCATTTTTACCGGAGATATTGCTTTCAAGATGTTTCCTCCTTTTAATACTCCACGTCATTCCCTAAGTATTTAAATTGAATGATTGAAATTATGCCAATGATAATGGCTAGAATTACCCCCATAGCTGAGGCTATACCAAAGTTACCTAAAAGAAATGCTTGTTGGTAAACACCATACATGACCGTCGAGGTACTATGAATTGGTCCGCCGGAAGTAAGTAATTGTATAAGTGCAAAACACTGAAACGAATTTATCGTAGTAATGACAATTACATACAAGCTTGTTGGCATTAGTAATGGCCAAATAATTTTGCGGAAAATTTGTCCTGGGCTTGCACGGTCAATTTGAGCAGCTTCTATATAACTGGCAGGAATATTACCTAAAGAAGCAACATATAAAATGATCGGCTGACCGACAGATGTTGTGATTAATATGACTGTTATGGCCATTAATGCTGTTTTTGGATCTCCAAGCCAGGATATTGGCTCCATTCCGAAAAAATTAGTTATATAGTTTAGCAGTCCAAAGTTTGGATGATAGATCCATCCCCATACGATGGTCACACTTACAACAGAAGTAACCGCTGGCAGATAGAAGATGCCTCTACAAAATGACCGGATAAACTCACTTTTCTTGTAAATCGCCATTGCGACGAAAATAGAGAAGCCAATAACTATAGGGACTGCAACAGCTACTAATACAATCGTATTGATGAGTGACTTATGGAAAGTTTCATCATGATACAAGGTTACATAGTTTTCCCATCCAATGAATTCAAAGCTTGTAATGCTATAGTCGAAGAAACTCATATATATCCCTCTTAACATAGGATATACAACGAAAATGAGGAAAAATGTTAACGCTGGTAACAAGAACAAATAACTCATCAACCAATCGTGCAATTTGTGTTTGTTTGGCTTACGAATAGTTGCTAACAATTTACTACCACCTCAATCTAATTCTTTTTTTAGATAAGTATATAAATATGGAGGATGAACACTGAGTTCATGGAATTTTAAAAAATGAATAATACTACTGATTTCAAAGGCTAAGAGCGCCACCTCGTGTGGCAACGCCTTTGTGACCACATCCTGTTAGCCTCCGCGGGCGATGGCAAGCATCCTTTTGACTAATTTTTCTTTTTAGAAAGGAGCAAGACATCAATGATGCTGCTCCTTTTCCATCTATTCATACTGCTGTGTAATATCGGTAATACTATTTTGCAGATTTTGCTTTTTCAATCGTTGCATTCGCTTTTTCCGCAAACTCATCTAATGCTTCTTTCGGTGTTTTCGTTTCAAGAATTGCTTCTTGCAGCGCAGGGAACCAGAAAGTACGGATTTCAGCATAACCATCTGCAGTAGTTGGAGGATCTGTTATAAATTTACGTGCTAACTCTGAGTAGTCATATTCAGACCCTTCGTATATCCCCGTTACGGAGTTACGAGCTGACAATCCTCCAGTTTGAATAAGGTTCTTTTCGCCCCATTCTGGATCATTCACGATAAAGTCGATTAATTTCTTAGAAGCCTCTACCTTTTTGTCATCTTCATTGTTGAATACAGCTAACCCTCCAAGAAACGGCTCAAGCTTTGGATCTGAACCATCTGGAGTTGGATAAGGTAATAATACATCTTCAAAGTCTTCTGTTTTATTTGGAGCAAATAGTGATTTTAGTACAGCAGAATAGTTAATAGCAAATGCCATTTTCCCTTGCAGGAACAAATCATTATGATCTCCTGCTTCAAGTGAAGCTGCACCCGGTGCTACTAATCCATCTCTAGAAGCTTGCACAACCCACTCAAGTCCTTTTACACCAGCAGCTGAATTAATCGCTACTTCGCTATAATCCTCATTTAAAAATCTACTTCCACCTAAGTTCGTAATGTAACCTCGTGTTCCTTGATCACCTGCAACACTCTTTGCATAAAACCCAGAAGGAATAATATCTGGCGCTTTTTCTTTCACTGCATTTAGAGCTTTTTCATATTCTTCGACAGTCCACGTACGATCTGGTCGATCTAAAGGCAATAAATCAAGTTCTCCAATTTCCTCAAACAATGTTTTATTTACCGCCATCATGAATGGTCCTGTATTGAATGGGTACATGAATACTTCCTCCCCAACCATCGATAGCTTTAACAAAGCTGGAGAAATATCACTCATTACCTCTTCTGGCATCATGTCATTTAACGGTGCAAGTAAATCTTTTTTACCCCAGTCAATAATTCTTCCAGGAGCATCATAAATTACGTCTGGCGCTGTATTTGTAGCAATAGCCACGTTAAGCTTTTCCGGACCACCTTCAAAAGTTAGCATTTCTAAATTCACTTTAATATCAGGATTTTTCTCCTGGAAAGCTGCTATAATTCCTTCTTCATACTTCCCTACTTCTCCATCTAAAGCCTGGAAGTTGGGAAAATTCCACCATGTTATTTCTACTGATTTTGCGTCACTAGAAGCTGGAACTTTTGTAGAATCATCTTTTTCTTTTTCACCGGCATCCTCACTACAAGCTGCCAAGAACATTGATACAACAAATGCAATTGCGATAAACAAAATGAACCTTCTCTTTGAACCTTGCATAGTATCCCCCCTATTATGAATCTGGAAATATCGGTAAGCGCTTTCATTACCTGTTTTTATCATAGAGTTATAGAGCTCTATCTACAATCCCTCTTATTTTACATTCATACTCCCATTCTGACCTATACACTCTAAATATATAAAATTATCTGAATGCTCATATAATTACCTATTGGGAAATTCTACTTTATCATGTACACTAGGAAAAAATGGCATAGAAAAATGTCTAAACGTCTTCTATAACAACAACTATTAAATCATTTTGGGGGAATATGATGTACAAATTAATGATAGTTGAAGATGAACCTGTCATACGTTCTGGCTTAAAGCAATATTTTGATTGGAAGGAATTAGGGGTTGAAACCATTGTGGAAGCAGAGAATGGCAAAGATGGAGTAGATACAGCTTTAATCGAATTACCTCACCTAATCATTACAGATATTCGAATGCCCGTAATGGATGGACTTGAAATGATAGGTCATCTACGACCAAAGTTACCTGACGCTATCTTCATTATTTTAACTGGGCATAGCGAATTTGAATATGCACAAAAAGCTATTCACTACGGCGGGGTACACGATTATTTACTCAAACCATTACAGTATGACAAGAGTTTTTCAGTTATTGTGGAATGCATAGAAAAAATCCGTAAGAAGCAATTAGGATCCCCAGAAACTATAGAGAGTACGCAAAATATACTGGATTCCTCTCTCATTTTGAATAGAATGGAAACGCTTTCTCAAGAGGATCTCCAACTGTTCAAAAAAATTGAATCCTATATAAAAAAGCATATTAACCAAGAGTTAACACTCAATATGGTTGCGGATCATTTCTTTTATAATCCATCGTATTTAAGTCGGTTATTTAAAACAAAACTCAATATGAACTATATGACCTTTGTAAGCGAAATCAGAATTCGCTATGCGCTAGAATGTCTAAAAGAATCCAAATACTCCATCAATGACGTGTCACTTATGTGTGGCTATAAAAGCTATAAACACTTCGTAAAATTATTTAAAAGTATTTCGCAAATGACACCTACGGAATACCGAAAACAATTAAGGATATAATGTGATGAAACAACTAAAACGACTCTTTCAAATATGTCAGTTTAAACATGTTAACTATCAAATTTTCAGTCTAATGATTATAACAATTACCATACCGTTGCTAATTTTATCCGTTATTATATATATCTTCTCTATACAATCAGCAAAAAGTGAATATCAAAATAGTTCGAACCTGATTCTCAATAATTTATCATTTAATTTCGATCAATACTTGCGGAGTGTGGAAATTGGAGCTTTAACAGCTCATATGGATAGTAATCTTCAAAATGCATTAGAAAACTGGGGGAAAACGGACTCCGACAAGGACTATGTTCAAAGTCTAGAATACGAAAATGCCATTGAACATTTCATCAGTAGCATTGAAATGACCATTGATAATGTAGACAGTGTACAAATCTTTTTAGATAATCGTGTATTTTACTCGAGCTTTAAAAGAGCTGTTTACGATGTTAGTAACCTTTCAAGTGAGGAATGGTATAAACAAACGGTCGCACAAAAAGGGAAAAGAGTATTATTTGGAACTCACCAACCCTTTCATCGCCCTAACTCCAATGAATCTGTTATTTCTATCGCAAGAGTCATTAACAAAAGTGGTACAAGGAATCCTTTAGGTGTTCTACTAATCGATATTCGTTTAGATTCACTCCGCAATATCTTAAACCTATCAGAGAATAGCAATCGAAACTTCGTTATTATGGATGACGTTGGCAAGATTATTTATGCTTCTGATTTAAATCAGGTTAACTCTAACAAAAAGTTTAAAACACCTGTTCAGCAAGCAATATCTGATACTCAAACAGATAACGGAAGCTTCTATGCCGAAGTAAATGAAGTTAACTCTTTCTTTAACTACGTTACTTCCCCATACTCCGGATGGACAGTTGTACAGTATATCGAAGAACAAGAAATGACAAAGCATGCAGATATCCTTCGTCAGGTTATTTTATGGTTAGCACTCTTCTCCATAGCGATGGCTATGTTGTTTATGGTGATCTTATATTCACGTGTGACGAAACCTATTATCTTTTTAAGTAAGCAAGTAAAAAAAATTGGAAGTGGACAATTCAATGTTAACTTAACTAGTGAACGTCAAGATGAATTCGGAGTTTTATATCAAGGGATTAGTAAAATGACTACTAACTTAAAGAATTATATTGAACGAGCTTCTTATCTCAAGGCCCAACAACAACTAGCACATTATCGTGCTCTAAAAAGTCAGGTCAATCCACACTTTTTAGCAAACGCCCTCGAATCAATTCAAATGAAGGCGGTCATCAACAAACAACGAGATATTGCAGAAATGATTGGACTCCTGGGACAGTTATTCCGCATCACTATACAAAGTGGAAAAGAAACTATCACATTGGAAGAAGAACTCGCACATATTCGCTTATATATACAAGTGCAGCAAATGCGATTTGGGGACAAAATACAGTATATCGAAAACTTAGCACCACATAGTAACTCCATACACATCGTACATTTTTCCCTACAGCCCCTAGTGGAGAATGCAATTATTCATGGTTTAGAACCGATGATTGGACAAGGCACGCTAGAACTTTCTTCTACCTTTTCAGGCAAAGACCTCCTTATTAAGATTCAAGATAATGGAGTGGGTATTAATCCAGAACAAGTTCAGCAATTACGGGATCATCTAGAAGAAACATCTAACACGTTAACCGAAGAACATATCGGTCTTAAAAATGTACACGAACAAATCCGATATTATTTTGGCAACAAGTATGGCATCACTATTGATAGTGTTTTAGGAGAAGGCACCACCTTAACCGTTCGAATTCCAGCGCTTTCATAACAAGAAAACTCAGGACATTTCGGAAGGGCTTGGACAAATTTTTTCTATATTATTAACGAGTAAATTAATAGTGGTATTGGTTGGACATAAATACACAGCCAGTATCACTTTTTTCTTTATCCCTGTGGTTTAAATTGAACTAAAGCGACAGGTTAGTTGAATTAGTAGAAATAGATATCTGGAATATTATGTTAGAATATATCAAAGAACTTTGAAAGGAATGACTCTTTTAATGGATATAAGAAGACCTAGTGATTGCGAACTTAAAGAGGTTCTTTTACTTTCTCCACAAGCCGTATTTGACGGCACATTGGGTAAAGTAAAACCTACAATTGAAAAAATAAAAAATCTTTTGGAGCCACTATTAGAAAAGGGGAACTATTATTTAATAGCAACAGAGAACGGTAAAATAATTGGGTGGATTCTTTTAGGGGCAAGTAAAGACCAATTTACTGATAAGATGAACGGATTTATTTATGAGTTATTTGTTAGAGAAGAATTTAGAGGGAATGGAGTTTCCAAACTGTTAATGAGAACAGCCATTGACCAGCTAAGATTAAATGGATACTCTGAAGTTCGTCTTAGTGCATTTGCAGGAAATCAAGCTATTAAACTTTACGAAAGAATGGGATTTAAGATAAGAACAGTTTCTATGAGTTTGCCATTATAAGCTTGGAAATTTTCACTAACGAGAGCTTTAGTAAAATACATTAAAATAAATGAGTAATGGTGAATATATCCCATCATTTTTGTACATTTTAAATAAACCTCTATCATTAACATAGCCTATTAACTTATTACTATTTCTCTTTATTGCCACTAGCTTTAAGGATCAACAGTATGTTTGTCGCGAAGACGTATTGTATATAGCAGCGAGCCAAATTCTTTGACTTACTTTTAGTAACCTCCTATACTAACAAAGGACTAAAGTTGAAAAAATGACACAATATAAAGAGTCTGCTTCTTATAATGTGTAACTATTAACGACTAGCAGTCACACACACTTATAATGGAAATCACAAATTTCCACTAACTAGAACTTTGGAGGGAACACATCATGAAATTAGTAGCAATTGTAGGAAGTATCCGAGAAGATTCATTGAATTTGAAACTAGCAAAACATCTACAAACACGTTATGCAGAGAAGTTTGAGCTAGAGATCTTAGATTTAAAACCGATTCCAATGTATAACCAAGATATCGAGTTAGATGCACCACAGGAAGTATTAGACTTTAAAGCAAAAGTAAAAGCAGCCGACGCTGTTCTTTGGATAACACCCGAATATAACTCTACGATTCCAGGTGTTTTAGGAAACGCTATTGACTGGATGAGTCGTGTAGATAAAGTGATGACTGGAAAACCATCTATGATTATGGGTGCTTCTATGGGTGCTATGGGTACGGTAAAAGCACAAATGCATTTACGTGATATTCTATTCGCAAGTGGTTTAAATTCACCTTTACTACCGATGAACGAAGTATACGTTGGAGCAGCGCATACTAAATTCAATGACAATGGTGAATTAACAGACCAAGCAACAGTTGAGTTTATTGATACAGTAATTGCTAACTTCCAAGAATGGATGAAAAATTACTTATAATACTGAAAAACACCTCTTCATCGAAGAGGTGTTTTCTATTTTCCTGCCTTACCTAGATGCTTCACAAAACCTTCGTACGCTTCTAATACACGTGTGTTCACTTCTTTTGTTTCAACTGGCATATTCATTTCCCCCTCAAATTTTGTAATTATCAAATCCCAGAAAGCCAATTGTAAACGCATATATTTTAGTTTTAAAAATATAACTTTGTCGCTATATTACTTGCTAAAAGAATTTAATTTATGTACGATACGGCTTTCGTTCTATCGCAACTCCAATTCGAGATGGAAATGGCAAAGTAATAGCAGCCATCAACTGCTCCGCCCATGCAGGCAGAATTTCTAAAGAAGTAATGTTAAAAGAGTTCCTCCCACTTCTACAAGAAAATGCTACGAAAATTAGCGAAGCCATGAAAATTATTAAAAACTAGAAAAGCTTGAAAACACTAATTAGTAAAAGAAAAATAGCTCACTCACAAAAATGTTTTTTGACATTTCTCAAAAGAGGGTGTACAAATTACTCTATACATTGCACATAAGGGGGATATATATGGAATATCGTTCAATTGAAGTTAACGGTGGTACGCTAGCTTATGCGGAATATGAAGGAACAAAGGGTGTTATCATAGGCGTTCACGGCTTAACAGGAAATAATAAACAGCTACATTACTACGCAGAGCAACTGAAGGGCGAATACAGATTTATTTCTGTCGATTTAAGAGGCCGTGGCAATAGTTCCGAAGCTACAGACAATACAGGTATCGAACAGCACACACAAGATATTATCAGTTTAATCGATGCATTAAATATACAAAACCCGATATTAATGGGCTACTCAATGGGTGGATTCATCATGGGGAATGTAGCAAGTAAACGGGATGATGTGAAAGGTGTTATTTTACTAGATGGCGCTGCAACTTGTACAGATCATCAACGAAAAATAGTGGAACCCTCCCTTGGACGTATTAGCAAACACTATGAAACTCCAGAAGCATACTTGGAGGAAATCCAAAAAATTTATAGCAATCTTGGAGTAGTGTGGAATGAGCATATGGAAAGCGTTGGTCGTTATGAGATTGCTAGGGTAGATGATCATTGGGAAAATAAATCGGATGAAAATAAAATTCGCCAAGATTTCCAGAGCTTCTATGATTACAAACCCGCCGAAGTGTTTGCTGAAGTGCAATGCCCCGTGTTATTAGTACATTCTACAGGTGGAATCGGTACGATGCCTGCATTATTTTTAGCTTAATCATATATAGAAACACAGAAACACGCAAAAGATATCCATAAAATTACATCAGATAGCAATCACTACACCCTTGTTTTTGAAGAGCGTAGTGATATAAACCCGGTAATTAAGGATTTTGTAAAAAAATTATAAAAAACAGTTGATATTTGCAAGGTTTTATGTGAATAATTAGTTAATCATAAATATAAAGCCTATCTGGTGGCTACAGAGAAATGACCTTTCTTTGTTTTCCCCACTTGACTGTTGGCCTCATTACGCTCAAATGACACTACTATTGTGTTCAAGAGCGTAGTGTGGCCTTTTTATTTAATTAAAAAGGAGCGAAATGATATGTCTACTGGGTTAGATTACTTTAAAAAAGTTTACGATGTCGTACCTGGCTGGGTTCAGAAAATGCATGATTATAACCCATCAATGCTGGATCATTATACTGCATTACGTGGAGCAGCAATGGCTGAGGGAGTACTTTCAGTAAAAGAAAAAGATATTCTACTAGTTGGTATTAACTCTGCACGACATTATGCACGAAGCATGGTTTATCACACAAAAGGTGCAATTGATGGTGGCGCATCACTGGAAGAATTAGTGGAGTATTTACTTGTAGCCTATATTTACGGCGGTGAAGAAGCATTACAAATTGGTCTTCAATCCTTTGAATACGCTTTAGAGCTAACTGGCACTCAAGCCGAGAAGATTTCACACGATTCTACAGCTACTGATATTGTTCGTTATTACGCACAATTTGCTACAACGGATGTTAGTAAAGATTACTACAAACAGCTGCTAACTCTTTTTGTATCAGAAGATGTAAACGCTTTAACTGATAAATTGTTAGCATTAAACGTGGTGGATGAACAAATGAAACACATTTTGATGACCGGCATTTACACAACTGTTTTAAAAAATACAGAAACAGATTACTGGGCTAAAAAAGCACGTGAAAAAGGCGTAGACGAGCCTCGATTAGCAGAGCTTGGATACATTTGTCTTTTGACAGCAGGTATCCCCTCTTGGTTTGAGATTAGTGACGCACTTATCCAAAAATAACGGAGTGAAAAAAATGAAATTTTATAATACAGCTGAAGAGGCATTAGATTGTGTCCAAACTGGTCATACAATTATGGTTGGTGGATTTGGTCTCGTAGGTGGTCCACTTACACTAATAGATACGTTAGTAGAACTAGATGTTAATGACTTAACGATTATTAGTAATAACCTTGGCGAGCAAGGACAAGGCTTAGGTAAATTACTTGAACAAAAGAAAGTCAAAAAAGCTATTGGCTCCTACTTTACTGGAAATAGAGATGTAGGTGATGCCTTCCAACGTGGCGAAATTGAAATTGAATTATTGCCCCAAGGTACATTAGCTGAATCTATTCGTGCTGGTGGTGCTGGGATTGCTGGGTATTATACAAAAACTTCTTTTGGTACTAATTTAGCTAAAGGCAAAGAAACCAAAATGTTTAAAGGCGAGGAATACGTTCTGGAGGAAGCATTACAAGCCGATATTGCTATTATTCGAGCTTACAAGGCTGATACGCTAGGTAATCTTGTATATTACAAAACAGCACGGAACTTCAACCCACTCATGGCAACTGCTGCTAAAACAGTTATTGTCGAAGTTGAGGAAATAGTAGAAGCTGGCGAACTTAAAAGTGATGAGATCGCTACCCCACACCTGTTCGTTGATCGCGTTATCCTAGCTAAAAAGATTTTGACAAAGGAAGGTGTCATCGAACATGGCTAATCCAGTTCAAGAAGCTATAGCTAAACGAGCTGCCCAAGAATTAGAACAAGGACAAATTGTTAACTTAGGTATTGGAATTCCAACACTTGTAGCCAACTATGTAAAACAAAACCATGTTTTCTTGCATACCGAAAATGGGATGCTTGGTGTCGAAGATGTTACCGAAGAGGATATTGACCCAAATATCGTCAATGCAGGAAAGTTTGCAGTCGGAGAAGCTATTGGTGCCTCTTACTTTGATAGTGCGACATCATTTGCAATGATTCGTGGTGGCCATGTGGACGTCGCAATTTTAGGTGTTCTTCAGGTAGATGAGCATGCTCGCATTGCCAACTGGGCTGTACCAGGTAAAAACATTATCGGTGTCGGCGGCGCCATGGATTTACTAGTTGGTGCTCGCAAAGTCATTGTAACGACTACACATACATCTAAGGATGGAAAAAGTAAAATTTTGAAAGAATGTAATTACCCTATCACCTCCACACGAAGTGTAGACACTATTATTACGGATTTAGCAGTCTTTAAATACATCGGTAGTCAATTACATTTAGTTGAATTAATGCCAGGTACCGATTTAGAAACAGTGGCAGCTAATACAGAAGCTACATTTATCAACAGCCTGAAATAAGGAGGAATCATTATGAAAGAAGTCGTAATTGTAGAAAGCGTTCGTACTGCAATTGGAAAGCTTGGCGGCTCATTAATGACTCAGACAGCTGATTACTTAGGTGCCGCCGTTATAAAAGAACTACTGACTCGCGCACAATTGGATCCTAATGAAGTCGATGAAGTAATTCTAGGTCAAGCAAAGCAAAGTGCTGATCAATCTAATGTTGCTCGTCTTGCTTCGCTAAGAGCAGATATCCCACTTGAAGTGCCCGGTTATACAGTGCATCGTCAATGTGGATCTGGTCTGCAGTCCATAAATAATGCTGCTCAACAAATTGCGCTTGGTTTAAGTGATGTAATTATAGCGGGTGGTACAGAATCTATGAGTACTGCACCCTACTATATTCGCAATGCTAGATACGGACTAAATGTAGGTAATAGCCAAATATTAGATCCAAATACTGAAAGTCAGCCCGGCTCTCAACCTGAATCATACGGTCTAAAAACAATGGGAGAAACAGCTGAAAATCTAGCTGAAAAATATTCTATCTCTCGTGAAGCTCAAGATGCATTTGCTTATCAAAGTCAATTGCGCACAGAAAATGCTATGAAAAATGGCTACTTTGATAAGCAAATTGTTCCATATGAGATTAAAACACGCAAAACAACGGAAGTATTTAAAGTGGATGAACATCCACGACTGACGCCAGTAGAGAAGCTAGCTACTCTAAAACCTGTGTTCCGTGAAGGTGGAACTGTAACTGCTGCTAATGCTAGTGGGCGTAATGACGGGGCTGCTGCCCTTCTCATAATGTCAAAAGAAAAAGCGGAACAACTAGGTCTGCAGCCAAAGGTTAAAATTATTGCCCAAGCTGCTGCTGGTGTAGACCCTTCTATCATGGGTATCGGACCTGTTCCAGCAACTAGAAAAGCATTAAAACAAGTTGGCCTATCTATTGAAGATATTGATGTGATTGAACTAAATGAAGCCTTCGCGTCCCAATCACTAGCAGTTATTGAAGAGCTCGGCTTAGACCAACGCAAAGTAAACCCGAACGGTGGGGCTATAGCAATGGGACATCCTATTGGAGCAACTGGTGCTATTTTAATGACGAAGCTTATTCATGAATTAGAGCGTACAGGTAAACGTTATGGGTTAGTTACACTATGTATCGCAGGTGGACTTGGCATTACAACGATTGTGGAAAATCTCCACTCAAAATAAAAGGGTCATTACTAGATTTTAGCAACTACTTTTATTAAATAGTGAAAACGCAAGAATGTTGTTAAATCAACATTCTTGCGTTTCAATTTTTCATTTATCTAGTTTTTCTAAATATCTTTTCTGTGCAGACTTTAAAGCGACAATAACTGCTCCACTTGAAGGTGCTATGTAATGCTCTTCAATACGTTCGATTAAAACATTAATATCAGTGGTAAAGTCGAAATCTATTAACATACGTTGAAAGAAATTTTGTGCTAACTTTGTTATAAAAGTAAATTCTGCATCGACTATTTTATGTGTTTGTTTATCAATTTCAAGGACAATACCTGCATGCTTGTAGATTTCATACATTGCCGTACCTTGTGGAGCTTTTGCATACGCAGTCACAAGTAAAGTATTTAATTGTTGCATTAATAGAACCTCCGTTAATTTAAACTAGATATAGTTTATCATAGTTAATCTAATTTTAATTTCACATACCTCTTTTCATAACTATGATTCCTATTTTTTCAAATAAAAGAGAGTTGGCTCAAAAGTAGCCAACTCTCTTTTATTAAATCACCTATATTTTGGATTCGCTATTTAAACGTAATATCTGGTAAGAACGTTACGATTTCAGGGAAAATGATTAATAAAATTATAAATAAAATCATTGTAATAATCGATGGAATTACACCTTTAAATATTTGCTCGATAGAAACGTGTTTTACTATACCTGCAATGATATAAACACTTAATCCGAGCGGTGGTGTTAATACCCCAATATTGACTATTAAAATCATGATTACCCCAAACCATAATCCGTTATATCCTAAATCAGTAATGATTGGATAAACTATTGGAAGTGTTAATACCATGATGGCAATTCCTTCTAAAAACATCCCCAAGAAGAAATACACTACTAAGATCAATGTCAAGATTACAAATGGTGCTACATCTAATGATGTGATGGAATCCGATAATAGCATCGGAATCTTTGATAATGCGAGGAATCTTCCAAAAATAGATGCACCAATTAATACAAAGAAAATCATAACCGTAATTCTCAATGTTTCATCCAATGAATCTAGCAGTATTTTAAGTGACATACGACGTGTAACAACCGATAAGATAAATGCTCCCATTGCACCAATCGCCCCAGCTTCGTTTGGTGTGAATACTCCCACGTAAATACCACCAATACTGATTAGGAAAATGACTAAAAACGGCCATACATTTTTAAGAGAGTAGACTTTTTCTTTCATACTCACTGTTTCAGTTCTTTGAGGAGCAATTTCAGGTTTCATTCTTACTTGAATATTTATCATTATCATAAAACAAATTGCCATTAAAATCCCAGGAACAATACCAGCAATAAGTAAAGCTCCGATTGGCTCAGACGTAAGTGCCCCGTACAGTATTAATAATACACTTGGTGGAATAAGTGATCCAAGAGTCCCCCCCGCAGCAACAGCTGCAGTGGCAAAGGTTGTTTTATAATTGTACTTTTCCATCTCTGGAATACAGATTTTGGCAAGAGTTGCTGTTGTAGCATTGGCCGATCCTGAAATAGCTGAGAAGATGGATGCTGCACCAATCGTTGCAATAGCAAGACCTCCACGAACTTTTCCAATCCATTTTTCAACGGCTGTAAATAAATCATTCCCAAATCCAGTGTTGGACATAAACATTCCCATTAATATAAACAGAGGGATAACACTTAGTGAATAACTGTTAACTGTTGAAAAGGATGATGATGCTAGTTGAGATAAGGCAACATCCATATTTTTAATCAAACCGATTCCTACAAAACCTACCAATAATAGTGATAGTCCAACTGGTACTTTAAAAAGAATTAGTAACACTAACACAATAATACCTATAAATCCGATTAATTCTGCACTCATTTATTCACCACAACCTTTGTAACTGTCGTTAACAGTGCTGCCAAATAAGTTAAAGTGAATCCTATACTACCAATGGTCACCAAGAATATGACAATATAAACTGGAAGTCCTAAATCACCTTTAACTTCACCGCTGTTCATTGAGGAAAGGCCAAGCTCAAATAATTTCCAAGTTAATAAAACTAATAGTACAGTTCCTATTAAATAAATTATTATTTGAACAACTCTTTGTACTTTAATTGGAAATTTATTGACTAAAAAATCAATTTCTAAATGATTCCCCATTATCTGGCCCATCCCTAAGCTAAAGAATACAACCATCGCTACAACAATTTCTGTTAACTCCATCGTTCCCTTTATAGGTGAGTTAAATAGAAAGCGCATTAGTACATCCACCACTGTTACTAGCATTAATCCAAACAATAAAACATATCCAATTTTATGGGTGATATTATTGATGAACTTCGTAATATCATTTACTTTCCGAGTGACTTTCTCTAATGACGTTTCATTTAGTGATGTATTTTGTTGATTATTATTCACTCTTCATCACCCCTTTGTATAACAATTTAGTTCGATCCAAGCTCTTTTGCTCTATCGTAAATTGCTTGACCTGGAAGTCCTTTGTCTTCCATTTCTTTTATCCAACTCTTAATCACTGGATTAACAACATCAGTCCAACGAGCAATTTCATCATCCGATAATTCTATAATTTCAATTCCTTCTTCTTTTGCTTTATCGAGACCCGCTTGTCCGCCTGCATCTAATGCTTTCCCTGTTTCCACAGCTCCTGTAGTGGCAAATTTATTTAAGATTTCTTTATTATCATCTGACAAGCTTGCATATGAGTCTTTGTTCATTACAGTAAACATAGAAGAGCTTGAAATATTTGTAATTGTGATGTAATCTACTACTTCATATAGTTTCATATCATTAATAGTAGAAACCCCTGCCATTGCTGCATCAATTACGCCTTTATTAAGAGATTCATATATATCGTTTACAGGCATTGAAACTGGAACTGCACCAAGTGCCTCTAAAGCTGCGTTCATTTGAGTAGATGGAGAACGAACTTTTAGTCCCTTTAAGTCTTTTAAAGATTTCACAGGCTTAGATGCACTTAAAATTTGATTGGGCTCGCCAGTAAACAACCATAGAGGATGAACATCATCATGCTCAGCTTGTATCTCAGGAAATTCATCGTATAGTGTTTGCATAATTTTAGAACCATCTTCAGAGCTTGTTGAGATAAAAGGTAAATCGCTTACAGAAGTTAGTGGATATATCCCTGGAGTATAACCATGTACACTTAAGGAAATATCAGCTGTACCATCAACAGCTAAATTATATTGCTCATCAGGAGCTCCTAACTGACCAGTGGGATAGATTTCTAATTTCATATTGCCATCACTTTCTTCATCCAATGTAGTTTGTAACTTCTCAATTACGTCCGTTTGGACAATATGGTGACTTGGCCAGAAATGTGAAAACGATAAATTAGCTTCTGATCCACTTGCATCCGAACTACTACATGCTGTTAATAACAAAAACAAAGCAATTAAAAAACCTAACTTTACACTTTTCACCTTCATCTTATTATTTCCCCCTTTTAAGATAGCGCTTTCATTTCTATGTAAAAATAGAAATTTTAGAATATTAACAAATTATATACGTAATAGCATTTATTATCAATAAATAATATTAATATTTAAATAAATATTTAATTAACCATTTTTTTCTCACCATTTGATAATCAATCATTTTTACGTGATATACTAACAATACTTATATGCAAAAGGAGTAATGATTATGTCGAGTCTACAAAAGATGCTAGCTATTCTTGATTTATTCACAGAAGAAAAAACAAAATGGCATATAGAAGCCATCATAGAAGAGATGGATTTTTCAGTCCCTACTGCCTATCGTTATATTAAAACGTTAATAGATGCTGGCTTACTAGCAAAAGTTAACAGTAGTGAATATATAATTGGTCCAAAAATAATTAAACTCGATTATCAAATTCGTATAAGCGATCCTTATATTGTTAAAGGCGAATCGATTATGCAAAGCCTTCAAGAATTAACAGGTTGCCAAGTACTATTAAGCAATATTTTTGATACTGAAATTATTAATGTTCATGCAGTTAGCCCTAATAATTGGAAGGAGCGTGTCACTTACGCAAGAGGAGTCCCTCATCCATTGTTGAAGGGTTCAACTTCAAAAGTAATCTACGCATACCTATCTAGAGCTAAGTTGTTGAAGCTTTACAGTGATAATTTAGCTAATATTGAATTAGAAAATTTGAGTGAATCTAAAAAAGATTTCCTGACATCCATGTCTCAAATAAAAAAACAAGGATATTGTATTTCTCATGGAGAACTCGATTCCAACTTAACAGGTATTGCTGCCCCAATTTTCAGTGAAAATATTATAAAAGGTAGCCTTACATTAATCGTTCCAACTCAAAGATTGGAAGTATATAATTTAGACCGCCTTATTACTTACGTTACAGAAGCTGCAAGCCAAATAAGCAGTATAACAAATGATTTCAACTAATATTATGCTGCAGTGCTGTTTCCTTGATAGCCATCGATTCTTTCATTTTCAGTGTATTTTCAAGCTTTCTAAAAAACTCATTCCATTGTTGGGATGTAAAAACACCTGCTACGTATCGATCAGGTCTCAATAAAATAAACTTGTTTTGATAAGCACTAAAAAGACTCTCTGTGTCGGTAATAACTGTCTCTCCATATGCTTCATGTGGTAAGTAGCTTGATGGAAGGACAGTTACTTCCTTTATCCCTAGCTTAGTAAACAAATCCTTATTAAATTCCGGAAAATTAATAGAATCGGGATTTCCGACTTTTAGTAACGTAAAGTTATTATTAAACGCGTAATCCATCAGTCTATACGTAATATCTGTAAAAAGAACATTGGGTTGTGGTATACACGCACCTAAAATAGATTCTTTTTCCCTCGTCTCTATATCAACAAATAATCCATTTGTACAAATTGGCTTTGGCTTAAATCTCATTTCTGTTACGTATCTCTTTAAAGGAGGTACAATGGACATAACTGAAAAAGCAGTGTTTCTAATTACTCGTCTTTTCTTACTAGTTGTTAGGATAAAATTTCCCATGTTAACGGATAGTTTAATCATCGCCGCAACATGATCTCTCCGCTCTTCCTCATATGAATCCAATATAGACTCATCTGAAATACCTTCTAAGATCAACTTCAGCTTCCATACAACATTATAAGAATCCCTTACACCCGAATTTAGTCCCTGTCCTGCAAAAGGAGGGGTTAAATGAGCCGCATCGCCTAAAATTAACGTTCTACCAACTCTGAATTTTTCTGCTATTAAGGCGTTGAAACGTACAACCGCTTTTTTCACGACATTTTCCTTTTTATAATTCGTAAAAGGTGCAACTAATTGCGCTAGAACATCATCCGAAAGCATTTCATCTTCACTTTCTCCTTGCAGCAGCATAAATTCATATCTTCTCATTCCCTTAGAGGTTGCTGCATGCATGGATGGTCTAGGAGGATTACAGTAGAATGCTGTATTTCTAGTTTTTACATCGTCATTTTTTAAGTCTAAAATAATCCAAGGCTCCTCGAAGCTAGAACCATCTGCTTTGTTAGAAATATCCTTAAGTTTAATGTTTAGTAGTTTTCGAACAGTACTACGTCCACCATCACAGCCTAGTAAAAACCTTGTCGATATCATTACAGATTCCTTTGTCACTGAATTACATAGATTAATACTTGTCTTATCTCGTTGTTCATCAAAACTTATTAGCTCATGATTAAATACGATGTCAACAGAAGGATATTTATGAGCTTTTTCATATAATGTCCGCTCAAATTCTGGTTGATCTATTTTGTTACGTGGATAATAACCAAACTTTCCTATCCGTGGCTTCACTTGAGCAAACGGCTTGATACTATCACTATCTGCAAAGTAATCTGCTCCCCCCCCGGGGCTAATTACTCGTTCCATGACTTTTTCTAAACCGAGATTTTGGCAAACCCTTAAAGTCTCGTCATCTACTAAAATAGCTTTTGGTATGTCACTTGTGGAAGTGTTTCTTTCTACTACCAAGGTTTGAATATTATATTCACCTAGTAAACTAGCTGCGATAAGACCTGTTGGTCCCGCTCCGATTATTACAACATCGTAATAACTCTTCATAGTGATTACCTCCTTCAATTTATGTGCTTTCATTTATTCTTCTCATAATTTCCTTCACTGCTGTTTGAGTTGGATCTATAATGGGTTTGTTTATTTGAACCTGCTTCTTAAGATGAGCAATACTAAATTGTGATAAGCCTATAACTTCAACTTTCCCAGCTAAAGAATGAATATGACTTTTCAGAATTTCATCGTGTTGTTTGAAATCTCCCTCTTCAGCCAAATGTATTAATCCATCCTCTACTACGGTCTTTATAACCTGATTAGATCTAACTTTCTTTAATGAACTGATCAATACTGGTGGTGTTTCTTTAACTGTCGAGATAATTCCCACATTATCATATTGTAATAATTCATTTATCAATCCTCGGTCAGAACGAACAATAGGGATGGTATATTTCTCATCAAAGAAATCAGCTAGGTCATTAAAGGCAGAGCAAGTAAACAAGACTCCATCACATTGTGCATCGATAGCAAGTTTAATGAGAGTATTAAAACGTGATTTAATCTGCTCATCAATTTTGTCCTTTTCTTTGAGTTGCTTCAGTAAGCTAGAATCCAATAAATGAACATACTCTACCTCAGGAGATACCTCTTTGAAGGCTTTTTCTATAGGAGCTATGGAAGCAGTAGTAGCAGAAATAAGGCAAATTCTCATGACACTCCTCCTCTTTAATTTTTTAATATTCTATGAACTGATAGTATTTAATAATGTACCGCATGTCAAATATTTTTTCCTAATTATCAAAATATAAAAATAAATCTGTTGATTAATCATTTAAATTGAATTATTATCATAATGTGATAATAATTCGATTTAAGGGGTGATTATTTGATTAAGACTGTTAAATTAACTTATGCTGCATTAAACTGTCGCAATGTCAAAAAAATGGTTGATTACTACGAGAATGTAATAGGTCTTACAGTAGTTGAATCTACCAATGATGATACTTTTTATTTAAGTACAGGATTAGAACATCATAATCTTGTTTTAACAAGCAGTGAAAATAGTGAACTCTCAACTATAGGTTTCCATGTTGCTGCCGATGAAAGCCTACTTGAAATACAAAAAAACTTAAAAGCTCAAGGAATTCAATCGGAGTTGAAACACGATTTTCAGCCTGGTGTCCACGAACTGTTAGAACTGGAAGATCCAGATGGATACAAAGTACATCTCCTTCAAAATATTGAGATGCCAGCCCCTGGATTTAAGAAGAATTCGATTTGTCCCCAAAAGCTTGGACATATTGCTCTCGGTTCGCTTAACCCAGAACTATCTAATGAATTTTATATGAAAGTACTAAATTTTAAACACACTGACAGAATCGGGGAAAGAGCGATATTTTTAACATGTAATAGTGACCATCATGTACTGAATATCTCTAAGTTTGGTCATAAGATGATGCATCATATCGCTTTCGAGCTAAAAGACTCAAGCCACCATACATTAAGCGCTGACTTTCTATCACAAAACGGAAAGGCTTTATCATGGGGACCTTTCCGTCATACAGCTGGTCATAATTTAGCGTCCTATCACCATGATCCAGAACTTAACGTAATCGAACTATTTACAGATATGGATCAGTTTATACCAGAATTAAATTACTTCGATCCACGCCCATGGCATGCTGAACTACCAATGCGACCAAAAGTCTGGGAAAATAATTGCACTTGGTATGATAGCTTTGAAAAAAATATTACTGACTATGTATTGGATAAAGTTCAACTAACAAAATAATTGGAGGCGTTTTCAATGAAATTAGTTACATTCGAAGTAAATAACGAAGAGAAATTTGGGATTTACACCGAAGAGGGGATTGTAGATTTAACTGCTAAAACAGGAATTAAAGACATTAAGTCTGCTCTAGAACAAAATATGTTTGATAGCTTATCTGCATACGTAAGTGATGGAGTAGATTATCAAATGAACGAAGTGAAGCTACTTCCTGTAATAACTAATCCTTCCAAAATATTTTGTGCTGGTGTAAATTACGATGAGCATCGCCTTGAAACGAAAAGAGACCATACTCCACATCCTACAATATTTTTCCGAGTGCCAAGATCTCAAGTTGCACACAATGCGCCAATGATTATTCCCCAAGAATCTGAACGCTTTGATTTTGAAGGAGAAATTGCCATTGTGATTAATAAAGAAGGGCGACGCATTTCACAGGAAGATGCATATGATTATATCGCTGGTTATTCCTGCTACAATGATGGAAGCGTCCGGGACTATCAACTTCATACTTCTCAATGGGGTCCAGGTAAAAATTTCGAGCATACAGGTGCATTTGGACCGTGGTTAGTTACTGCAGATGAGTTTAAACCAGGTGAAGTATTAACGTTAGAAACACGTTTAAATGGCGAGGTTATGCAAAAAGCTGATACAAGCCTACTCTTATTCTCTATCCCAGAGTTAATAGAGTATGTTTCTTCATTTATCACTTTAGAGCCAGGTGATGTTATCGTTACAGGTACTCCTGGTGGCGTAGGTGCAAAACGCAACCCTCCTGTTTTCATGAAAGATGGAGACATCGTAGAAGTAGAAGTAAGCAAAGTAGGAATCTTAACAAATCCTATCAAATCTGAAAAACTTATTCAGGCTGAACGAGAAGCTAGTGGAACTGTGGAAGTCACGCATAGCTAACCGTTCCCTTTAAAGCATTAAATAGCTGATAGAATAATGCCCTAAAAAGCATTCATTCTATCAGCTTTTATCAATCTAACAGCATTTTATTTAAAGAGATTAATAGTTGTTATAATAATTGGCATACCGAAAACATCTATTAAGAATGCTCCTACAATCGGTACGACTAGGAATGCTTTCCGTGATGGACCAAATTTCGAAACTACCGCAGACATATTAGCCATTGCGTTAGGTGTTGCACCTAGACCATGTCCAAGGAAACCCGATACCATAATTGCTGCATCGTAGTTTTTTCCAAGCAAGCGGAAAAGGACGAACACAGCGAATAGTACGATGAAGATTACTTGAACTAAAACGATGATAAATAACGGTAATGCTAAGTCTGCAATTTCCCATAGCTTTATGCTCATCAATGCCATTGATAGGAAAATACCAAGGGAAATATCACCGATTAAATTTATTTCTCTCATATTGATTAGTTCAGGCTTGATGCGATCCACCACATTACGAACGATTACTGCTATGAACATAGCACCTACATAACTAGGTAAAACAAATCCTGTTATAGTAGAGAACCATTCGCCTACATATGTACCAACTGCCATACAGAACGTGATTAAGAAAACTTGCATCATGAATGATTTGTCTGTAATCGGACGTTGTGATTTTTCAACGTATGCTTCTGTTTCTTCAGAAGATGGCTTTAAGTCAAATTTGCGGATTAAGTAGCCGATAACAGGACCACCAACAAGTCCACCAGCTACTAGTCCACATGTAGCTGCAGCCATCCCTATTGATACTGCGGATGGTACTCCTAACCCTTCAATTGTTTCCCCAAAAGCTGCAGCCGCACCATGTCCCCCTTCCATAGATACAGCCCCAGCCATAACGCCGATCAATGGATGAAGATCCATTAATTTAGCTAAAGAAACACCAATCACATTTTGCATTAAGGCTAAGAATCCACAAGCTAACCAATAGATTACTAATAATTTCCCACCTAATTTAACAAGTTTGAAACTCGCACCAAGTCCGATAGTTGTAAAGAAGGTAATCATGAAAATAGATTGTAGTGATGTATCTAACGTAATCTCGATTAAGTCTAAACCCTTTAAAGTCGTTGCTAGAATTGCGAAGAGCAAGCCTCCTACAACCGGTGCCGGAATACAAAATCGATTTAAAAAGCCTACCCTTTTAACTAAAAAAGTGCCTACTAAAAATAATGTTACTGCAAGACATAATGTTGTAATTTGATTTATAGCCATATACATTCCCCTTTGTTTATTCGAAGCTATTCATAATTACTTCATTTATAAAGTAAGCCCCCAATTTTGCTGTTTGATTGTTTATATCAAGCGAAGGATTCACTTCACAAATACTAAAACTTACCGTGTTTTTATGCGAAACCATCTGACGTAAAATGTCTCGAACTTTTATAGCGGATAAACCAAACGGAGATGGTGCACTGACACCTGGAGCTTCAGCGGCATTTAAAACATCCATACAAAGAGTAACGAGTAATACATCATGGGCGTCCATAAAATCTGTTAAACATTTGTTAAACTGAGGTGAATCCAATTGTTCATCTAAAAAATATTGAACATTATAATGAGCTGCTGTATTGAATAATGCCGTAGTGTTCCCATATTGTTGGATGCCACATACGAAATAATGTGCATTTGGATCCTCGTCTAAAATTTGCTTAAACATGGTGCCAGAAGAGGTTTGTTCATCATAAGCACGCATATCAAAGTGAGCATCAATATTAAGTAAACCTATGGAAGCTTCTGTCCCTACTGCTTTACGCACTCCTAAATATTGTCCATATAACGTTTCGTGCCCACCTCCAAGTACAATTGCCTTCCCATTTGTTAGGATGTCAGAAACTTTATCTCCCAATTCCAGTTGCGCCTGCTCTAGTTCATGCCCCTCACAAACGATATCCCCAAAATCCACTAAAGAATTTGTCTGAACATGATTGCGCCATGGTAACGATGCCAACTGTTTCCGCAAAGCAAGAGGAGCATCTTTTGCACCAACACGTCCATTATTACGCCGGACACCTTCATCACAAGAAAAACCTACTAAGCCAATTTTTCCACGCTCAGTTGTTGGTTCGACTTGAACAATTTGGTGATAACGAAAGTAGGCCGAATCCACCTCATGATCGATGCGCCCTTGCCAAATACTCACATCCGTTTTTCTATACAATAGGCTCGTCTCCTTATAAACTGAAAAATTCATATTTTCATTATATTTATATGTATTTATAATAACAAATACTATTTTTTTATATTATAATAGTTTAAAACTATAAATGAGGTGCGAAATGGATTTACGGAGGATGTATTACTTCAATGCCACTGTAAAATATCAAAGCTTTTCAAGAGCCGCAAAATCTCTACATATATCCCAGCCTTCATTAAGCAATGCAATAAAAACCTTAGAATTAGAAATAAATGCACCACTTATAGAGCGCACAACCAAACAATTTCAACTAACAGAATTAGGTCAGCAATTCTATGAACGTTCAAAAAGTTTACTTGCTCAATTTGAAGTAATGGATACTGAGTTAAAGGAGTTAGCAAAAGGCGAGCAATTAGAAATTAGATTAGGCATGATTGAGTCAGCAAATCACTGGTTTTCACAAGTAATCATTGCCTATCAAAAACAATATCCACAAAACCAAATTACGTTAATCGATACCTTGTACAATCAAACGGTTCGTCAAGCGTTATTAGGTTTAAATGTACATGGTGTTATTACAAACCAGCATATTGTAGATCAGGAAATAAAAAGCGAATTATTGTATACCGAACCGTACGTCGTGCTAACTAAAAAAGATCATCCTTTTGCTACAAAAGAGAAAATAACGCTCGTAGACTTTGCGGAAGAATCCCTCATAATAGGAATGCCTGAATTTCAAACGAGTGCACAAATATTAAAAGCATTTGAACAAGAAAATATCACACCACATATTCAATATAAAATAGAAAGATTTGAGATGATTAAAGTTTTGGTAGAAGAAGGTCTCGGAATCGCTCTACTGCCCCAACAATATGTTAACCACCATTTATCCGAGAGCTTAATATCACGTCAAGTACACAGTGATTTCCTAAGTCGAAGTGTATACTTAAGTACTATGAAAGATCGTACATTTCCGGAGAGTATACGAAAGCTATTTGAACTCATAAAGTCAATGCACTGAATTGATACAGCATAAAAACAAACTATGAGCTGTTTTTAAAGGAACGTGATACTTACAAATGATTTGTAGTACTATAGGAGTAAAGCGTTTGATAAAGCTGTTCTCGAATTTATTTCATTCCTTGGTGAACTATTAATAAAATATCCCCCTATTATTGTTTTGACTTTGATGTAATAGGGAAGTAAAAGTGTTCATTGATTAAATTAAGATTGGCTGTTGGATGAACTCATAGATGAAATTACTTTAGCAGATTGAACTGGAGATGATTTTTTTGCGTTTATGGCACCAAAGTTTGCTTAGCGTTTTGCCAAAATCTCAGCTACTGGCACAGTGGCGTGAGTTGAATAGTATTTATGCAAAGGAAGACCGGCATATTTTGATAAATTATATTTATGACTATTCAAAAGATGATTTGTTTTCCTATACTCAACTCGTTCTGCAAGAGATGCGTGCACGTGATATCAATATTCGTACAGTCGATAAAATGGAACGTTACTTCGCAGATGGACCTTTCGAGAAAGTGATGAACCCATTTATCCATCATCATAACAACGAGTATTTCGAGATATGTTATTTCAATCTTAAAGAAAAATTTATGCGTGGACAGAAGGACTTTGATACGGAGCGATTTGAGGCTTTGAGGAAGATGTATGAGACGCTGGAGTGAGGTATTCGTTGTGCGTTTATTTGGTATGATGCTTCGAATCGCAAGGCGGATATCAAGAATCACAAGATACTTCCGGAAAATCGCAAGTCGGAATGTGTATTTGGATGAATCGCAAATGAACTCCTTCAAATCGCAAGTTAGACTCTGAGAATCGCAAGATACTACCGGGATATAGCAAGTTCATCTCCACTAATCGCAAAACGACCCATTTAAAAAGCGTAAAGCCCCTTCACTCCTGGAGCTTTACGCTTTTTAGTATCTCAAGTAAAATATTCTAACTTCGCATTCGGAAAGTATTTATCCATATAGCCGTAAAGATGAGACTTTATATCCTCCTCTTCGTCCTTTTGATAAATATACTTCCCAATTCCATACTTGCCCCATTTGTAGCGTCTTTCTTCTTCATTTAACTCGAGTTTTGACTTTGGATAATTTTTTTCAATTACTTTTTTTGCGGGCTTTGTAAACCGATGTTGGATGAATTCAAAGGTAATATCATCTCTTGCATCTTTTGGCAATTCCTCGTCTAGTCGTTCGAACATCTGACGGTAGCCTTCCTCCCAGCCATCATGAAGGTAGATGGGAGCAACGATAAAACCAAGCGGGTACCCTGCTCTTGCTACTTTCCCTGCAGCCTCGATTCTTTTATCCAAAGGAGAAGTGCCTGGCTCAAAATTTTTAATGACATAGTCGGCATTTATACTAAATCGGAATCGCGTATTCCCATTGTGTTTGGCATCCAATAAATGGTCGACAAAATGAAATTTCGTTACAAAACGAAGCCTACCTAGCTCTGTTTGACCAATATGTTCAATGGCTCTTTTTAATGAATGTGTCAAATGGTCAATTCCCACAATATCGGAAGTACATGCTGCTTCGAATCGAGTAATCTCAGGTGCACGTTCCTCAATATAGCGATCCGCCGCTTCGAAAATCTCCTCCACGTTCACGTAAGTTCGAATATATGGTTTACTGCCCATCGTCGTTTGTAAATAACAATAATGACAATGCCCCATACATCCTGTCGCAAGTGGGATTGCATATTCAGCAGATGGCTTGGACGTATCAAATTTTAACGTTTTGCGAATACCTACGACTAAGGTAGATTTTGCGATGCGATATTTTTGAGCGTCTGTTTCACCTGGTAAATCCCGAATTTGATTGTGTGAAGTAGTAAAGCGGATTTCGATACCCATTTTCTCGAACTTTTCCTTTAGTTCTTTTCCAAGCGGATAATCCAGTGCGTTAGGCTCAAAATAAACAAGCTGTGGTACGAAGGGTTTATTCATGCCGCGAACTACCTAATTCATTATTTTTGTCCATTCCATCACCTTTCTCTTTTTTATAGCTTGTCTTAAAAGTGAGGAATTATGAAAATGGACATAACTTGGGGTGATTGCTTAAGATTCGAATCAGTTAATGCACGAGAATATAACGGCTTCCCACCAAACAAACACATTTAGTGTAAGTGGTCACTTCACTAATTGGGTCAAGACCTCAAATCCGTTTTTTCTTTCGAGAAGCCACGATTTTCCCATATGAGAGGTCGGAGTCTGAAATTCGATGTTGCTTACACAGCGACAACATCAATTCCCTCCCTTAACTCTGGTAGCTACGAAAAACTTGAAATATGATTAAAGTAAACATAAAAAAACCAGATCAGAAATTCTGATCTGGTTTTTATTTTGGTTCGTCACCATTGTTCTCTATGCCAAAATAAGTAGGAACCATCGTTTCATACACTTGGCCATCTATTTCATTGCGGAGTCGCTTCACGTCAATCTGGAAGTAATTTAAAATATGAGCTTCTGTCATGATGTCAAATACGTTACCAGTTATCACCGGTAGTTCTTTCGCTACCATTAATACTTTATCGCCAAGATAGAATGCATGGTTCGCATAATGTGTATTAATAATGCATGCCAGTCCTTTTACTTTTACCAACTTTTTAATGGTTTGTAAGATGACTTTTTGTTTTTGCATATCTAGATGAGATTCAGGTTCATCTAATACTAGGATTTCTGGTTCTGCTACTAGTGTTCTAGCTATTAACGCGAGTTGTAACTCTCCACCGCTTACAGCCGTGCAAGCTTGATTGGCTAAGTGTTTAATGCCGACTAATTCTAGCGCTTCTAGTGCTAGTTCCTGGTCTTTTTTTGAAGGTTGCGCAAAAGCACGTATATATATAGCACGTCCCATTGTTACTAACTCCAAAATGGAATAGCTAAATGTCATCTGAGAAGCCTGTGGTACATAACCGATTTTCTTCCAAACATCTTTTGAGTTTAGAGACGTAAGTGGTTTACCATCAAGTAAGGTTGACCCTGTTCCCCATTTCAATAAACCCATCATGCATTTCAAAAGGGTCGTTTTACCTGCACCATTTGGACCGAGGACCGATAAAATCTCTCCTGGATGTAATTCAAAATTGATATCATTCGTATATAAAAAATTAGGAGTCTCACCTTTTTTAGGTTTCGTATAGGAATAATTGCCGTTTTTGACTTGTAAGATCAACTCCAGCCACCTCCAGTTTTACGAAGTAAGTATGCGAAAAATGGTGCTCCAATTATAGCCGTCAAAATGGATAATGGTATCTCTGCAGCAGTTAAACTTCTTGATAAGTTATCAATAATGAGCAAGTAAACCGCTCCAATTGAAATAGATGCTGGCAGAACATATTGGTTATTACTACCGACAAGCATACGAGCTATATGAGGAATGATTAAACCGATCCAGCCAATAATCCCCGCGATGGAAACAGCTGCAGCCGTGATTAATGTTGCACCTAAGATGACCATCCATTTTAGTTTTGTAACAGAAATACCCAGTGATGTCGCTTCTTCTTCTGATAGCGACAAAATATTTAGACGCCAACGTAATACATATAAGATCAATATACCAATCAAAATAAGGGGACCACCAATATATAAATCGGCGTAGCTTGCTGTTCCAAGGCTACCCATTAACCAATAAGTAATGGCAGGCAACTTTTCTTCCGGATCTGCTAGAAACTTCACGAGTGAAATTAGCGCTTGGAATAATGCACTTGTTACAACTCCTGCCAATACAAGCATAAATATGGGCATATCCTTTTTTACGCCACCTATTAAAAAGGTAAATCCGATAGCTAGCATCCCCATACCTAATGCAAGGAGTTGCATCGTTAAACCATTTCCAAAAAGTAAAATACCTATTGATGCACCAAAACCAGCACCTGCAGATACACCTAAAATGTCTGGGCTAACTAATGGATTCGAGAACATCCCTTGAAACGCTGCACCGGCGATAGATAACCCGCCCCCGATTAGCATTGCTAGAAGAATACGAGGTAAACGAACGTTAATGACAACTGTTTCTTCCATGTTTGTCCACGTTTGTTCCATAGGAATAATCTGTGAGAGTAGTATTTTCAGCTGAACAATGAAATCAATATGGTAGCGCCCTATCCCAATCGAGATAAGCGCTACTATTAGAGGTAATGTCCACAGTAATGTTTTAATTAACTTTGACTTCATTTGAAGGACACCTTTATATTAATATTTTGCTGCTTCTGATGGTGGATTTTGAATCTCTTCCACTTGATCATCAGTTAATTCATAATCATAGAAACGGCTATAATAGTCTTTAATCTCTTCATCCATATCATACGAAAATAATTCTGGGTAATTATGTTGCGCCATCCATTTAAGCATCAATGGTGCATCCCCACTTGGCGGATACCAACGATAAATACCTAATGGCATCTTATAGACTTTCTTGTCTTGTACTGCTTTTACTTCGCTCCAGTCCTGACTTTCGAATACATTGTTATATAAGTCTTCTGGTTGCGTTTCCGTAAAGTTTGTAATGTAAATAATGTCCGGATTCCATTCGTAGATTTGCTCCATATTAACTGCTTTAATCCCGTCAATATCATCTGCTGCAACATCAATACCACCAGTTGCGTTTAGCCATCGGTTACCATGCATATTTGTACCTGCAACGGAAATTTCTCCATCACTATGATATTGTAAGACCATTACACGTGGTTTATCTTCCTCTTTAATGTCTGCTTCTGCTAATGTGTCGTTAATCAGTTGTTGGTTTGCTTCACCTTCAGCAATAATTTCTGCAGGACGATCTGTTACACCAGTAATTTCTCCAGTTAGGGTTAACCAACGATTGAGCGTATCTAATGGGTTTAGAGAATCCGTATTGGTATCTAAAGCAACTGTAGCAATACCAGTTTCCTCTAATTTTTTCACCGTATTTTCTTGGCTTGCAATTTCAAAATAGACTTGAGGGTCTAATGTTAAGAGTTCTTCTATATTTACTTCACCATTTTCTATAAAGTTTGTTTTCGCATCCAAAATTGCTGGCGAAATGTCTTTTAAAATAGAATGGGAAGCTGCGTTAAATGAGTTAGGATGAATCCCAACAATCTCTTCCGTTGAGTTTGTAGCGATAAACCAAGTCGAGAAATAAGGGAGAATACTACCCATAACAACGCGGTCTAATTTTGCAGGTATTTCTACTTCTCTATTCAATTCATCTACAATTATTTTTGTTTCTGCTGTAGGTTCAAGATCTTTACTTACTTCATTATTAGAATCACTACATCCAGCTAGTAATAACGCTAAAGAGGCTGCAGTTAATATATACTTATATTTACTTTTCATGTTGTTCCTCACATTTCTTCAATTGAGAATGATTTTCATTACATTTAATAACTTATACTAATAAAACTTATACGTCAATAAGCTACACATAAGCCGTAATATTCCGAATTATTTCGTATGATTTTTGTTATTTTAGTATACAAAAAATGTCCCTCTTCAATTGCTTTTACCGCTTAATCTATGTTAACATTCATGAATGAGAATTATTATCAATTGTATCAATAGAAATGATTGGAGGGCTCTTTGTGGCTCAAGTTAATCCTATATTGTATTTAGATCCCGGCCATGCATTCGGCTTAGAAAATCGTACGAACTCATTTATCAATCAAAACTTTACATTAATTGACCAATATCGCTTGACCGAAATAGATTTAGCTCCATTTACATGTATCGTTGTACACGACTTTGCCGATCAAGAACATTTATATAGAAACAAGGCAATTATCGAAGAATTTTTGGCTGAGGGAAAAATTGTCATCTTTTGTGGTCATCTATTTAAAGAGTGGCTACCAGGATGCCCTATTTTCACTCCCCGTACTATTCAATCTCATACAGATTATGAAGTGGTTAATGACAGACAACATCCGATTTTTGCTGGAGTCCATCCGGATGATATGACTTTCAACAAAGGTATTGCAGGCTTCTTTGCACGTGTGACACATTCACCAGTACCTCCCGGCGCAGATGTGTTACTTACATTCCCAGACAAAGTGCCAATGACGTATATTGACCATTGTTCTACAAACGGGACAATTTTATGCCATGCTGGGCGTGATTTATTTGGGCTTCGCATGCAAAATAGATCAACAGACCGTATTAGTGCACAACTTCTCCAGTGGATTCATGATGAATACGAGCAGCTACAAAAAGGTGGGAACAACTTATGAGGAAAATTGCAGTTATTTACAGTGGAAATTCCTCCCACTATCGCACATTTAATGAGCCAAAATATAAACAATATATAGATCACTTAATTTACTTTCCTGATTTTATGACTGCTTCATTAGAAGGAGTGGAGGTGCTTTTAGTTCCTTCGCAGTTACACGGAAACCTTTTATTGGAAGCAAAAGAAAAAATAAGCGTGTTTGCGAGTGCAGGTGGAATTGTTGTAGCATTTGGTCCACAACCGTGGGGATGGCTACCGCATCAAAAATGGGAAGAACGTGAAACAAACTTCTGGTGGTGGCGTGAAAAAGATGCTAAAAGTGGACTTGTATTAGCTGATCCATGCTATGATTTGTTTAACTACATAACATTAGCAGATGCAACTTGGCATCAACATGGTGTCTTCTGGCCAGTCGAAGGTGCACAAAAACTGATCACTACCGAAGACGGCGGTGCAGTACTCTATGTAGACAAAGTAAGTACAAATGGGACATGGATTATCACAACACTAGATCCTGACTATCATTTTGGATCTTATTTCATGCCCGCTACAGAGCGGTTTTTAGACGGCTTCATGCCTTGGTTAGCAAACGGTAAAATATAATAAAAGCCTGATTGGAGACAAATTTCTTGTTTCCAATCAGGCTTTTTTTATCCACACGGTGGGAATGAAGTCTACATGTGCTAACCTTCCACAAGATATTCCTAAGCAGGAGGAGCAAGGAGTATAAACCCCATTTCTGGCCGGCTAACATTATTTTACTGAAGCTTCAACACTCGCCTTGTATTTTCCAATGTTTCTTACACACAGACAGCATCACCGATGAAACTGTTTCCTTCTTCTGCTAGACTAGTAGAAACTACTAATCCAGAAAATATAAGAAAGTAGGCGAAGCTATGAATCTTTTCCTATTCATCATGCTACTCATCTCGTTGACAATAATTATCGTCATAACCATTTACGGATTAAGAGCAAAGACTAGCGAGAACAAGATGCTATTCCAATCTCTCCCAGCCTTCTTTTTATTCAACTTTTTATTAATAGCTATACCACTAGTATACAATCTGTTTCCAGAGCCAAAAATAGAAAATACTAGTTTCTTTTTCACGCTGCTGTTTCCAGGCATAAGTTCACATTATGTTGGCTTCTTATTCATCGTACTATTTCCAACGTTTTTAGGTATTTTACTTTCCATGACTATACTAGGTATTAAAGGACTGACCAAGTGGAAGACAACGAAAGATAAACTCTTGCTCGCAAATCCATTCTATCCACCGCAAGCATCGTCTCCCTTACAGTGACGATTATCCTCTATACATTACTAACTATTTACATCATCTGTCTTAAATTGGTGAGGAAGCAAAATAAAAAAAACAATCTTATTTAGTTTAATATCCATATGCAAAAAGCTGATAGCACAAGTACTGCGAAGAGTATTTATTCTATCAGCTTTTATACTTCTATTAACATACCAGTCTCTGCTAACCCAATGTTGATTTCCTTGTTTTTCGAACTAGCTACCAACAAAGATAGTATTAAGATTTACTTTTCATAATCCCGATTACCTTTCCATTGATCAATACGTCTTCTTTTTTCATTTGAATCGGTTCGTATTTTTCATTTTCGGAAATGAGGAGAATAGAGTCTCCCATCGGCATAAACTTCTTCATCGTCGCTTCTTCATCAATTATTGCGATGACAATATCTCCGTTAGAGGCAGACTGCTGACGGTTAACAATTACAGTATCGCCTTTATCAATGCCTGCTCCAATCATACTTTCTCCAGTAACAGTAAGAGCAAATGTGTCCAGTTCGGACATCACCCACTCCTTAGGAAGTGTAAGGAAATTATCGTACTCAATACTAACTGAAATGGGAATCCCAGCCGCGACATTACCGATATGCGGGATCTTGCACTTCGTGTCGTAGTTTACAAACAACCCTGACTCAAGATCTGCATATTCAACTACTTCATCACTATCAATTTCCGTGGCAATCCTGTACTTTTTACTATTTTTCAGATTTGTATAAGTTCGGCTATTTTTCGTTTCTGGTAAAAATTGCGGTTGGCATTTTGGTAAATCATTTAATATTTCTCCAGTCCTATTCATACAAATTACTTGGAGACCGTCTGTCACTACGCCATAGCGTGCTCGAGTTTCCGCCTCTAAATACGATTTTAACTGTTCCGTCGCATCTTGAATGCCGCTTCCAAACTGTTTTACTTCGATAAAAAGATAAGGAAGCAAATCCCCGTTTCCATATATGTGCACAGCGATATCTACAAAGCCTTTACGTGAGAATTGCTGTACAGGATACTCCAACTCTAACAACTCCAGGGGGTAACCATATGTTTGATGTAATTCACGAATCATCCACTGCCGTACTACTTCCTCTTTGGAATTAGGGTCCATAATTTGATTGGTCAACTGATAATTTTGAATTCCAATTGATTGGAATGGCCTTAGTTGGCTATCTCTTTTCATTCGTAGATAATCAAAATTCATTTCTTTAATAAATCTAGATGGTTTTCTCACTGAAGACATATATAACAACTCATTTGCTCGAGTCATTCCAACATACAATAATTTACGTTCGTCCGAATCCATCGTATCTTCATCATCCACCAACCCAATCAGCATATTATTAGGGATAACCCCTTCATTCAAATCTATTAAAATAATTACCTTAAATTCTAGTCCTTTAATCGAATGCATCGTCACTAATTTTACCTTATCGGATTCAAAGTTAGCCTCCGCTGACTGGAGAATCTCACATGCGATTCCTTCCTGTTCAAGACCTTGGGCAGCACTTTCAATCAGTCGTTTCTCTTTAGCAACTAGACAAATTTCTGAAAGGCGGTAATCTTCGGATAGTGTTTTTATTTCATTTACTAAAAAGGTTAATTGTTCTTGACTTGTTGTAAAGAATCTATAAATAGGTGGATGCCCATGTCGATCTATTAATGATGGCTTTACAAAGTCAACATTCGTGTTAATAGTATGATCATTCTCAATAAGTTGATATGCTGCCTTCGAAATTTCAGTTGTTGTCCGATAATTTTTACTTAGGGTTCTGGATTTCCCACTCATATCGTATCCAATTGATGTATAAGGTCTTCCTTTACCAAGCCATGACTGTGAATAAATACTCTGTGTGTTATCGGCCACAAAAAGGATGGAAGAATACTCTTTTTCTTGATAAATACATTTTAAAAATTCAAGTTGAACCCTTGTTAAATCTTGGCTCTCATCTATAATAATATGCGTATATTTGCCATGATTTATTTGCTGTGCTTCTTTTAGAGCCATGATATTCATTTGTTTATAAGTAACAAAACCTTCTTGCATAAGCATTTCGTTAAAGGTTTCCATTAATTCAAAAATTGCTTTACGAAGATCTGAGTTTTTCGTTAACTTTTGAGGTGACCCACTTCCTCCTGTCGCACGTCCAATTCGATCCATCTGCTGGTAAGTTTCTACATCTTCTATTTGGCATGCATTGATCCACGTTACTTCATCCAACAAGAAATCACTATTCTTTGGACTTAGAATCTTACTTTTTGAATATTGCTGTTGTATTTTATGTATCGCTTTTATCATTATTTTACGTTCTAAAATCTTGTTGGAAGGTTGCAGTGAAAGATTCATGCGACGAATATAGAAGGAAAAGTATTTATACATAATGCTGTCGATATTAATAATTTTCACTTCACTTTCTGAAGAAAATAGACCAACTAATTGATCTCCCTCTTCATCCGCAAGTTTATGATATTGGTACTTAATATATTGTAATAATGTTTTATTGTAAGTAACGAGAAGAATTGTATCATTGTCTTCAGGAGTATAGTGATTCTGTAGAAAAGAGATTCGCCTAATCGCCACAGTTGTCTTTCCTGATCCGGCAACCCCCTTAACCATCATATGACCGTTCGGTTCCAATTCCACAATCCTTCTTTGTTCCATATTAAGCTTCATGTTGCCACCCCCACCCGTCCTTAACTAGTAGAATATTCTTACTTCTATTTTAGTAACAGATTAGGTATTTAGCAACCTTTTCCCATTTGACTGGAATTTACGTAAAAGATACCCCCTGTTCATCTCCTAATTTGTTAATTAAAAATAGCTACTAGAACAAATACTTCAAAGAGTATTCATTCTAACAGCTGTTATAATTCTATTAACATTCCTGACTCTGCTAACTCAATATTTGGATTGCCTTGTTTTTTCGCACTAGCTACTAAATCGTTCAAATCACCGTAGTGTGGAAGATGTGTTAATAACACTCTTTTTGCTTTTGATTGGTATGCAAGTATTCCAGCATCCTTCGAAGTCATATGCCCCGAGACTTCTCCGTCCATTCCTTCATACAAACTACATTCCGTTATCAAAAGATCACTATCCGCTGCAAAATCAATTAAATCCGGAGTAAAACTAGTATCAGACGTAAATACAATACTTTTGTTGTCACATACAATTTTTACGCTATACGTTTCTACGGGATGGATATTCCGCATAAACGTACAGCTGAATGGCCCGATGTCAAACTGACTCTGTTCATTAAATGAAGTGAAACGAGAATAAGCAACAGCTTCCACTTGCTTTTGCATCCCCTCGTCTTCCGGTCCATAAACACATAATTCTTCCGAAGTTCTACCTAACTGTGTATTTACCAGCCTAGAGAATAAATACGATCCAATATCACTGAAATGATCATAATGGTAGTGAGTTAAAATAACATGATTTATATCATTTAAATCTATATAATTTTGTAACTCTGATAAGACACCACTTCCACAGTCTAGTAGTAATGAAAATCCTTCGTGCTGGATTAAATATCCTGAGCAAGGGCCATTCTTTTTAGGGAACCCTCCCCACATACCAACTACTCTGCATTCCATAGGTTTTAGCCTCTTTCTATGAATCTTTCTGATTCCATGATATTATCATGCCCTATTAGGGAGTACCAAATTATATATAATACTCTGTAAAATATTCCTAGATTATTAGTTTGCCCCTGCTTCTAACAAAATCTCTTCAATCTCTTTATATCCCTTTTCCCTAGCATGTTCCAACGGAGTTACGCCATCTTTATCTGCAAGATTTACATCAGCTCCGTGCTCGATTAATAAACGAATCGTTTGCTGCTGTTTTTCAGATCCATCATTTAAAATGATAGCCTCGAGCAAAGCAGTCCACCCTAGATTATTCACATGATTCACGTCAGTCTTTGTATTTGTCAGAAGCTCTTTCACTACCTCTACATAGCCATGTTCTGAGGCAGGGATGAGTGCAACTCCACCATATCGATTAGTGATCGTTGGATCTGCTCCAGCTACAATCATTAGCTTTAAGATTTCCATATATCCTTCTGCTCCTGCATAAAGAAAAGGGTTATTAAGCATATTATCCTGAATATCTACATCTGCACCTTCAGCGATTAATACCTTGACCATTTCCACGTCATTTGCGTAAGTAGCAATCATGATCGCTGTTCTCCCCTGTGTATCCTGTGCATTGATATCTACTCCTTTATCAAGTAAATCTCTAACTCTATCAACCTCTTTGCCTTCTACTACTTTGAATAATTGCTCGTTCATCGTCTCATCCTCTCCTATATTCATCGCCATACAGCCTTGGAGGAATAAAGTTATCCCCATTAATATGAACAGTCTCTGCATATCCTACCCACAACTTTCCACCATCATCCTAACTTCCGCACACAAATGGATACAGCATATAAAAATTATTTAAACTCAACTACTCCACGATCCATTTCAAACAAGCCATCCGCGTATAGCTCTGGAGAATGTTCAGAACCAGATTTTGAATACCTCTCTACGTGACTGACATTAATATTATCGGCATCTGTAAAGTCAATATGGGCAATCGCTACCCAGTAAGCTAAACGATTTTTCTCATATAACGGGCTAGTTATCCGTTGACCCAATTGGTTATCAACGACAGCTTGCGCCTTCATACTTTTGAAACTACCTATGCCGTTGCTAACTGCGCTATATGCTGCAAACAATACATACTTCAATTTAGAGGGGTCGTGTATAACAATAGTTTCTTTTCCTGCTCCCCTACTATCACCATCTAGCGTAATAAAAGGCTTTTGGTTCGCATTCCCCATTGAACGGTAATACACTTTTCCTGTATCACCATTTTTCAATACATAAAAACAATATAAATCTAAATCCTTTTTACGATTCGCCCACTCCAAAGTGGCTACAATTTTATTGGACTTAGCTATCGATATGGATTCCTTTTTCTTCAGATTAATATTCATTTTCTCCAGGTTTGGCTTTTCTTTTTTAGGTGCTTCTATAGGAGGTGGAGTAGGATCACTCTGTATACTACTCTCGCTATTTTCAATCTCTAAACCATAATTTAAACATAATGCCTCCAGCCCTCCATTAAATCCACTACCAATCACACTAAATTTCCAATACCCCTTATATCTATATAACTCACCTACCACTATGGCCGTCTCCTGCTGCAAGTCGTCACCAAACGAATAAGTATATAAAGTATTGCCTGTAGCAGCATCTCTTATAAGAAGCTCTAGCTTTTCTACTTCTTGAAAACGTAAATTTTGCGCGTCTCCTTCATGAATAGTCAAGGCAATAGCTATTTTTTCAATTGTTTCAGGAACAGTATTCAACTGAATAGTAATCGAGCCATCTAATATTGTTCCTTTCGCATAGCTAACTGATTTATCGGGACTATGTGGTTGACCGTAAAAGATAAAATGTTCATCCTTTTCGCAGCGATCCCCAGCTTGCAATAAAAAGGAAGAAATATCTAGCTCCATATCTTTTTTCGGTGTGGACCATCGAACAAAACATTCCAATTGTGTTGTATTTTCTAATGTAACCTTCTGCCCACGTTGTATTTGCATGAAAACACCCCTTTAGATTATTACTTACCATTATACAAAATACGCTATATTTTTTCTTTGTTTTCACCATGACTTGTTACCGATCTCAAACAAAAAAGTAGCATATACATATAAATAAACGATTGGGGTTAATGGCATGAGTAAGTTCAATTCAGAAAAACTTTCTGTTGAATACAGGGATTGTGTCACCGCTACGGAGCCGATTATTTCTAGAAAATATACACTAACTCATTCTGATTTCACTGGAGAACTATTCTTAACAATTGGAACCCAGTTTGCGTGGGATAAAGTCAATCCTAAAATGAGAGATGAAGTATTAGGTGAATGGGTAACACATGAAAATTGTTTATATTTCAATGTATTTCTATATATCGATCAAGGAGAGTATGACTTAACCACAGCAACCAAACGAGAGGAAGTTTTCCGACGCGAACTACCACTTGCTTTAACAGCTATTCGATATGGTGACAGGTTTTTATTCCACCTATACCCAGATCTAAATAATCCCTTAATCATTGTGAACTTTATATCCACTTATCCTCCACTTGCTAAACAAGAGATTTGGCAGACTTTCAACAGTTTCACCACTTAATTTTCATTTAAATTGAAAAGATTGAAATATGCAATGATGTGTTGTATATTTCAACCTTTTCGTTTACAGTACTTTCTTTCAACTAAATCAGACGTTCACATATTCCATGCATTTTTTATTTCTAGCGAGTAACATTCCCCTTAATCTTTTCAATATGTTGTTCCTTCACAGATTTATCTACCTTTTGGTACTGTGCTAGAAAATTATAGATTTTGTCTATATAAGGGGCTTCTAAAGTCTTGGGGGATTCTTGAATTTGTTGCGCGATTAAGTTAGATAAACGATCGCGTTTGATAACGTATGTATCTTTTGTCTCGCAAGTAACTTTCTTTAGCTCACATCTTTCGCTGAAGACTATGACAGATGTAAATTGAGTAGTTTCCAGGGATGGCAACAGGTCCTTAAGCGCTTTTATATGACCTAGATTTTGCTTAATTGGATTGTAAAAAGAAAACTTTTGTCTATTTGGAAAGGTTTGCATCCAGTTTTGTGACTTTTCATCCCCGAAAATCCAACCGCTATAATTTTTCGACTCGATTACATAAATACCGGTTTCATGAATGTAAACCAAATCGATTTCAGTCGTTTTTTCTTTGCCGTTGGGGATGTAAATATTGAACAATGCTTTGTGGTACCCCGGCAACTTTGCCAATTTACCATAGGATAAGAATTCCCCGTAATTTCCTTTGTTGAATATCGTGGAGAATAGTCCATTTCCAGTCTGTTCCTTATAAGTAGAGATGACTGACTTTTGCTTGGGTTTATCTGCAGGCTTATTTACTGCAGGAGAAATAAGTAAATCTTCTAGACGATGGATTATTTTTTTGAACAAACACTCACAGCCTTTCGTTTATTTACCCCTAAATATGCTCCCTGTTTTATACAGTACTTACACACCGGCCCAAGTAATGGTTTATTAGCAACTCCTGTCACTTAACCTCTCCTTAAATAATATTATTTCAATTATTAATTCATCCAATTTGAAATAATAAACACTAGATATTCTAATCAACTCAATAATATCACAAAATTTAACTATTTAATTGGACTTTATATATAAAAATTAACAAATAAAAAACTACCAAGTTATATCTCTGGCAGATTTCATTAGATTTAATATTTAAAGTTATTGTCTAATATCGCGAGGTATTTCCTCAAAACAGGGAAATTACTTTGTTCGAATCTCTCCTAATTTCAATCCATAGAAAAAACACCTTCTCATTAATAATTCAAGTATTGTATACCTGTTTTTAACGAAAGGTGCTTTCATTTCTCTTATTATCCTTCAATACTTATCTTCCGCCACGTTCATCCACATGATGATCATTTTGGCCATCTTTCACTTGAAGTTCTTCTTTCTGTTGGTCACTTAACTCATTAGGCTTTCCTTGCTCCACAGTTAGATCTTCTTGATTGGAGTTATCCTTTTCATGATTAGACTCTTTTTTCATCACATTCACCTCCCTATTTTTCTTCTTAGTATTTCTTTTCCCTAAAAAATTCACTTCTAACGTTTTTCTTTTAAAACTTAATGATTCGATTATTTCTTCCATAAAAAAATTACCCTTTTTCGTATGCTTATAGCTGTCCAGTTAATCTTTACATATCATGTAGGATGAAAAATTTAAAGCGATAAGTTTAATAGGATAATTTCCAGAAAGTATTGTATGATGGGACTAAAATAAATATGCTCCCTGTGTAACACACAACTTCAACACTACTTGGAATGGCTAACTTTATATTTCTTTTATAAAAGAGCCATGACCAGAATTCTCTTATCTTCGACCTGTTTGATCCTGGTCTCTCTAGAAATCTAACTAAAGGAGTTTATTATGATTAATAAAAGAAAAATTGTATTGTTCATTGCCACAAGCTTAGACGGGTACATTGCAACAGAGGATGACTCTTTAGAGTGGTTATTTAATGTGGAAGGTGAAGGTGATAATGGATATTCTGAATTCTATGACACAGTAGATACTGTAATAATGGGTAGACGCACATACGACTGGCTTCTCGAACAAGAATCAGAAAGCTTCCCTTATGAAGATAAGGAATGCTATGTTTTCTCTAGAACCGTTAGTAAGGATAATGAGAACGTCAAATTCTTTAGTGAAAATGTAGTCGACTTTACAAATCAATTAAAAAATAAAGAAGGTAAAAATATTTGGGTAATGGGCGGTGGAGATTTAATCCACTCATTCATTAATGATAAATTAGTAGATGAAATGATTATTACAGTGTCCCCAGTGCTAATCGGAAAAGGAATTCCCTTGTTTAAAGAAGTGGATTTTGAGACGGAGCTTACTCTAAAGAGTATTAATCGTTTTAACCAATTTGCTGAGCTTCATTATGAAGTGAAAAGATAAGATACACTCATGCGTCTTGTCCTTTTAAGGTTTCCTACTGTTTGTTCTAAACCACCATGTTACTAAGCTCCTGAACCAATTCCCAATAAAAAGCATCAGATTTTATCAATCCCTGATGCTTTTTTCGTTTTATCTATTCGGTGATATTCTGCTATTTGAGTCACTCGAACTCTCCTCGTATTTAGTTCATGATATATCTCTCTGCTATCTGTAAATGAAATATATCCATCCCGCTCATTTTGAATTAGTTCTTCCACTTTTTCTTGGGACTCGGCATAGATGAACCTTCTAATATAATGCTCTTCATCAAAAAAGTAAGTGACTTTGAATTCTTTCACACCATGTATCTCCTGTCCCTATCATTTCCACAAGTATAAGTTAGTTTCTTCACTCTTAAACAGTTCTTATATTCGTCAATAAAAAAACAAGCTCCTTTTCTTTTAAAAGGAAACTTGTAATTAGAGGAGTATATTTTTTCCTACCGTTACTTATTTTAAGCTACCTGCATAAACCTGATTCTTGCCATTTTGTTTTGCATTATAAAGTCGCATGTCGGCCAAATGAAAAAGCTCGTCAAAAGAATTAAGTAAATCATCTTCTGTTGAAGAAATTCCAAAACTAGCTGCTATTTTTATCGACTGTTCATTCTCAACTAATCTCATACCTGTTATAGCTTCTTTCAATAAACTAGCAAGCTTCACTGTCTCTTCTATGGAACTTCTTCCAATTATCACAAATTCATCCCCGCCATAACGCCCGATGACGAAATCAGGACTCAAAGTGCTTTTACACAACTTGCCTACTTCACGAATTACCTTGTCACCCATTAAATGCCCGTGCACATCATTAACCGCCTTGAATCCATCCAAATCGAAGGCAATACAGCTAATTGGCGTCTTCGTTTCTTTAACATCCACGAGCCAATTTGTTGCCAGTTCACTCACATAGCCTCTATTATACAAACCAGTTAAGTAATCCAATTCCGCTTTTTTCTGTATCTTGGATAATTGGTGTTTTACATTCAATTTAATAGCCTTAAAAGCAATTTCTCGCTCATTAATAATATTTAAAAGATCTATGTACTCTTTTTGTACTTGATAAGATAACTGGAAATCTTCCATTATTTCACTAGTCTTTAAACGCTTTTCTTGTATAGTCTTTAACAAATATACATCCTGATAAGTATCTACCATTTCCTTTGCAGTGGAATATGCTTGAAAAGCCTTTTTATATGCTTTCTTCTTTCTTAGCCATTCTCCTTTTAGTAATTGGAACTGTGCACGTTCTCTTACAAATGACCCGAATATATTTTTCTGTTCCATTTCATCCATTACTCGGTTCGCTTCTTCTAAAAGGTTTAAGTTAATATAGGCATGAGCTATATTGAACATTACCCTTACTTCTAATACAGGAGTGTTTGGCTCATGTAGCTTTGCAGCAGCTAGTCCTTTTTTTGCCATTTTTAATGCTTCTTCATAATCCTCTAGTTTGATACACACATGACTATAATTACTATAGGCATTGCTCAAAATATTATATTTCTTTAACTGCTCAGCAAGCTGCATACTTTTTTGCAGTGTTTCCTTCGCAGATTCATATTGTTTGTTAAACTCATATAACAAGAACAAAATATTATATAATTGCAAATAGTCCGCATCGTCACCATGTACTTGTGTAATTCCCTCATATAGCTCCATACTTGCAAATGCTTCCTCAATATCTCCTATGGAATAATAAGAAGCAGCCTGGTTAATATGAGCTATAAGCATCGATTTATAGTCACTATAAACGGTCCCAATCTCCAACAACTCACTTGCTTTTTCGATTGTTTCCTGATATTTCCCTTCAGCTCGTAACTGACTAACTTCTGTCTGCAAACTAGTTAACTCTTCTTTCACCATCATCTTGCTCCATTCTCATAGGACTTCTGTAGTACTAATTATGTATATTAAATAAAATTGTTAAAATATAATTTGAAGGATATTGTAACCTATTTGTCCAATAATTCACATTTTTGACTACCTAATTATAACTTGTGGTTCATTATTTATCCAGTACTCGGAAGATGATTAGGAGGTTTCTGAACTGCATATATTTTTATACAAAAAAAACGAATTCTTCTATACAAGTAGAATTCGTTTTCACATTTTACTATATCAAACCTTATGCTTCAATAGTTACAACCGTATTTGTTTCAGCTGCTTCTATAATACCTAAAATAACTTTTAAAGCAAGAAGTGCATCTTCT
This sequence comes from Psychrobacillus sp. FSL H8-0487, assembly GCF_038008385.1. Classification (NCBI taxonomy): domain Bacteria; kingdom Bacillati; phylum Bacillota; class Bacilli; order Caryophanales; family Bacillaceae; genus Psychrobacillus; species Psychrobacillus sp. FSL H8-0487. Next base: position 3,299,776 of record NZ_JBBOZA010000001.1, read on the forward strand.
CCAGTAACAAGCGGAGTCTGATCCATACGGATGCTTTCGATAAAGGCATCGATTACCCCACTGTTTGTTTGGTTGTTATTCGTTTGGATATTCTCTAGTTGGTATTGTACCTTCTCTCCATCTTTCGTAATCACTTCTAATTGGTGCTGATCACTATGATAGATTTTCACAATACCTTTTTCACAGTAGATAATAGTGCTATTATCTTCTTCTCCGTAATACGTCCAAGAGAATGCAGCAGTACCTATACGTCCCTTTTTCGTTTTTAAACTACATACGATATTATCGCATACTTCTATCGGTTCGTTGTTTTCATCCACTTTGTCTAGTGCCCCCTGGAAGGCACTTACCTGTTCCATTTCATCATCTAATAAATAATGCAATAAATCTATCTTATGGATTCCTAAATCTCCAGCAACACCTAGGCCCGAACGCTCCTTTTGAAAAAACCAGGTGGAGTTAGATTTATTAATACCCCATTGTTCTGGTCCAGAGTGTCCAAATGTCGTTCTAAAAGTCAGCACTTTTCCAAGCTCTTCACTTTGTATGATTTCTTTTGCCTTTTGATGCGCACGAGTAAAACGTTGATTGTGATCGACCATAAACTTTTTCCCGGATTGCTTTTGGGCATCCAGTATTTCTTTTGCATGTTCAATCGTAAGCGAGATTGGTTTTTCACACAGAACATGCTTCCCATTTAATAATGCTTTGGTTGAAAAAATATGATGAGATTCATTCGAAGAACAATCACTAATTACTTGAATCGTGGGATCTGTTAATAATTTATCTACATCTTGCTCTACTATCCCATCAAACATGACCGCTAAAGCCTCTGCTCGTTCAGGATTCCGATCATAAAAAACGATTTCGTCCACGAATGGATTTGCTTTATATTCTGGTGCATGGCGCAATTTAGTAATCGACCCACAGCCTATAATTCCCACTTTTATCCCCATTGTATCTCTCCTTTTTTGTTCCCTGTGTAAGAAACAATTTAGAATTGTTTCTTACACAGGGAACATCAAAAAACGATTTCCTACTCGGAATCGTTTTTTGATGCTTTATCTGCTTTAATGCCTCTTGCCAAATATATGATTAACATTACTGTTCCTGAAATTGCAACGACCATGCTAACTAAGAAGCCTGTAATCCACAGAGCAAAATCCATTGTTAAATCTGCAAACATAAAAATACCAAGCATCACTGCTCCTATAAACATCAGCACTGTACCAGTTCTTTTCAACGTTGAACCTCCTCTAGCTGTAACATAGAAATTATACTTATTTTCATCTTATCGAACTTACGCTTAGAATCGCAAGCAATACACGACTTTAACATAAACTACCTACTACAGTTTCTAACTTTCTATAAAACTAATTGCTTTCGTAATTGGAAAATAATTGGAAGCACCTTTGCAAAACTAGGAAAATAGTGTTACCCTTAATAAAGGAAATATTTATATAAATGATTTTATTCTAAAAAACCAGACGATTTTCTCCCATCACTTTTCTATTCACACTCTACGTGAAACCATTCTATGCTGATCACAAGTTCAGCACCAATTGCTATTTACTTCTCTCGTCAAAGGTAGTTATCATTTTGATAAAATCACATTTTGAAACATTAGCTGTATGTCTTAGCAATGGCATAGAGACACCTCACTTTCCCAAAGGAATTGTAGGTAGTCCTTTTTTTGTGCGCCAAATTAATGTAAATATTTTCTATTTAAATAATTATTAACCAAGGAGGTACTTATGATAAAATTCGAACATGTTAGCAAAGTATATACGGATGGCTTTAAAGCTGTGGATTCAGTAAGTTTTGAAGTCCCAGAAGGTGAGTTTTTAGTTCTTATCGGACCTAGTGGTTCTGGAAAATCAACCACAATGAAGATGATTAATCGAATGATTCCGCACACAAACGGGACTATATCTATTGATGGAAAGGACATTACGAAGTTAAACCCTTCAGAATTACGTCGTAATATCGGATATGTTATCCAACAAATTGGTCTTTTTCCACACTATACAATCGAAAAAAATATTGCAATTGTTCCAGAGTTAAAAGGCTGGGACAAAGAGAAGATTAAAGCTCGAGTGAAAGAGTTACTCATAATGGTTGACCTTGACCCTGAAGTGTACGGTAGTCGTTATCCCAAAGAACTTTCGGGAGGACAACAACAGCGTGTGGGTGTGGCAAGAGCACTGGCATCTGACCCTCGTGTCCTTCTCATGGATGAGCCGTTTGGTGCATTAGATCCTATAACTCGTGATCAGCTACAAGACCAATTAATAACTTTGCAAAGAAAACTAAAGAAAACAATTGTATTCGTGACACATGATATGGATGAGGCGTTAAAGCTTGGGGATCGTATTGCGATTATGAAAGACGGAAATTTACTCCAAATAGATACTCCAGAGAAAATATTACAAGAACCTGCTTCCAACTTTGTCGAGGAATTTATCGGTAAGGATAGAATTATACAAAACCCGGAACTGATGCCTGTGGTCAGTGTAATGACAACAAGAGTTGTAACCTCTTTACTTAATCTCTCTCCTGAAAAAGCATTATTAATGATGCGTCAACAAAAAATTACTTCTTTAATTATTGAAGATGATCTGGATGATTCATTCGTTGGGCTCATCTCTGCCTACGAATTAATAAAAAAAATGAATTCGATTCAGTCAATCGAAGAAATCCTAATAGTACCTGAACATACCTTGACCATAACAGCGACAGCAAAAGATGCAATTATGATGATGCCAAGTGTTAAATACGGGGTTATACCTGTCTTAAATGAAGCAAAAAAAGTAGTTGGAATAGTGACTCGTGGGACATTACTCACTGCTTTGTCCAGTCAGTGGACAGAATTGGAGGGTATAAATGAATAATTTAAATATATGGGAACAGTTTATGCAACAAGCAGAAATGCGCTGGACAGAGGTACTAGAAGCAACTTCTGTTCATATACAATTAGTTTTCTTCTCTATGCTAATCGCAATTGTCCTAGGAATTGGTTTAGGAATTTTAATAACACGCGTTCCAAAGCTATCAACAGTAGTACTTGGTGGTGCGGGAATTATGCAAACCATCCCGAGTTTAGCACTATTAGGTTTTATGATTCCTATTTTCGGTATTGGTGTAAATACAGCAATTGCTGCTCTATTTCTGTATTCTCTTCTTCCAATTATAAGAAACACATATACCGGTATTAAAGATGTCAATAAAGCAACAGTAGAAGCTGCGAAGGGTATGGGTATGACAAGTCTTCAAGTGTTGATAAAAGTAGAACTTCCTCTTGCGATTCCAATGATTATGGCCGGTGTACGTACTGCTGCTGTTATTAATGTCGGAACTGCTACACTTGCAGCGTTTATCGGTGCTGGTGGTCTTGGAGATTTCATCTTCCTTGGGATTACTCGTGGTATAGACGGATTAATCTTACTAGGTGCTATTCCAGCGGCATTATTAGCGATAATTTTAGAAATTTTCTTTACTTATCTAGAACGTTGGACGACGCCAGAAGGGTTAAAATAAGGTGATCATATGACGAAAAAAACTCTTATTAAATGTTTAGCACTACTTCTTTTAGTTACTACACTATCAGGCTGTATATTCAAAGAAGAGGATGCCTTAATAATAGGGTCTAGAAACAATACGGAAAGTATCATTCTCTCTAATCTTATGGGCCAATTAATCGAAGAAAAAACAGGTATTAATGTAACTTATAAAGAAAACCTTGGTGGATCTAATGTCGTTTGGACTGCTATGTTAAATGGAAAAATAGATGTTATTCCAGACTATACTGGTACGATCGTTATTAACTATTATCAAGAAACTACCGGTAATGCCGATGAAACGTTGGCAAAGACAAAAGAGTTAGTTTTAGCTGATGGTATTACTGCTCTTGAATCTTTTGGTTTTAACAATACGTATACATTAGCCCTTGATGAAGCAGAGGCTGAATCATTGGGAGTAACAACATTTAGTGACTTCGCAAAAGTTTCCGATGATTTTATACTCGGCGCGGTTTTTGAATTTATCGATCGTCCTGATGGTTTACCAGGGTTTCAAAAAGAGTACGATCTTCAGTTCAAGGATGTAAAGGGAATGGATCACGGGATTATGTATCGCTCCATCAATGCTAAAGAGGTAGACGTTATTAACTCTTATACAACGGATGGTCAGCTACAAATGTATAATTTACGTGTGTTAGAAGATGACAAAGGTTATTTCCCACCATATCATGCTCTTCCTCTCGTTCGAACAAAGGTATTGGAACAGTACCCTGAAATTGGCGAAGTCCTCCTTGAATTAGCAGGTAAAATTGATGAAACAGCAATGCAAGAGATGAATGCTAAAGTAGACAATGAAGGACAGATGGTTGAACTTGTAGCTAAAGAATTCCTTCAAGAAGCTGGATTTATCAGCAAAGAATAGATGTGTCGAAAACACCGATTCCTTTTGGGAATCGGTGTTTTATATGTTCCCTGTGTAGGACACTATTCAGAATAGTGTCCTACACAGGGAGCCGTTTATTTTATCGTCTCCACAAAATGCTTCAATACCCTAGCTGTCAGACCCCAAATTGTATATTCCCCATACTCGTAAAACCATTCCTCAATTGCACGAGGTCTCCATTGATATTTGTCTCCGTTGAAAATCTTGTCGTATGGGAAATCCATCGGAGGCATTGGCTGTACAGAAACTGTATGCATATAGGGCTCATGATTTAAAAGCCAGTTAACGGGGATCGTGAATACCGCTTCGACCTCGTCTTTGTTAAAGGATTCGATTTCGTGATGGTCGATCGTTGCCACAAATGGGTAGACAACAAATGATGGAGAGGCAATATATGCACTCATCTGCCCCAACACCTTGATGCATGTTGGATCGACACCTAACTCTTCATGGGTTTCTCGAATTGCCGCTTCCATTGGAGATGCGTCTGTTGGATCGATTCGACCACCTGGAAAACTGATGTCCCCTGGTTGCTTTCTCATCGTTAATGAGCGCACCTCGAATAGCACATGCCATTCGCCATCCACTTGTACTAGGGGTATTAAAACAGCATAACGTAGTGCCGTTTCCTCTCCTATAAAAAGCGGTTGCTTATCATTTAGCTCCTTCTTCAGCTTATCCAAAAACACAGAATCTCTCTCCCAACATTAGTATTATTCTATTATCGTAACATTAAAATTGCTGTCCATAAAATAAATGCCATCTTTCGCCAAATAAAGATGTAGTTTTCCTTTTTCCAATTAAATAACATAGAAAAAACACTCAGCTTGATGAAAATCCAACTGAGTGCTTATTAAGTGATATCCTAGCTAATACTACCAAAAGTTAATACGCTAATTACCGTACTTTTTCCTTTTTCATTTGCTTACTTCTCAACTGACCACACGCAGCATCGATGTCTGTTCCATGTTCTTGACGAATTTTGCAATTGACGCCTCTCTTTTTCAGCGTATCATAGAACGACAATACAGATGCTTGTTCACTTCTTTGATACTGGCTATGTTCATCGACAGGGTTATACGGTATCAAGTTGACATATAACTGATCCTTTATGTCATGAAGTAAATCGGCTAACTCCTCAGCTACTTCCTTCGTATCATTTACGTCCTTCAGTAGGATGTATTCAATCGTAATTCTTCGATTGTTTTTTGATAAGTAGTATTTTAGAGATTCCATTAGCTTTTCAATTGGCATGGCACGGTTGATCTTCATAATTCTAGTACGTAGCTCATTGTTTGGTGCATGTAAGGATATAGCTAGATTTACCGGAATTTTCGTATCCGTGAATTCATAAATTTTATTGACAATACCACTCGTAGAAACAGTTATCTTTCTAGCAGCTATTGCGAGTCCTTTATGATCAATCACGACGTTTAGGAAGTCTAACAGATTTGTAAAGTTATCAAACGGCTCACCAATTCCCATCACGACAATGTGACTAACCTCATCTTTTTGCTCCAGTTGGTCTAGATGCAGTTGAATATTCATAATTTGTTCGACGATTTCTCCGCTTGATAAATCGCGGCTCTTTGCAAGTAAGCCACTCGCACAGAAGCTACAGCCGATGTTACAGCCTACTTGCGTCGTCACACAAACGGAAATACCATATTTATGTCTCATCATAACCGTTTCGATCAAGTTGCCATCTTGCAGCCTAAACAAAAACTTCATCGTTCCATCGGCTGCTTCTTGCTTTACATGTTCCGTAAGGGTTTGTATCGTATAATGTTCTTGCAATAATTGAATACATTCTTCATGTATATCTGTCATATCTGCAAAATTCGTAACACGCTTTCTATATAACCAATTCCAAACCTGTAACGCTCGAGACTTTTTGTGGCCACGTTCATGAAGCCACTCTATTAATTGATCTAATGTTAATCCATATATAGATGTTTTATTCATAACTATCCTCTTCTCTAAATTCTGCTTCTAAACATTTAAATTTCATTATAACATTTGAAGTATAAAACAGAGAACAGAAAGGTACATCCAGAATAGTCCGTCAATAACTTTAAACTTGTTTGGAATACATTGGGATAAATTTACTAGTTGTTCTTTCATACTCCGCCCATTCCGGATGTTTTTTGTATTTTTTCTCAAGTAATGGAACTCCTGATACAAAGAGCAATAGTAATGTAATAATTAGCGGACTATAAAAACCTACCCAACCATTTGGAACGGATAGCGAGATAATGAAAATACCCCACCACATCGTTGCTTCACCAAAGTAATTTGGGTGGCGTGTGTATTTCCACAATCCGTATTTCATCAGTCTGCCTTTATTCTCCGGTTTGCTTATGAACGCTTTAAGCTGACTGTCACCTACTACTTCAAAAATGTATCCAATAATCCATATTGCTATCCCAATATAATCTAACCAGCCTAATCCCATTTCAGAGGATTTATTGACCGTTATGATGGGCTGTGCAATGATAAACAGTAGGATAAGCTGAAGAAGATATACATTCAAGAACATCTTCACGTACTTCGATTTAGTCGTACCCCAACGTTTACGCATATTCACGTATCTATAATCTTCATCTTTACTCCAATTTCTACGGAATAAATAGTACGCTAGACGAAGTCCCCATAAGGCCACTAAAATTGTAACGACTGCTGCACGTTCTGATTGAAATTCACTTACATAAAAGCTATAACCGCCAACAATCACAAAGCCCAGTCCCCATGCAATATCTACTAAACCATTATTCTTTTTAACCTGCCCAATTAAAAATACGACAAAGAAAAATGCCAATAATACTAGTAATATTTCGATATAAATATTCATATTCCTCATCCCCCCTTACTCTGTTGTTAAAGCAATTGCTACGCAGCCAACCCCTGCATTCATCGCAACAATAGATGAAATATTAGTGATATATGTTGGCTCTTTTCCAATTAATAAACTGAATTCCTTCGCATATTGCCTTGCTTGTTGTTCAGCATCGGCATGCACGATAGAGTAACCTGTTATATTTTTACTTTGTGCTATATTGCTTACAAGTGCCTGCATTTTCTTTTTACTAGAACTATCACTTAGAGCTTTACCAAGGATGATGCCCTCTCCATTTTCATCAATCGAAACAACTGGTTTCAGATTTAATAATTTGCCTGCCATCCCTGTTATCTTATTGATACGACCAGATCTTGCCATATATTTTAGCGTTTTAACATGCACAAAAATTTTCGTGTTTTGTACAGCTTTTTCCGTTTGATACACTACCTCTTCAAAAGACTTACCTGCTTCAATGGATTCCGCTGCCTTTAAAACGATTAGTCCTTGCGCTGCCGAATTCGACTTGGAATCGATTACTGCAATTTTTTTCCCGGCGTCCTGTAGCTTTTGCGCAGCTTTAGTAATCGTTTCAAATGTCCCACTCATTCGATTCGATACTGTTATAACGACAATAGAATCATAGTTTGTAGAAATAAAGTTCAAGAAATCCTCCGCCGCTTTACGGGTTGGCTGCGAAGATGTTGGATAATTTTCTCCCTTATCCATTAACTCATATAAATAGGAAGGGCTTATCGTTAGTTTATCTAAGTAATTGCTATCATCTACAATCAGATTCAATGGAATCATATGTATTTGATGTTTGTCCATAATGTCTTTTGGTAGATCTGCTATGGAATCTGTTACAAGTGCAATTTTATGCTTTCTTGCATGACCTGCTTCATATTGTCTTTGCATATCATCTGCTTTTTGTTGAATAATCTGTCCGAAGTTTTTTAATCGATGAAACAAATCTGCTGGTGTATTTGTATGAATATGAATGCGTATTTTATGTTCATTTCCTGCAACTATTAACGAATCCCCGAGATCACTTAGAGTCTGTCTAATCTGATCTAAGTCCAAGTTTTCTCCTTTTACAAGTGCTTCCGTGCAATACCTGTGACTTAAATCTTGGCTATCATGTGTATGAGTATGTTCAAGTGGGATAATATTCTCTTCTTTCCCAACTGGTGTTTCATTGCTTTTCCCCGTTTGAATGAAGTGCCCAAATCCTTCTAAGAAATGGATAAAGCCCTTTGCTCCTGAATCGACGACCGAAGCGTCCTTTAAAATCTTTAGTTTATTTGGAGTATCCTTCAATGATTGCATAGCGATAATCATTGATTTTGTAAATACTTCTGTAAAATCTGTTGCTTTATCCTTTAATGTATCTAAGGAATTTGCCCAGTCACGCATAACGGTAATCATCGTTCCTTCAACTGGATTGGAAATTGCTTTGTGTGCGTATGATACTGCACTAGTTACGGAGTGAGAAAATCCTTTAATGGAGATTTCCTCTTTATCTTCTAACCCCATATATAAACCATTGATGAATTGTGCAAAGATAATACCAGAATTACCTCTAGCACCAACTAAAGCAGCGTCCGCAATGGTTTCCATCGTTCTTTTAGCAGAGCTTTGTACTTTTGCTTCTTCAATGATGGCATTCATTGTAAATGCGAGATTGGTACCAGTATCTCCATCAGCTACTGGAAATACATTGATTTTGTTGAGGTCGTGCTTTTGTTTAATAACCTCACGGGCACCCGCTAAAAAGCCAAAGTATAGCTTTTCACTATTCATATATTGTATGGTCATCCTTCTGCACCTCCGAAATAACTTATGACGAAGAATGTAATCATCGATGTGACACCACATAATACAGTTCCCCAAATAATGTCTAATATGGTTACTTGAATTGGCCAATCCTTTAAGGTTGCAAGATTTGTCATATCATATGTAGCATAAGCAATCATCCCAAAGAATCCACCAGCTAAAAGCGCGTACTTCCAGCTATCCTTTGCAAGCGCGGGATTGATCACGAAGAATATTAAACCGGCTATGAATAATAGATAGAACAGACCCGCTGCTACCCAATTCACATCCGCTTTCATCAGATGTCCAAGCTTTTCTTGATATAAATTTTTAGAAATAAAACCGAGCCATATGATATCTATTAAGAAAAACACAATAATTGTTACTACATAAGTTTTTAAATACATTCTCTTAACCTCCTTAAAGATTTCAGTTTACGAACTTCTGTTAAATTAAAAATAACATTCTATTCCTCTTGTGTCAATACTTTGTATAACCTTAAATGTGATAGTTAATACAACAATGGCTGATTTATACGGTTAAAGGTTATACAAGTTGTACACACTTACAAGTGAAATGATAAGAGGAGGATAAACTAGAATCATTTTACGTTCCAGCTAGAAAAAATGGTCAAACCAAAAAAGAGCTGCCGAAATTAAACTCCGACAACTCTACCTTGTATTTTAATTTTCCCTAATATTTTACGGCAACAACGTCATAACTGCGAAGAAATGGAGAATAGACGCTGCAAGTACAAATACATGCCAAACTGCATGATGATAAGTAAAAGCCCGCCACACATAGAAAACTGCTCCTACTGTATATAAGATACCACCTATAGCTAGCAGTATAAGTCCTTGTGATGATACATTCTCGAGAAGGGGTTTCCATCCAAATACCATTAACCAACCCATTACGACGTATAATAAGGTCGAAGTATGTAAAAAACGTTTCACAAAAAATGCTTTGAACACGGTGCCCCCAATTGCAAGCCCCCATACGATACCGAACAATGTCCAACCCAACGCACCTTTAATAGCAAGAAATAAAAAAGGGGTATACGTTCCAGCTATAAAAAAGTAGATAGCGGAGTGATCCATAATCTCAAAGAAATCTTTTACACGTCCTGCCGGAAAACTATGGACAAGTGTGGAGGACAAATATAATAGGACCATCGATGAACCAAACAACGTAAAACTTACGACATGCCAAGCTGTTCCCTGCATGGCAGAAGATACGATTAGTATGACAAGCGCAGCGATACTAAAAATAGCCCCTATCCCATGAATGATTGCATTAGCTATCTCTTCACGTTTTGAAAATATATGTGTATTGCTCATATTTTGCACATCCTATTTCTAAGTTCTTTCTTTATATACTATCACTTTGCTTTAAAAAAATCTGATAGCATGCGTTCTAGATGTTAATAATGAGCCAAACTTAAGGTAAAAACAATACAATTCTAGCCATATTAATAAGATCTCAGTTCACTACGCTCGTTTAGTTGGTATAGCTATTTTCTTCCATTAACAATAAAAAAATGCACAAAAAAAGACACCCTTAGAAAGGATGTCTTTTTTGCTAACTATGTTTAATTAATTCCGAAGAATTAAAGTTTTACAATGTTAACTGCTTGTGGTCCACGTTGACCATCTTCAACGTCAAATTCAACTTTTTGACCTTCGTCTAAAGATTTGAATCCGTCGCCTTGGATTGCTGAGAAATGAGCGAATACGTCGTTTCCACCTTCAACCTCGATAAATCCAAAACCTTTTTCTGCGTTAAACCATTTTACTGTACCTTGTGTCATGTAAAAAACCTCCATTTATGGTGAATAAAAAAATTCACATATTACGAAAAGCTACCGAAGACTCACGATTACCTTTAGTAATATGTGAATTCATTGTTTCTATCTAAGCAATTTAATTATTATCCTAACTATACAACACATTCAAACAAAAAGCTAGTGAAATGATTATTATATTTTAAATAATATTTCTAACGTCTCTAAAACATGGTCCAGGAACACAGAAATGTCACTTATTTGATCTTCATTAATCTTCTGATCAAACTTCACTTCTATAGTGTTTTTATAACTTGATAATTCCGTTCCAAATGCAAAGCTAAGTGTTTGGGTCAACGATATATCGTCCTCCCAAACGTTATTAATTGCTTGTTCAATTTCTTCACATTGTAGATCGGGGTTTTGTATATTTTTGATAAACTTCAACTCTAATGTACACCCTAGATTTTTATTGCCTATTTCTAGGATTTCTCCTGCCAAATCTTCTAAAGATGCATCTAAGATTATTTCCACTGTTATATCCTGCTGGTCAGCTAAAGTAAACTCTATCTTAAAAGCTCTCGCGATGACGGAAAGGTCCATGAGGTCGACTCGGTTTTTAATATCTATCTTACGTTCTATATTATCTAAATCGTATACATGATTTTCAAATGCTACTTTTAGATTTTCAAAAATAGTTGGATCATACATTGGTTTTCCTCCTGAGAACAATTTACGTGCGCTTTATCTATACTTGCCCCTGTTAAATGAAATTATACTGTTGCCAATGCCAACATAATCATTTGTCTAAAAGACAAGTTAATTGTCAAATTATTTCCCGAGAAATAAGTATAGATATCGCTCAATTTCGTCATATTATACAGATCTTATCGCCAATACGGACAGGCGTTGGCACTTGTACTTTTCGGTTCACCTATATTATTGTTCAATTATCTTCGCAATTTCTATCCCCATATTATATAACATATCTTGATCTTCTTTAAGCTGTTCCTCTAGTTGAACAGTTGTATGTTCCAAACTGCTTATTGTCTCATTAATGTGATCTATCGAGTTATTAATTTTGGAATGAGTGGACCATGCAGAAAATATATCATCGAATATATAATCTGCGAATGTAACAAAACTATCTCTTTCAACAGATAAGTTCTCGGCATTTATTTGTTGGATATCTAACAGTTCTGTTTGAAAATTTTGTAAAGAACGCTGCGCAGCATGAATAGCATTTTCTGATTCATCCAGTTTACTATGCTTTAATGAGGTTGCAATTAGTCCCCCACCTAAAAAAGTGTCCCAAGTAGAGTAATCCTTTGCGCCTTCTAGTGACTTTAGGGCTCTTCTTAAGGCAATCTTAGCCTCATGCCCCGCAGATATTGCTTCTGTTATTTCACGGCTACTTGATGCAAGAAATGTCTTTTGATCATATAACTCGTCGAGACGAGCTGCCTCCACCTGCTTGTTCCCGTATATCCATCCCTCTTTTTCTTTCATTAACGTTTCCCATTCCATATCAATAGATTTCCAGCGCGCTTGATCTAGCTCTCTTTCAATATCTACTATATCCTGTTCTAAATCTGTCACTGTTTTTTCTATTTCTCTGTACTTCGCTTCTATAGTAGCTAGCTCACTTAATTCCTTTTCTCGGATCTCGTCCTGCTTGCCAGTCCATGTTCGAACTACCTTCAAGATTGAAAACCCGTCAAGATTCTCCACATCTTTCTGTTCCTTTTTTAAACGCGACCAATACGTTTGCTTTTTATGTAATGCGACCTCTAAATGTTCCGTTAGTGTTTGGTGCTTTCTGTTTACCTTATCCCTATTTATAATTTCCGTTTTTAAAACTGCCTGACGTTCTTGTAATTTATCCCACATGTATATCCCCTCCTGCCTCTTATACGAGTTAGTAGGAAATACGTTTCAACTGTCTAAAATATTTTTCAGTAATACAATAGCTGGCGGTATTACTTTTATAGCACTCCGATACAAATTTCTACCCCTCGTTTTAAATCTACATGAGACCAACTCGGAATTTTCCCATGCTGAATTGCTAATTCATGAGATGCTGGTATATGGATGAACCCGCACGGCATGCTTAGATTGTTCAATTTAGCATAATGTAAAGCCTCGTACATGACGTTATTACACAAGTATGTACCAGCTGTGTTCGAAATAGCAGCAGGAAGTCCTTGCTTCGTTAATTCGTCTACCATTAATCGAATAGGTAATGTCGAAAAGTAACCCGGATCTCCGTCTAGCTGTATTGACTCGTCTACTGGTATATGACCATTGTTGTCTGCGGCACCGTCTTTCACATTGATCGCAATGCGTTCTGGTGTAATCTTATAACGCCCACCAGCTAAACCTAAGGATATAACGGCATCTGGTTTTATCTCTTCTATATAACGTAGTAACTGAGCTCCTGCCTTCGTAAAGTCGACCGAGAGAACTCTGCTTGTTACTTCATACTCTCCTATTATCGACTTGTCTAATTCCTCTACAATTTTCTTGGTCGGATTTACTGTAAATGCTAAAAATGGTTCAAATCCAGTCAAAAGTAGTTTTTTCATCCTTCACCTCTCCATTCCTTATCGTGACGCTTTTTAAAATATCGTTTCAATTCATTCTTTCAACTTAGAGTTATTAATAGTTTACCAAAGATAGTGCTATTTGAATTTTCAATTTTCCTTTAATTAAAAAAGCACACAAAAAAGAGATACTCTCGAAAGAGTATCTCTTTTTAACAGTAGTACCTTTACTTAAAATTCCTAAGAATTAAAGTTTTACGATGTTTACTGCTTGTGGTCCACGTTGACCATCTTCAACGTCAAATTCAACTTTTTGACCTTCGTCTAAAGATTTGAATCCGTCGCCTTGGATTGCTGAGAAATGAGCGAATACGTCATTTCCACCTTCAACCTCGATAAATCCAAAACCTTTTTCTGCGTTAAACCATTTTACTGTACCTTGTGTCATGTAAAAAACCTCCATTATGGTGAATAAAAAAATTCACATATTACAAAAAGCTACCGAAGACTCACGATTACTTTTTGTAATATGTGAATTCATTGTTTCTATCTAAGCAATTTAATTATTGTCTTAACTATATAACATAATTAAGCATTTGTCCACTGAAATGATTAATAGTTAGATAATTTTTTTTTTGAAGATAGAATCCCTCTAAATATGGATTATTTAGTAGTCTGATCAAAGGCTATTAATAATATGAATTAATAGGTTGTAATAAAAGTGAAACTTTTCTTATACAGCATCGTAACTAAGGGACGGAAGGAAGTGTATATAACGTGAATTATTTCTTAGTATTTTTGGGAGCAGCCATACCTTGGCTTGAATTAGGACTAGTCATTCCTCTGGGGATTATCTCCGGGTTAAATCCTTTAGCAGTTATTATCGTCGGTTTTATAGGAAATATGGTAACAGTACTTGCCCTTATTATTGGCTACGATAAATTTAAACTATGGCTAGCCAAACGAAATGAAGGAAAAGAGCAAAAAGTATCCAAAAGAAGTGAACGCGCAAAAGCACTTTGGGATAAATACGGTTTACCTGGAATGCTCATGCTTGGACCTATTTTAATCGGTACACATGTTGCCGCGTTTATAGGCATGACACTTGGAGCATCTAAATTTAAAACTACGATATGGTCGACCATTAGTATTGGGGTTTGGGCAATAATATTTGGTGTTGCGACGTCCCTTGGTTTTGACTTTTTTGTACGTGAATAGATAAATAACGAAAACGGCACAATTTAATTATTGTGCCGTTTTCGTTATTTAATCATTATTATTTATTTCATGGAAACATACATATTGATTTTTCCCTTTATTTTTTGCCTCGTACATTGCTGTATCCGCACTTTTTAAAACTTGTTCTATAGTAGTACCGTCTCTTGGATATATACTAATACCAATGCTTGCAGTGACAAGTGTACTAATAGCATTAAACTGGTATTCCCTTCCTATTTCCTCTAATAGTCGCTGAACTATTCTTTCTAGTTCCTGATTATTCATTTGATCGAATAATACTAAAAATTCATCCCCACCATACCGAGCAACCAATCCATTCTTTTCTGCTGCAATAATTTGTACTCTTTGCGAAAGTTCTCTCAATAGTTGATCACCTATTTCATGACCGTATGTATCATTCACCTGTTTAAATCCATCCAGGTCAACAAATAAAATGATTAACTCATTCGTTGAGGCATCCATTCGTCTACTTACCTCTTTCTTAAATGCATAACGGTTAGGTAACCCAGTTAAATGATCATACAACGCTAACTGAATTACTTCATCATGCTTCTCTTCAAGTGAAGAGAGAACCTGATTAATAGTATTTTCAAGCTTGGAAATTTCGTCGTGCTGATTCTTTTTAACATGAATCCTCAAGTTAACATTTCCTTCTGCTTGAATATTATGAAGCTGCTTGGAGAGATTACTGATCCGACTGATTATAAAACGATCTAACAGAAAAATTGTAAGAAGAACAAATATAATTCCTATAATTACTAAAGAAACTGCAATGTTATTAACTGTATTCTTTTTCTCCATATAGAAGCTTCTATCCATATTAAAGCTTATCCCCAATAATGACTGTTCTTTGTAGTCTTTTAGTAAAATCGAACCTTGCATTTGATCGGCGCCTGTGACTTCAATACCAATCCGTCCCTGCGTTTTTTCATTGTCCTGCACTTCATGAAACGTCAAATCAAACGACAACTCTTTTCCGATTCGGTTAATAGTACGTTCATCTAGATATTTCCCAATGATTAAAGTACCTACAGAAGGTCCATCTCCATTGCTTTGATAGATGGATTCAAATGATGCCAGTGAGAATCCATTCTTGCTCATTACAAGCAATTCTTCACTAGTATTTTCTACACTTTTAATAGCAGGTAGAAATTCTTCATAAAAATCATTCTGCAGAGGTACTATTTTTTTGTTATCTAAGTCATAGCCTACTTGCAATTTAGGGTTTTTTTCACTATCTATATAGATTATGTAGTTAATGTTCAGGTTAGCGAATGTCTCAGGTTCTAAGTTTCGTTCGATATATAGAGGATTTTGATCCACCATAAAATCATACGTATCATCCCAAATGGACCAATCTCTATTTATTTTCCCTAAATTATGTAATGTTGATTGGATATTGTTCTCTATTCTCTTTACTTCACCTATGGCAGTATCCCTATCTAAATCATTAGATTCTTTTAAAAGTACTGGTCTTAAAAATGACAAAAAGAGTGTCACTAATAGAATCATTGTAATACTGACTACAACAACAGCTTTTTGTTTTAGTTTCATGTTTTTCCCCCGCATTATCTCTCTATTAAGGAAGCATTATACACACTCATACATACCCCAATAAACCTATGTCAAACATTTTTTAAGAGGACTTATATATCACATATACTTTAAAATAATAACCCTTTAGTCTCTATAGATGAGATTTCACCTTAAATTAAATAGGTGTATAGAATCACTTTAATGAAAGAATCTATCAAGCGTGGTTTAGGTGAAATAACATTGTACGTTTTGAATATACATATAAAAATAGCCGCAGTGTATAAACTGCGACTTAATATTTCTATTCTTTTAATGGAACATATCCTACTTTTTCCACAAGTGCTTGCCCCTGCTCCGATAACACCCACTCGATTAGCGGCTTTACATTTGGATTTTCCGTTCCTGCTGTAACAATATAGAACTCTGATGTAATGGGATAAGTATTTGCTCGTATATTTTCTTTCGTCGGTGCCACTCCATCTACTTCTAGTAGTTTAATCTCATCATTGTCGACCATTTCGGTGGAATAAAATCGAAATGTAAAGCCAATTGCATTCTTATAGTTTCTATATTGGGACACCTCATTTATGATACCACCCATTCCTGTAACTATATCCTTTGAAGGTGGCTGCATAAGCGGCATTCCCTTCATAAGTGACTGAAGCGCAGATTGAGAGCCACTGTCTTCTGGTCGTTGAAAAGCCCGTATTTCATCATTGTTTCCCCCTAATTGTTTCCAGTTGGTGACCTTTCCCATATATATATCTGTAATTTGTTCTACAGTAAGGTTATTTACAGGATTTTTTTGATTGACAAAAAAGACAAATGCTTCTCGACCAATAGGAATCATCTGTAGCTCAAGTCCTTTTTTCGCTGCAGTTTCCTTTTGAGCTGTAGATGGTGCTGCAGCAAAAATCATATCTACCGTACCATCAAATAGGTTCTCATAGGCATACTGTGTAGTGCTCACCATTACTTCACTATCGTAGGAAGGATACACCTTTTCTGGATATGTCGCTTCTGCAATGGCCGCATATAACGGATAAAGTGCAGTTGCCCCGTCTAATATTGGTAAATCATCAGTTAGCTGAAGTGTCACTTTCTCCTCTAACTTAGTAACCTTACCAAATTGTGAAAAGGGTTCGTACTTACTTATATCCACCTCTGCATCTACTGTAGGTATTAAGTGAGTATACGCATCTTTTATAGGAGTAATGGCGCTGACTAATATGGCTGCTCCTGCGATAGAACCAAAAATAACTTTCCGCTTTTTTGTTTGAAAAAGATGAAGTAAATTAAACACAAACAGTAGATATAGCACCAATCCAACAGTTATAAGCAATGCAATATAATCGATTTTCCCCATAAGCAGTAGAAACAACGCACCGAAGCCTTCAAAGAACACCAATACGATTAATGCAAAAATGGAAACCAATACTGTCGCAAATTTAGACTCTACTTTCATCCCATTTCCCCCATTATTATTCTTTTTTAGTTAGTTCATTTAAGCGAATTTTTGCTTCCTCTTCATCAAACGAACTAAACCATCGATAATTTTTATCATCTAAAATACGATAATGCTGACTAATAACGTTTTGTTGCAATCGGAAATCTCCCTTTGAAATAATCTCTTTCCACCATACACGTCCACCCATTGATTTATCCTTCGGACGATTTATGCCGTCATGCGCTATTGTTTCAATCACTTCTAATGGATCATCCCCTAAAACCGACCGCAATATCTCACTATCATGAAACAATGCACATACTGCAATTACACTAGTCCATCCTGCTAGTACTCTCTCTTTCTCTATTTGGACAAGCGTTTTCTTAGAGATACCTATAATGCTCGCCATTTTTTCTTGTGAATAACCTTTTTCTAGTCGAACCATTCGAATCCGCAAGGAAATAAGCTGTGTTACATATTCTTTATCCATATATGGCTCCTCTAAAATGAATTTTCACTCTATTTAGTGTAATTTTACACTAAATGTATCTTAATAGCCAATAGTTATTAGGTTTTTTCTTTTTAATATAGGGAATGTGATAAGTGAAAATTACTCTTGTAATTACGCTAGTTTTATCGTTTAATAAGCTAGTTGTTAAAAATTTTGTAAAGGAATGTGATAAATGAACAAGTTTACGGGAGGAATAGCATTATCTTTGGTAATCGCTATGTCATTGGGGGCCTGTGCGCCTAAAGAAGAGTCGACAGAAGTAAAAAAAGAGGTTACACCTGAAAAGGATTTAATCAGTGTAAATGAAGATTATCTATCAGCTGTCGACGTCGACTATGCCTTTGGATTCACGAAGAGCTTAGAAGAATTTAAAACAAATGAAAAACTTGGTTATCGGACTGCTGGATCAGAGGCAGAGCTGAAAACTGGAGAAAAAATTGCGGACGAAATGAAGAAAATTGGACTTACTGAAGTGACAAAGGATGAATTCACCTTAGACACATGGGAATTTGAAAAAGCGGACCTAACATTCGTAGATGAAAATGGCAAAGAGCATTTGGCTGTTTTAGGAGCATACCAAGTGAATTTTGATACGAATGGTGTAAAGGATCTTGAAATTGTCTACGGTGGTAAAGGGACTGCTGATGATTTAGCAAATCTAGATGTCGAAGGTAAGCTAGTTTTAGTTGACATAAACCAACGCGAGGAATGGTGGATAAACTATCCTGCCTACCAAGCACATTTAAAAGGAGCTGCGGCAGTAATTGCAGTTCAGGAAGCAGGTTATGCGGAAGCCGATGAAGATGCACTTAACGCTCAGGATGTCTGTGGACCGGATGATGCTCCTGCATTTTCTATGTCTCAAACGGATGCAAATCAGCTGAAGAAGGCTTTAGAATCTAGTGAGAATGGTACGATGACTGTAAAATTCGATGCTAAGTCTACGGTCAAAATGGATGGAAAGTCTTATAATTATTACGGGAAAATTATCGGAAAAGACCCGGAATCATATATTATTTTATCTGCTCACTATGATTCTTACTTTACAGGATTCCAAGATGACCATGCAGCAATCGGGTTAATGATGGGTGTCGCTAAAGGGTTAGTAGACAGTGGCTATCAACCAGAAAAAACAATTATTTTCAACGCACTCGCTGCAGAAGAATGGGGAGTTTCTAACTCTCGCTATGACTGGTCAACCGGGGCTTATAACCAAATATTCAATATTCATCCGGAGTGGGTAGGAAAAGCTTTTGCCAATATGAACTTTGAGCTTCCAGCCTATGAGCACACAACACAAGATGAAATTCGTTCTGTCTATGAATTGAATAGTTATTTAACGGATTTTGCTAAGAATGTACCAACTGTAGATGGTGTCTATAAGGATGGAATTTCTGTCGTTTCACCACTGCGTACATGGTCAGATGATTTTTCATTTGGAATTGCTGGGGTTCCAGCCCTTCGTAATGATTTCCAAGACAGTGATTTCATGCGTACCCATTATCATTCACAATTTGATAATGAGGACACATATAACGCAGAAGCATTCAAATTCCATTTAAATCTATACGGTTTACTTTCCATGCATTACGATCAAACAGCAGTCGTTCCACTAGACTTCACAACCCGTTTGACGGCAATGAAAAAAGTAATTGACACAGATACTTTTGGACAAGCTGAAGTTTCTTCCGACCAATTAGTTGCGGAGATTGACAAAGCTATTGCACTTGCAGAAGAAGTAAATGCAAAGGTCGCTAAAGTAAATGATGATTATTTTACTGCTTTAACTGAGGAAGATACCGAGGCAACACAAAAGTTATATGAGGAAAGCCGTGATTTGAATAGCGGTCTACTCGCTGCATTCAAACACGCTGAAGATCAATTCGTTCGTTTAACATGGGAAGATGCACAAATATTCCCACACGAACATGCACAAAATAATATTACTAATCTTATACTCGCTATCGAAGCTTTAGAGAAAGGCGATATAACTACTGCAGTGGATGAATACCTATGGGCTATCGACAATAATTGGTATGCCTACGACTTTGATAAAGAGGTATTCAATTACTTTACAAACTATGTGCTAGAAGCGCCTAAAGAAAAACTGATGTGGGGTGAAGGCAGAATAGTCGATCACGAAAACCTATTCGATCCGATTAACTCATTGATCGAAAAAAGTGAGCAACAAGATGCCGACATATCCGCTGAACTAGCAACATTGAATGAAGTACTAGAAAGACAAAAATTATTATTGAAAACAACTACAGATGAAGAAACAAAAGCTGTACAAGAACTAGGCAAACAGCTTGAAGCATTAAAATAATTATAAAAAAGGCTATCAGAGAGTTCGTGTGAACTCTTTAGATAGCCTTTCCTTTTTTCTATTTATAATAGTAAAGAACGAATCACTCTCCCATCCAAGTACGCCTGTATATCTTCCACCGCTTCTTCGTAGTATGTAGTGTAGTTTTTCTCTGTCACATATCCTAAATGTGGAGTAGCTAATACATTCGGCATTGTTCGGAAAGGATGGTCTTGAGGTAATGGCTCGAGGTCGAATACATCTAATCCTGCTCCGGCAATCCAATTTTCATGGAGCGCTTGTATAATTGCTTGCTCGTCAATTATAGCTGCTCGAGATGTATTGATTAAATAAGCAGAGCTTTTCATAAGCTTTAAGTCCTTCTTACTAATAAGTCCTCTAGTTCTGTCGCTTAATACGAGATGAATAGAAATGTAATCACTTGTCTCTAACAACTCTTCTTTTGAATTTGCCAATTGAACACCTAGCTTATCTGTTTGCTCCTTCGTTAAGTTTTGACTCCAGGCGATGACTTCCATTCCAAAGGCTTTTGCTATAGTTGCCATTCGCCCTCCTATTTTACCGAGCCCAAGGAGACCTAAACGCTTCCCGTATAAATCTGTCCCAACTGTACTCTGCCATAATCCATTGCTACGAAGTTCAGCGTTTTCTTTTACAATATGACGTGCCAAGTTTAGTATTAAAGCCCATGTTAACTCAGTTGGTGGCTCAGAAGAGCTCGCAGTTCCACACACAGCGACTCCATGCGCAGAAGCAGCCTCAAGGTCAATCGATGCATTTCTCATTCCAGTAGTAATCAGTAATTTAAGCTTAGGTAACTTTTTGAAGAGTGTTGCTCCAAAAGGTGTACGCTCACGCATAATAATTACTATCTCCGCATCACGAATGGAATCTACTAATTCATCTTCATCATTAAAGTGCTGAGAAAATGATACAACGTCGACCTTCTCTGTAATACTTGACCAATCTGCACTTTTTAACGCAACTTGCTGATAATCATCTAGAATAGCACAGCTTATCCTCATACTAATTTCCCCCTATCTCAAATAGTCCACAACAATTTGCACTAAAAGCAATATAGTTACTACACGTAATAATGGCTTCACATGCTTTGTCTTTAATTTTCGCGCAAGTCGAAGTCCAAGCTGCGCTCCAAGTATCGCCCCTAGCATTAGGGCAAATGTAACCGGCCACATTATTTTACCAGTAGAAATATACGTAATGGATGCTCCAAAGCAACTAGAAAACACACCAATTCGAGCAAGTCCTACTGCACGTATATAGGCAATTTTTTCACTCGCATATAAATATAGCGCTAATGTGCTGCTCCCTGGACCGAACATGCCGTCGTACATACCAATTCCCAACAAAGCTGGAGCTGTTTTTTTGTTTAGTTGAAAGATTTCCATGCCGCCAAAATTCCCTTTACCCATAAAGGAAGTAATAAAGGCAAAGCTCAATAAAATAATAGCAATTATCGTCAGTACCTCACCACTTAGAAAAGATGCTATCAGCCCTCCTATTATTCCTCCTCCTAAACAAAATACCAATACGGAAAGTGCTTCCTTACCCGTTACCTCTTTTTTAGTGAAGATTACTAGAAAACTTGAAAGCGAGCTAACTGTATTAGAGACTTTATTTGCCCCAATGGCTGAATGCACAGGCAGACCCATTAATAACATCATTGGTAAACTTATAAGCCCACCGCCTCCAACTAATGTGCCCACTACATTTCCTACAATTCCTATGATGAAAAAGATTAAAAACTCCATTTAACTGCCTTCTTTCAAAATCCGCTTCTGTCTATTTAGCTTACATCGACTCATATCATAAGTAAATTCGATAGTTATTATCGTTTTACATAGGAAAAACTTATCATTCTTGGAAGGTTTAATTGTTCTCTTAAGGGAACTAGTAATACATGGAGGGATTATGATGAAAAAGTGGATTCTAGTTATTTCCCTAGTTTTATATGGTTGCGCAGAGGAAACTGAAAAATCACCTACCCAGGGTCCCATTGCAGAAAAGATCGCAACTAATTTGAATATCCCCTGGTCTATCAATTTACAGGACAATACATTTTATATATCAGAAAGGGTCGGAACGATTGCACGTATACAAAATGACCATGTTGTACATGAGCCCGTTCAACTTTCGGATAGTCTTTCCTCTGTATCTGAAGCAGGACTACTCGGCTTTGCGCTGAAACCTGACTTCCCTGAAACTGGTGAAGCTTATGCTTACTATACGTATGACATGAATGGAAAACCCTTTAACAAAATCGTGACTATTCAACGCCAAGATGGGCAGTGGCAGGAAATTGCCATTCATTTGGACGGCATTGAGACCGGCAATATACATCACGGTGGGCGTTTAGAAATTGGTCCAGACGGGTCTTTATATGTAACTGTCGGAGACGCTGGAAACCCAATTAATGCGCAGGATCCAGCTTCACTAAATGGGAAAATTCTTCGTATGAAAGATAATGGTGCTTTTGAAATATTCTCTATGGGGCACCGCAATCCACAAGGTCTCGCTTGGAATGCGGCGGGAACACTATATGAAGCGGAACATGGTCAGTCAGCAAATGATGAAATCAATTTGGTTGAACAAGGCAAAAACTACGGCTATCCAATCATTGAAGGAGAGGAAACGGAAGAAGGACTTGAATCACCTATTATCACTACTGGCAGCAAGGAAACCTGGGCACCTTCAGGCATTACCTTTCACCAAGGAAAATTATATGTAGCGACTCTCCGCGGTGAATCTATTAAAATACTGAATGTGGAAACTGGCGAGGTGGAACAATCGATTACCGGGTTCGGACGAGTACGAGACGTATTCTCTGATGGGGAATCACTCTATTTCATCACCAATAACACGGATGGCCGAGGAACACCCAGTGAAGATGATGATGTACTATATAGACTAAAATAACAGGTATGATCGAGCGATGTTTGCACGTGATCGATCGATGTTTGGAAGGCATCGATCGATTTCCCCGTGGGATTGATCGATTTTCCTTCTACATCAATCAATTATCACACGTCATTGATCGATTCTAAACAAATCCTTTTTGACATAGCAATTTGAATACCAGATCTCCCATTAAAACGTCTGCCCTCATCGAGAAAACCTGATTTTATATACACAGCCTGTGCAGCAATGTTTGCTTCATTCACTCCTAGAACGATTCTGTTTACATGTTGAAAACGCTTCGCCACAAAAGATTGAAGCAGTATCATTGATGCTTGCGCAATTCCCTTCCCCTGATAATCTGGATGAATGGAATATCCCCTTAGTAAAATACTCTCTTCAATATCTGTGTAATGAAATTTATCCTCACCGGTATCTAGTACGAAAAATCCAGCAACTTGATCATCTTCCGTTATAATAATGGGAGTATACGATGCATTTATATTAGCTCGCTCTAGCAATTCTAATGGATGTCCCGTAAATGAAAGTTGCTCCACAGATAGCGGATAATTTTCTAATGGTTTTCTATAAACGTCATTATACATAGTTAGATTTATCATGATTATCACCCCTTTAGATTAGAATATCACAGGAGGAGGTTTTACCAAATGAAAATAGCAATAATAGGCGGGGGTATTGGAGGGCTCTGTGCTGCCGTAACCTTACAAAAACAAGGTTTTTCTGTTCAGGTATATGAAGCTAGTCCAACTTTTCAACCTGTCGGCGCTGGTATTGGAATAGGCTCTAATGCTTTGCAAGCACTGATGGAAATTGGTGTTGGGGAAGAGATATTTTCGAATGGTCATGCTCTTCATCAACAGGTATTTCTAGATACCTATGGGAATACACTCAATACGATAGATCTTACCGTACTAAAAGAGCTTTATGGACGAGAGAATATTACCATTCACCGAGCTGATTTACATGAGATTTTTCTGAAAGCACTTAAACCAGATACACTTCATTTCAATAAAAAGTACATATCTGTCGAGCAAAATGATAATCAAGTAACTGTCTATTTCGAAGACGGTACAACTGTGACCGCAAATTTACTCATAGCTGCCGATGGTATTCATTCATCTATACGGCAACAACTACTACCTGGCTCTGTTACTCGATACGCAGGCTACACATGTTGGAGAGGAATAACAGAGAACAATGGAAGAGTTGATGAATACACATCTTCGGAATATTGGGCAACACAAGGAAGATTTGGGATGGCCCCGATGAAAAATGGGTTGATATATTGGTTCGCCTGTATTAATACAACGGCTAGAAATCCACAATTTCAAAAGCTCACTGCTCCGGAAATCGGTGATATATTTGACCATCTTCCAAAAGTTGTACACAACATAATTACAACTACACCTCTCGAGAGAATTCTTCACCATGACTTATCTGATATTAAACCACTGCGGCAATTTGTTTTTGGAAGAGTAGTTCTTCTTGGAGATGCTGCTCATGCCACTACACCCAATATGGGACAAGGAGCAGGACAGGCTATTGAGGATGCCATCGTTTTAGGTAACGGCTTCAAACAATTTGAACATGTGGATAAGGTGTTAGCATTTTATGAAGAAAAGCGAGTTGCACGAACTGCCAAAGTAATTAGGCTTTCTCGTCAAATTGGAGAAATCGCTCAAATCCAATCTCGCCCAATTGCCAGTGTTCGAGACTTTTTATTCCCTTTTATCCCTTCTAAACTTTTAATGAGACAATTGAAATTCTTATTTGATGTAAAACTAAAATAAAGTGCTCGAGTAGCAAGCACTTTATCTTTAGTTAATACATTTGAAGCCCCAATGGATCCACGACCTCTATATGCTTTGGGACTTTTAAGTGAATATACGTGAAACCTCTTACCATCCTAATCTCCATCGTATCCGTTTGCTGAAATACGTTTAACTCATTAGATAACTGATCGAATGTAAACTCTTGCTCTACAGGCTCATGTATAACTAACTCATTTCCCTTCCATTCTGCTTCATGAAGGGGAATCTTATCTTCTATTTTTAATCCATATAAATTTATATGAGACCGGTATACCTTTCCTTCAATCTTTTGAGCAGTAGAGTCTATCCATTCCACTACCACTTTTGTAGAATATGAGTCATTTCCTATATATCCTAGAGTTAATGTATTCCCACTTAGTTCATGAGTCCATTCTTCTTTAAGAAACTTCTGACTCAATTTGCTCTCTTCTTGTTTTAGTAACTTTGCTTCAAATACTTCGTTTTCTGTTTGTAATTGCTGTAATTGTTCTTCGGATAATTGTTCTACTTTCGGTTCCTTTGGTAGTATTTCATATACAACTCCAACACCGATTAATAAACTGAAGTAGATAATTATCACAATTTTATTTAGACGTAGACTCCCTTTATATTTTACTTTCTTCGTTATATAAAGAACTATAAGTATTCCAATGACTACAGGTATTAATCCAATAAAGAATATCATCCAAGTATTACTCATACTCTAACCCCCAAACGGTTAGAAATTGCAGTGGATGTCGCAAAGATCAATATCGCTATACCAAAAGTTTTTGCAATCAATATTAGCAATGAACTGTTCTCTACAAAAATGATTTCTGATATCCTTATCCAAGTCCCTGTCAGCAACAACATAATAATAATTACTAATGCACCAAAGAACAGTAGCTTATGCTTTTGAAACAAAGTGCCAGCTATATATCCTAACGAGCTGAACATCCATAAGAAAATAATCATCGCTAGAATAGTTAATAAAGAATTCATAGGATTATCTAGAATAGTAGGACCTTCTACAAACTCATTAGTACTATTAAACGTTAAAAAGATACGCATTAGATAAACTGAAAAGTAAGTAGTCACCCCTGCATAACAACTAAAAATCAATAAAACGATACAATTAGCTATATTGCTACTTAGACGAGTAGCTACAAACGAAAAGTCATCATAGCGGTATGCTCTCGTTGTAATTAGATTACCAACTGAAATAGCTAATAATGAGACAAAAATGAATCCTGAATCGATTGATGATATATTCAAATTAATAGATATATTATTAATGGAAGTTCCACTACTTGACCACCCAGTAGCAAAAAGTATCCCTAACACCTGTAAAATAATTAGTGAGTAGATCAATCCGCTATAAGCACTTAGCTTAAACTTTACCTGAGATAGTACTACACTCGTTAGGCTACTGTTACTTAAAAACATCATCGATTCCTCCTTTGCTCTCACTCGTCATGTACATGCATACCTCACTGGCAGTTAACATCTGAATGTTGGCACCTTCTAAGCGAGCTCTTTCCAGCTCCGAATTTTTTTTAACCACTGCATATTGCTTTTGCTCATCAACTCTTTTTGAATGAAGAACTTCTTCCCCTGCTGTCCATTTTTCCACATCTGCAACTGGTCCCTGAATAGCTACCGCATATTCCTTCACTTCATCTAAGTCTGCATGAAGAACAACTTCCCCTTTATGAATCAATAATATATCCTCTAGTAAATGCTCTATTTCTGATAAATGGTGACTAGATATTAAAATAGAGCGAGGATATGCAATATAATCCTTTAGTAAAGCTCTATAAAAGTCTGTCCGGACCGCTTCATCCATTCCGTTTGTTGGCTCATCAAACATCGTTAACTCACAATGTGTAGACAATCCGAAAATCATATTAAACGTAGCTCTTGAACCTTTGGATAACTTAGAATGCTGTTGCTTGGAATCCAGTTTAAAGTATTGAAATAACCGTTTGGCAAGTTGTGTATCCCACTTTTTATAAAAAGCTGGCGCACTTCGCAATATCTCTTCTAAGGTAAGTGAGTCTGGAAAAGTCATTTGATCATCCACTAAAATACTGTTTGCAGAAACCAGTAAATTATTATAAGGGTTTTTTCCAAATACATTTACTTCACCAGATTTATGCTTAGTTAAGCCTGCTAATATTTTGAGCAAAGTTGTCTTCCCCGCACCATTACGACCAATAAGTCCTGTAATTTTTTGATCTGTCAGTTGAAAAGTAATATCTTCTAAAGCATTAGTTCTTCGATAACCCTTGCTTACCTTTTGACAATCTATCACATTCACTGGATCTCCTCCTCACATTTATGGATGAGTTGTATTAATTCCGCTTTTGTTACTGATAACCTTTTCGCTTCTAAAACAATGTCTGTTACCATTTTCGTAAGTGTTTCATTTCTCCGTTTTTCCAGAATCATCATTTTGGCCTCTGGTGCTACGAACATCCCAAGTCCCCTCTTCTTATATAATGTCATTTCCTCTACAAGTATCGTTAGTCCCTTAGCAGCTGTAGCTGGATTTATATTGAAAAGCTCTGCCAACTGATACTGAGAGTATACTTTTTCGTTAGCCGTAAAACGCTCTGCAATAATTTCATTCTCCAACCATTCTGCAATTTGCACATATATTGGCTTACTGCTGTCGTTACTTAATATCACCTGAGGTTAATCTCCTCTCTCCTAAAAATCAGTACATTAGTGTTGTAATGTAGTATATAATATTAACTGTCAATTGTCTAGTTATATTTGGGTCCTATGCATGGGCAAGTATTTTAAAGGAATTTGCAATGAAATAGAGAATAGATATATATAAGAAATGAGGGAAATTATTTATGAAGTTAGGACAAGTAGCGATAAATGTGGAAAATGTGGAAAGAGCGGTTACATTTTATAAGGATGTTATTAATTTATCTCTGTTATTTGAAATGGATGGTCTAGCTTTTTTTCAATGTGGAGATACACGACTTCTGTTAAGTCGAGCTGAAAAAGAAGAATTCAATCACCCCAGCTCCGTGTTATATTTCCAAGTGGAGGATTTAAATAGCGAGGTTTTGAGAATGAAGGAGGCAGGAGCTACTTTCATCGATGAACCACATATGGTAGCAAAGGTAGGGGATACAGAAACCTGGATGGCATTCTTTAAAGATACAGAAGGAAATACACTTGCATTAATGAACGAACGTTAATTTTTCAAAAACAAAAAAGAAGTCGTCACCGATATAACTCGGTAACGACTTCTTTTTGGTGCCCAGCGACGTCCTACTCTCACAGGGGGAAACCCCCAACTACCATCGGCGCTGAAGAGCTTAACTTCCGTGTTCGGTATGGGAACGGGTGTGACCTCTTCGCCATCATCACTAGACTCTTTCGGCTTCCAATATACGGCGCATTGCGTTGTCAACTTCATTCGATCTGTCAGTCACGTACGTTAGTACGTTCCTTCCTTCTCTCACTTGTTTCCTAGCACTGCTTGTATCTTGAAACCCTCATGTAAACTAGAGTGCTTGTTCACTCAAAACTGGATAAACGACATTGTTACGTTAAACAAATTTGGTTAAGTCCTCGATCGATTAGTATTCGTCAGCTGCACGTGTCGCCACGCTTCCACCCCGAACCTATCTACCTCATCGTCTTTGAGGGATCTTACTTACTTGCGTAATGGGAAATCTCATCTTGAGGGGGGCTTCGTGCTTAGATGCTTTCAGCACTTATCCCGTCCACACATAGCTACCCAGCGATGCTCTTGGCAGAACAACTGGTACACCAGCGGTGTGTCCATCCCGGTCCTCTCGTACTAAGGACAGCTCCTCTCAAATTTCCTACGCCCACGACGGATAGGGACCGAACTGTCTCACGACGTTCTGAACCCAGCTCGCGTACCGCTTTAATGGGCGAACAGCCCAACCCTTGGGACCGACTACAGCCCCAGGATGCGATGAGCCGACATCGAGGTGCCAAACCTCCCCGTCGATGTGGACTCTTGGGGGAGATAAGCCTGTTATCCCCGGGGTAGCTTTTATCCGTTGAGCGATGGCCCTTCCATGCGGAACCACCGGATCACTAAGCCCGTCTTTCGACCCTGCTCGACTTGTAGGTCTCGCAGTCAAGCTCCCTTCTGCCTTTACACTCTTCGAATGATTTCCAACCATTCTGAGGGAACCTTTGGGCGCCTCCGTTACACTTTAGGAGGCGACCGCCCCAGTCAAACTACCCGCCTGACACTGTCTCCTACCCGGGTTACGGGTATGGGTTAGAATTTCAATACAACCAGGGCAGTATCCCACCGACGCCTCCTCCGAAGCTGGCGCTCCGGGCTCTAAGGCTCCTGCCTATCCTGTACAAGTTGCACCAAAATTCAATATCAAGCTATAGTAAAGCTCCACGGGGTCTTTCCGTCCTGTCGCGGGTAACCTGCATCTTCACAGGTACTATAATTTCACCGAGTCTCTCGTTGAGACAGTGCCCAGATCGTTACGCCTTTCGTGCGGGTCGGAACTTACCCGACAAGGAATTTCGCTACCTTAGGACCGTTATAGTTACGGCCGCCGTTTACTGGGGCTTCAATTCGCACCTTCGCTTGCGCTAAGCACTCCTCTTAACCTTCCAGCACCGGGCAGGCGTCAGCCCATATACTTCACCTTACGGTTTTGCATAGACCTGTGTTTTTGCTAAACAGTCGCCTGGGCCTATTCACTGCGGCTCTTCTAGGCTATGAACCCAAAAGAGCACCCCTTCTCCCGAAGTTACGGGGTCATTTTGCCGAGTTCCTTAACGAGAGTTCTCTCGCTCACCTTAGGATTCTCTCCTCGACTACCTGTGTCGGTTTGCGGTACGGGCACCTTTCACCTCGCTAGAGGCTTTTCTTGGCAGTGTGAAATCAGGAACTCTAGACATACGTCCTCGCCATCACAGCTCAATGTTATAGAATGCGGATTTGCCTACATTCACACCTTACTGCTTGGACATGCATAACCAACAGCATGCTTACCCTATCCTTCTGCGTCCCCCCATTACTCAAACGGTGGTTTGGTGGTACAGGAATATCAACCTGTTATCCATCGCCTACGCCTATCGGCCTCGGCTTAGGTCCCGACTAACCCTGAGCGGACGAGCCTTCCTCAGGAAACCTTAGTCATACGGTGGACGGGATTCTCACCCGTCTTTCGCTACTCATACCGGCATTCTCACTTCTAAGCGCTCCACCAGTCCTTCCGGTCTGACTTCAACGCCCTTAGAACGCTCTCCTACCACTGATACCAAAGGTATCAATCCACAGCTTCGGTGATTTGTTTAGCCCCGATACATTTTCGGCGCAGCGTCACTCGACCAGTGAGCTATTACGCACTCTTTAAATGATGGCTGCTTCTAAGCCAACATCCTGGTTGTCTAAGCAACGCCACATCCTTTTCCACTTAACAAATACTTTGGGACCTTAGCTGGTGGTCTGGGCTGTTTCCCTCTTGACTACGGATCTTATCACTCGCAGTCTGACTCCCAAACATAAATCATTGGCATTCGGAGTTTGTCTGAATTCGGTAACCCGGGATGGGCCCCTAGTCCAAACAGTGCTCTACCTCCAAGATTCTAACGTTTGAGGCTAGCCCTAAAGCTATTTCGGAGAGAACCAGCTATCTCCAGGTTCGATTGGAATTTCTCCGCTACCCACACCTCATCCCCGCACTTTTCAACGTGCGTGGGTTCGGACCTCCAGTAAGTGTTACCTTACCTTCATCCTGGACATGGGTAGATCACCTGGTTTCGGGTCTACGACCACATACTCATTCGCCCTATTCAGACTCGCTTTCGCTGCGGCTCCGTCTTCTCGACTTAACCTTGCATGGGATCGTAACTCGCCGGTTCATTCTACAAAAGGCACGCTATCACCCATTAACGGGCTCTAACTACTTGTAGGCACACGGTTTCAGGATCTATTTCACTCCCCTTCCGGGGTGCTTTTCACCTTTCCCTCACGGTACTGGTTCACTATCGGTCACTAGGTAGTATTTAGCCTTGGGAGATGGTCCTCCCAGATTCCGACGGAATTTCACGTGTTCCGCCGTACTCAGGATACACTCAAGAGAGAATGAATTTTAGACTACGGGGCTTTTACCCTATCCTGCGGACCTTTCCAGATCGCTTCGTCTAACTCATTCCTTTGTAACTCTATGTAGAGTGTCCTACAACCCCAAAAGGCAAGCCTTTTGGTTTGGGCTATTCCCGTTTCGCTCGCCGCTACTCAGGGAATCGAATTTTCTTTCTCTTCCTCCAGGTACTTAGATGTTTCAGTTCCCTGGGTGTGTCTCAGATGCGCTATGTATTCACGCAAATGTACTGCTCCATTACGAACAGTGGGTTTCCCCATTCGGAAATCTCCGGATCAAAGCTCACTTACAGCTCCCCGAAGCATATCGGTGTTAGTGCCGTCCTTCGTCGACTCCTAGTGCCAAGGCATTCACCGTGCGCCCTTATTAACTTAACCTAAAAGTTAAAAAGTCTTACACGTCGTGATTACGTAAATAATCACAACAGAATTTCTTGTTGTTTATTGTTTCAATGTCGTTTTATCCAGTTTTCAAAGAACAAGAGTTGAATCTTCATATAAAATGAACATTCAAAACTGAACTGCAAAACGTTAAGATACGAATAAAGATTCGTATTCCGATATTATCCTTAGAAAGGAGGTGATCCAGCCGCACCTTCCGATACGGCTACCTTGTTACGACTTCACCCCAATCATCTGTCCCACCTTCGGCGGCTGGCTCCCGTAAGGGTTACCCCACCGACTTCGGGTGTTACAAACTCTCGTGGTGTGACGGGCGGTGTGTACAAGGCCCGGGAACGTATTCACCGTGGCATGCTGATCCACGATTACTAGCGATTCCGGCTTCATGTAGGCGAGTTGCAGCCTACAATCCGAACTGAGAACGGTTTTATGGGATTTGCTCACCCTCGCGGGGTTGCGACCCTCTGTACCGTCCATTGTAGCACGTGTGTAGCCCAGGTCATAAGGGGCATGATGATTTGACGTCATCCCCACCTTCCTCCGGTTTATCACCGGCAGTCACCTTAGAGTGCCCAACTGAATGCTGGCAACTAAGATCAAGGGTTGCGCTCGTTGCGGGACTTAACCCAACATCTCACGACACGAGCTGACGACAACCATGCACCACCTGTCACCGCTGTCCCCGAAGGGAAAAGCCTATCTCTAGGCCGGTCAGCGGGATGTCAAGACCTGGTAAGGTTCTTCGCGTTGCTTCGAATTA
Organism: Psychrobacillus sp. FSL H8-0487; assembly: GCF_038008385.1. Taxonomy (NCBI): domain Bacteria; kingdom Bacillati; phylum Bacillota; class Bacilli; order Caryophanales; family Bacillaceae; genus Psychrobacillus; species Psychrobacillus sp. FSL H8-0487. The sequence goes on from NZ_JBBOZA010000001.1 coordinate 3,332,295, forward strand.
AACCACATGCTCCACCGCTTGTGCGGGCCCCCGTCAATTCCTTTGAGTTTCAGTCTTGCGACCGTACTCCCCAGGCGGAGTGCTTAATGCGTTAGCTGCAGCACTAAGGGGCGGAAACCCCCTAACACTTAGCACTCATCGTTTACGGCGTGGACTACCAGGGTATCTAATCCTGTTTGCTCCCCACGCTTTCGCGCCTCAGCGTCAGTTACAGACCAGAAAGCCGCCTTCGCCACTGGTGTTCCTCCAAATCTCTACGCATTTCACCGCTACACTTGGAATTCCGCTTTCCTCTTCTGTACTCAAGTCCCCCAGTTTCCAATGACCTTCCACGGTTGAGCCGTGGGATTTCACATCAGACTTAAAGGACCGCCTGCGCGCGCTTTACGCCCAATAATTCCGGACAACGCTTGCCACCTACGTATTACCGCGGCTGCTGGCACGTAGTTAGCCGTGGCTTTCTAATGAGGTACCGTCAAGGTACGAGCAGTTACTCTCGTACTTGTTCTTCCCTCACAACAGAGTTTTACGATCCGAAAACCTTCTTCACTCACGCGGCATTGCTCCATCAGACTTTCGTCCATTGTGGAAGATTCCCTACTGCTGCCTCCCGTAGGAGTCTGGGCCGTGTCTCAGTCCCAGTGTGGCCGATCACCCTCTCAGGTCGGCTACGCATCGTCGCCTTGGTGAGCCGTTACCTCACCAACTAGCTAATGCGCCGCGGGCCCATCCTGTAGTGACAGCCGAAACCGTCTTTTAACATCTCCCCATGTGAGGAAATGGATTATTCGGTATTAGCCCCGGTTTCCCGGAGTTATCCCAATCTACAGGGCAGGTTGCCCACGTGTTACTCACCCGTCCGCCGCTAAATCAGAAGAAGCAAGCTTCTTCGTCATTCGCTCGACTTGCATGTATTAGGCATGCCGCCAGCGTTCGTCCTGAGCCAGGATCAAACTCTCCATAATAGTTCACTTCCAGTATGCAGAGCACATTGAAAGCGAACAAATTAGAACTAGTTTAAAAGCTCATTTTGTTTTGCTGGCATCATCATTAAATGATGTCCAAAATTGTTTTGCTATCATCCTAACAAGTTAGTTGAAAGCTATGTTTCTTAACGTTTTGCATGTTCAGTTTTCAATGTTCATGTTGTTGTAATGTCGTTTTGACAACTTATATATCATATCAATTTCTGATGTGATTGTCAACAACTTTTTTTAAATTGTTTTTTTGTTTAACGTCACTTGTTAAAGTGACAACTTGATAACTATACCACTTATAATGGTCATTGGCAAGGTCTTTTCCAATTTTCTTTTAGAATTCTATATTTAATGCAAGAACAGCTACGTTTCCTCCTGTTCCTACTATATAAAAGGAATAAATGGATTTTATATAAGGAGAGACTATGTTAAAGGGAAAGGTTGATCATTGATATAAAATACAAAGGCATATCTACGTTCATTTTCCTTTGGAGTCCGTTTTTTACTAAAGTACCCGTTAGTTGTATTAGTACATTATCTTTTATTAAACATTATTGTCATACTGGAACATTATTCTGTCAGTCCTACTAACTTATTATCAACTACCTTCCATACAGGACTTTCAAATGCTTTACGCCTATACTCGTAATCTTCCTTCAATTCCTCTAATGATTCAGCAGGCATTATTTCACCCCATATATGAGAAAATACTTTTCGTTATAATGAACCTCGCATATCTTATAATAAGGGTTTACCACTTTTAAGATATTTATCCTCCAAAACTCTATAATCCAGCACATAAATTCCATTCTCTTTCACCCGAATATGGTCTAATGTTTAACTAGACCATAAAATGGGTTTTTATTAATATCCGTTATAAATTTAATTTCTTTTGCTTGATACATTTTATCACTGTATTCATAAGTAATGATAATATCTCCAACAAACATCGCTGGTGTTATTTGACTACTTACTCTGACCATAAGATTTTTGTTAATTACTTCATAATCTATAACGCTGCCAAAACTTATATCATCAAATAAATGCGTTGATTCTATTGACTTAGTATCGACAATGAATACTTTGTCACCCAAGGTGATTTCGGCTTTTTCAGGAGTTAATTTTGTTTTTACGTTTTTATTGATAATTGCTAAGGGATTATCGACAATGACATCAATCAATCCATTTCTATAACTATAAACATAAACCTCTTCATCTCGCACACCAGAACCGTAACCTTTTGTTAAAGTTATGATTAATTCCTTTTTTCTATCTTCGTTTATGTCTTGGTAGAATATTTTAGGGGCATAGGTTGGGTTTGTAACATTTATCCCAAAAGGTATAAAGTAAGTCTCTCCTTTGAAATCTAGTTTAAAGTCCCGATATAAATCTTCATTCGTTTTCTTAGCGTATAATACTATATCTTCGGATAACTTCGTAACCACTTCATATACTTCTTTTGTTGCACTTAGAGTTTTGGGAACAACAAAGAAAATAAACACTAACACTAAAATAATGTATTTTTTCATAAAAAACACCTCATTTTAGTGTTCCCAGAGATCTTTCTTATACCACTAGATTGTGGCGTTAGTTGAACAAAAAAAGAGCTGTACTATCCAACTCTATATTTCACTAAGGCACCCGTTGGTTAAATAAGCATAAGGTATAACAAAATTATCTTTGGTAAGAATAATTTTGAGGTGATAAATGTGATTCGCAAAATTTTATTTTCGTCAATTCCTATACTTTTCCTTTTTAATCTACTCATAGTAAGTGCTCAAGGCATTACGGAAATTGAACTACTTGATATTGAAAAAAATAAGATAATAACCATGCCAACAAATCCTAAAATACAACTCGAGACTAAAAGAATTATTAAAGAAATTGATAATATTGTTAAAAAATTCAATCCTATTCCAGACAAAGGTTATATAGTGAAAATCCCCTTAACGCTATCTCTTCGATTAGAAAATAAATGGGTGAATACTTTGATTGATGAAGTTATCATTATTATTCCCGAAAATGAAAAGCCTTATTTACTCATATTTGATGATAAAAAAAAGCCTCATTTTTTTACCTTTAAAACAGAAATTGATACGTTACTAAAAACTTTAGATTCTCCCCTTTAAAAAAGACCACTTATTGGTCTTTTTATATGTACTTCTTCAACTAACCTGCGGCTTTCATTCAAAAAGAAAATAGAGTTGCCAAAGCAGCCTATTATCTTTTGTTAAAGTATGAATTAGCTGAATAAGGATTATTTAGAAATCAATAGAATTTGCTATCTGAACGAGTATTTCGGGTGTTACTTTATGAGATACGTCTGCATCAATACTAAACATATACTGCCAATTATCACTTTCGAAGACTAACAAATTAAATCCAAATTCCTTTTTATTCGTTAACACTCCAGAGCACGAAAGCGAATAGCCGACAGATTTTTTCGGCAGCTGCACTCGAACTCTTCGTCTCTCAACTTGCTAAACTTTCTTATATAGTAACTGCCTTCGGCTTATTTTTCAGTAAACAAAAAAAGAAGTCGTCACCGATATAACTCGGTAACGACTTCTTTTTGGTGCCCAGCGACGTCCTACTCTCACAGGGGGAAACCCCCAACTACCATCGGCGCTGAAGAGCTTAACTTCCGTGTTCGGTATGGGAACGGGTGTGACCTCTTCGCCATCATCACTAGACTCTTCGGCTTCCAATTTACAGCGCACTGCGTTGTATCTTGAAATCCTTATAAATAGAGTACTTGTTCACTCAAAACTGGATAAACGACATTGTTACGTTAAACAAAATTTGGTTAAGTCCTCGATCGATTAGTATTCGTCAGCTGCACGTGTCGCCACGCTTCCACCCCGAACCTATCTACCTCATCGTCTTTGAGGGATCTTACTTACTTGCGTAATGGGAAATCTCATCTTGAGGGGGGCTTCGTGCTTAGATGCTTTCAGCACTTATCCCGTCCACACATAGCTACCCAGCGATGCTCTTGGCAGAACAACTGGTACACCAGCGGTGTGTCCATCCCGGTCCTCTCGTACTAAGGACAGCTCCTCTCAAATTTCCTACGCCCACGACGGATAGGGACCGAACTGTCTCACGACGTTCTGAACCCAGCTCGCGTACCGCTTTAATGGGCGAACAGCCCAACCCTTGGGACCGACTACAGCCCCAGGATGCGATGAGCCGACATCGAGGTGCCAAACCTCCCCGTCGATGTGGACTCTTGGGGGAGATAAGCCTGTTATCCCCGGGGTAGCTTTTATCCGTTGAGCGATGGCCCTTCCATGCGGAACCACCGGATCACTAAGCCCGTCTTTCGACCCTGCTCGACTTGTAGGTCTCGCAGTCAAGCTCCCTTCTGCCTTTACACTCTTCGAATGATTTCCAACCATTCTGAGGGAACCTTTGGGCGCCTCCGTTACACTTTAGGAGGCGACCGCCCCAGTCAAACTACCCGCCTGACACTGTCTCCTACCCGGGTTACGGGTATGGGTTAGAATTTCAATACAACCAGGGCAGTATCCCACCGACGCCTCCTCCGAAGCTGGCGCTCCGGGCTCTAAGGCTCCTGCCTATCCTGTACAAGTTGCACCAAAATTCAATATCAAGCTATAGTAAAGCTCCACGGGGTCTTTCCGTCCTGTCGCGGGTAACCTGCATCTTCACAGGTACTATAATTTCACCGAGTCTCTCGTTGAGACAGTGCCCAGATCGTTACGCCTTTCGTGCGGGTCGGAACTTACCCGACAAGGAATTTCGCTACCTTAGGACCGTTATAGTTACGGCCGCCGTTTACTGGGGCTTCAATTCGCACCTTCGCTTGCGCTAAGCACTCCTCTTAACCTTCCAGCACCGGGCAGGCGTCAGCCCATATACTTCACCTTACGGTTTTGCATAGACCTGTGTTTTTGCTAAACAGTCGCCTGGGCCTATTCACTGCGGCTCTTCTAGGCTATGAACCCAAAAGAGCACCCCTTCTCCCGAAGTTACGGGGTCATTTTGCCGAGTTCCTTAACGAGAGTTCTCTCGCTCACCTTAGGATTCTCTCCTCGACTACCTGTGTCGGTTTGCGGTACGGGCACCTTTCACCTCGCTAGAGGCTTTTCTTGGCAGTGTGAAATCAGGAACTCTAGACATACGTCCTCGCCATCACAGCTCAATGTTATAGAATGCGGATTTGCCTACATTCACACCTTACTGCTTGGACATGCATAACCAACAGCATGCTTACCCTATCCTTCTGCGTCCCCCCATTACTCAAACGGTGGTTTGGTGGTACAGGAATATCAACCTGTTATCCATCGCCTACGCCTATCGGCCTCGGCTTAGGTCCCGACTAACCCTGAGCGGACGAGCCTTCCTCAGGAAACCTTAGTCATACGGTGGACGGGATTCTCACCCGTCTTTCGCTACTCATACCGGCATTCTCACTTCTAAGCGCTCCACCAGTCCTTCCGGTCTGACTTCAACGCCCTTAGAACGCTCTCCTACCACTGATACCAAAGGTATCAATCCACAGCTTCGGTGATTTGTTTAGCCCCGATACATTTTCGGCGCAGCGTCACTCGACCAGTGAGCTATTACGCACTCTTTAAATGATGGCTGCTTCTAAGCCAACATCCTGGTTGTCTAAGCAACGCCACATCCTTTTCCACTTAACAAATACTTTGGGACCTTAGCTGGTGGTCTGGGCTGTTTCCCTCTTGACTACGGATCTTATCACTCGCAGTCTGACTCCCAAACATAAATCATTGGCATTCGGAGTTTGTCTGAATTCGGTAACCCGGGATGGGCCCCTAGTCCAAACAGTGCTCTACCTCCAAGATTCTAACGTTTGAGGCTAGCCCTAAAGCTATTTCGGAGAGAACCAGCTATCTCCAGGTTCGATTGGAATTTCTCCGCTACCCACACCTCATCCCCGCACTTTTCAACGTGCGTGGGTTCGGACCTCCAGTAAGTGTTACCTTACCTTCATCCTGGACATGGGTAGATCACCTGGTTTCGGGTCTACGACCACATACTCATTCGCCCTATTCAGACTCGCTTTCGCTGCGGCTCCGTCTTCTCGACTTAACCTTGCATGGGATCGTAACTCGCCGGTTCATTCTACAAAAGGCACGCTATCACCCATTAACGGGCTCTAACTACTTGTAGGCACACGGTTTCAGGATCTATTTCACTCCCCTTCCGGGGTGCTTTTCACCTTTCCCTCACGGTACTGGTTCACTATCGGTCACTAGGTAGTATTTAGCCTTGGGAGATGGTCCTCCCAGATTCCGACGGAATTTCACGTGTTCCGCCGTACTCAGGATACACTCAAGAGAGAATGAATTTTAGACTACGGGGCTTTTACCCTATCCTGCGGACCTTTCCAGATCGCTTCGTCTAACTCATTCCTTTGTAACTCTATGTAGAGTGTCCTACAACCCCAAAAGGCAAGCCTTTTGGTTTGGGCTATTCCCGTTTCGCTCGCCGCTACTCAGGGAATCGAATTTTCTTTCTCTTCCTCCAGGTACTTAGATGTTTCAGTTCCCTGGGTGTGTCTCAGATGCGCTATGTATTCACGCAAATGTACTGCTCCATTACGAACAGTGGGTTTCCCCATTCGGAAATCTCCGGATCAAAGCTCACTTACAGCTCCCCGAAGCATATCGGTGTTAGTGCCGTCCTTCGTCGACTCCTAGTGCCAAGGCATTCACCGTGCGCCCTTATTAACTTAACCTAAAAGTTAAAAAGTCTTACACGTCGTGATTACGTAAATAATCACAACAGAATTTCTTGTTGTTTATTGTTTCAATGTCGTTTTATCCAGTTTTCAAAGAACAAGAGTTGAATCTTCATATAAAATGAACATTCAAAACTGAACTGCAAAACGTTAAGATACGAATAAAAATTCGTATTCCGATATTATCCTTAGAAAGGAGGTGATCCAGCCGCACCTTCCGATACGGCTACCTTGTTACGACTTCACCCCAATCATCTGTCCCACCTTCGGCGGCTGGCTCCCGTAAGGGTTACCCCACCGACTTCGGGTGTTACAAACTCTCGTGGTGTGACGGGCGGTGTGTACAAGGCCCGGGAACGTATTCACCGTGGCATGCTGATCCACGATTACTAGCGATTCCGGCTTCATGTAGGCGAGTTGCAGCCTACAATCCGAACTGAGAACGGTTTTATGGGATTTGCTCACCCTCGCGGGGTTGCGACCCTCTGTACCGTCCATTGTAGCACGTGTGTAGCCCAGGTCATAAGGGGCATGATGATTTGACGTCATCCCCACCTTCCTCCGGTTTATCACCGGCAGTCACCTTAGAGTGCCCAACTGAATGCTGGCAACTAAGATCAAGGGTTGCGCTCGTTGCGGGACTTAACCCAACATCTCACGACACGAGCTGACGACAACCATGCACCACCTGTCACCGCTGTCCCCGAAGGGAAAAGCCTATCTCTAGGCCGGTCAGCGGGATGTCAAGACCTGGTAAGGTTCTTCGCGTTGCTTCGAATTAAACCACATGCTCCACCGCTTGTGCGGGCCCCCGTCAATTCCTTTGAGTTTCAGTCTTGCGACCGTACTCCCCAGGCGGAGTGCTTAATGCGTTAGCTGCAGCACTAAGGGGCGGAAACCCCCTAACACTTAGCACTCATCGTTTACGGCGTGGACTACCAGGGTATCTAATCCTGTTTGCTCCCCACGCTTTCGCGCCTCAGCGTCAGTTACAGACCAGAAAGCCGCCTTCGCCACTGGTGTTCCTCCAAATCTCTACGCATTTCACCGCTACACTTGGAATTCCGCTTTCCTCTTCTGTACTCAAGTCCCCCAGTTTCCAATGACCTTCCACGGTTGAGCCGTGGGATTTCACATCAGACTTAAAGGACCGCCTGCGCGCGCTTTACGCCCAATAATTCCGGACAACGCTTGCCACCTACGTATTACCGCGGCTGCTGGCACGTAGTTAGCCGTGGCTTTCTAATGAGGTACCGTCAAGGTACGAGCAGTTACTCTCATACTTGTTCTTCCCTCACAACAGAGTTTTACGATCCGAAAACCTTCTTCACTCACGCGGCATTGCTCCATCAGACTTTCGTCCATTGTGGAAGATTCCCTACTGCTGCCTCCCGTAGGAGTCTGGGCCGTGTCTCAGTCCCAGTGTGGCCGATCACCCTCTCAGGTCGGCTACGCATCGTCGCCTTGGTGAGCCGTTACCTCACCAACTAGCTAATGCGCCGCGGGCCCATCCTGTAGTGACAGCCGAAACCGTCTTTTAACATCTCCCCATGTGAGGAAATGGATTATTCGGTATTAGCCCCGGTTTCCCGGAGTTATCCCAATCTACAGGGCAGGTTGCCCACGTGTTACTCACCCGTCCGCCGCTAAATCAGAAGAAGCAAGCTTCTTCGTCATTCGCTCGACTTGCATGTATTAGGCATGCCGCCAGCGTTCGTCCTGAGCCAGGATCAAACTCTCCATAATAGTTCACTTCCAGTATGCAGAGCACATTGAAAGCGAACAAATTAGAACTAGTTTAAAAGCTCATTTTGTTTTGCTGGCATCATCATTAAATGATGTCCAAAATTGTTTTGCTATCATCCTAACAAGTTAGTTGAAAGCTATGTTTCTTAACGTTTTGCATGTTCAGTTTTCAATGTTCATGTTGTTGTAATTTCATTTTGACAACTTATAAATCATATCAATTCCTGATGTGATTGTCAACAACTTTTTTTAAATTGTTTTTTTATTTAACGTCACTTGTTTAAGTGACAACTTGATAACTATACCACTTATAATGATAATTAGCAAGGTCTTTTCGTATTTTCTTTTAGAATTCTATATTTTATACAAGAACAGCTATGTTTCACTCCTGTTTCTACTATATAAAAGGGGTTTATTTAAGGGAACTACCCTCCTCATCAATTCCAACTGTTATATCATCTCCAATTAACTTAAAGGTATACTCTCCCTCTGTAGCTTTTTCTATTTCCTTTTTGCAGATCATCTTACATACCTTCTTATAGAGTTAAACAGTCTTCTACTTTCGTATATTGAATAAAATTAATCCCCAATAGTTAAATACCAATAGATCCTTTAAGGTTTAAATTAGGTTTATTTAATCTCTTACTTTTTCATTTTATTAACACTAGAGTCTTAATCCAAATTAATCATATTTATTCCCAATTCTTATACAAAAAAATCCCTTAATGTCTGACTCCGCAACAAATCTTTTAGAACCCCGTGACGCCCTATTCTCACTGGTAGAAACCTCCAACTACCATTGGCGCTAGATTTTAACTTCTGTTCCTGCCAGATTCCACTTGCTCGTACACTTTCTTATATAGTAACTGCCTTCGGCTTATTTTTCAGTAAACAAAAAAAGAAGTCGTCACCGATATAACTCGGTAACGACTTCTTTTTGGTGCCCAGCGACGTCCTACTCTCACAGGGGGAAACCCCCAACTACCATCGGCGCTGAAGAGCTTAACTTCCGTGTTCGGTATGGGAACGGGTGTGACCTCTTCGCCATCATCACTAGACTCTTCGGCTTCCAATTTACAGCGCACTGCGTTGTATCTTGAAATCCTTATAAATAGAGTGCTTGTTCACTCAAAACTGGATAAACGACATTGTTACGTTAAACAAAATTTGGTTAAGTCCTCGATCGATTAGTATTCGTCAGCTGCACGTGTCGCCACGCTTCCACCCCGAACCTATCTACCTCATCGTCTTTGAGGGATCTTACTTACTTGCGTAATGGGAAATCTCATCTTGAGGGGGGCTTCGTGCTTAGATGCTTTCAGCACTTATCCCGTCCACACATAGCTACCCAGCGATGCTCTTGGCAGAACAACTGGTACACCAGCGGTGTGTCCATCCCGGTCCTCTCGTACTAAGGACAGCTCCTCTCAAATTTCCTACGCCCACGACGGATAGGGACCGAACTGTCTCACGACGTTCTGAACCCAGCTCGCGTACCGCTTTAATGGGCGAACAGCCCAACCCTTGGGACCGACTACAGCCCCAGGATGCGATGAGCCGACATCGAGGTGCCAAACCTCCCCGTCGATGTGGACTCTTGGGGGAGATAAGCCTGTTATCCCCGGGGTAGCTTTTATCCGTTGAGCGATGGCCCTTCCATGCGGAACCACCGGATCACTAAGCCCGTCTTTCGACCCTGCTCGACTTGTAGGTCTCGCAGTCAAGCTCCCTTCTGCCTTTACACTCTTCGAATGATTTCCAACCATTCTGAGGGAACCTTTGGGCGCCTCCGTTACACTTTAGGAGGCGACCGCCCCAGTCAAACTACCCGCCTGACACTGTCTCCTACCCGGGTTACGGGTATGGGTTAGAATTTCAATACAACCAGGGCAGTATCCCACCGACGCCTCCTCCGAAGCTGGCGCTCCGGGCTCTAAGGCTCCTGCCTATCCTGTACAAGTTGCACCAAAATTCAATATCAAGCTATAGTAAAGCTCCACGGGGTCTTTCCGTCCTGTCGCGGGTAACCTGCATCTTCACAGGTACTATAATTTCACCGAGTCTCTCGTTGAGACAGTGCCCAGATCGTTACGCCTTTCGTGCGGGTCGGAACTTACCCGACAAGGAATTTCGCTACCTTAGGACCGTTATAGTTACGGCCGCCGTTTACTGGGGCTTCAATTCGCACCTTCGCTTGCGCTAAGCACTCCTCTTAACCTTCCAGCACCGGGCAGGCGTCAGCCCATATACTTCACCTTACGGTTTTGCATAGACCTGTGTTTTTGCTAAACAGTCGCCTGGGCCTATTCACTGCGGCTCTTCTAGGCTATGAACCCAAAAGAGCACCCCTTCTCCCGAAGTTACGGGGTCATTTTGCCGAGTTCCTTAACGAGAGTTCTCTCGCTCACCTTAGGATTCTCTCCTCGACTACCTGTGTCGGTTTGCGGTACGGGCACCTTTCACCTCGCTAGAGGCTTTTCTTGGCAGTGTGAAATCAGGAACTCTAGACATACGTCCTCGCCATCACAGCTCAATGTTATAGAATGCGGATTTGCCTACATTCACACCTTACTGCTTGGACATGCATAACCAACAGCATGCTTACCCTATCCTTCTGCGTCCCCCCATTACTCAAACGGTGGTTTGGTGGTACAGGAATATCAACCTGTTATCCATCGCCTACGCCTATCGGCCTCGGCTTAGGTCCCGACTAACCCTGAGCGGACGAGCCTTCCTCAGGAAACCTTAGTCATACGGTGGACGGGATTCTCACCCGTCTTTCGCTACTCATACCGGCATTCTCACTTCTAAGCGCTCCACCAGTCCTTCCGGTCTGACTTCAACGCCCTTAGAACGCTCTCCTACCACTGATACCAAAGGTATCAATCCACAGCTTCGGTGATTTGTTTAGCCCCGATACATTTTCGGCGCAGCGTCACTCGACCAGTGAGCTATTACGCACTCTTTAAATGATGGCTGCTTCTAAGCCAACATCCTGGTTGTCTAAGCAACGCCACATCCTTTTCCACTTAACAAATACTTTGGGACCTTAGCTGGTGGTCTGGGCTGTTTCCCTCTTGACTACGGATCTTATCACTCGCAGTCTGACTCCCAAACATAAATCATTGGCATTCGGAGTTTGTCTGAATTCGGTAACCCGGGATGGGCCCCTAGTCCAAACAGTGCTCTACCTCCAAGATTCTAACGTTTGAGGCTAGCCCTAAAGCTATTTCGGAGAGAACCAGCTATCTCCAGGTTCGATTGGAATTTCTCCGCTACCCACACCTCATCCCCGCACTTTTCAACGTGCGTGGGTTCGGACCTCCAGTAAGTGTTACCTTACCTTCATCCTGGACATGGGTAGATCACCTGGTTTCGGGTCTACGACCACATACTCATTCGCCCTATTCAGACTCGCTTTCGCTGCGGCTCCGTCTTCTCGACTTAACCTTGCATGGGATCGTAACTCGCCGGTTCATTCTACAAAAGGCACGCTATCACCCATTAACGGGCTCTAACTACTTGTAGGCACACGGTTTCAGGATCTATTTCACTCCCCTTCCGGGGTGCTTTTCACCTTTCCCTCACGGTACTGGTTCACTATCGGTCACTAGGTAGTATTTAGCCTTGGGAGATGGTCCTCCCAGATTCCGACGGAATTTCACGTGTTCCGCCGTACTCAGGATACACTCAAGAGAGAATGAATTTTAGACTACGGGGCTTTTACCCTATCCTGCGGACCTTTCCAGATCGCTTCGTCTAACTCATTCCTTTGTAACTCTATGTAGAGTGTCCTACAACCCCAAAAGGCAAGCCTTTTGGTTTGGGCTATTCCCGTTTCGCTCGCCGCTACTCAGGGAATCGAATTTTCTTTCTCTTCCTCCAGGTACTTAGATGTTTCAGTTCCCTGGGTGTGTCTCAGATGCGCTATGTATTCACGCAAATGTACTGCTCCATTACGAACAGTGGGTTTCCCCATTCGGAAATCTCCGGATCAAAGCTCACTTACAGCTCCCCGAAGCATATCGGTGTTAGTGCCGTCCTTCGTCGACTCCTAGTGCCAAGGCATTCACCGTGCGCCCTTATTAACTTAACCTAAAAGTTAAAAAGTCTTACACGTCGTGATTACGTAAATAATCACAACAGAATTTCTTGTTGTTTATTGTTTCAATGTCGTTTTATCCAGTTTTCAAAGAACAAGAGTTGAATCTTCATATAAAATGAACATTCAAAACTGAACTGCAAAACGTTAAGATACGAATAAAGATTCGTATTCCGATATTATCCTTAGAAAGGAGGTGATCCAGCCGCACCTTCCGATACGGCTACCTTGTTACGACTTCACCCCAATCATCTGTCCCACCTTCGGCGGCTGGCTCCCGTAAGGGTTACCCCACCGACTTCGGGTGTTACAAACTCTCGTGGTGTGACGGGCGGTGTGTACAAGGCCCGGGAACGTATTCACCGTGGCATGCTGATCCACGATTACTAGCGATTCCGGCTTCATGTAGGCGAGTTGCAGCCTACAATCCGAACTGAGAACGGTTTTATGGGATTTGCTCACCCTCGCGGGGTTGCGACCCTCTGTACCGTCCATTGTAGCACGTGTGTAGCCCAGGTCATAAGGGGCATGATGATTTGACGTCATCCCCACCTTCCTCCGGTTTATCACCGGCAGTCACCTTAGAGTGCCCAACTGAATGCTGGCAACTAAGATCAAGGGTTGCGCTCGTTGCGGGACTTAACCCAACATCTCACGACACGAGCTGACGACAACCATGCACCACCTGTCACCGCTGTCCCCGAAGGGAAAAGCCTATCTCTAGGCCGGTCAGCGGGATGTCAAGACCTGGTAAGGTTCTTCGCGTTGCTTCGAATTAAACCACATGCTCCACCGCTTGTGCGGGCCCCCGTCAATTCCTTTGAGTTTCAGTCTTGCGACCGTACTCCCCAGGCGGAGTGCTTAATGCGTTAGCTGCAGCACTAAGGGGCGGAAACCCCCTAACACTTAGCACTCATCGTTTACGGCGTGGACTACCAGGGTATCTAATCCTGTTTGCTCCCCACGCTTTCGCGCCTCAGCGTCAGTTACAGACCAGAAAGCCGCCTTCGCCACTGGTGTTCCTCCAAATCTCTACGCATTTCACCGCTACACTTGGAATTCCGCTTTCCTCTTCTGTACTCAAGTCCCCCAGTTTCCAATGACCTTCCACGGTTGAGCCGTGGGATTTCACATCAGACTTAAAGGACCGCCTGCGCGCGCTTTACGCCCAATAATTCCGGACAACGCTTGCCACCTACGTATTACCGCGGCTGCTGGCACGTAGTTAGCCGTGGCTTTCTAATGAGGTACCGTCAAGGTACGAGCAGTTACTCTCGTACTTGTTCTTCCCTCACAACAGAGTTTTACGATCCGAAAACCTTCTTCACTCACGCGGCATTGCTCCATCAGACTTTCGTCCATTGTGGAAGATTCCCTACTGCTGCCTCCCGTAGGAGTCTGGGCCGTGTCTCAGTCCCAGTGTGGCCGATCACCCTCTCAGGTCGGCTACGCATCGTCGCCTTGGTGAGCCGTTACCTCACCAACTAGCTAATGCGCCGCGGGCCCATCCTGTAGTGACAGCCGAAACCGTCTTTTAACATCTCCCCATGAGAGGAAATGGATTATTCGGTATTAGCCCCGGTTTCCCGGAGTTATCCCAATCTACAGGGCAGGTTGCCCACGTGTTACTCACCCGTCCGCCGCTAAATCAGAAGAAGCAAGCTTCTTCGTCATTCGCTCGACTTGCATGTATTAGGCATGCCGCCAGCGTTCGTCCTGAGCCAGGATCAAACTCTCCATAATAGAGAACTTAAAAAGCTCAATTTGTTTTGCTGGCATCATCATTAAATGATGTCAAAAATTGATTTGCTATCATACTAACTAAGTTAGTTGAAAGCTATGTTTCTTAACGTTTTGCATGTTCAGTTTTCAATGTTCAATATTCAATGATATTAAATAATGGAGCGGGTGAAGAGAATCGAACTCTCATCATCAGCTTGGAAGGCTGAGGTTTTACCACTAAACTACACCCGCATTAATTTTTGTTAAATTGTTATGTGACTGGTGCGGCCGAGAGGACTTGAACCTCCACGGGGTTATCCCCCACTAGGCCCTCAACCTAGCGCGTCTGCCGTTCCGCCACGACCGCTTAGTACTTAACAGAACAAGGTTGATTATACTCTCGAACACCTTAAATGTCAACAACAATTTGATGAGCCATGTAGGATTCGAACCTACGACCCTCTGATTAAAAGTCAGATGCTCTACCAACTGAGCTAATGGCTCAAAAATGGCTGGGGTACCTGGATTCGAACCAGGGCATGATGGAATCAAAATCCATTGCCTTACCGCTTGGCTATACCCCAACATGGCGGTCCCGACCGGGATCGAACCGGCGATCTCCTGCGTGACAGGCAGGCATGTTAACCGCTACACCACGGGACCGTTGAAAATACAAAGTAATAAATATAAATGGTAATGACCCCTACGGGATTCGAACCCGTGTTACCGCCGTGAAAGGGCGGTGTCTTAACCGCTTGACCAAGGGGCCATAATGGCTCCGAAGGTAGGACTCGAACCTACGACCGATCGATTAACAGTCGATTGCTCTACCACTGAGCTACTTCGGAATAACTTTTGTCGTTTTGTTTTACTCGACTTTTTCTATTATAGAGAGGGTTTTGCAAAACGTCAACTACTTTTTGATAATTTATTTAAGATTTTCAAAAGAAACTAACATTAGGTCTCCAAAACACTTGCCACAACGGTATTTCCTAGTATTTAAACGAATTTTCCGATTATATGAAAGAGAGCATTTTACGCATTTATACGTATATCTCTTTTTACTTTTCCGGACATTTCTCTCCACTAAAGTAGAACAAAATCTAGGTGAGTTTGTTATTTTAAGTAACTCCCTAAAGTCAGTATCTCTATGCTGATAGCCTTTTCCTTCTATATGTAAGTGATAATGACAAAGCTCGTGTTTGATCACGCCTAGCAATTCCTCCATTCCGTACTTTTCGAAAACTAGCGGATTCACTTCTATATTGTGCGATCTCAACATATACCTTCCACCAGTTGTTCTAAGTCTTTTGTTGAAATATGCTTTATGTTGAAATTGTTTCCCAAAGACTTCGTTTGATACATGACTTACTAGTTCGTGTAATTTTTCATCAGACATATTATCTCCCCCCTATTTAAAAAGAGGTTGTCCAGTGGCATATCTCCATTGGACAACTCTATTCGTTACACTTGTTGTTCAGGAGGAAGCATCGTTAATGCAATCCTTCCTTTGTTGGCATCAAACTGTTCTACCCAGACAGTAACTATATCTCCAAGGGAGACAACATCTAAAGGATGTTTGACAAAGCCTTTTTTTAGTTTAGAAATATGAACTAGGCCATCTTGTTTTACACCAATATCTACAAATGCACCGAAGTCTACTACATTTCTTACTGTTCCTTGTAACTCCATTCCTGTTTTTAAGTCCTCTAATTTGAGTACATCTTTTTTCAGAATTGGCTGCGGGAATGCTTCACGAGGGTCACGCGCTGGTTTGATCAATGTATCTACAATATCCTTTAATGTGATCTCCCCTATTTCTAACTCTCTACTTACTTCTTCAATAGAAATTTTCTTTAGTGCCTCTTCTGCTTCTTTTGTGCCTATTTGCGTCTTCTTAAGTCCTGCAATTTCCAGTACCTGCTCCGCTCCCTTATAACTTTCAGGGTGGATTCCTGTTGCATCAAACGGATTTTTTGCATCTGGTACGCGTAAAAACCCAACTGCTTGTTCATAAGTTTTGGCTCCAAGGCGTGGAATTTTCTTAAGTTGTGCTCGCGAAGTAAACCTCCCTTGCTCGTTTCTCATATTAACCACGTTTTCTGCAACTGTTTTTGACAGCCCTGAGACGTATTGTAAAAGGGAAGCAGATGCAGTATTTACATTTACTCCTACTTGGTTAACCGCAGTTTCTACTATAAAGGATAAGGAATCGGATAATTTCTTTTGCGAAACGTCATGTTGGTATTGTCCTACTCCTACTGCTTTTGGATCTATCTTCACTAATTCCGCCAAAGGATCCTGCAATCTTCTAGCAATAGATACCGCACTTCTCTGCTCTACTTGTAAGTCAGGAAACTCATTACGCGCTGTTTCAGATGCTGAATACACACTGGCACCCGCTTCATTTACTATTACATACGCTACCTCGCCCTCTACCTCTTTCAAACAGTCCACAATGAATTGTTCTGTTTCGCGAGAAGCGGTACCATTTCCGATAGCTATTAAAGAAATAGGATAGTTTTTTAAGTAAGCAAGTACTTTTTTCTTGGAACCCTCCACATCCATTTTAGGCGCATGTGGATAAATAGCCGATACTTCTAGCAGTTTTCCTGTATCATCTACAACCGCTAATTTACACCCAGTACGATAAGCTGGATCGACACCTAGAATTACTTTTCCCTTTAATGGTTGTTGCAATAGTAGGTTCCTTAGGTTTTCGGAGAATATGTGAATAGCCTGAGCTTCTGCTTTTTCTGTAAGCTCTGCTCGAATCTCTCGTTCAACAGAAGGCTGAATTAGTCGTTTGTATGAGTCTTCTACCGCCAATTCAATTTGTTCCACTGCATCACTAGAGGATGGTTTAATCCAATGTGTTTTCATCACATTAGCTGCTTTCTCCATAGGAACTTGAAGAGCAACTTTTAAGATATCTTCTTTTTCCCCTCGGTTTACCGCTAATATACGATGAGGAACTATCTTTTTAACAGGTTCTTCGTACTCATAATACATTTCAAACACATTCTTTTCATCTAGCTCTGCCTTTTTGACCGATGTAATAATTTTACCGTCCGCACGGGTAATATTACGGATTTGCTCTCTTATTTTCGCGTCGTCAGCAAATTGCTCAGCTAAGATATCTCTAGCTCCAAGTAACGCATCCTCTACTGAAAGAACTTCTAGTTCTTCATTTAAATAGCCTTCTGCTATCTTAGAAATGGATTCTTTAGGGAAAGTCATGATGAGAGCCGCCAAAGGTTCTAATCCTTTTTCCTTTGCAATAGTAGCCTTTGTTCTACGTTTTTGCTTATATGGTCGATATAAATCTTCTAATCGTTGCAATACCGTCGCATTTTTAATAGAAACAGTTAACTCTTCGGTTAGTTTACCTTGCTCTTCAATTAAGCGAAGGATCTCTTCTTTTCTTTGTTCCAACTGCTGTATGTAATTATACCGATCTTCAACGGCTTTAATTTGGACTTCATCTAAAGAGCCTGTTTGTTCTTTTCTATATCGTGCTATAAAAGGAACCGTATTTCCCTCTTCTAGTAATTTTATAACTTGTTCAGCTTGTGATGATTTAACACCTGTATCTTTTGAAACAAGTTGGAGCATTTTCTTTATTTCCAATATGAACACGTCCTTTCTTTATAGTACTCAGTTTATCATATTTGTTACCTTCTAGAAAAAGCCAAACAAAAAAGCTTACCCTATATTAGAGTAAGCTTCCTACTATAAACGTTGAGTCGTCGCCATGTTCAATTTCTTTAAAAATCGTTTCATAGAGACATTCCGCATTCGAGGCATTTTTTATAGTGGATTTTGGACTTTTCATCACAACCCCGTCTGAGTGAAGCATGAACAAATCATTTTTTTCACAGGCATATGTTTGGGTATTAATCTTTTGCTTTCTGCCTGATAAGTAGCCCATAACGGGTAGAGGATAAATCATTTTATCGGTAGAGCGTTTATACATATAAAACTTCACATTACCAACACAGCTATAGGATATAGTTTGATGTTTATAATCTATTTTAACTATCGCTACTGCTGCACCTCTCTTACTAACCATTAACTCGTTGCAACGTAGTAGTAATTCATCTAATGTTTCTTCTTTATATTCCTCTAGAATCTTCGGGATAATATCTGCAGACTCTTTAGCCACAGGTCCATTTCCCAACCCATCTGCTATAGCACAAAGCATAAACTCATCTGTCTTTGTAATATAATAAGTATCTCCAGATTCTAGATTTCCACTTTTGGCCTCTTGGTATACAAACAAATCTACTTTGTCATCTGAAAAATTCATCATTTAACTACTTCACCTGACAATAAAATGGCCTCCTGTAATTTCTTTATAGCCTTTCGTTGAATCCTAGATACATGCATTTGGGATATACCTAGACGATCTCCTGTTTCTTTTTGACTAAGCTGCTCCATGTATGTAAGTTGAATGATTTCTTTCTCTCGATCTGATAATACATTTAGTGCATTAGCAACAAGTAAGCGTTGATCTGTTTTCTCGTATTCGCCATCTGCTTTACCAATAACATCAAATAACGTAATGGTACTACCGTCTGAGTCAGATTCAAGTGAATGATCCATAGATAATGCCTGATAACTTTTACCCATTTCCATGGCTTCAAGCACGTCTTCTACTTCTACACCTAGAAAATCAGCGATTTCCGGAATAATAGGAGAACGTTGGAATTCCACTGTTAGTGTTTCCACTGCTACTCGGATTCGTGGTCCAAGTTCTTTTATCCTTCTTGGAACATGTACAGCCCAAGTTTTATCTCTTAAAAAGCGTTTTATCTCTCCGATAATGGTAGGGATAGCAAAAGCTTCAAAGTTTTTTCCGAATGATGGATCATATCTTCGGATAGCTCCAAGAAGACCAAGCATGCCGACTTGGGCGATATCCTCATGATGCGATTTACCATTAGAATATTTTCGAGCAATGGATTCTACCAACCTAGTGTAATTCAGTACTAAGTTAGTTTGTGCCTCTTCACTTTCTGTCTCTTGATATTCTTTGATCCAACCCAATATTTTCTCTTTCGATTCTTTATTAGGAAGGGACGTGTTCGACATTTTCATCCACCTGCTCTACTCTGACATGTTTCGTCATAAATACAGTAACGCCTTCTTGGTGATGTACTTTAACCTCATCCATTAATGTCTCGATCAAATATAAACCAAGACCTCCTTCTCTCAAGTAAGATCCTTCCTCTAAATCATGATAAGGGCCGACTTTTGCTTTCGTTTCTTCAAAGTCAAAACTTTTACCATGATCCGCTACCATGATTTCTATTTTTTCATCGTATAATGCACAGCCAATAACCACTTCGCCTTCCTCATTATCCGCATATGCATGTTGGACTGCATTTGTAATCGCTTCACTTGCAGCTATTTTTAAGTCTTCGATATCATCATACGTAAATCCGATACGATTGGCCAAACCAGAAATTGTGAGGCGAGCAACGCTAACATATTGAGGCTTTGCAGGCACCCGAATTTCAACATAATCAAACGGTTTCATCTATTTTCACCTCTTCATCTCTAGCCTGTATATCCATAATTTCCACTAAACCAGTAATATCAAATAAGCGCTTCAATCTAGATGAAAGTCCCGTTAACTCCATATGACCATTTGCAGCTATGACGCTCTTATAAAAGCCCACAAAAACACCTAGTCCCGTACTATCCATATAGGAAACATCTTGTAAATTCAATTCAACATGTATATTATCCTGTAAGGTTACCTCTGCAAGTTTCTCTCTTAAAATCGGCGCTGTAAAAGCATCAATTTCTCCACCAATTAATCCTTTAATATGCAATTCAGCTATCGTTTGTAATTCAACTGAAATATTCATTTTTATTCCCCCGTTTTCGCTATATATAGTCTATTATCTATTGTCTATAGTCTCTATACCACAAAGCAGTTATTAATAAACCTCAAATTACTTCTTTTTGAAAATAACGAGTGTGAAATCATCTCGTTGTTCAAACTCCTGTAATTCCTCAAGCTTGTGAAACACATATTCCACCATATCTTGAGCAGATTGATCTCTTACGCTTTCAATAATATCCATCACGGTTTTTTGGTCAATGAATCCCTCTTTTGAACGGCATTCAGTTACACCATCAGTCATCATAACGACAAAATCGTCTTTTCCTAAAGAAATAGAGTGTTGTTCGTATTTAACATTGGGAATTACACCTAACAATAATCCCTTTGCTTGTAGTTCTGAAAAACTATTAGACTTAGCACAATAAAATAAAGGTGGCTCATGTCCTGCAGAGGCATATGTAAATACACTTGTAGAAGTATCATAAGTTCCATAAAACATGGAGATGAACATCGAATCACTTACACTTTTCTCAACAATTCGATTGATGACATCTAGTACAACAATGGGTTCGGTTTCTGCTCCATTTAAACTATCCATCCCATACTTAATCATGGACATGCATAGGGCAGCTGGAATCCCTTTACCGATTACATCTGCAACGGCAATACCTACTGTAGTATCATCATTTAGAAAATGCGTGTAATCCCCATTCATTTCTTTTGCAGGAACAGAGATCATCCCTATATCTAAACTGTTCATCTCTGGCACTTTAGTTTTCAACAACGTTTGTTGAACATTAGAAGCCAGCTCCATTTCCATTCTAAAGTTTTCCTGTTTTTTAATTAGGGTCTGGTGTTCTTTTAGTGCAAGTCCATATCTAATCATCACTTCTATTAATAAATCAAAAGAATGCCAAACATTATTTGGCAATTCAGGCATAAGCTCTTCTAAAGAAGCCTTATGTATACTTATAACTTCCTCTGGAGAAATATTCTTTTGGATAAGTTGTCTACTGAAGTTTTGACCTTCATACAAATTATGTTCTGTTTGTCTTTGTGTATATTGCTCTAAAATCTCTCTGTATTGTCTCTTAAATTCTTGAGGCATACTTTGAATTACCTCCTATCTTAATAACTTAGATGCACTAATAGTGGTACCTTCTCCTAGGACAGTTTCAATTTTGAAATCGTCCATTAGTCGCTTTACTCCTGGAAGGCCGGCACCTAAACCACCTGATGTCGTATATCCATCTTCCATGACTTTACGAACATCTGCAATTCCTGGTCCTTTATCAGATGCAATGACAAGCAGACCTTTTAGGTTGCCATCAGTAATTTGTCTAATTTCTATTTTACCTTTACCAGCATATAAGTATATATTCCGAGCGAGTTCACTAATCGCTGTTGTAATTCTTGCTTGGTCAACTGTACCGAAGCCTACATCCTTCGCTTCATTTCTACCAAGTTGCCTTGCAGCAACGATATCCCACTCAGTTATTATATCAACAGAAGACCTTAAGTTCATGGACTAGTCCTCCAATTCTCGTTCTAATTTTTCCAATCCATTTTCTAAGTCTAGGGCCGTAACTACATTTTCGAGTCTAATGCCTAATTCTATGAGAGTAATAGCTACCGCAGGTTGAATACCTGTAATTACTACCTTCGCACCCATTAGACCCGACATACTGATTACATCTCCCAATACTTTTGCGATGAATGAGTCTATAAAATCTATTGGTGTAAGATCAAGGACTACTCCTCTTGCAGATGTTGTATGAAGCTTATCAAGTAAATCTTCTTGAAAAGAAAGAGCAGTTTGATCATCTAACTCCCACTGAATGGAAACGATTAAACAATCTCTCAATTTTAAAATAGGTATTCTTGTCATCATTATGCTTCCACCTCTACTATTGCTCGATTTGTTAAAGCCAGGGCTTGTTCAACGCCTTTTTGTAAAGTACTTGTTGTTGTAAAATCATTTAAGTTTATACCTAGTGTAACAATAGTTTGCGCAATTTCCGGACGGATTCCGACTAGCATACATTTAGCTCCGACTAATCGGACGGCATCTGCTGCTTGAATAATATGATGCGCAACCATCGTATCTACTACTGGGACGCCTGTAATGTCTAGCAACACAACTTCTGCACGATGCTTTACAACTCCCTGTAGAAGATTTTCCATTATTAGCTTTGCTCGTTCCGTATCAATTGTACCTACTAAAGGCATTACAGAAATTTTTTCGAAGACAGGTATTAAGGAAGCAGACAGTTCTTGTAGAGCAATCTTTTGTAGACTCACCGTTTTTTCCCACACTACCGAATAGGCATCTACAATGCTGTGATTCAAAGGAATAATCCAATTATTTAATATTTCTCTATATGATTGGAAATTACCTTCATCTAAGTTCTCTACATCGTCCATTTTTTCATAGATAATTTCTGTGAAGTTGGTTAAGGCTTTTAAAACAAAAGAGATTGACCATCCATAATGTACAATTTGAACGGAAAAATCATTTAACTTGGCCGTATATGTATCGTGGTCTTCCGTTAGACTTGAAATCATTAACTCTCCGAATTCACGAACTGTATTATCCACTATTCTATTAGACATAATCTGGAAGAAACGATCATCCTTCTCTTCCTCCATCTTTATTCTCCACTTTTCTAAAATTTCATCAATATTATCGTGAATATACGAAGCAATTCTGCTATTCATTGTTTTACATACATCTCCTCGTTGAATATTAGTAATTATATTGTACAGAATTTCATCTAACATTACATCTTTTACACTTGTCCATGTATTACCTGATTAGTGATACTACCCTGTAATATAGTATTTTGCAAACCAAGTAAAGTGAATTAGTTTTACCTTCAACTCTAACTTTGTTAAAAAAATTCCTATTAAAAAACACAATGTGTTTTTGTCGGTTCCACATTGTGTTTTTACTATGTATTAAAATTTAACAATCCCTAAGCTAATCCCTAATGCATGATCTACGTCTTCCATCACATCTTCATCTAGGTGGGTGATTTTATCCGTAAGTCTGGATTTATCAATTGTTCTTAACTGCTCCAACAAAATAACGGAATCTCGTTCAAAATCATATTCTTTTGCATTTATTTCTACATGTGTTGGTAACTTTGCCTTTTGAATTTGAGCTGTGATAGCTGCCACGATGACAGTTGGACTGAATCTATTACCGATATCATTTTGTATCACCAAAACGGGTCTGGTTCCACCTTGCTCAGACCCGATTACTGGTGATAAATCCGCAAAAAAAACGTCTCCACGTTTTACGATCAAATTTTCATCCTCCACTTACGAGTCGCTCTGTCGTATGTTGAGCTTCATACTCTGCATGTAAACACTCCGTGCAAATGGATAGATTTATATGAGACATCTCAACATAGCCTTTCTTCATCGCTTCTCTTATAAGATTTGCCTGACCATTTTTTACATATTCATTTGCTTGGACACGAACGAAACTTTCTACGCCAGTTAATGATTGTTTTACGGTTTTTACTCCTTCATTAACCAATTGATTTGGAAGCTGAATGATCGCTTCCTTTTTCTTTTTATCACTTACCACAGCAAACACCTCCGACAAAACATTTCCCTATATGACAATATACTTCATCTTACCATTTCTATAGCTTAAATAAAAGACATTAAGAGAAATGGTTAGACAATTTATGCATATAACTTTAAGTTTTGTCGAAAATCTACTTGCTATATATTCTAGGGATTCTGTTAGAGAAAGTGCAACAAACTTCATAAGGGATAGTTTCCAATGCTTCCGCCCATTCTTCTATTAGAATCTCTTCATTTTCCTGTAAACCTAGTAATGTAACTTTTTCGCCAACCTCTATTTTTTCATCGAGACGAATCATGCATTGATCCATACAAATTTTCCCGACGATTGGCATCTTTTTACCTTTTATCAAAACAGACTGGTTATGAAGTTTCCTTAATAGCCCATCTGCATAACCAATCGGAATTGTTGCAATCCACTCATTTGTTGGAGCTACATATGTAGCTCCGTAACCAATGGTAGAACCCTTCGTTACCTTTTTAACATGTGCAACCTCAGTGTGTAACGAAAGAGCTTTTTCTAAGGGAAACGGAAGTTCTCCATTAACCCAAGAAGACGGCGCTATTCCATACATAGATATACCAAAACGCACCGCATTCCAGTGTTGGTCAGGGTATAGTAAAGCCGCTGCACTATTAGAAGTATGAACCATTGCGGGTCTTTGCTCAAATACATTTAATAATTGTTCGAATCTGGAAACTTGTTTTCGGAATAGTGTTTGCTCCTCTTCATCAGCAGTTGCAAAATGAGTAAAAACGCCCGTAATTTGCAACCAATCTCTTTTGCTGATAAAGGCAAGTGCCTGCTGTAGCTCTGTCACTTCTGTAAAACCAATTCTACCCATTCCACTATCGATTTTTATATGAAGCTTTAAAGGAATTTGAAGATCCTTAGTAGCAAGTAACCACTCATATGAATATGCTGTAAGTGTAATGTTTTGTTTAGAAGCTTCCTCTAAAAAAGAGAGCGGAGATGTACCTATTAGAAGTATTTCCGCTTCAATACCCGCTTCCCTTAAATGTAATGCTTCTTCTGGCGTGGCAACCGCCAAAAGATTGGCTCCTGCTTTTAATGCTGCTTGCGCAACTTCAATATCTCCATGACCGTAGCCATTCGCTTTAACTACAGCAATCACGGCAGTATGTTCTGGAAGTATTTCCATGAGCCGTTTAATATTATTTTGTATAGCTTGTAAGTTTACTTTGATGAATGTAGGTCGGTATAGCTTTTGAGACATATAGTTCCCTCTTTTAATCAGTTTAAACCGATTATCCTACTAGTGTACTGAAGTAGTCAACCCTAATTACTTTAAACCACTAGTTGTCATAGATGCAGCAACTTCAATCATTTCTTCTTTCGTCAATGTAGAGGATGCAATAAAGAATGACATACCATCTTGCTCCCAAGAAAGAGACTGGTCAGTAATTGCACCAATTGCAACTCCTAGATCAACCGGATCTCCAGGTGAGAATACAGGAATAATAGAGGAGTCCCCCGGTTCGCTTCGATGTTGAATTATCGTAAACTCTTTGTCTCCACTATATGTTAAAATAACTCTTTTTTCTCCGTCGACTTCCACCACTTTTTCGTCAATATTGTGCACTTGATCCCATTTTAACATTGGATAATAAGTTTCCATTTCAGCATTATCAATCTCTGCCGATGTCTCTACGGTTTCTTCCGTGCCTTCAGCTTTACCTGTAGGCGTTTGCTCTATTTTATATTCTGCTGCTGCATGTGTTTTTCCTAGCGATACTTTTTTAAATGTAATATGAATTTGCTCTTCTTTGTTCTCATTCATGATAGAAACATCTGTTGGTAGTAATGTCTTTTTATTGATGTAAATCTTTTGAGTTGGCAGCATAGTTTTATGGTTGTTACTAGTTTTTGTTTCAAAGACATATTTGTCACCTTCTTCTTTGAAGGTTGCCGTTTTGTCTTTTTTTATGTCGTTGGCTAGTGAACCGATTAAATATGCTTGGCTATTTTCAGTTGGCCATTTACTTTGGAACTTATACGTTTTGTTCAGCGCTGGTGTTACGACAAATACACCTTCTGTGTTACGGATGATCATTTGGGTATTCTCTGCATTTGTATCCGATACCTGTACTCGGTAAAAATCTGGTTTAGTGTGCCAAACTTCCACACCATATACTCTTGGTTCTTCCCCAGTCATGATGCTCATCTCTGCTTCGAGCTCATACCCCTTTGCATCCACCCACTTGTTACTAAGTTTTTTCACAACATCTTCTTTCGAATCGGCTCCACATGCGGAAAGTACTAAGATTGTTACAATTAAAAAAAATAGTTTAGCCACGCGGCTCTTCAATCAGTCCATCCTTTCTATTATCACTGCGTTCATTCATTGTATGTAGATGGACGACCGGTTATGATTGTAGAATTACTTGAGCAGCCACATAAACTTTTGTATGGGTTATAGATACAAATCCATTAACTTCTATTCCTTTAAAATATAAAACAGGCTTACCTGAAGGTTCTTTTAAAATTTCAATATCTTGAAAACTACAATCTTTCCCTATTCCAGTTCCTCGAGCTTTAGAAAATGCTTCTTTGGCTGCAAATCTCCCTGCTAAGTATTCGATTCGTCTTGTCCCGGATAACTCATTTAATTGAACTCTTTCTTTTTCGGAAAGTACCCGCTCTTCAAATTTACGTGTTTTAGCAGAAATGGATTGGATTCTTTCTATTTCAGTTATATCTAATCCTATTCCAGTAATCATGAATGTTTCTCCTTTCCAAATATCCTCCTTACAGGATATACTAATAGTAGATAAATTGAGGTGAAATAATGTTTAGTAGAACAGAAAATTTTAAACAATACATAAAACTATATCCAGTTGTTTCTTCTTTGCTTGCATTGAATATTGTTATTCATTTGTTAACTTTAGTCCCTATATTTGGATCGCAATTATTTAATTACGGTGTTCACTTTAACTTATTAATTAGTGAGGGTGAATATTGGCGTTTGATAACTCCGATATTCTTGCATGCAAACTTTGCTCACTTATTATTCAATATGTTCTCGTTGTACATATTTGGGCCAGAGTTGGAGCAACTAGCTGGTAAGGCTCGTTTCCTAACTATTTATATGCTAGCAGGATTAGTTGGTAATGTCGCTACCTACCTAATACACGATTGGAATTATACAAGTGTTGGGGCAAGTGGTGCTATTTACGGGATATTCGGTGCTTTTGGGGCTTTGGTTTATTATACGAGAAATTTCATGCCACAGCTAAAACAAATTATTATTCCGATTATTGTAATTGGAGTAATTATGACATTCCTGCAACCGCAGATTAATGTTACTGCTCACATAGCTGGGCTGATAACTGGTTTTGCACTAGGAATGGTTTACTTCCATCCGAAGCGAATAGCTGCTTGGAAGAAAAGACAGCGTAAGCTTAAATCTGTTTAAGGATTAAAATCAGATTCTATCGTTTCCGAAGTGCTTCGGACAGATTTACAGCTATTTTATTAACCGTTAATTTTTTGAGAGACTGATTGTGACTGTCGTCGCAATCAGTCTCTCTTTTTTCATTAATCTTATTCCTGGGCTCACACTTCATAAAAAAAGAACAGCCCTTACAAAGGCTGTTCCTTCTCTCTATCTATAGGCTCTATCCTAGTAGGTTCATACCATTTCATTAAGCTCTCTGCATCAGCTTTTTCAATATGAGGAATAGTAGTTGATGATCCAGACACGCCTGACTTAATAGTAGTCATAATAGAAGATACATTGGCTTTTTTTTGAAAATACGTAGTGCGAGCTGTCATTGCTTGAATACGTTTCTTTTCCATCCAAATAGATACTCTACTAAATAGACGATATTGCACAACAAGTTGCTTTTCATCCATCCAATATCCAGCCGTCTTATGCTGCCATGCTCCCCATAGGAAACTCAGTGGAAATAGTAAGAAGGAGAATAGTCCAAATGGAAAGAAGAAATAACTTACACATGCTGCAACTGGAATCATCCATAAAAAATCTAAACGATAGAAAAACTTTCTCGACCGCTTCGGAACTCTTGTAAAGTTAGCTTCAAATTCATAGTTAGGGAAAATTTGAACGAGAATCGGATTTATTTTATCCTTTTTAATGAGAGGGATTAACCTAATTTTCTCATCCTTCTCTGCTAGTGATCCCCCCGCACTATCCACGATGACGGTCGCATGTCCCGTAAGCTGCCTTAAAGGATTTTCCACTATACGTACTGCCTGAATGCGAGATAAAGGAATAGTTATTTTTTTCTTTTCTAATAATCCCCTAGTAATAATAATCTCCTGATCTTCAACCCAGATAGTAAACTCATAGTAATTTATAAAAGTAATAGCTACTGATACAATCCATGCTACTAGCAGCGCAAAGAATACCAATAATGCAATTAGTAGAGCTCCAAAACGGATAAACATAATAATCTCATTGTAAATTGTTTCGTATGGGATCAATTCCGAGAATTGCGAAACGAACACTGCTAAACCTGAGAAAAATACACCTACCCCGCCTGATGTACTAGCAAGAATGAATAAATCTTTTCGAGACATACGAAACAAGGGCTTCCTTTGCTCTTTCGCTAGCTCTTCTTGTTGAAGATCTCCATCAGATATAGTTGATTCTTTATGTTTAGCTAGATTCATCTCTTTTTTAATTTGCTCCGCTGCTTCTTTGGTAATTGCGGTCAATTCAGCATCCGCTTCTTTTGTCGCGCCCCCGCCAGCTGTTTCTACTTTCACCTTTATTAAACCAAATGGTCGATGAAATATGCCCTCTGTATAATTTAAACTTTGTATTCGTTCAAATGGGATATACCTTTTTTTCTTTACGAAGAGACCATATTCGATGCGAAGCTCTTCTTCTTCAAACCAATAACGAAACCTTTTCCATTCAATGATGCCACTAACTAACATTGCGATTAATAGTACGGCATAAATAATATAGATAATATAGGAGGTCCAACTACCAGAGCCTCCCCCAAATCCATTAACGGCAATAACTACGACTAATGGAATAATCATTTCTTTTAATACTTTTACAAAGTTAATAACTGCTGAAATAGGATGTAGAGTAAACTTTTCTTTAGACATCATCTTCCGCCACCCTTGCAAGTACAGAAATCCTGCCTCGAAGTTCATCCGCTTCCCCAGTTACGAGTGCAGGAATAGTATGACTCGTCGCAGCAGTTGAAATAGTAATAGAAGATAGATCATACTTTCTCAAAATAGGTCCCTGTTCCGTATCAACATGCTGTACTCTCACCATTGGCACTAAAGTTCTTTTCACGATAAACAAACCATGCTGTAATTCAATTTCTTGTTCACGCACTTCATATCTCCAACGAGTCCATCTAATTTTGGGGAACAAATAAATTAATAAATATCCTATGAGTAATATCACTACTACATCTACTATGTATAACCATATAAATTGTCCTGTAAAATAATTGATAAATCCTACTCCAATACCTACTAAAAGGACAATTAACGTTTGAAATAACCCGTAAATTCTCCAGACACGTAATCCACTTTCTGATAATTGATTGATTGGTTCTTGTCTCATATGAAACCCCCTCTTCCATCATTGTATACGAAACAAAGGATAAAATGTTTCAATAAATGGCAACTTCCATTTAAAAATTCTTCCAAAAGAAAAAAGGATGAACTTACATCGAAATGTAAGTTCACCCTTTATAATTTCTTGTCTTAAATTATTTTTCGCTACGTGGTGAGCGAGTTCTTGTGCTACGTTGTGTAGAGCCGTCACGGGGACCACTGCTACGACGTGCGCCTGAACTTGGACGTGAACCGCCAGCTGATGATGAACGAGGTCCGCGATCGCTGCTTCCACTACGACCACCTGATGAACTACGTCCGCCACCGCCGCTACGGTTACCTTTGTAACCACCGCCGCCACTGCGTCCGCCGCCACCACGTTCTCCACGAGAAGGTAATGGACGTTCTTCAGAAAGAGAAATCGGAGTATCATCCGGTTCTTTCGTCATTGATTTTAAAGCTGCAGCAATTACATCTACTGCTTCAAATTTTTCAAGCATTTCTTGTGCTAATGGACGATAATCGCCTAAATCATTTTTGTTTACAATTTCAGCTAAAGATTCTACTGCAACACGTTTAAGTCCAACTAGTGCTTCATCAGAGCTTGGAGGGATTAAAGCTTCCATACGTTTTTTCGTTGTATTCTCAACGATACGTAAGTAACCCATTTCTCTCGGTGTTACGAATGTAGTTGCGATACCACTTTTACCTGCACGCCCTGTACGACCGATACGGTGAACATAGCTTTCAGGATCTTGTGGGATATCAAAGTTATACACATGTGTTACGCCAGAGATATCTAATCCACGTGCCGCTACATCTGTTGCAACAAGAATATCGATTTTACCTGCCTTGAATTGTTTTAATACAGACATACGTTTCGCTTGGCTTAAATCACCATGAATACCTTCTGCAAGATATCCACGAATGCTTAGAGCATGTGCTAATTCGTCTACTCTACGTTTTGTACGACCAAAGATAATCGCAAGTTCTGGTTGTTGTACATTTAAAATTCTTGAAAGAACATCAAATTTCTCACGTTCAGTAGCTTTTACGTAGAACTGTTCAATATTTTCAACAGTCATTTCTTTAGACTTGATTTTTACTTCCACTGGATCTTTCATGAAGCGTTCTGCAATTTTACGAATTGGTCCTGGCATTGTAGCTGAGAACAATAATGTTTGACGCTCAGGAGGTACACTTTCTAAAATTGTGTTAATATCTTCAATGAATCCCATGTTAAGCATTTCATCTGCTTCGTCTAAGATAAGTGTTTGAACTTGGTCAAGTTTTAACGTACGACGGTTAATATGGTCAAGAATACGACCAGGTGTACCTACGATAACTTGTGGTTTGTTTTTAAGTGCACGGATTTGACGGCTAATTTCTTGCCCACCGTATACTGATAATAGACGAACCTTTTTGTCATATCCTAATTTATAAAGCTCTTCCGAAACTTGAATTGCAAGTTCACGTGTTGGAGCGATGATTAACGCTTGGATATTTGGGTTTTTAATATCGATTTTTTCAATCATTGGGATACCAAATGCAGCAGTTTTACCTGTACCAGTCTGTGCTTGACCGATAACGTCGCGTCCACTCATAGCATGTGTAATAGTACCTTCTTGGATTGGTGTTGCTTCTTCAAACCCCATACGTTGTACGGATTTTAATGTAGAAGCGCTAATATTTAATTCTGAAAAGTTTGTCAAAATTTTAATCTCCTTTTTGTCCTTTTTCGACAAATGGTTACATTTTCAGATGAAATTGCGGCAAATTCGAGCCTATACGAGGAACGTTTCCGTTACTTAAAATTCTCTGTGGTTTTAGATCAGAGGGGTCTTATATAAAGGGAAAGCCCGGTCTTTTGCCGAGCGGTCTGTTAATGAGTGATCGTGCCATACTACTTCAACAAACCGTTATGTTCAAAAAAAAGTACTCTTCAATAAACGCTGAAGAGTCTCCACACAAAATGTATCCATTGCTCTAAACGTAGTATATCATGCAACAAACTCAGTTGCAATGAATAAGCAACTGTTATAATTATTAATTAATTACTTGCAATATTCCCCTCCTCTTCTTCCTCCTTCAAAAAATTGAGTGCGGTATTAAACCAATCTTGACAGTCTTCACTATGGCAAATATGGTGTTTCCCTAATTCCGAATAGACTATTTCTTTTTTCAAAGAACCAATTTCATCGTAGATAAACTGGGCAGTGGCATAAGGTACAATACCATCTTTTTTACCTTGGACTATATAGACTGGTACTGTAATTTGACCATAATAAGGTTGAACTATACGTACTAAACGGATAAATTCTAATGTTGCAGGTATAGGAGTTCCTTTCACTTTATAACTGTATTGTTTATATAAAGTATTTTCTGCAAGCTTACCAACAACTGCCTCTTTAGCTATATCCTTTATATCTTGTAGAAGTTGGGATGGATATATATACTTTGCAGCAGCACTCAACAATACAAGTTTGTGAATTGGATAACGATTCGCCAAGTACATCCCAATAATACCACCCATGGAAAATCCCACTATAATTACACGGTCTACTTCTTTTTGTAACTGGCGAAGCGACTGTTCCGCCGCCATCATCCATGATTCTGCTGTTACATTTTTTAGCTCCAACGTTTCACCATGACCAGGTAAAGTAGGGACAACGATGTTCCAGTTTGTATGCGCTTGTAAATAGTCTACAAATGGCTGTATCTCATATGGTCCACCTGTAAAACCGTGAATACCTAATACTCCTGTTTTCATCGTCCCCACACCTATCACATTATTTTTGAAATGGCTCAATTACTCTTTCTAACTGCATTCCCCTTGAGCCCTTTACTAAAACAATAGATTGATCATTTATTTTATTTGCTAAGAAAGCCACAAGTTTTTCTATGTCATCATTAACCCAAATAATTTGTTTGTCAGCAAATTGTTCTACCAACTTGTTATACAGCCATTCCATCCGTGGACCGTATAAACAAACTCCGTTAAAGACTTCACTCGAAATCGATTTGCTCATCTCTTCATGGTATTGCTGCTCTTTGTTACCAAGCTCGAGCATATCTCCTAAAACTAACCATTTTTCTGGCTTTATAGAGGATTTTTCAATGAACGAAATTGCTGCACGCATGGAAGTCGGAGCCGCATTATAAGCATCATTAATGAAAACTGCCCCATTTTCCCCTTCGATTACTTGCATTCGCATATCTGTTAAGACTATTTGTTTTAACGCTTTACGCATTTGTTCGGAAGTTAATCCAACTTCTTTTCCGATTAATAGTGCAGCAAGCGTATTTTTCACTTGATGCTCTCCTAATACAGGAATAGACATTTCTTCGTTTAACTCTCCTTCTACACGGAAGGTGCTTCCTTGTTCCGTAAAGTTCACTTCAGCAATACGTAAATTATTGTGTTCCTGAATACCGAATGATTTAGTCATTATATGAGGATTTCCTTCAACAAACGGACGTAGCAATGGTTCATCTCCATCATAGAATAATTGGCCAGTTGCCTCTAGCCCTGCAATAATTTCAAATTTTGCTTTTGCAATACCTTCACGAGAGCCGAGATCCTGCATGTGCGCTTCGCCAATATTCGTAATAACTACATATTTTGGCTTTGCCAAATTGGATAAAAATTCAATTTCGCCAAAAGAGCTCATTCCCATTTCAAGCACTGCAAATTCCGTATCTTCTTCAAGAGAAAGGATTGTTAAAGGTAAGCCTAACTCATTATTAAAATTACCCTCTGTCTTTTTCACGCGGAAATATGGCGAAAGCATACCTGCCACCAAATCTTTAGTCGATGTTTTACCATTAGATCCAGTAATTCCGATGAACACTGAATGCAATTCAGCCCGATAAGCCTTCGCCATTTGCTGAAGTGCTCCTTCTCCGCTTTCTACAAACAAAAGGGGAACGTTTTGGGGTGGATTCGGTTCGTCTTTCAACCAAAGGGATGCTGCTGCTCCTTTAGCAAAAGCATCCTGAACAAATCGATGACCATTTACTTGCTCTCCGCGAAATGGTATAAACAAATCACCTGGTTGAATCGTTCTTGTATTGATCGAAACTCCTGTAATAACAGGATTCTCATCAATTTTCTCTTCAATGTGTAACCACTCTGCTATATGTGCTAATGTCTTTTTCACTTGGTCACTCCCCGTCTTTCGAGTGTTCCAACTGTTGCTTTTCTTCATGACGTTCAAGCGCTAATTGGATAAGTTCTTCTATTAAATCGGAATACGAGAGACCTGATTCCATCCAAAGTTTAGGATACATGCTTATAGGTGTAAATCCTGGCATTGTATTTACTTCATTGATAATGACTTCTTCTTCATCTGTTACAAAAAAGTCTGCCCGTACAAGACCCGAACAATCCAAGATTTTGAAAGCACGAATAGCAGCATCCTCTAATTTCCCTTGAAGCTCTACAGAAACTTGGGCAGGGATTGCATAATTGGTTGTGCCATCCTCATATTTTGCCTCATAGTCATAAAAGTCCTTCGTCGGTAGTACTTCCCCCGCAACGGAACATCTAGGCTCATCATTACCAAGTACGCTCATTTCAATTTCACGCGCCATAATTCCTTGCTCCACAATAATTTTACGGTCATATTTAAAGGCATACTCTATTGCTTTGATAAGTTCTTGGCGGTTTGTAACTCGACTAATCCCTACACTAGAACCTAGATTGGCTGGTTTTACAAATAGAGGCCACTGTAGGCTTTCTTCCATTTTTTGAAGTAAATCATTCTGATTTTTTTTCCATTCTCTATTTATGAAATAGATATATGGAACCTGTGATAAGCCAGCTTGTGCAAATAACTGCTTCATCACTACTTTATCCATACCTGCCGCAGATGCTAATACACCATTACCAACATAGGGTAAGTTTAATACTTCTAACAATCCTTGTACCGTTCCATCTTCCCCGTTCGGACCATGCAAAAGAGGAAAAATAACATCTAGTTGAGTTGTATCGTCCCCTTGTTGCGGTAGAAAACTAGTAATCGTATTTGGATTTGTTATTTCACTGCCAAATTGCAGAGATTCAATTGACTCAACTGCTGCAGTGAGCTGACCTTCTTTTCTCCATTCACCTGTTTTTGTGATGAAAATTGGATACACTTCATATTTATCAAAGTTAATCGCTTGAGAGACCGCTCTTGCAGTAAGTAAAGATACTTCATGCTCTGCAGATTTCCCACCGTATAATAAGCCCACTTTTATTTTCATAAGTTATATTCCTCCACGTTTTGGATATTCATTATTTTATCACGGACAGCCTCAATAGTTGAGTATTTAACCAAACAATTTAAGACCCACTACACCCATAATTATACAGCTTAAAAAGAACAACTTCTTTCTACTTCTTTTCTCTTTAAATAAATACATCCCTAATAGAACACTTCCTGCAGCACCAATTCCTGTCCATACAGCGTAACCAGTACCAACCGCAATTTCTTTTAATGCTAAAGACAATAAGAAAAAACTTAAAGCAGCAGAGATCACTGTTAGAATCGTAAATTTTATGTTTTTGAATCCATCCGATAACTTCATGCTAATAACGAAGGCAACTTCAAATACACCAGCAATTACTATTAAAAACCACGCCATTAGATCGCCCCCTCTTCATCTTCATCATCTACTAGTTTAAGACCGATGATTCCAAAAAGTAGGACAAACAAAAAGAGTAGTTTCCCTGCACTTACTTCTTCACTAAACCAAATAATGCCAACAATAGCCGTTCCTGCTGCTCCAATACCCGTGAATATAGCATATGCTGTACCGATCGGAATCGTCTTCATCGCTTTAGCAAACAGGAAAAAACTTACGATTAAAAATATAATCGTTACAATAGAAGGAACAAGCTCCGTAAAGCCATGTGCCTCCTTTAAACCAATCGCCCAGACGATTTCTGTTAACCCTGCTATTATCAATAAGATCCACGCCACTTAGTTCACCTCATTACAATAAACGCTCTCGCCACTTTCCCGTAGCAAAAGCGTTCTATTTATACTTCTATTAAGACGTCTGATGGCTTAGCCATATGTAAGTTTAGATCTTCCAAAACTTCATCTGGGAAAATATTTTCTGGGAGAATGCGAATCTCAATACCATAATTTAGTTTATCTGTTTTGAACAAGGACATTAACACTCCATCTTCAAACAATTCGTTATGCTCTGTTACTTTCTCCGCAGACAATCTAGGCAGAACGATATTATTCTTTTTACGCCAAAAAGCACTCGACTTAGACTTTTCACCAATCAACCCGGTAAAAACGTTTGCAACTAAATGATTTAAATCCTCCATATCACGGAAGTAAATTTTAGTAATTTTCTGCCCTTCGTCTGAAAGGTAGACAAATCTATTTTGTAGATGATGATAAAACGGTGATCGAATAGCTTCTTTTTTATGTGCTATGTATAGTAGCTCTGCTTGTTCTTGAGGAGAGAGCATATTCAATTTCCGCTCATCTTCAAAATCCATAAAGCATAATTCAAATGGGCCTTCAGCAAATTCCTTGATAAAATGGTTGTATTGTTCAGGAACTATAAATTCAAGCTGTGTATGCATATTAAATGAAGCATCATCATAACCATGTTTTAGTAATAAAAGAGCTGACAAATCAGTGAAATTCCTTATAAATTGCTGAATCGTAATCCCACTAAACAGAGCAAAGTGCTCTACCTCATTAACGTGAACATACAAATGAGTTAAGTACTCATCCATATCTCTCACTTCTTTTTTTGCCACTGAAAATCACTCCTTTATCTGTTCTTAATAATAGCACGATTAATACAAGGAAACATCTTTATTACCTCTCACGTCTCTATTAAACCATCAAGCAAAAAATATCAATATACGCTATAATAAATGAATGAAATTCGAAAGAAATATAGGTGACTTACATGGAAAACAAAAAAGGCTTTGCTGATCGTTTCGATTGGACACTTGCTTTTATTATATTACTATTTCTAATCATTAGTTTGTTTGCTATTTCATCAGCACAAACGACTGGACAATATGGCATAAACTTTATACCTAAACAGCTTGTTTGGTATATTATTGGTTCTATTATTATTGGAATTGTCATGTTTTTTGAACCAGAACAATATAAAAAATTGTCTTGGTATATTTATGGTATTGGAGTATTTTTACTATTTATCCTTTTCGTACTCCCTGACAGTTTAGCTTTAGTAAAACCGATGAATGGCGCAAAAAGTTGGTTTCACTTACCTATAGGTGATATTCAACCTGCCGAATTTATGAAAACTTTTTATATACTAGGACTGGCCCGATTAATCACTATGCATCATGAGCAAAATCTTATTAAAACGGTTAAAACTGATTTAATTTTGCTAGGTAAAATGGGTGTAACTTTAATTATTCCTTTAGCATTTATCATGCAACAACCAGATTTAGGGACATCGTTAGTGTTCCTTGCAATTACTGTAGCCTTAATCATAGTCGCAGGAATTACATGGAAAATAATTCTCCCCATCTTTTTAGGTGGGTTGGGAATGGGCGGTTTACTACTTTGGATGGCGGTTTATATGCAGGATTTCTTATCGGATAATTTTGGATTTAACCCGTACCAATTTGCACGTATATACTCATGGTTGGATCCCTATTCATACGCATCTGATGAAGGAATGCATTTAATCACTTCATTAAATGCAATTGGCTCTGGAGAAATTTTCGGTAAAGGCTACGGAGAACGTATTGTGTATGTCCCAGAAAATCATACCGACTTTATATTTGCTGTCATTGGCGAAGAGTATGGTTTTGTAGGAGCAAGTATTGTGGTTAGCCTTTACTTCTTACTTATTTTTCATTTGACGAAAATTACCCTTCAGTTAAAGGATGCTTATAGTACGTATGTATGCGCAGGTATCATTGCAATGATTACATTCCATGTATTTGAAAATGTCGGCATGACGATTCAGTTATTACCGATTACTGGTATACCCCTTCCTTTTATAAGTTATGGTGGTAGTTCACTCATGGGGAATATGTTAGCCATTGGTTTAGTGTTTAGTATGAAATTTCATCATCGAACTTATATGTTTTCAAAAAATGAAGACGATTAATCAATTAAAGCGTGTAGATAAAGGGATTAACGCCCGACCTCTGCACGTTTTTTGTATTGTTGGACAGGTTAAAAAAAGTTCAAAACATATTTCTAACGTTTCCGAAGGGCTTTGAACAGACATTTTGCTATATTATTACCGAGTGGATTTTTAGGGATACTGATTGGTAGTTTTATGGCGTTTGTCCCCCAAAAGGAAGACATTGATCAAACTTTGTTTGATCAATGTCTTTGCGACGGAAATCAGCAGTATCATTGTCTAGGTGCCTAAATAAAAGACACCAAATTCTATATTATTTTCTTCTAAGAAAAAGAAGGTGACTCTAATCGTTTGTTAACGAAATTGTAGAGTCACCTTCTTTTTAGTTTTGCGCATGAGGACTTTGTGCTGGTGGTGCTAAAGCTTTAAGTAGGTCAAGTCTAGATTTAGTCATTGTAACAGTAACACCAAGCTTAGAAAGATTACTTACAATTTTCTTCAAATCAACTTCCTTTACCATTGAATCCACCTCGTCCTTCTATAATAATTACGATTTTCTTTCGTAAAAGTTTCTTGTTTGTCTAATTAATATATTTTATTATACCACTTTTTACCTAAGTTTAATCTTTCATTTTTATTACATATATTATGGTCTTGTAAACCATGCTATTTCTTAAAGGAGTGAATGGTTTGAACATAAGAAATGTAATGAGTAAACAAGTAGTAACGTGCAACCCACAGGACTATGTCAGCGAAGTTGCAGAACAGATGCGCACTTTGGATATCGGCTGTTTACCCGTAGTCAGCAATAAAAAATTAGTTGGAATGATTACTGATCGAGATATTGTGACAAGGGCGGTTGCCAAAGACATGAAAAGCAAAGTAGAAGATGTTATGACTAAATCTGTTATCTCTGTTACCCCAGAAGATTCTACATCCGATGCATCCATTGTTATGGCACGCCATCAAGTTCGAAGACTTCCCGTAGTAGAGGATGGTGTCCTTGTAGGATTTGTCTCTTTAGCTGATTTAGCTTTTCCTTTTCCACATGTCCAAGAAATTTCTAATGCTATGGAAAGTATATCCGAGCCAAGGGATTTCTAAACATAAAAGCTGTCCTAATTAGGACGGTTTTTTTTATTACATTCCACATGGTTATACCTTACTTTGTAGCATTTAGCTCTTTTTTTATTATCTACTAGGATATCGATTACAACGTGGCAAACTGATTAAAAACGTGTAATATAGAGATTAGAAGATTGCAGAAAGCGGGTTTGATGCGTGAAAAAGATTCTACTCATATTGATGTCTATCCAATTTTTAGTTTATCTCGGCTTTGGAATTATTATTCCCGTGCTGCCAGAGGTTATTTTAGAGCAAAATTATAATGAAATTCACGTTGGTGGTTTATTGACGATTTACTCGTTAGCTTCCTTCTTCACTGCTCCACTTTGGGGAATGCTATCCGATCGTATTGGCCGTAAAACACTTATTTTAGTCGGATTGGTAGGATTCAGTTTAAGTTTTTGGTTGTTTTCCTTGTTTTTTGATTCGCTCTTTATGCTTTACTTATCTCGTGTAGTTGGAGGATTATTTTCTGGGGCATTGTATGCAGCAGTTACAGGTTTTGCAGCTGACTTATCAACGGAAGAAAACCGTAATAAGTATATGGGATTCCTCGGTATGTCGATTGGTTTAGGCTTTATATTCGGTCCAGCAATTGGCGGAGTTCTCGGACATATAGATTTAGCTCTTCCATTTACAGCTTCTGCTATCTTGTTACTGGTGATTTTCGTGTATGCTTTGATCATTTTAAAAGAACCAGAGCGTACAGGTGAAGCAAATAAACGTGCACTCCTTCCTAAGGGAGCTATGAGTTTGTGGAGCTACCGCATTAAATATCTATTCCTATTTTCGTTCATGGTCACGTTTTTACTAGCGGGTCTTGAGGCCACGTTCCAATTGTTCCAAATCGAAAGAATTGAGATTACCCCGCTACAAATAGGCTATTTGTTCATGTTCAGCGGATTTGTCGATGCGGCAATCCAGGGTGGTGTCGTTCGACGTATTAAAAATGGTACTGAAACAAAATGGCTTTTGTACGCACAAATTGTTACAGCAATTGGATTGTTTATGACTGTCTTCACTCAAAGTATTTTCTGGGCAGGACTATCTTTATGTGTGTTTACTGCAGGAAATGCGTTAGCACGAACAACGATTGTTTCTCTCACAACGAAAGAATCGGGTGGACGCTATGGGACAGCAGCAGGGATGTCTTATTCGATGGATAACCTAGGTCGTATTATCGGTCCATTATTATTCGCTTGGCTATTTACAAAACAACCAGATAATATTTATATGCTATCTGGGGTACTTGCGGTGCTCTCTATTGTTTTAATCTTTGCGTATCGCAAATCAACGAAATCATTAAAGAATGCGGCATAGTATTTAGCTATTAATACAGGTGAAGGAAAACAATTCCTTCACCTGTATTTTTATGTGGTTGAGCTTCCTTGTATCAAGATGGTGGTCTCTCATATACGAGTTAGTTCCTCTCGGATAGCTGGGCCCGTATAAGTAAGGAGCTTTCTCGTATAGGCTCTATTCTCTCTCGTATAGTATAATTTCGCTCTCGTATAACCAAACCAGACTAACTTTCCGTCTTTAAATACGCCACTCTTTTCTGCCCCAACTCCGGATGTGCAGCTCTAACTACAGAAGGTCTTGCCAAGAATAGAGTTACTAATATCAACAACATACTAGAGACAATTAAAATACCTTCTGCTGGGAATATATCGTATAAGAATCCGAACAATACCATTCCAAGTGGCATAAGCGCCATTGCGCAGGTTTCTATGATAGAAAATACACGACCCTTATAATCATCCTCTATCATTTTCTGCATCATTACCTGTATCGGAGTGTTAGTTACCATCATTGTTGCTCCAAAGAAGAACATTAGTACAATATAAAATACTACTAACATTGTGGAGGACATAGTTATTAACAATGGCAAAGCCACGGTCCCCATAAGAACTCCTAATACAACGATTCCCCATTTAGATACGAGAAACGGAAATTTTAATTCTTTTCGTGTAGAGAAGTAAATAGACAATAGAAGCATTCCAATCGCAAATGCGCCCTCTGTAAAACCAAAATGTTGTGCATTAATCTTTAATTTTTCAATGAGGATAAATGAGTATCCTACCTGATAGGCACCAAACAAAAAGTTGATAAATAAAGAGATGACAACCATTGTTTTTAAAATAGGTTGCTTCATCAAGTAACGTAAACCAGCTTTCATACTTTCTAGCATTGGTTCCTTCGGTTCCCCTTCAACTACCGCTTTTCGCTTCGCAAACAATTTAAAGTCCATCGTAGATTCCAAAAGAACCGCAATAACGGAAGCAACCATATACATAATTAGGAATACCGGCATAGACACTGCTCCGTAAAGAAGTCCGCCTACAGCTGGGCTTCCAATGGCTGCAAAAGAAATGGACATTTGGTTGAGCGACATTGCTTTTTGAATTCTTCCCTCATCGACTAATCCTGTAATAGATGAACTAAAAGTAACTCCGGAGAATAAAGAAGTTAACGATAAGATCACGGTCGTACTATAAATCGCGAATAAAGATAATCCCATCGTCAAACTCACAACGAGCAGCCCACCAATTGCGATTGTTGTTGCAATCTGTGCCACAATAACAATCATTTTACGAGAATATTTATCAGCAGCATATCCCGCAAAAGGTGCAACTATCGTTCTCGGTAAAATACTACAAATCAAATTTAGTGCAAAGCTGGATGCAGATCCTGTTAACTGTAAAATATAAAAACTAATTGCAAATGCATAGACCTGTGCTCCAAAAGTGGAAACTAATTTGCTTACTGTGAACGTCCACAAATGATATGTCGCCTTCTTAAGTTTTAGTGCTTCTTCCATTTCTCTAACCCCTTCGTTTTGTGAATTATCAAAAAGTTTAATATGATTAAACAAATAATATCATGAATATACTTTCATTTCAAGAAAAAGTTTAATATAATTAAACTATTGTAAAGAGGTGAAAAAGTTGTCCACATTAGGCGAACGCATTCGAACATTACGTAAACAACAGAAAATGACACTTGAAGCTTTAGCAGGTACAGAATTAACAAAAGGCATGCTCAGTTTAATAGAAAACAACAAAGCAAATCCTTCTATGGAAAGCTTGAATCACATCGCGTCACAGCTAGGTGTTGAAGTAAGTGAGTTACTGGAGGAAATAAGCGGACAAGAGGTACGAGAGGTATTAGATCAAGCAGAATTACTGCTCAACACAAAGGATTATGACTTTCTAAATGAACTTGAGCAGGTGAAAAATCTAATAGAACCGTATATACCAAGACTAACTCAAGGCTATGAGGCAACGCGGTTACTAGATATATACGGTCGATGCTTAGCTTACTCTGCTCCCGAAGAATCTGTCACGCTGCTGAAAAAGGTTGCAAAAATGTACGAAGACTTACACTTGATAACTAAAGCAGCTGACATAGGGAGAAATCTTGCGATCATTCCATTTATGAATCACCAGTATCAAATCGCACTAGATGTATTGTTAGAAGAACGAAAAAAACTGGAAGCAAACCCTCTATGGATTGATCCATTATCGCGGATGGATTTCGACTATTTGGAAGCTGTACTTTACTTTGCAGTAGGAAGAAATACAGATGCCATTCAAATGATGAACGAAGCTATTCAATATTCCAGTGAACATAAAATTTTTAAACAAATAGATAATTTATTTAGGCTAGCAGCAGTTCATGCGATGATGGAAGAAGACGCGGGGAAAATGGCGCATTATTTAAAAAAACTAGAAGCCTATAGTGAATTTGCTGATGATGAGGATTCCAAAGCTTTTATCCACTATGCTAATTTGCATTACTTAAATACCTATCAAAAGATGTATATGGAGGCGGATTCTCTATACCATAAATTCTCTCTTGATAAGATTAATACGAAATTATTTACCCCCTACTTCCAACTGGAAAGAGCTAAGACTTTATACGGATTAGGTAGAGTTTTTGAAGCATTGAAGATATTTGATGAGGTGAAAATCCCTGACATCGTTCACCATCCAATCGATCTATCTATTTTCTATGAAAAGGATGCATACATTGCATTATGCTATTTAGAACTTAACCAAGTTAAGAAGGCTGTTAATGCTGTAAATGTCGCAATAAACAACGTCGAAAAAATGCCCGACACGCCGTATAAAGTTTTTATCTACACTACGTATGAGCAAGTAATGATACGTTCTTAGGGGGAACAAATGTTTCTTCTTTTTTATCGAAATTTCATTTCTTGTTTACTTACGTAACTTACAAAAACGAAGGATTTTGGATAGACGTCTCATTTATAGTGATTACCAAGTGAGTAAAATTTCAGGGATGCTAGTTGGTTGTGATATCCGTCACAACTTAACCAGCATCCCATTTTTCAATAATCTTCTAATATTAGTCGGAACCTAGAGAAAAGCAGTATGCGTTTATTAGTCATGATACCTCCGATAGTTCCCTAACCAATTCATAAACTTCACCCATGCGTCTTCAAAATCTGGCTGAATACAAGATACTTGCAGCAAGTTTTTTACGATTAAATAATCACTTTTATAGTGAAGGTCAAAACCAGACATTCTTGCATCTTCTGCTAAGTAAGGAAACTTAACCTCTTTCCATGTGAAAATCATTGGATAGTGATTATCTGAGAGCAATTCGATCCCATGCTTGGACACATCGTCTTCGATAAATCGCATGCGACGATGTAACAGATTGTACCTCTCTCCATTTTCATAGGCTTTTAAAGCTACCTCTAGGCTATGTACAAACTGAGAAGGAATCGTAAAAGGTATTGCATTATTCACGCTCAATCCCAGATCTAAATATGAAGGGATATTATTACTCGATGTTACTTCTGTGTTAGCGAATACAAAAGCTAATCCACTCATAGTCCCGATAGCTTTACCACTTACACCAGTTGCAAGATATACTCCTTCTAAGCTAAATGGAAGTGCTCCAAATGAACTCACACAATCCATACAAAGCAGCACACTATAACGGTTACATAATAACTTTATTTCTTCCAGGTTATTTAACATTCCAGTGGACGTTTCACCGTGGACCATTAAGAGCCAACTATAAGCTCCGGTGGCAAGTTTTTCTTCGATTAGCGATAGATTATAAGGGCTTCCCCATTCAAAAGATGCAACATCAAAAGATAACTGCCAACGTTCCGCTTGTTTTTCCAAGCGGTCTCCAAAGGCTCCATTTTTAACGATTAAGCCTTTCTCTCCTAATACGTGTAACTGCGCTATCATAGCTTCATTTGCAAGCGTCCCACTCCCTAAAAGCAAGTGGGCATATGCTGCACCACTCATCGATAATAGATTGTTCTTCACTCGCTCTAGCATGACCTCGAACTCATGCGTTCGATGAGACAATGGAATGGCAGAAAACGCTCGTTGTATGGCGTCCGATTGTTGTACAGGCCCTGGATAAAATGAATATCTTTTTTGTTTAAACCGAGAGGCCACTGACTGGTCAAAACGATCCCTAGTTAGTACCATCGGGATAAATTTAGCTTCTTCTGTACCCACTGGATCAGCAAAAGGTTCAAAACCAAGCTGATTATACAACTTTTGTTCCCGTACCGTTCCCGATATTAGCGCTGCTCCATATCCATTTTCATACGCGTAATCGGAAAGAGCACGTGCTAAGTAATAAAACACTCGTCCATTCCGGTGAGCCTTATCTACAGCCATTAATCGAACCTCACATAACAGTCCACCTAATGCATCCTTTGGCAGATACTCCTCCACTTGCCCAAGCTTTAAATCTAGAGAAAAAGGACGGGCAGCTCGAAATGCTACCATTCCTGCTAACTCCTGATCCTTTAAAACAATGACATACACATTCTCATGGTGAAACGCATCGACCCGCATCCCACTAGGATCCGGCTCGTGCTGTGGAATCTCCTCCACAAATGTTTCATAATTTAATCGCGCTATCGCTTCAAACTCTTTTTCTGTTCGTGCAATTTTACACCAATACATCCCTATCTCCCCTATCTATTCACTGGAATGATAGCGTTCCGTTCTTTTTTCCAATAAACTAATCCCTACCATCAATAGAACTATTGCAATAACCACCATCATACTTACATACGTCCAAATACTACCAAAAGTTCCCTCATATACCGTCACTTGTTTCATAGACTCCATTGCATAATATATTGGAGAAATCCATTTCATCGCCAGTAATGCTTCCGACTGAACTATTTCTAATGGCCAGTAAGCCCCGCCAATCATTGCAAATGCTACCGCTACAAGAGAAATGATAATACTGCTTTGACTTACTGTTTTTACTAATGAAATAACAAAAACAGAAAATGCCATTACAAGCAAAACATAGATAGCA
Organism: Psychrobacillus sp. FSL H8-0487; assembly: GCF_038008385.1. NCBI lineage: Bacteria > Bacillati > Bacillota > Bacilli > Caryophanales > Bacillaceae > Psychrobacillus > Psychrobacillus sp. FSL H8-0487. Next base: position 3,377,136 of record NZ_JBBOZA010000001.1, read on the forward strand.
GCAATAATCCCTACTTTCCAAAATCCACCGTACATATTAGTACCTAACACATACCTGAAGACAAATAAAACAAGCATCACTTGGAGAAGCCCGATAATGTAACTAAAAGATAGATGCCCGACATAAAGTTGAAATTTACTTACTGATGCTAACTTTAATCGATTCCATACTCCCGTGCGCTTGTCTTCTAATATAAATTGAACATTAATTGATACCGTATAAAAAACAAAGAATAGCGTAAATCCAAACAAACTTTGAAGTGCATTATCGTAACGAAATACCTCTGACTCATCCATTGCTTCTGTTTGAATATGGAATGCTTGGTCTTCTTGCAAACTTATTTCAATGTCTTTCCAAGCTTCCACGCCACCTACCTGTATAACTTGCTTTTTAAAACTAATATCACTATAAGCCGATTCAATTCTCAAAGATAGGTTTCTCACATTATCAGAATCTGAGGCAGAATAAATAGTATAGGAATTTTCCTTTAACCCAATACCGACCATTCGAATATCTTTGTTCGCTTTTTGCTGCAACTCTTCGGCTGTAATTTCTATAAGGGAGTATCCGCCCTCTTCCTTCAACTTCTCTAGTACTGCTTGAGTTGTTTCAGTACCGTCGACAGCCACCGACACACTCATCTTTCCATTACTAGAGCTGCCTACTACGTATGCCATTACTAATGTCATTACTGTCATCATGATTAAAACGACAGGCTTTCGTTTTAAATTAAAAAATCTAGCAATCCATATCCCCTTCATCCTGTTACACCTCTTCTCGGAAAGAAAACAATGGCAAATAGCACGCACACAACTACTAGAACATATATAGCCAACATAAAAGGCCAAATAACTGATAAATCCTGCCCTTTTTGTATAGAGAGTATGGCAGACATTGTTGCACCATTGGGAGTAAAGTCACCAATCTTTCCGAGTGTTTCCGAAATATCACGAATATTAAAGAAGGATCCACCTAAGAAAGAAAATACCGTTATAAACAATCCATTAAACACATTCGCAATACCTTCTGTTTTTGTTCGAAATTGGAGAGTAGTTATCATAGCAGACAATGCACCAACAAATACACTATAACTAATAATTATAAGGCCCATTCCCTCTAGAGTGATCCATTCTATACCTAATACAAGCATTCCAAATGAAAGCATAATGGCTTGCTGGATAAAGGCTACAAATGTTCCTGTAAAGAAAATAGAAAGTGTATATAAAACAGGAGACACCCCTGCAAGTAATATCCGGTCATATACTTTCCATTGTACTTCTTGCAGTGCAAAGCCTGCTAGGAAAGCAGGGATATATAATGCGAACATCACCATCATTCCAACTGTGTAGTAAATAGTGGCAGGTATTTTCCGCTCACTTGCCTCTAAAACCTGTTCTACCTTCTCTACACTACTGACGTTACTCATAATTTCCTGAGGTGATAAGTTTGCCGCTAAAAGTGCCGCGGATTGGGAATAGCCACTTTGCCAGTCTGTTAGAACAGCATCAATTATGGATGCACGAATTTCATTATCTTGATTTAGATATAAGGATACACTAGGAAAATCGGGATTATTAAAATAGGCAGATTTTATATAATTCAATCGGAAGTTAGAAGGGATAGTTAGGATGCCATCTATATTTTCATCCTGTCGAGCGGTCTTTAAATCTACTTCCTTTTTATATTCCACAGCAATATACTTCTTCATTTCGTCAGCAGCTAGAACGGTGCTGTTTAATAATTCTACTGGATCACCACTTTTAAACTGAGTGAGCAAAGCATCCAAGGCTACGCCTGTTACCCCTTCTCCTTCTAAAAATAGCTTAATTTCTTTTTCCTCTTGAACCCATGATGAATTATCTAGGATGAGTAAATTTGCTTGAATCGCCGCTTCTTCTCCACCGTCCATTATGCTTCCTAACGCATTTGAAAGTATGGTTATTAAAACGAGTGGCATGACCAATAAAATAATTAACGGTTGCTTATTTCGAATCAGCATTTTCATTTGCTTCGCAATTAAACTAAACAGCATCACTTCATCTCCCCTCTTAATCCCTTAGTGCTTTTCCAGTCAAATGCAAGAACACATCTTCTAGGGATGGCACTTTGACAATCGCAGAGGTAATCACTACATTACTTGCCGCAGCAATCGCAAAAATATTAGCTAGTGGTTCTTCTCTTTTGGACATTGAAATCGTTAGTATCTCTTCATCTATACGAAAAGTCGCTTGTGGGAACTGCTCTTTCAAATTCTTTTCAAAGTTCTCCGTAAGTAAATTAGTTTTCAATTCAATTGTTTGGTTGTCGGAGACCAGTTCTTTAAGCTCTTCTTTTGTACCGTGTGCAATTATTTTTCCTTGATCCATAATATATATTTTGTCACACAGCATTTCTACTTCTTCCATATAGTGACTCGTATATAAAAGAGTCATTCCATCTGCCACAAACTGCTTAACGGTTTCTAAAATATACGCTCTCGATTGTGGATCAATTCCGACGGTCGGCTCATCCATTATTAAAATCGAAGGTTTATGTAAAAGTGCAGCACCAATATTCAGACGTCGTTTCATCCCACCTGAAAATGTTTTAACTATATCCTTTTGTCTATCCAACAGCCCAATCTTTGTTAAGACTTCTGTGATCCTCGTTGCCAAAAGTTCCCCTTTTAAACCATTAACTCTACCGAAAAAAGCGAGATTTTCCCTAGCAGAAAGCTCTGGATATAAGGCAATTTCTTGTGGAACTACTCCTAATGCTTTACGCAATGGGTCTGGATTTTTTGCAATGGATTTTTCATTCCATAAGACGTCTCCGCTTGACGGTTGGACTAAGGAAGATAACATAGAAATAGTCGTTGATTTGCCCGCCCCATTGGGACCTAGTAATCCGACCGACTCTCCCGCGAACAGTTCCACATTGACTTCTTTTACAACTACTTTGGTTTTAAATTTCTTAGAAAGATTTATGGCTTGAAGCATTTCTCCATCTCCTTACAACCTAGTTATTTCGATTATAGCAAACTACTAGATTAGTTTATGTAGAAATTTTTTTAATATTTAGTATTTCGATAAGTTATCTGAAAGTATATTTCTAAACATGAGAAAAACCGAGCAAAAAATGCCCGGTCCCTTAAAAATAAAATGTGCATATGCCGTTGATATCCCCTCCGAGCCACATAACAGAAAGCAGTAGTATTATTCATTCTTTAAATTTCTGTAGAACCATAAAAAAACTGCCCTTTGATGAAAGGACAGTTTTTTTGCGAGCCATATTAAACTTCGTCTGTTGCAATTTGGTTTAATGGTGTGTTGTATAAATCTTTATCTAATTCACCAGTTAGTTTCGCAGTAGCAACACCAGCGGTCATTGAACCACTAACGTTTACTGCTGTACGTCCCATATCGATTAACGGTTCAACCGATACTAGGAGACCCGCTAAAGCAACTGGTAAATTTAATGCAGATAGAACTAGAATTGCAGCAAATGTTGCACCGCCACCAACTCCTGCTACACCAAACGAACTAATTGCTACTACTCCGACAACAGTTAAGATGAACATCGGGTCTAATGGATTGATGCCTGCTGATGGAGCAATCATGAACGCTAGCATCGCTGGGTAAATACCTGCACAACCATTTTGACCAATAGATAGTCCGAACGATCCAGAGAAGTTAGCAACTCCTTCTGATACACCCATTTTAGTTGTTTGTGCATTAATGTTAATAGGTAGAGTTCCTGCACTTGAACGTGAAGTGAACGCAAAGATTAATGGTTCTGCTGCCTTTTTAACATAAGTTATTGGATTTAATCCAGATAGAGTAATGATTAATAAATGTATCGCAAATACTACTGTCAATGCTACATAAGAAGCGAGAACAAACTTACCTAAATTGTATATGGCACTAAAATCTGATGTTGCAACGGTTCTTGCAATAATTGCTAAAATTCCGTATGGAGTTAAACGAAGTACTAGCTTAACTACTCGCATGATTAATGCGTAAATCGCATCAATACCTGTTTTAATGGTTGCTGCAGTTTCTTTCTCTTTACGTGCTATTCCTAAATAAGCGAATCCTAAAAACGCTGCGAAGATAACTACCCCAATAGTGGACGTTGGTCTAGCTCCTGTAAAATCTAAAAATGGATTTGCAGGTAATAATTCTAGTATTTGATCTGGAAGTGCTTTGTCTGCAACTTCTGCAGAGCGACCTTCATAGTATTCTGCACGTTCAGTTTCAGCATCTCCTTGAATGATTTGTTCTGCATTCAAATCGAATATTGCTGCAGAGCCAATACCAATAACAGCAGCAATGGCAGTAGTTCCTATTAAGAAACTCAAAATAATTGCTGCCATTTTACCAAAGTTTTTACCGATTGTAATTTTTGTAAACGCCCCTAATATTGAGATGAATACTAATGGCATTACAATCATTTGTAGTAATTTTACATAACCAGTACCAATAAGGTTATACCAAGGTACAGTTTCTGCCAATACTTCCGAATCTACCCCATAGGCTAAATTCAATACTAAACCTAGTAAAATACCTAGTCCTAGAGCCGTGAATACACGCTTCGAGAATGAAACATGTTTCTTTTGCATTATGATTAGTACTCCAACTAAAAGGAGTAAGGCAACTATGTTTAGAATAATAAATAATAAATTCATATAAAAACCTCCATTTTTTGTGCTCATCATATATTAATACTTTTATCCCTATTGGTCAAGTAGGAATTACTTTCTATTTAATATATGTCTTCCCTACTTTCTTTGAGACAAATCAGCTATACTAGAATTTAATAGCAAATGATTATATAGACATGCAACGGGGGTGAAAATTTGATAGCAAGCTTTTATGGTATTATTGTTTCTGGCATCCTCATTTTAAATATTTCTTTGGCAATAGCCCTAATATTTTTAGAACGTCGAGATGCTTCCGCTACTTGGGCGTGGATTCTAGTCCTATTCTTCATACCTATTTTAGGATTTGGTATTTATTTATTGTTTGGACGAAAGCTACGTAAAAAAACGTTATTCCGTTGGGAAGGAAAAAACAAGATAGGTATCGATAATCTCATTGAATTTCAAATGGAAGCTATCGAAGATGACTCATTTGATTTTCGTTTAGATGATGCAATGCATTATAAAGAGTTAATCGTTATGCACTTACATAATAACCAAGCAGTCTTAACTCAAGACAATAAAGTCGAAATTTTCACTGATGGACGAGAAAAGTTTGATGCTCTCCTTCACGATATCGGAAATGCAAAGGATCACATCCATATTCAATACTATATATTCCGATTAGATTCCTTAGGGCAGGAGATTTACCAGGCAGTGTTAGCCAAAGCAAAACAAGGAGTTAAAGTAAGAGTTTTATACGATGATACTGGATCACGTTCCTTAAGAAAAAGACATTTTAACGAACTGATTGAGTTAGGTGGTCGTGTAGAGGCATTCTTCCCTTCTATCTTTCCACTTATCAATCCCCGGATGAATTACCGGAACCACAGAAAAATCGTTGTAATAGACGGACGAATCGGTTATATCGGAGGATTTAATGTTGGAGATGAATATCTTGGACTAAAAAAGAAATTTGGATACTGGCGCGACACGCATTTACGTATCGAAGGTAGTTCTGTTCATCCTCTTCAAACCCGATTCATTCTCGATTGGAACCAAGCCTCCGCAGAGCATGATATCGAGTATTCTGATAGATTTTTCCCAGCCATTCCGATGAAAGGTTCTGTTGGCTTGCAAATTGTTTCTAGTGGACCCGATTCCGAATGGGAGCAAATAAAAAATGGCTACCTTAAGTTAATTATGATGGCTAAAAAGTATATTTATATTCAATCTCCATACTTCATCCCAGATGCTAGTTTCATGGATACGTTACGTATTGCATGCCTTTCAGGTATTGATGTACGAATTATGATTCCAAATAAACCCGATCATATTTTTGTCTACTGGGCGACTTACTCCTATGTTGGCGAGTTAATAAGAGCTGGAGCTAAAGTATATATTTACCAAAATGGATTCTTGCATACAAAAATGATTGTAATTGATGACGAAGCTTCTACAGTGGGAACGGCAAATATTGATGTGCGTAGTTTTAAATTGAATTTTGAAGTAAATGCCTTTATATATGATCGTGAAACTTCTCATCAGTTAGCAGAGTTATTTGAAGAGGATATGAAGTTATCTACCGAGATGACGGCAGACATATATGAAGAAAGATCAACCATGATTAAATTCAAAGAGTCATTAGCTCGTCTAATTTCACCGATACTTTAATATATTAAGTTCAAAACCTATTTCTATTGTTTTCGAAGGGCTTTGGACAGATTTATTGCTATAAGATTACCGTTTGATTTTTTAAAGAGGCTAGTCGTGATTGACGTCACAACTAGCCTCTTTTTGTATTCTAATCCTGTCTACTAAAGATTTAGGAATTCTTCTAAAGTCACGTTTGCTTCGTATACTTGAGGCGCAAGTTCTTTTCCGATGTACCTAAAATGCCACGGCTCATACATATAACCTGTAATTTTTTCTGAGCCATTCGGGTAACGCATAATAAATCCATACTTATGGGCATTGGCTGCAACCCATTTGCCTGCTTCTGTTTCTCCGAAGCTTTCTCTAGCGAAATGTTGTTCAAAATGCTGCTCTCCGATGTCAAAAGCAAGCCCTGTTTGATGTTCGGAATAGCCCGGGCGTGCACTATAACGATCCGCAGCCTCTTGTCCGTCATTTGTTACATAACGTTCATATAACTGAGTTTGATAGTCAAAAGATCGATACGTACTGAAAGCTACAAGGTCATACCCAGATAAAATTGCCTCAGCAGCCATTTCTTGAAATGCTGTTCTAGCCTCTTTGCTTTCACCAGGTGCATAAGTAGATGGCAGGGGATACTTTTTACTAGCAATTAATACACCTTTTACTATTGTAGGCTCCCCGGGTAAAACTTCGTTACCAATATAGCCTTTTGCGCCAGACATATCTACCTCTTCCACTACCGGCTCCTCCACAATAGGAATTTCCTGTTTTGGTTCTTCTATAACTGGTTTATCCACATTAGCTTCTTCTGTTTTATCAACATCGACTATTTGCTTAACACCTGTCAAATCACGGAGTTCCTCTATACTTTTATCTATATTCCATTCATTCATTCCTACCCACACTACCGCTGTGGCTACAAGTATTCCTGCAATGATTCCAGAAATAATATATGGCCATTTTTTCTTCTTTTTTTCTTGTAAAAAGCTATATCTTGACTGCATATCTTCGGACTTCCTTCTTTCTTATTACGTTATTTCTAGTTTACCATTTTTCTAATAACTATTCTCTTATTGAAATTCAACTTCGCCAAAATAATTATAACCATCCTGAACGATAAATGAATCCTCCTAAATAAGTAAAAGCGTATCTACCCATGATAGGTAAATACGCTCTCTCTTATTAAAAAATTAGCAAAAATAACACGACAAAAAATAATACTGCAAACAAAATGGACATACCCTTCATCCACTTCGCCTCTTTGACAAATCCTTTTTCTTTAAAACTTATTGCTCGGAAACCATTACTTAGAGCAAAGATTGCTGTCATAAACAATACAGCCATATTAATATTTCCTTTAATGATAAATACCAACGCAGAAATACTAACTGCTGCAATCAGTAGTCCAAATATCCAATTTCTATTCATAAACACCTTACCTCTCAAGAAAAAAACGAAGCAACAATCGCTTCGTTTTTGTGTTATACAGATTCCTCTGCTTTTTCTGGATGATTCGAGTAAAATTTACGCCCCAAATATGTTTGGAATATTAGCAATAGTCCACCGACAGCCCAATAAACTGGCAGTGCCGCCATAGAACTGAAGGAAATAAACATAATCATAATTGGCGAAATATAAATCATCATTTTCATTTGTTTCTGTTGCTGCTCAGGTACTGTCCATAATGAAACTTTTGCTTGAATGAAATAAACCGCTCCAGCAATAAGTGTCATTGCAATATCAGGAGATCCTAAGTTAAACCATAAAAATGGATGCGCTTTAATATCCGCAGAATAGAGAATCGCAAAATACAATCCCATTACAATAGGCATCTGAATAATCATCGGTAGACAACCCATGTTCAGCGGATTTACTCCATGCTTACGGTATAATCCCATCATTTCTTGTTGTAGAGCCATTTGCTGTTCTTTATCTTTTGTTTCCTTTAATCTCTTTTGGATATCGTCCATTTCTGGTTTCAATTTATCCATTTTCTGTTTCATGCCTTGTTGATTTTTATAATTTTTAAGCATCAAAGGCATCAGAATAAGACGGATAAGTACGGTAATAGCGATAATCGCCAGTCCATAACTACCATTGAACATTTCTCCAAAGAAATGTATAAGAAATTCAAAAGGTCGAACAAAAATATTATAAAAAGTACCTTCTTTGTTTTCTACTCCAGAACATCCACTAAGCACTAGTGCTGCAAATACAAGAATAGAAAATAAACTAATCTTCTTTTTCACTCTATTCACCTTCACTCATCAAACTATAAAGAAGTATACCTTACTATGAAGCTATTTATCAAATTTAATCCAAAATATTTAAACTGATTGTTGTTCATTAGGAAAATTATATTTAAAACTAGGATATTCCTGGTTATCACGGTATTGCTTCGGTGTTATTCCGGTATACTTTTTGAATATGCGAGTGAAATAGCTTTGATTGCAAAAGTGAAAACTACTAGAAATATCGGAAATAGCTTTATTTGTTGTTCTTAAAAAGTATTGGCATTCCTCTACTTTTCGAACATTTAAGTATTCTACAAGCGTCACTCCTGTATGCTCTCTAAAAATACGAGAAAGATGACTTGTACTTATAGCAAATCTTTTAGCAATATCCTCTACCGTTAAATTTGTCTCTATTTCATCATTAATATAGAGGATTACTTTGTTAACCGTTTGATGGCCAAATGACGGCTTTTTCCTTTCGGTTATGACCATTACAAAAAACTCAACCAACTCATCTGCACATAATAAAAATTGTGCATCACTCATTTTCGTCTCAATAGTTTCTACACATGCAATGTTAAACGCGCTAACTTTATCAGTAGGAACTTGACTCTCATTTAGTTTTCTTCCCATAATAGCGACAAGCTGAATGTAGTAATACTTTACATTTTGGATCATATTCTTACGTGTTCTAGCAATTATTAAATCTATCATGCTTCTTAGAATTTCTTTTGCTTCCGTTACTTCAAAAGAAAACATTTTTTGAAATAGCTGTTCTTCTAATTCTAGGAAAGAATCTAAACCTTCTACTCTTGTTGTTGTACCTATTTCTCTAGTGTATATTTTAGAGAAATTATCTAAAAATTGCTTCTCTACAGTCTTCATATTTCCCTCTTTTTCCCTAAGTAGGTCTTAATGTTTATATAACCTTTTGGGTATGTTGTATTAGTCTATATCATTATCCTGGAAATTATATATTTTTTCAACCTTTTAGACTCAGTTTTTTTGAGGGACTAGCATTTTTAAATGTTTAGGTAATATTTGAATGTTCAGTGGCGTGCAATCTCCTTCATCCCCGTCTACATTACAATATAGAGGATTTCCAGATTCGATTAATACATTACTAGATTCGATTACTTCCACTCCAGTATCTTCCTCGAGTGTACCCAACAGGACTTTTGCTCCCATTCTTGCTATAGAAGCCAATCCTGCTTGTTTTATAATATAAATATGTAACTTTCCATCATTTACTTCCGCTGCATTTACCAATTTTTCAAATCCACCTACAGAATTCGTTAAAGCCACAAGTATAAGCATAGGTGTCCCTTTCCAAATTCCTTTATCATGCGTTATTGTCATTTCTATTTCTTCGTTCGAAATAACGGCTTTTGCTCCTTCTAGCAAATAAGCAAGTGAACCCATTTTTGTTTTTTGTTCAACAGTAGTATCCGCAACACGACTAGCTATCTCACCAACAGCTACTATATTCATAAAATATTTATCCCCAATTTGCCCAATATCCACTAATCGTGTGTTCGTCATTTTTAAAGCTTCAATAGCAAGCTCAGGCTCCAATGGAATGCCAAGTGCACGAGCAAAATCGTTCACAGTACCGAGTGGAATAAATGAAAATAGAGGCCGGTTAGGTTGTTCAGCGAGACCATTGACAACCTCATTTATCGTCCCATCTCCACCCATTGCTAACAAAAAGTCTACTTTCTCAGCACAAGCCTGTGTGGCAAATATGGTGGCATCATTTTGTTTACTCGTTTCCTTAATAATCACTTCATACCCCAAGCCTTCTAACACATTAACTGTTGTTTCTTTATATTGCTCGGCATCCGCTTTTCCTGAAGATGGGTTATAGATGAACATTGCTTTCATAAGACTTCCCCCTTGCATGATTTGTTTTGTTCCAAATTCCCTTTATCGATACATTTAAAACCTTTATACTAGAATAAAAGCTACTATAGAAAAGAGGAGCAGTATTGCACTTTTTTATATATATTATTATCTTCATCTCATTCTTTGACTTATTTTCTCAACTACCAATTATGAGCCCCTTTGCAGAATCTCTTGGTGCCACTCCTTTTATAACCGGTTTAGTTGTAGGGATGTATTCTCTTTCGAATACATTTGGTAATATTATTTCTGGATTTCTAACTGATCGAAAAGGACCCTATTACATACTCATCACTGGTTTATTTGCAACGAGTTTCTCCTTATTCCTTTACCAATTTTCTAGCGAGCCGTTTGGATTATTACTAATACGTTTTATACATGGTTTAGTAGCTGGACTAATTGTACCTGCAGCTTTTACCTACTCAGCTAATAGGACTTCGCATGAAAAACGAGGTAAAGGAGTTGCACTATCAGGTGCATTTGTTGGACTTGCTGCAATTGTTGGTCCCGCTACAAGTGGTATTCTCGCAAGCAAAAAAAATGAGGTATTTGTGTTAGGAATGACAGGTTCTATTATGCTTGCTTTAAGTATACTGTCTTTAGTTTTGTTAAGAAAAGTAGCTATCGAAAGAATAGAGAAGGATGTCTCTCACCATTCCGTTCACTCTATTTTCCAAAAAAGTGGAGTGATTAAGTCATTTGCAGGTGCTTTTTTCTTAATGTTCTCGCAAGGGGTATTAGCGTATATGCTCCCTTTAAAAATAGTGCATTTAGGATTTGACACTAAAACAAGCGGATTTCTTCTAAGTACTTTCGGCTTTGTCGCAATTTTAGTGTTTATCCTTCCGATAAATCGAATATTTGACCGAGTAAAACCCATCTATACACTTACTTTTGGTATGAGCATCATGGGAGTAAGTATGCTATTGCTCGGCCATACAGATTCACTGAACTTACTATATATTTGGATGGGGTTATATGGAATAGGATTTGCATTTCTTTTCCCATCTATTAACACATTATTAATAGATTCAACAGAGCAATCCTATAGAGGAAAAGCATATGGCTATTTCTATGCTTTCTTTTCTATAGGAGTAGTTGTGGGATCAAGTATCACTGGCTTTCTAGAATTGGATGCTACGAGCGGGTTTACTATGACAGGAATCATATTGTTAATAGTGTCTATCTTGGCCATTACGTGGAGAAAATAAATAGGACAGGAATGTGGTTTTTGACACATTCCTGCCCTATTAAGATTATAAAGTTATTTGGTCATTAGGATTAGACTTCTTTTCTCCGTCTTGCTTATTTGTATCGTCTTTCTTCTGGTTGTCCTGAACTTCATCATTATAGTACTGGACGCTTGTAAGAGCTCCTTCATCGACCATATTATTATCTGATGTATCGTAAGGATCTGGATGTCCTGCTGCCGTTAAATCGGATCTTTGATGTTTTTGTGAGTCTATGTAAGCATTCACTTTAGATTTTGTATTATTAAAAGCCACTACTGCTTTCTCACGATTTTCTTTCTTACTGAAATATGCATACGCTCCTGCCGCTAATCCTGCCAATAATAGTGATTTGTTTTTTGCCATCCTAATTACCTCCAAGGTTTTCTATATATAATGTATATACCCACTATTAAATAAGTTAACACCTTAACAAACTAATTCTTTAGAGGTATATGATTTTTATGCTTGATTACCCATCTTATATTACAGTTTGATATCTAAATGATTTTAATTGTATATATATGTAGAAGATTATAGTTATTTTTGTTATGATTACAAAAAGAATCTAGAGGTGATTTCAAATGATTAGAGCGACTACGTTAGATGACATTCAAGTAATTCAACAGATCGCAAAGGTCAGTTGGAACGATACATACAAGAATATTATACCTAATGACATACAAACTCTTTTTCTAGAAAAGGCTTATTCCCCTATGATGATTGTGAAGAGAATAGAGAAAACTATCTTCTTAATCGCTGAATATGAAGGCAATCCCATCGGTTTCGCTAACTTTACTTATACGGACGAAGATGGAGATGCAGAACTAACTGCTATTTATGTGTTACCTGAATATAAACAAAGTGGATATGGAAAAAAACTATTATTAGCTGGGCTAAACCAAATGCCAGCTGGACGACAATTATTTGTTTACGTGGAAAGCTTAAATGATAATGCCCGTCAATTCTATGAAAATTTTGGCTTCGAATGTTTAGAAGAATTCGATGAATATTTTGAGGGACATCCTTTATCTACCGCTAAATACGTATATCTATTGAAAACACCGGCCTTATAGGTCGGTGTTTTTGTTTGTTAAAGTGACTTTTCAGTTGTATAGTATTCCTCTTGTATTTGAACTGGTGGTTTGCGAACGAAACACATGATAGCCGCAATATACAATAGAATTGATGTTAGCGATATTACACCAGCAAAAAGACCTGCAAGGATGAACATAATTCCTGCTAACTTCGGGTTTTTATTTTTGGAAATAGACATGATTCCGATAATATTTAGGATTAGACTAATGACAAGAATAATTATAAATACCCAACCAAATATGCTAAATGCATCGATTGCTAAACTCATATTATCATTTATCAATTGTTGGTCAGTTTCCGTAAATGTAGGCTCATTCGAAATCGTACTCTCAAATTCTTTTTTAAATTCTTCATCTTTCAATATGCTGCTTCCACTTACCACTAAAACTGTTACTAAAATAATACTAAGTAATGTCATAATTGCACTAATAACACTTAATACCATTTCTCCTGTACGTGACATAGAATTCAGTCCCTTCATTTTTACACTTCTTATCATTCTACGATTAATAGTTGAAAAGGTTTCGTATAATTTTAAAATCCCCTTCATAAAATAATTTAAACCTGTTTAAACTTTTATAAACCCGGGTAATATTTAACTATCAACATAAAAAGAGAGGGTGGAATTTATGGAAAAAGAGATAATTTTTAACCAAGCAGATTTCCTTTATACGTTAGCAGGTGCATCGGTATTAACAGGAATTTTAGTATTTTTCACACAAATTTAATAATGCTATTATAAAAAGGCAATCCTTTTCTAAATAGAAGCGGATTGCCTTTTTATTATGAATTATACAAATCTCTTTTATGCTTTTACGTCATCATATTCGTTAGACTTTGAGAAGGCTGCCACTACGTATGAGCAAACCGGCTCCATCTTTAGCTCCTGCTCTCTTGCATAAGAAGCAGCGCTATCTAATAACTTTTTGGCAACCCCTTGTCCTCTCAGCTTATCCGATACATATGTGTGATCCATCACCATGACATCTCCAAGTAACGTCCAAGTAATTTCGCCTAATCTTTCCCCGCCTTGTATATATTGAAACGCATATACATCGTTTCCTAATTCTTTAAATTCAAATTCCATCAATAACCACTCCTTTTCTGAATTTTAGCACATTTATTTATTGATTGACAACGGACGCAACTTAGCTTCAATTTCCACTCTTCTCATTTCTAGAAAAGGTGGTAGTGCTAATCGTTCTCCCAAGCTATCCATTTGTTCATCTGTATCGAATCCTGGCTCATCGGTAGATAATTCAAATAGAATGCCATTTGGTTCTCTGAAATAGATTGCCTTGAAATAGTATCGGTCTACTAAACCAGAAGTGGTAAAGCCATTTTCACGTAAGCGCTCCTCCCATTTTGGGTAATCTTCCATTGAAGGAATTCGGAATGCTACATGATGTACACTACCCCTTCCAGGTCGCTCCATTGGTAAATCTGTACGTGTCTCGATATGAACTTCTCCACCTGGACCGCCTTTTCCCGTCGTATAAACTTGAATATCTGGCATGTCCAGTACCTCCGATGGGTAGGAACCAGCTAACTCAAATCCAAGTATTTCTGTTAAGACCTTTTCAGTAGGTGCTAATTTTCTAACTGTAATCTTTACGGGACCTAAACCAACAATTGCATTGTCCGCTGAAATCTCCTCTCTAACCCATGCTTCGCCATAAGGTATTCCAGCCCCGTTGTCGACCACTAACATAAGTCTTGCCCCTTCAAAATCTTCAAAGTAAAGTGTTTTACGACCAAACCTTTCTATAATAGAATCATGTGGTACATTAAATTTTTCAAATCTACTTTTCCAAAAAAGTAGGGCTTGCTCGTTTTTGACCCGGAAACTTGTATTGCTAATACTAGATACACCAGGATATGTTCTTCCTGCATTGGGTATGTCAAAGTAAGTCATGTCTGTTCCTGGCGTACCTACAGCATCTGCATAAAACAAATGATAAGAAGAAGGATTATCCTGATTTACACTTTTCTTCACTAATCGCATTCCTAATATTCTTGTATAAAAGTCATGATTTTTATCAGCGTCTCCAGTAATTGCTGAGACATGGTGGATACCTGCTAATTTCATTTCTTTACCTCCTCATTATTTTATCTTGAAGTCGAGATATATTACTTCCATGATAACAAATCCTTGTATTTTGTGCAAATAAAGAGAACAAGGCTTTAAAAAACTCAGTCCAGGGTCTTCAGCTCACACTGTTCCCACTACAGTCACGGCTCTTCGCTCCAATCAACTAGATCCACTTTATATAATCGCTAATTGTATATAAAACCACATAAGTATAGGTGCATTTTCTTAAAATAAATTTTGAACAAAACAACGCCCTCCTATCTATTTAAGAAGGAGGGCTCATACATTAGTTAAAAATAGAACGAATCGAATCTATTAGATTCGTAAAGAAGTTTTTGACACCTTCCCAAAATCCTTCATTATCGACTATTTTTCCAATCTTGTCTTCAATTGTTTTACTTAAATCATTCAGTTGATCTGACCATTGACTGAAATCGATATCTAATTGACGAATACGGTCCATTAAATCGATCAACAGCTGACGATCCTTTTCCGAAAGCTCAATTTTTAGATTAGCTAATTGCTCCGAAACAATTTTTTCCACCTCTTCACGAGAAACTGGATTTTGTTCTGCAATTTGCTTTTTAATCTCTGTTAGTAACTCACTCACTTTTGCCTCATCAATACCTGCATCTTTTGCTAGATTAGTAGCAATAGATAGTTCGTCATTGGCCACATCTGTACGTTCGGGATCAAGTTCTTCCCCCGAAACCTCATAGGCTTTATATATCCCTACTAGTGCTGAATGACCCGTTACAGGCTTAGGTGCAGCAATTTCTACTACTGCGTCCTTAATGCCCGCAGTTAGCATTGCATTTGCATACATCTCGGATGTTACTTCTGTAATATTATCCGGTGTAACTATGCTTATCACTAGACCTTTACCAGCGTCTTTTCGAGTGATCTTAGCAGAAGAGAACATTCTTGCAGATGCATCTCCGTCTTGTAAATATGTTGCTAAATCTTTGCCAGTTACTTCTATTTCTTGAACATCTGATTTATCCGTTATTTTTAAGCTCTTTTTTACACTGTCTTTTTGCTCAGCAGTTAAATTTCCACCATATACGATGATAGGTGCACCAAATTTTTCATTTACAACTTCTTCTTCAGTGGAGCCATCTGAGTCTGCTAATGAATAAGTAGGCGCAATAACCATACCTATTAATAACATTGCTGTAATGAATGGCAATAATAATTTCTTCATACTATTTAACCCCTTTCCTTTCTCTTCCATTCCTTCAATAATACGAAAATAGGAGTAAAAAGTTCCGACTAATCGATTCTTTTTACTCCGTATGAACTACATTTTCAATTGTGTCCAACCATCTTCTTGAACAATTTTTTTATCTTTCATAAGTTTACCTAGGGCGCGTTTGAAAGCAGCTTTACTCATACTGAACATTTCTTGAATTTCATCTGGAGAAGACTTATCTGTGAATGGCATTTTACCACCAACATCATTCAGGTAACGGAATATAGATTCTGCATCGTCTCCTAGACGTTCATGTCTACGTGGCAAAAGGGAACCATTCAAAGATCCATCCTCTTTCACGTCAATAACCCGTACTGTTAAATCTTCACCTAACCGCGGTTCATTAAAGCGTTCTGACTCATGTACAAAAATTCGATAGTTTTCAGGAAAACTTAACAAAAACGTACCTACAGGAAGCAAGCGGTATGCACGTGCTTGTAGATTTTGATTGAATAATGTCGTTGGTGCATCTATATATAGCTCTTCTACTCGGTCCTCAGTTGCTAATCGACCGAATAACTCACCATCTTTATCGGTACGGAGTGTCATATATAAATGATCTCCAACAGCAGGCCATAGTTCTTTTATTTTTGGAAGATCATCTTCTTTAACCTGAACTTCCTTAGAAGTACCGATATCAACAAAAACACCATCTCTATCGACTACTTTAATGACACGAGCCCATCCGTATGTGCCTTTTTGAATAGATGGAAGCTGTGTTGTGGCAGATAGATTTCCACGTCTGTCCACAAATAAGAATGCTTCTATTGTGCCGCCTACCTCTACGCCCTCTGGTGCTTCAGATGCATTTAACGGAATATCCATTCCATCATATGTTAAAATCCATTTCGATCCGTCCTGTTCTTTCACTTGTAACTTTACTATTTCTCCTGATGCTGTTCCTATCAAAATTACCGCTCTCCTTCTCACCAAATATGGTATCGATCTTTACTCGCTTCTTCTGAATTATATATAAAGTGATTAGACTGCAAAAAAGGTTATGCTACTTCCCTATAGCCGATTCATATAAATCATAAACTCTATTGTAAACTCATACACACAAAAGATTATATTCTACTTTTTGTGTTAAAACTCAACCTCTATCATTCCCAAAGATTGTATGTATCATGTGGTATTCCTTTAAACAACATTTACAAGGTTTGCTCACTTTCTGGTTCTTGTAATTCCATTAACTTGGATTGTAATGCTGGATTTTCCTCTAAAAATAATACCAAATCTGCAATACGGTCGATGGAGTTCCAACTTAAATGGTGTTCAATTCCCTCTACGTCATTGTAAATATTCTCTTCCTTTACGCCAATAATTCTCAAGAAATCTTCTAAAAGTTCATGTCTTTTTACTAATTTTTTTCCGAGCTTCATTCCTTTTGCCGTAAGAGTTAACCCGCGATACTTTTCATATATTAAGAAGCCATCTTTATCAAGTTTTTGAACCATTTTGGTTACGGAAGATGGTAATACAGACAATGCTTCTGCAATATCAGACACACGAGCATATCCTTTTTGCTCTATCAACAAATAAATTTGTTCAATATGGTCTTCCATGCTTGGTGTTGGCATATTTATCTTCCTCTCATCTTTGCTCTATATATTTTACTACAATAAAGACCCTATCACAATTCTAGATATTTATTCCTATATTTTGGAGGGTGCAAACGCCTATGTTAGCCCCGAAATGCGTTGGAAGAATTGGAATAAGGCGCTCTTTGCCAAGTAGAAGTCAGTCTAAGTTCGCGACATCGTGTCGCAACGACTCAAGGGGCTAAGCGCTAGAACTAGTCAAAGTCTGAGTAAATAGCATTTATCTATTAATATTTAAACAGAGGAAAAACCTTATCGAAAAAAGACAAGGTTTTAGTGACGATGCGGGTACTTACCCACAACATAGATGGAGTGGATAATTCTTTTGTTGATCCATTCTAAGTTTTCTGCTGTATTTAAGCGCTCAAAAACGGCTATTCTTCCTTTTTCTGTTGTAACGTAATGAGCAGGTAATGTATTTAAACTCAAAGCAATAATATCACGTTCGCATTGTTCGCATTTGCAAAAGGTTTGATACTCGGACCCTCTCATCATCACTCTGACAAGGCTATGAACTATTTCTTGCATCACATTAGTAAGCAATGATAACACTCCTTTCATGCATATAAAAAGTGAAGCATGTTTAATACTATACCCAAACGGGTAAAATTTAAATATCAACAAGACTTGATAAATTAAATAAAGAGAGGAAGATATGAAATGGTTAGAATTTTATGGGGAATTATCGTAGTATTAATCGTACTTTGGCTACTTGGTTTAGTATTAAAGATTGGCGGCGGATTTATTCATGCACTACTAATCATTGCGGGTATCATTTTTGTAGTTCAACTAATCAGTGGAAAACGATCACTATGAAGAAAGGTGTTGCCTAAACGGCAACACCTTTTATTTTTTCATTGATATTCAAATTGAAATTTTAAATAGAATCTTGAGATTCCCTGACTTTGGCATATATGCATGTGTCCCTCAATTTTTCCCCATCGGCAGATAAAGAATCATTTTGAAGTATGCCCTCCAACTTAAACCCAGCTCTTTCGGCTACAGAGCGACTTCGAACATTTTCACTATCACAACGAATTTCTACTCTATTGGCCAGTAGTTCCTCGAATGCAAATTGTGTTATGCGTTCACATGCTTCTGTCATTAAGCCTTTCCCCTCAAACTTACTATCAATCCAATAGCCAATTTCAAATTTCCGAACGTCCCAGTCAATTCGATGCAATCCAGAAGCACCTACAAATTCTCCTGTTTCCTTTAAATACAATTGCAGGCGTAAATCCTTTCTAGTTATAAAGTCGGCAACTGCTTGACGTATATTCGTTGTAATTTGCTCCAATGACTGCTTTTTTTGGGCCCATGGCATCCATTCTTTCAGTGCAGCATCCGAATTGACTACCGCCTTCCAAATTTCATCCGCGTCTTCTACCTTTGGAGCTCGTATCAACAATCGTTCTGTGTAAAACTCCTCCGCAAAGGTTAGCTCTTCTTTAGCAGGATAAGTCTTAGGGAAATCTTCATCCCACTTCACGGGAGTTGCAGTTCCTTTTAAGAAATCTTCTCTCGTTAGACCATACGTTACAGCATCGTAATAGGAACTCTCTTTAGGAGAAAACCATGCTTGTCGAAGTTGTGCTTCTTTTACAAATCCAGCTCGTTCAAAAGTTTTGCGCATTGCAAAGTTATCCTGTCTTGTATGTCCTTCTAAACGAATTTTCGCTTCTGGTAGTTGGAATACATACTCAGCTACAAGCTTTAATGCCTCCGGTCCGTATCCACTACCTCTCGCATGATCTGCAATTCGCAAGTCAAAAAGAGGAATTTCATCTCGTAGGTCATAAATTTTTACGAAACCAACCTTTTCATTTGTTTCATTTTCAATCCAAAAGGTTTTAACTTCATCCGATTGATATCCGCCTTCTTCAATCGTTTTTTCGATTAGTTCTCTTGCTGGGTGTGAGTTTCCATGATACGGCCAACTATTCGTCGTCATGAAGTGGATCAGTTGTTCTTGTTCTTCCATCGTCCATTCCGTAAGCTTCATTTTCCCGCCTCCGTACACGCTATTTATTTATCCTTATAAGTCTTAATGAATTAAGCACTACCAATAGAGTAGCCCCCATATCTGCAAAGATAGCAATCCATAAAGTTAACCATCCTGGAATAATGAGTAGCAATGCAATTATTTTTAATCCTAATGCAAACATAATATTTTCTTTGATAATATGCAATGCTTTTCGACTTAATCGGATTGTATAAGGTAACTTATCTAGGTCATCAGCCATTAAAGCCACATCCGCTGTTTCAAGTGCCGCATCTGTTCCTGCTCCACCCATCGCTATACCAACTGATGCAGCTGCTAGTGCAGGAGAATCATTAACACCATCTCCAACCATTGCAACCGTGCCGTACTCTTCTTTTAATGCTTTTATGGCAAAAAGTTTTTGTTCTGGCATTAACTCTGCTTCTACGTCCGTCAGACCTAGTTTTGTTGCGATAGCGTTTGCCGTACGTTTGTCATCTCCTGTTAGCATGACAGTATGCTTTATCCCTGCTTTTTTCAGTTGCTCTAACACATTTACACTAGTTTCACGGATTGGATCTGCTACAGCTATAAACCCTTGATATACACCATCTGCCGAAGCTAGCATGACTGTATTACCCTCCGTTTGTAACTGTTCAATTTTAGTAATGACTTCATAGGAAACAGTGCTGATAGTAGAAATCCAACTAACACTTCCAACTGACCATTTTGTTCCGTCCACTATACCCTCTGCCCCTTTGCCAGTGACAGATTGAAAATGCTCGATTTCTACACTTTGAATATGCTCTTTTGCACCATATTTTACAATAGCCTTTGCCAATGGATGCTGAGAGTAGATTTCAATGGACATTACTTTTTGGATAAAGTCTTTTGGTGCATCTGCTTCTACATGCGTTACCTCTGGATACCCTTTGGTCAGCGTGCCAGTTTTGTCAAATGCAATTGCTTGAAGTCGACCAATCTCTTCTAAGTGAATACCACCTTTGATTAATACACCTTGTTTTGCTGCATTTCCGATTGCCGTAACAATGGCAACGGGAGTTGATACTACTAACGCACATGGACAACCCACAACTAATACCGCAAGCCCTTGGTAAATCCATGTTTGCCAATCTGCTCCGAACAACGGAGGAATTATAGCCACTAATATAGCAATCATGATAATTGCAGGTGTATAATATTTTGCGAATTTATCTACAAATTTTTGAGAGGGTGCTTTTTCCGCTTGCGCCTCTTCAACAAGGTGTATGATTTTTGCAATTGTTGTATCTTCTACTCTCTTCGTCACTCGTACTTCAAGTGATCCTTCTTCGTTTAACGTACCAGCAAATACCTCATCGTCTACCGATTTCATAACTGGTAATGATTCACCGGTGATAGACGCCTGGTTGATTGTAGAAGTACCTTTCAGTACAATTCCATCCATTGCAATTTTTTGCCCTGGTTTTACAATTAGTACATCGTTTATTTGTATAAAATCTGTATCAACTTCTATTAACTTTCCATCTTTGCGGATCGTTGCAGTAGGTGGCGCAATATCCATTAAATGACTGATGGATTGACGCGCTTTATTCATCGAATAAGCCTCTAAAGCTTCACTCACCGCGAATAAGAATACTACTACCGCTCCCTCGCGCCACTCTCCAATAATTGCTGCACCAATAATAGCTATAGTCATTAACGACTTCATATCGAAGTAAAAACGAGATAAATTGGCTAACCCACCTCTAAATAAATCGAAGCCTCCTACTACTATAGAAATCATGAATAACCCTATAGAAATTGGGTGTGCTTCCTCATAAGTGAACGATGCGATAATCCCTATAACTAGAAATACAAATGAAATAACCGTGAGTATATTTTCTTTCCGTTTGAAAAAAGGAATTTTTTCTAATTGACGTTGTTTGACTGTAGTCACTTTTATGCCATCAAACGCACCGGCTTTTTCAATATCCCCTATTGTTGCTTTACCAATGACCGATACTTTAGAAGCACCAAAGTTAACTGTTGCATCCTCTACATCAGGAAGTTTTTTTATATTTTGTTCAAATTTCATGGCACAATTGGCACATGAAAGATTTTCTAATCGATATTCTTGTTTAGCTACTTTTACCATCCTTTTCACCTTCTTCTATTGCATGTTCATATGCGATTTTTACTAACGCGTTCACATGATGATCTGCTAAGGAATAATAAACTTGTTTTCCCTTACGTGTTGATTTAGCAAGGGATAAGTCTCTTAAAAATCGCAAATGATGAGATGCTGTAGCTGTAGATGAACCTATAATCTCACCCACATCACAAACGCAAAGTTCTTCCTCTATTGTTAATGCAAATGCTATCTTCAATCTTGTTTCATCTGCTAGTGCTTTAAAGATTTGAGCTGCTGCTCCTAAATCTGGTATTTGGTTCTTTATGGAAAACACTATGTCTTCGTTCACCTTTGTTACTTCACACATATCCTTTGTCTGCATATTTCCACCTCATTCAAATGATTGTTTGATTGTTATATTCAGTATATGTTCAGAATATTTAATATGCAACTTATTCTAATGAGTATTTGAATGTTTTTACTACTTTAGTTTTTATCGCTTAAAAACAGGGTAACTTTTACTCTTCATTTCCTCATAATATAAAAAAACAGCCGAAGATAAACACCTTCGGCTGCCAATTTTAGTTTGCTTTTAATATTAGTTCATATCCTTCTTTGATGTCTCCGTCTATTACTGTAGTGTGATAGTTTCCTTCTGCCCAGTCATCTACTTGGCTATGATACCACTCGGATTTCATATGACCGCTTTGTCCCGGCCCTACGATGTGATAGGCCTCATTTAAATCAGCCAAATCTGCTACAAATCGCCAGGACGCTCCGTGGTCCACTTTTCCATCCTCTCCAAAACCGGCTGCTTGCACGGTAATATTGGATCCCCCTATAGGAACTGGGTCTGGATTTAAGAGATAAGCCAAGATTGGAGAGGCCCCTCCCAGTGGATGATCAAATGTTAACTGGTGGTAATCTCCCCACTTCCATTTCTTTTCATTTGAACCAAACTCCTCGGATATTTCTTCGGTTGCTTTCACAAATGAGTCATATACCCACTTGTCTACACCACCGTATGCTTCTAACCAAGAACTTTGTTCATTATTATAGCCTTTTCGTAATAATTGATCTGAAATATTACCTTTTCCTGGCAACATCGAATATACATCCTTTGGCATTTCTTCCTCGAGTAATGTCTGAGGTAACTCCTTCATCCATTTATGAAAAACTAGCGGAGCAGCTTGTTCTTTATCATCTACCTGATTCCACTGCTTCACTAAGGAAAGGATTTCTTTATATTCACCCTTGGTATCTAAGTTTTCAACTGATCCAAGCATCTGTGTCAAGAATTCTTTAGCGTATAGATTCGTTTGATCCATCTGTAAATCCATCATATCTTCTTTTGTGAAATCCGATTTGCTCTCCAGTACTTCAGCAATTCGCTCATACCGATATGATTGAGCCCAAAAATCAGTAATATGGTATGGATAGGAATCATCTACGACCTCATTATTTGCTGTCGCTATATAGCCTTCCTCTGGGTTCACAACAACTGGAAGCTCGTTATAAGGAACAAATCCTTGCCAATCGTATTCCGCCGAGTCTCCAGGAACAGGCAATTGGCCATCCCCGGTCTTTCTTAAAGGTATCTTCCCATTTGCTTTATAGGCAATGGTCCCATCTTTTGCAGCAAATACAAAATTTTGAGCTGGTGCATGGAAGTCTTCTAGTGCTACTTCAAATTCTTCCCAATCAGCAGATTTATTCATTTTTAAGATTGCTTGTAATTCAAGTGTTGGAGCTAACGCAGTCCATTGCATGGAAAATAACGCTGATGCTTCTTCCTCTTTGAATACGACATCTGAAATAATTGGGCCATGCCGAGTCACCACTACTTCAAAAGGTATATCCTCCTGTCCCTTTACTTTAATAGGTGAATTACGAACCTCTGCTTGCTCCCATTTCCCCTCATATAAGAATTGGGTCCGATCCTCTGGGTTTGGTGTTTCAATATAAAGATCCTGCACATCCGGCCCTACATTGGTTACTCCCCAAGCAACATCTTCGTTATGACCAAGAATAATGCCGGGTATCCCAGCAAATATAACACCACTAACATTCTGTTCTGGTGATTCTAAATGCATTTGATACCATACAGATGGTGTGCTCAATCCCAAATGTGGATCATCTGCAAGTAGTGGAAGACCACTAGTTGTCTTGTCCCCACTCACAACCCAGTTATTACTACCGTTAAATTCATTTGGTAAAACCGATGAGTCAAAGTGACCACTTACATTTACTGGGTTACTTATATTCGCCTCTATAATCGATTTTGCATTCTCAGGATAAGTAATAAAAAGTTCCTTCGCCTTTTCTTCATCCAATTCATTTAAAGCCCAATGTCGTATTGCAAGTGTCGACCAATTTCCACCTAAGTCATATGCCATATACTTTCCAATTGCTAATGAGTCAGTTGGAGTCCACTCTTCTGGCTCATATCCAAGTAATTTAAACTCATAGCTTAATTTATTTTCTTCTTTCGCAAATTCGATAAAATCATTGACCCCTTCTGCATAGAACTCTAATACTTCCTTCGCTTCCTCACTATATCCATCATAAGATTTCTCAGCAGCATCACGTAAGCTAAAGGTTAAGAAAAACTTATCTGTATCTACCGCAGATTCTCCTACCACTTCTGCTAAACGCCCACTAGCCTGCCTTCTAGCTAAATCCATTTGAAAAAGTCTATCCTGTGCTTGCACAAATCCTTGCGCACGGTAAAGGTCAGCATCTGATTGTGCAGTAATATGTGGTACCCCATCTGCATCACGTACTACTTTTACATCTGCGTCTAGCACCTTCATTGCAAGTTCCCCTTCAATAATGGCTTTTGTGCTAGATAAATACAGGTTCAAACCTACAACGACAATAACTGCTAACACAACGATAGTACCTATAAGCCAAGCAGTTATTTTCCATCCTTTTCTCATATACCTTGCCCCCTTTGTTCCTTTACAGTATTCGACATTTCCTACTTTTTTCCTTCTATATATCTCGCTAGAATACAAATAGAGAAATAGGAAACCATCCCAAAAGACCTCTAGTCCCATCCTCAACCTTCACACAATTTTTTTTGGAGTGCTTCACGCTAAAAATGGTTACAATGATCGTTCAAACATATAAAAAAGGCCCATGAATAATTATATTCATGGACCTAGGCTTGTATTAATCTATATTTTCTCCAACAATTTTTACTTCTAACTCTAGCTCAACACCAAAGTTTTCTTTCACTTTTTCTTTCACCATTTCTATCGTGCTAATATAATCAGTTGCTGTAGCATTATTTTTATTGACGATAAAGCCTGCATGCTTCGTGGAAACCTCTGCACCACCAAAGCCTTTACCCTGTAAGCCACTGTCTTGAATGAGTTTCCCGGCAAAATAACCTGGTGGTCTTTTGAATACACTACCAGCAGAAGGATATTCTAATGGTTGTTTAGATTCTCTTTGAAAAGTAAGATCTGCAATTTTTGAGTCGATCTCTTCTTGACGCCCTTTTTCCAATAAAAATTCTGTCGACAATACATAATAGCCTTTTTTCGTAATAACACTCTTTCGATACCCTAGCTCCAATTGCTCTTTCGAAAGAACTAACTTTTCTCCAGATGGAGTTAGTACAGTACATTGCACAATTACGTCTTGAATTTCGCCACCATATGCTCCTGCATTCATCGCCATTGCTCCACCGATAGAACCGGGAATACCACAGGCAAATTCCAAACCAGTTAAGGATTCTTGTGCTGCCGCTTTTGACACATCAATAATATCCGCACCACTCTCGGCGATTACACGGTTACCATCTATTATAATATTATTTAAATTTTCCAGTCGAAGTACGATTCCTCTTACTCCACCATCCCGTACTACCATATTAGATCCATTTCCTAATAGTAGCATTGGTATATTATGTTCATAAGCATACTGCACAACAAAGGCTGCTTCATCCTGCGTGGACGGTGTGACAAACAAATCTGCCATCCCACCCATTTTTGTTACTGTATGCAAATTTAATGCTTCATCTATTTTAATATACTCCGGGTTTAACTTTTCACTTAAGTTTTCAAACCATTTTTGTTTACTCAAAGAGAGACAATCCTTTCTTCATTAACCTTGTATCCTTACATAGTATGCATTTTCACACATAATATATCAAGAGAAAATGCTATAACCATTCTTTAGACCAAGTCTCAATTCCTCCAACTACTTCTTTTAGAGCAAGACCTTTCTCTGTCAAGTTATATTCTACCCGTATTGGCACCTCGGAAAAGACAGTTCTTTCAACAATCCCCTCTTTTTCGAGTTCTTTTAGACGCTCTGATAACAAACGACCACTTATAGGAAGGGACGACTCAATCTCATTAAATCGTTTTGCTCCATCCATTAGTTGATATACGATTAGGGCAGTCCATCTTTTACCTAACAACTCCATTGCTTTTGATAAACGTGGACATAATAACGTTTCTTTCATCTGATTCACCTCTATTACCTTCTATTATATTCTTTTTTTCTTCTAAAGTAAAATTAAAGTAATTTAATTACTTGACGTAACTAATATATTAATCTATATTTAGTTACATAAAGTAACCAGATATTTGCTATTTGTAAAAGAAGGTAAACGAAATGATGGCAATATATATTACTTCGAAATAAAAACTCTTGATTTCGAAGTAATATTGTTTTATAGTTAGAATAACAACAAACTTAGGAGGAAATAAAAAATGACAAAATTTAATCTTGACGCAGCGCATTCTACGATCGACTTTTCCGTAAAACATATGATGGTTTCAAAAGTAAAAGGAGCTTTCACTAATTTCACAGCAGACTTAGAAGGTAATACAGAAGACTTAACAGGTGCTACAATTAGTTTTGATATCGACGTAAAATCTATCAACTCAAATAACGTAGACCGTGATAACCACTTACGTTCTGGAGATTTCTTTGATACAGAAACATACCCAAGCATCAAATTTGTGGCTACAGATATTAAGAAAAAAGACGATGGTGAGTACGACGTAACTGGCGACCTAACGATTAAAGACGTTACAAAACCAGTAACATTCGACGTTGAATATGGTGGTAAAGGTACTAATCCATGGGGGCAAGAAGTAGTCGCTTTCTCTGCTGAGTCTAAAGTTAACCGTAAAGAGTTTGGTTTAACTTGGAACCAAGCATTAGAAACTGGTGGCGTTCTAGTTGGAGAAGACATTAAAATTACTGTTGAACTTGAGTTAAACCCAGCTCAATAATCATCTCATAAGTACAAAAAGCTATCCTTTTGGATAGCTTTTTTGTTTTTATTATTAAATAACCTGAGTAAAAAATAAGCAATTAAATTAACTGAATATTAAGTGATATATTATATACTTTATATTGAGTAAAGAATGTGTTATTGTATGAATTATCTTATTTTCAGAAAGGACGGAATATTATGCCACAAATGCTAGCTTTGGTTATTGTTGTCGCTATTTTATTTATTGGAGACTTTGTCTCTATACGAACTAAAGCTTGGATCCCGTCTGTTTTCATAGCTGCCATATTGTTCATTCTTGGTTATTGGACATTTTTCCCTAAGGAAATCATTTCAATAGCTGGTGTGCCTCCAGTAGTTGCAACAATGATGATTTATCTTCTCATCACAAATATGGGTACACTCCTTTCTCTTAGACAATTAAAGGAACAATGGAAAAGTATATTAATTTCACTAGCTGGGATTTTAGGTATAATTATCGCATTATTCACAATAGGTACTTTACTATTCGGAGTTAAAACTGTTATCGTGGCTATTCCTCCATTGGTTGGGGGTGTGGTGTCAGCGCTAATCATGTCAGAAGGTGCTGCAAATGCAGGTCTTACCACTTTGTCGGTGTTTGCAATAGTCATATACGTTATGCAAGGATTCGCCGGGTATCCACTTACTTCAATTGTACTTAAAAAAGAAGGAAAAGAACTTCTTCAAAAGTTCCGCATCGGCGAAATTACTATTGCAGGACAAACTAAAGATGAAGTAGGAAAACCAAAAGAAGAACTCAAAATGTTTCGTAAATTGCCAGAAAAATATAATACCGACTACTTTAAATTGTTTCGTCTAGCTTTCGTCGGATTCCTTGCTTATGGGGTATCTACTCTATTAAACCCTATTCTAGAAATTAGTCCTTTCGTACTTTGCTTATTATTTGGGATTATCGCGGGAAGTATTGGTTTCTTAGAAAGAAACGTCCTTCAAAAGGCAAACAGTTTCGGTATTTGTATCTTAGTATTAATGTTATTTGTTTTTGATGCCTTGAAAAACGCTACACCTTCTATGATTATGCAACTGTTTTATCCACTTGTAGGAACAATTGTCATAGGTGTCATAGGAATGTACATATTCTCCTTCATCATTGGAAAAATTCTAAAAGTCAGCAAAAATATGGCCTTTGCAGTTTCATTGACCGCACTTTATGGTTTCCCTGCTGACTACATTATTACAAATGAAGTTATTAAATCTTTAACAGAGGATGAGAAAGAAAGAGAAGTTTTAACTAGTCACATGCTTCCTCCCATGCTTGTAGGAGGATTTATCAGTGTAACTATTGTTTCTGTTATTCTAGCAGGTATATTCGTAGGATTTTTATAAGACCGCTTACTGCTTACATAGAGAGCCAATCTAATAACCTTTTAAGTGCCGCATAATTTAAAGGAACCATAATAATATATAAAATCATATAAAAGTTAACGGGGGATCAGCATGATAAACAATAAAATAAAAGAATCCATTAAAAATAATAAGGAAGAATTAGTTCAACTTCGCAGAAAATTGCACAGCGAGCCTGAACTATCATTTGAGGAGTTCCAAACGACTCAGTTTATATGCGAGTATTTAGATAATCTTGGAATCTCTTATCGTAAAACGGAACCTACTGGAGTTATCGCGGAAATCAAAGGGGCAACAGGCGGAAAAACCGTTGCTCTTCGAGGCGATATGGATGCCCTTGCGATTCAACAACTTAATAAACACGTCCCATATGCCTCTAAAACTGAAGGAAAAATGCATGCATGTGGTCATGACGCACATACTGCTATGTTATTAATAGCAGCAAAGGCACTTTCAGCGGTAAAAGATCAGCTTTCTGGAAATGTACGCTTGTTATTTCAACCAGCAGAGGAAATAGCGCAAGGGGCAAAGGCTATGGTTAAACAAGGCGCAATGGATGATGTTGATAATGTATTCGGTATCCATATTTGGTCTCAAATGCCTACTGGTAAGGTTTCCTGTAATCCAGGTCCTTCCTTTGCTGCAGCCGATATCTTCAAAGTGACATTCAAAGGACGAGGCGGTCATGGCGCCATTCCAGAGGCTTGTATCGATGCAGCTCTTGTTGCTTCATCCTTCGTCATGAACGTTCAAACAGTTATCTCTAGGACGATTGATCCGCAAAGCCCTGCTGTTTTAACAGTTGGTAAAATGGTGGTTGGTACTCGATTTAATGTCATTGCGGAGAATGCCGAGATAGAGGGAACTGTCCGTACCTTCCATTCCAATACTCGCGATCATATTGAAAAGTCTATTGGCCAATATGCGGAAAGTGTTGCGGCTATTTACGGTGCAACCGCTGAGGTACAATATACAAGAGGCACAGACGCAGTAGATAATGACGAAGAAAGCGCTAATCTTGTCCAACAGGTGGCATCTGCTTCGTTTGGTTCAGACGTTGTCTATTACGAGAAGCCTACAATGGGCGGAGAAGATTTCTCGGAGTTTTTAACAAAAGCACCTGGTAGTTTTGCACTTGTCGGTAGCGGTAATTCTAAAAAGGACACAGAATGGGCTCATCATCACGGTAACTTTGATATTGATGAGGATGCACTTTCTACTGGAGCCGAACTCTATGCTCAGTATGCTTGGACATATTTGAATAAATAAAGATTTTAAATGCATTCGGATGGAGAAAACAGTTAGTAGTTTTCTCTATCTTTTTTTCATTAACTTTTATCTGACTTTTTAAACTATTTATATAAAAAATCGTATATACTTATGTAAAAGGCTTGGAGGGATATGTATGGAGGATTTTATAGGATTAGTTGCTGTAGTGATGGTTTTTTCCATACCACTGACTGCAATATGGACAACACATCTACGAAAGTCTCAAAAAGTGAAATTAATCATTGTAAAAGATGAAATTGAACTGGAAAAACTCAAATATAATAACTTTTTGCTCGAAACAGAAAAAATGCGAATGGATCTTCAGCACAAACAAGCTAACTTACTAGAAAGCTCAGATCCACTTGTTTTAGATTTACAAAAAAGTGCACAACAAGAGGCAAAAACTATATCTTCTTAAAACAATCGTGCTGATTTCATTTCTGCACGATTTTTTTTGAATGCTTATTTCCATTGTAACCCCTCTCATTCGCTACTTTAACAGTGCATCGATTACAATAGAAGTATTCTACTAAACGAAATAGGAGCTTACTATGCAAACATCTACTAAAGGATTCTTTCAACTACTCAAAAGTCTTAAATGGCCCGTCAAGATAACAATTATAGCCGTTGCTCTATCCTTGATAAGCACTGTTATTGGGTTAATCGTTCCACTTGTCACGAAGAATTTAGTTGACACATTAACTACTAGTTCTTTCAACTGGAAAATGATTGGAATATTGCTAGTCGTATTCCTTCTACAAGCGATTTCCGGTGGATTCTCATTTTATCTATTATCTTATATAGGAGAATTTATAGTTGCGGATCTTCGAAAAAAACTCTGGAGCAAAGTACTCCATCTTCCTGTCCCCTACTATGATCAAAATGAAAGTGGAGAGACGATGAGTCGTATTACACAGGACACGACTACTTTGAAATCTCTTATTACGGATCATCTAGTAAATTTTGTATCTGGGATTATTACCATTATTGGGTCGGTTATTATCCTATTTTTTATCGATTGGAAAATGACATTGATCATGCTTGTTAGTGTGCCATTAAGTATAGCAATCATGATGCCCCTTGGATCAATGATGCATAAAGTATCCAAATCCACACAAAAAGAAATGGCATCTTTTTCAGGACTTCTGGGCCGAGTGTTATCAGAAATTCGGCTAGTTAAATCTTATCGAGCCGAGAAAACGGAAACTATTAGTGGAAATGAAGCTATCCAAAATTTATATCGATTTGGCTTAAAAGAAGCAAAAATACAAGCTTTCATCTCCCCTTTTATGACCCTTATTATGATGGCCATTTTAGTCGTCATTTTAGGCTATGGCGGTTTGCAGGTATCTCAAGGAATATTATCAGCTGGTGATCTTGTTGCGATTATCTTTTACTTAGTAAATATTATTGTGCCTTTTGCACAAATGGCTACCTTTTTCACATCTTTCCAAAAAGCCGTTGGGGCTACAGAACGAATTCAAGAAATTTTCTATATGGACAGTGAAGCTGTTGAATTAGAAGCACCAAAACATTTAAAAGACGGTGTTATCACATTTGAAGATGTCCATTTCTCTTATGGTCCCGATAAGAAAATAATAGATGGCATTTCCTTAATAGCACATCCTGGAACTGTCACCGCCTTTGTCGGGCCTAGTGGTGGCGGTAAAACTACTATATTTTCCTTAATTGAACGGTTTTATGAACCCGATTCTGGAACCATCTTATTTAACGAGTCTCCTATCACCGACCTATCGTTAAATGCATGGCGCTCTAAAATTGGATATGTTTCTCAGGAGAGTCCATTAATGAGTGGTACTATTTTATCGAATATCACCTATGGTATGTCGACTATTCCTTCTATGGATGCAGTCATCGGAGCAGCGGCAGCAGCAAATGCTGCAGACTTCATCGATAATCTACCAGAAAAGTATGATACGCTTGTCGGAGAAAGAGGCATTAAACTTTCTGGTGGCCAGCGCCAACGTATCGCAATTGCAAGAGCCCTCTTGCACAACCCGAAAATATTATTACTGGATGAAGCGACCTCTAACCTTGATAGTGCGTCGGAGACATTAGTGCAAGAAGCACTCGAACGCCTAATGAATGGAAGAACTACCCTTATCATTGCACATAGACTAGCCACGATTATTCACGCCGACCAAATATTCTTTTTAGAAAAAGGAAAAATTACTGGTAGCGGTACACATGAAGAATTGCTTGCCCAACATCAGCTTTATCGGGAATTTACTCACGGACAAGGCTTGTCTTAATCACCTGTCATAATAAATAACAAAAAGAAGGATTAGAAAGTGACAAGGTCACTTTCTGCTCCTTCTTTTCTTATGATATTTGATTTTAGCGTAATATTTTTTCGAGATATCTAATAGTCGGTGTCAAACTCACAAAGAAGTAAAGCTCTCCTTGTAGAAGGTATACAAAATAATAGGTAGTAGAATTAATCCAATTTAAATATATTAACACTATTAGATCATGAAAGTTGAACTAAAATATGGGCATTATTTCAAACTTTTCATAACTTCTTTCATATTTTAAATTTTCTATGTATTACACTCTATAATATGGTATCTTATTTATAATTGGATTTGATTTCCTTTTATTGATTTAGAAGAGGGTGTGGGTTTTATGAACCTTGGGCAATTGATTAAGTTAGAGCGCCAGAGACAAAATATTAAGCAAGAGGCTTTAGCTTTGGGTATATGTGTTCCCTCTTACTTAAGCAGAATTGAAAACGGCTTAGTCATTCCAAGCGAAGATATAAAGCACCTTATTCTTATGCGGCTAAACATCTCGGCAGATACATTAACGAAAAGACCCAATGAAGAAAATACTACGCAGTTTAAAATACGGTTCAAGCAAGTTATAAATTCTCGAGATAAAGAGTTGGCTAAACAACTACTAGTTGATATTCACCTTCATATTACCGAACATCCCTTAGAAGCAGATCGACTTACACTGCTGTTATTGGAAGCTCGATTGATGCTTATGTTACCTGAGGAGTTGGAAATACAAAGGAATATAAATATTTTAGTAGATTTCAAAAAGGAAATGACAATAGAACAACTATTTTATTTGTACACAATTCAAGGTATTATTGCGTATCAAGATAATCAGTTTAGTCAGGCTTCTCATTTCTTTAAGGAAGTTTTTCAATTAATAAAAGGCTATCGTATGGAAGACTGGGAAATGGCTGAATTGCATTACATATCTGGATTATCTCTATTATCTGAGTCTCGTTACATACTAGCTATCGACTATGTGAAGGAAGCAATTTTTTATTTCAATCAAGAAATATTAATCGATCGATCCATTGAATGTTTAATGATTCTGGGGATTGCACAAAAGAATTCAGGTGTCTTAAAGGATGCTCTTGCTACTTTTGAGAAGGCAAAAGATATAAACCTGAAGATTGAATCCTCTGAGTTTAACGGGATGATTGAGCATAATCTGGGTTCATGCTACTCTTTGCAACTGCAATCTGACCAAGCCTTACAACATTTTTTTAATGCTCTGGATTCCAAACACAACCCAGAGGACAAGATTGTCACTATTCTATCTATACTTAAGGAATATCACAAAAATGGGGATTTACAGAATGCTTTAGTATGGTTGGAAAAAGGATTAGAAACTGTCCAATATGTAGGAGATAGTAAGAAAGATCTTTATACCAATCATTTTTCCGTATATGGAGCGATATTACTGGAAAACCAAGTGCTTATACCTATATTTAAGAAAAGCTTGGACTATTTCGAAGGAAAGCAAGATTATAAACATTGTATGATTTACTGCAACGTATTGGCTAAACGACTAGCTGAAACTAAACAGTATAAGCAAGCGTCCATTTACTATGAATTAGGATTCCACTATCATTTGAAACAATCAAAAGTATTTAGTTGGGAGGAATTGTCATGAAAAAAGTTGTATTTGGTGTTCTACTTTGTTTCGTCTTATTCACATTTCCAGTTCTAAGTTCAACCCATTCTACTGAGGACGACAAACCCAAAATTACATCTATTGGTGAGCTTATTTAATTGATTGATTGAAAAACTAAGGCACAAGATTCGATTTAGAATTTTGTGCTTTTTTAATTGTACGTAAACCCTTTTTTTGCATGCAAAAACGAGTCCTCTTCAATCGAAGGGCTCGTTTTAACTTTGAGCATTTTTATTCAACTGTCACTTCTTCGGCAATAATATGCTGACTGTATACTTCAACAAATTCCAAAGACTCTTCAATATTATCTACTAACTCAAAAACATCCAGAATCATTACAAGTCTGATCGTCGTATCTTCCCCAAAAATGTTTTTGTAAATAACATCTTTATAATGGGATTTCACTAGCTTATCGACATCCTCTAGCCTAACGGCACGTATGATATTAATAGTCTCTTCATAGATTTTATTAGACATAGAACCGGATAATGAAATGTGTTCAAACAACAATTTAACAGAAAAAATTTTATACATTACGCTCACCTCTTACTTATAACTTTAGTATGTGAGCACGTAGATTGCTAGATATTTCATGTGTGAATGTAGTGTTGTAAATCCAACATTAAACGTCTATTTTTGTTCTTGCTTTCCTAGATAAAATAACCTAGCTAATCCCTTTGTATTTGCTAGGTTATTTCTCTTCCATTTAAATATTAAACTGACTTTCATATAGCTCGGAGTAGAAACCTTTTTGTTTCAGTAGCTCTGTATGAGTCCCGATTTCAATTAATTCACCTTGATGAATAACTAAAATTCTATCCGCATTTTCAATCGTTTTTAGACGATGTGCTATGACAAAACTGGTACGGCCTTCTGAAAGTCTATTGAGTCCTTGTTGAATATCTATCTCTGTTTTCGTATCAATGCTTGAAGTTGCTTCATCTAGTATTAATATATCTGAGTCTGCTAAAACGGCACGAGCAATCGCTAATAACTGTCGCTGTCCTATACTTAAATTAGATCCATTTCCGGTAATCTGGGTATCATACTTATCAGGTAAATGCTTGATAAATCGATGAGCAGACGCTAGTTTAGCTGCCTCTATTACTTCGTCATCCGTTGCTTCTAGTCTACCGTATCGAATGTTCTCCAAAATGGAACCCGTGAAGAGAAAAGTATCCTGTAAAACAACCCCAATTTTTTCTCGAAGCTTGCTTATTTGATAATCGCTAATTGATCTCCCATCGATTTTAATATTTCCCGAGTCCAATTCATAAAAACGCATAAGCAAGTTAATAATTGTCGTTTTCCCCGAGCCTGTTGGACCTACTAAAGCAATTTTTTCACCAGCTTTTGCCTCGAAGCTAATATTTTTTAGAACTGGTTTTCCACTCTCATATGAGAAGTTAACATTGTTAAAAGTAACGTCTCCTTTTAAATGATCTATTGTAAGTGCGTACTCCTGATCCTGAATATCGGGAGCTTCATCCATTATTTCAAATACTCGCTCTGCTCCTGCTATAGCGGACTGAAAAGTGTTCAATAATGTTGAGAGCTGATTAATAGGTCTGAAAAATTGTCTAGAGTAATTTACAAATGCTGCAATTATACCGACAGTTGCCAATTCTTGAACAGTCATTAGAGCTCCAATTCCAATTATTAATGCAAGACCTAAATTGTTGATAAAGTTGTTGATAGGTCCTAAAAACCCCGACACAGTATCGGCAGCTGTTGCAGAACTGCGAAGTCGTTCATTTACAATCGAGAACTTTTGGATGTTCTTTTCTTCTTGACCAAAAAGGGTAATTACTTCATTGCCAGATATGGCTTCTTCTACAAATCCATTTAACTCACCTAAATCACGTTGTCTTTTGATAAAGTTGCTACTACTATAGCTGATAATCTTTTTCGTTGTGAATATAACTAATGGAACTACCAACAGTGACACAATAGCCAACACCCAGTTAAGTATAAACATAGCTATCGTAACACCTGTCACCATCATTACAGTTGAAATAATTTGAATCACACTTTGACTTAATGCGTTATTCAAACTTTCAATATCGTTCGTCACACGGCTCATAAGGTCTCCATGGGTACGTTTATCGAAAAACCGAAGAGATAGAGTTTGAAACTTTTCATATAGATCCTGGCGTAGTGACCGAATAGTTTTTAACGACACTCTAATCATTAAAAAGTTTTGTAGCCAAGTAAATGCAGCCGCCGCTGTGTACACAATTGCTAAGATCACTAAGTACCGTAACGTTCCATCCATATCCTTTGGAATTATAAACTCATCAATGGTTACACCTATCATGTAGGGAACTAACAAGTTTAATAGAGTAGAAATAATAACTAGTATGATTGATACTACAATTGCTATTTTCTGTTTCTCCATATATCGCCATATTCGTATAAGCGTTCCTTTTTTATCTTTTGCTTTCTCTACTGGCCCTCCAAATCCTCTTGGACCCGTTGCACGACCTATTGCATTAGATACCGGTGGAGCGGAAGTTTTACTCATATGAAAGGACCCCCTTTCCACTTTGCGTCGCATAGATACTGCGGTAAACCTCACTATTTTCAATCAGTTCATCATGTGTGCCACTGGCAACAATCATGCCGTCTTCCATTACTAAAATTCTGTCAGCATTAATAATGGAAGAGACTTTGGAAGATACGATGAATACAGTTGTATCAGGTAAATCATGTGTAAGTGCTTGCTGTACTTGCACTTCCGATATGGCATCTATCGCAGAGGTAGAATCATCTAAAACTAGTATTTTCGGTTTACGGATAAATGCACGAGTCATCGATAATCGTTGCTTTTGCCCACCCGAAAGATTTGTAGCCCCCTGCATAAGCTCATGCCCAAATCGTCCATCTACTTTGTTGATAAACTCGCTTGCAGCCGCAGAGTTAGCCGCTTTTTCCATGTCCTCTATAGTTGCCTCTTCTTTACCGAAGCGAATGTTTTCCTCTATGGATCCTGCAAATAACGTTGCCTTTTGCGGCACAAAACCAATTAAATCTCTTAAATTTTTAATAGAATACTCTTTTATATTTATGCCATTGATCATTACCTCTCCTAAATCCGGATCATACAATCGAGGGAGAAGTTTTATAAGTGTCGACTTTCCGCTTCCGGTCGGTCCAATAATTCCAATCGTTTCTCCACTATTCACATGAAATGAAATATCCTTTAATACATATTCTCCGTTTTTACTATAACTAAAATAAACTGATTTAAACTCAACTTCTCCCTTGAACTCGTTATTCGATAAAGGATTCACAGGATCAGTTATATCAATTTGAGTTTCCAATACTTGTTGAATTCGACGTGCCGAAGTAAACGACCTTGTAATTTGCATTAATACATGACTACTCGATACCAACCCGTTCATGATTATTGTTAAATAATTGATGAATGCTAAAATAACACCAACCTGCAGTGTTCCTTCATTTACTTTTATGGCCCCCATCCACATACCAACAACCACTCCAATATTAACGATGAATAGCAGCACTGGCATAAGCGTAAGAATGAGTTGTTCTGCCGACATATTACGCTTCGTTAACTCCTCGTTCACATGTTTGAATGCTTTTACCTCAAAGTTTTGTCTATCAAATGCTTTAATCACACGTATCCCTGCGAACGTCTCTTGAAGTTTTGTATTTACTTTATCCATAGCTTTTTGTACTTTCGCAAATAATTTCCCTGTTTTATACGAGAAAAAATAGATTAAAATCATCAAAATCGGAATTACTACCAATAACACTGGGAATAACTCTCTTGCTGTAAACCAAACAATCGCAACTGCTCCTATAAATAATAGTGGTCCTCTTACAAACACTCGAAGCGTCATCATAAGTGCCTGTTGAACGGCAGTAATATCATTTGTCACAATCGTTATTAGCTTACCTACACCAATATTGTCCATATTTTCACTGGAAAATCGCTCGGTCATTTTAAATACATCTTTTCGAATATCAGCAGCAAAATTCACAGCCGCTCTAGTACTATATATCGTACACCCTACTCCACCTATCAGCCCAATAACTGCGGTTACAAGCATTAACACGCCTAGTTTTATGACATAGGCTGTATCATCATTCGCAATACCATTATCAATAATATGTTGCATAATTGTCGGGGAAAGTAAATCCATGGCAACTTCAATGCACATAAACATTGGGGCTAATATTGCAAAAAGCATATATGGCTTTAAATAAGGAAGTAATTTCCAAAATGATTTCATAAATCTCACTCCCTAATAGTTATCTGTCTTTAATCGTTCCGTTATTTCTTTCATAAATGAGATTAGTCTTGGCGAATTTTCAGGAGTCGTTCGAGTTTGCTTTATCGCCTTTCTAAGCTCAGACTCCCATAAATCTATTTGTTCCTTTAGATGAATTGCTTCTTCAGATTTTTGCCAAATCCAACGAGCCTCCCAATTACTCCAGAATAGTCCTTCGTTACGGGTTTCAAACTCCTTCAATCGATTATTTCCCTTTTGTTGAATGATATAAGTTTTTTTTTCGGCTGAAGGTTCAAGTTTTATCAATTCCTGCTCCAGTAATTCCTGAAGTGCAGGGTAAACTGTTCCCGCACTTGCAGTATAATGTCCGCTTGATCTAATTTCTAATTCCTTCATAATCTGATAGCCATGCATCGGTGCCTCTTCTAATAAATGTAAGATAGCCAGTTGAACAAAACCTCTACGCCTTTTCATGTAATCCAACTCCTTTAACTATATCGATAATTTTAATCGATATATCGATTAAAAACAATAGTAAAGGAGTTACCCATTTTATATGTGGGTAACTCCTTTGTGATCAAATTATTTAAAAGGAAATGTATATGTCATTTTTGTTATTCCCCGTATTTAACCTTCTCTAACGGTTCAAATGCTGGTCCCTCGAGTACATCACCATTATAACTAAATCTAGAACCATGACATGGGCAGTCCCATGAACTTTCTGCATTATTAAAGGAGACATTACAGCCCATATGAGTACACGCCGGTTTTACCAAATAAACTTTTCCTTGTTCATCCTTATAGGCACCGACCTTTTTGCCATCTAGCATTATTAAATCTCCACTACCATTTTTTAAATCGTCCAGCTTCAAATCTAGTAACTCTGTCTTTCCTTTAACAAGCTCTTTTGCAACACTTGCATTCGTCTTAGCAAAACTGGTGATATCTTCTTTTTTCATCTTAGATCGGGTTGGATCATACAACTCTATATACCGATTTTCTTTTTCAAGCACTAGATCAGCCATTATTTGTGCTGCAACTGTACTATTTGTCATACCCCATTTAGCATAACCCGTAGCTACTAATACATCAGTCTTCCCCGCTGTCATTGTACCGACATAAGGAAGCTGATCTAAGGTCACTAAATCCTGAGCAGACCAACGATAATCATAATTTTTCACCTTAAACTGTTCTCGACCAAAAGCTGCGAGGTTTTCATAATTTACATTGGTATCTCCTTCAAATCGTCCAGTTACATGTCCTTCTCCACCTAATATCAAATACCTTTTACCATCTTGTCCTAACGCAGTTCGTACAGATCTGGTCGGTTTCTCTACATTTATATACATCCCTTTTGGATAATTAGTCGGGGCGATAGAAGCTAGAGCATATGAACGTTCAGGATGCATTCTAGCAAAGTACAAACCATCCCCATCATTAAACGGGAAATGACTACATACTAGTATTTTGTTTGCCCGAATATGCTGTCCTTCCATTAGTTCTACTGTGTTTGATTTCACAGTCTTAGCACGAGATTCTTCGTAAAATTCCACACCATTTTCGATTGCCTTTTCCATTAAAGCTTTTGCATATTTTATCGGATGGAACTGCCCTTGATCTTCTAACTTAAGTGCTTGCTTCACTGTATAAGGAAGTCCAGTATCCTTTGTCAAGGAAGCACCTTCTATTCCTAGAGTGTTATAAGCTTCCATTTCTTTTTCTACTTTTTCTATACCGACCTCCGTATCTGCATAAATATAAGCAGGCATCGTCTCGTAGTCACAGTGAATGTTCAATTGTTCAATCGTTTGTTTGATATATTCTTTTGCTTGCGTATTTGCATCATAATATAATCTCGCTTTTTCTTCTCCAAAAGTAGAAATTAGTTGCTGATAGATAGGACCATGTTGCGCAGTCACCTTGGCAGTTGTGAATCCCGTAGTACCTTCTAATATTCGACTACCCTCTACCACAATCACCTTTCGACCGCTATTACTTAACAAATATGCAGCAGTGATACCTGTAAGACCAGCACCAATGATGACAATGTCCGTTTCGATATTGTTGTTTATTTTAGAGAATAATGGAAAGTCATTATTTGCTCTCCAGTAGGATTTAGATTCTGTAGGTAAAATTTGATCTGACAATGTGTATTTCCTCCTTTTTACTACAGTGTCTATCTATTGATGAAACTTTATTCACTTTTTTGCGTATAACAGAAAAACAGTTTTAGTAAGGGGAATGAATGTGGATACTTTTGGTTTATATTTTGTAGGTTTTGCTCCTATTTTTATCGGTGCTGTATTTGTCATAGTATTTGGATTTATTATTTTTGCGATTATTAGCAGTGTAAAACAGTGGAACAAAAACAATAACTCTCCTAAGTTATCTGTACCCGCTCAAATAGTGGCTAAACGATCGAATACACGTGGTGGTTCAGGCAATAGCTCGGCTTCAACCTCCTACTATATTACTTTTCAGTTTGATAGTGGTGACCGTTTGGAGTTACAGCTTAGTGGAAAAGAATACGGAATGTTAGCAGAGGATGATCTTGGTGTATTAACATTCCAAGGAACTAGATATCATTCTTTTGAAAGAAAATAAAACCGCGCAGTCTCCAAATAGAGCTGCACGGTTTTTGAGGGTTCGTATACTGTTAAACTGTCCTTATAAGTTTTGCTTTTGCCGCTGACTTTAACGATCCTCTTCTTCCCAACATTCGGTGTTCTTTAACCCAGGAATTGTTTTTGCATAAAATACTGGATTTACTCCCTTTTTACGTTGTTTCGTATAATCATTAAGCACTTGGAATGCTGTCTTTCCAAGTAAAAGTATCACTGCAATATTCAATATCGCCATTAGTCCCATGAATAGATCCGCTAAGTTCCATACGAGTTGTACATGTGCGATAGAACCAAACATCACCATAACTAGTACTAGCATACGGTAACCGGTCATCCAACCCTTATGCGCATGGATAAATTCAATATTCGTCTCACCATAATAATAATTTCCTATGATAGAACTGAACGCAAAGAAGATAATTGCAATCGCTATAAAGTATGGTGCCCAACTACCAACATGTTCGGCCAATGAGTTTTGAGTTAACACGATTCCATCATTTTCTCCGGTCTTATAGAGACCCGCCAAAATAATTATGAAAGCAGTTGCTGAACAAATAATAATCGTATCAAAGAATACTCCTAGACTTTGTACTAAGCCCTGTTTAGCAGGATGTGAAATACTTGCAGTCGCTGCCGCATTTGGCACACTCCCCATACCAGCTTCATTGGAGAATAGTCCACGACGTACCCCTTGCATGATTGCAGCACCAAGAGTTCCTCCTGCTGCTTCTCGAAGACCAAATGCTTCCGTAAAGATCAAGCTAAATACTGCTGGAATTTCTGTAAAATTCGTCACCACGACATACATCGCGACGATTAAATAAAATATAGCCATTACTGGCACGATGACTTGTGTCACCTTAACAATTCTATGTACTCCTCCAAATATAATGGTTGCGGTTAACAATACTAGCAAAATACCTATTACATAAGGCTGGATACTAAATACATCCCCTACTGAAGCAGCGATTGTATTAGATTGAACCGCATTAAAGATAAAGCCAAAGCATAGCGTTAATAGAATACTAAATATGATTGCTAATTTGCGTGTGCCCAATGCTTTCTCCATATAATATGCAGGTCCACCTCTAAACGTATCTCCGTCCTTCACCTTATAAACTTGGGCAAGTGTACTCTCGATAAAAGCAGTTGCCATCCCGATAATTGCAATAATCCACATCCAAAAAACAGCTCCTGGTCCACCAACACCAATTGCCAGTGCTACACCAGTAATGTTCCCAGTCCCTACACGGGAAGCTGTACTAATGGTAAAAGCTTGAAATGGTGATACTCCTCCCTTTTCTTCCTTTTTTTCAACAATCAGTCGGAACATTTCTCCAAACAGACGAAATTGTACAAACTTCGTACCAATGGTAAAGTACAGTCCAGCGATTATTAACAAAGCTATCAATATGTAAGTCCATAAAATATTATTTACTCCATCGACTAAGTTCCCTAACCAGTCCATAATTTTCTCCTCCAATTTTATTAACTTTGTTTATATACCCTTTTCACCCATTATAAAAACCAATAGAATAATTCCTATTGGTTTAGTGGAATGGCATTATTATATTTTAGGCTTGAAGTCCTTCTTCTTCTACTACTTTTTGTAAGGCTCCAACAAATGTTTCCGTTGGTTGAGCTCCTGAAATGGCATACTTGTCGTTTATGACAAAGAAAGGTACTCCACGGACTCCGATTTGTCCTGCTTTAGCAATGTCTATACGTACATCTGCTAAGTATTCCTTAGAGTTTAATACTTTTTCTGCTTCTTCTCTTGATAGATCAAGCGATTCCATCAGATCTAACAGTACATCATTATTTCCAATTGCTTTTCCTTCGATAAAATAAGCATGTAGCAATAGCTCGTTAGCCTCTTTTGCTTTACCTTGTGCAGATGCCCATTTTACTAACCGATGTGCATCTAAAGTGTTGGCAGGCTTCATTTTTTCAAAATTATAATCAAGACCTACAGTTTTTGCTTGCTCTACTACCCCTGCTGTCATCGTTTTCGCAGCTTCTACAGTAGAACCATATTTTTCTGCTAGCACTTCATACATCGTTTTATCTGATTGTTTTGGTGTATTCGGATCTAATTCAAAGCTTTTAAATTCTACTTGAGCTTGTGAAGCAAAACCGGTTTGTTCTAAAGCTTCTTCTAACCTTCTCTTTCCAATATAACAAAAAGGACATACAAAATCGGACCAAACTTCAATTTTCATTATCATCATCACCTCTTCTACATTGTAATAGGAACAAATCTTGAATTCAAAATTACTGCCTCATAATATGAGTGGACTAAATTAAGAAGATAAACGAGCAGTTATCTCAAATATTCCACTAAACTAACAACCAATATATAACCGCAAATAAATCCCTTTAAACGGGAGGGGATACTTGAGGTGAAATTACCTGTAATAGAAAAAACGATGCAAATTAAATGCATCGTTTTTTAGCGATTTTTATTCAGCTAAAGCTTCTGTAAGAGCCGGTACTACTTGTTTTTTACGGGATACTACACCTTTTAGAAGGGCGGTATTATTTACAAATGGCACATTGAATGCCGCTTCTGCTTTTAACGCTAATTTTCCTAGAGCTAATGCTACAGAATCGTTATTTAGGATGTCCGTTACAACAAAGAAGAATAAATCTAATTCTTTTTCTTGGATTTCACGTGTGATTAACTCTTCTAGTTCAACTTGACGATCCATTACATCATTGACATCTACAGCATTTACTTGTGCAATGATTACTTTCGATTCGCCCATTCCAAACTCTTTAGCATCTAGTGTAAGCAGGTCTTCTAAGCTCTTGTCACTTAAATCTGCCCCTGCTTTTAACATTGCAAGTCCGTACTCTTCTACATTGACTCCAGCAATTTTTTCCAACTCTCTTGCAGCTACTATATCTTCCTCTGTGCAAGTAGGTGATTTGAATAATAATGTGTCTGAGACAATGGCAGAAAGCATTAATCCTGCAATATTTGCAGGCACTTCTATGCCTTTTTCTTTATATATTTTATTGATAATTGTTGCTGTACAGCCTACTGGCTCAGCACGATAATATAGTGGGTCAGCTG
Organism: Psychrobacillus sp. FSL H8-0487; assembly: GCF_038008385.1. Classification (NCBI taxonomy): domain Bacteria; kingdom Bacillati; phylum Bacillota; class Bacilli; order Caryophanales; family Bacillaceae; genus Psychrobacillus; species Psychrobacillus sp. FSL H8-0487. Next base: position 3,420,743 of record NZ_JBBOZA010000001.1, read on the forward strand.
TTTCAAAGTTTGCGATACGGTGATGATCGATTACTTCTGTTATTTGAACCTCTTCTATACCCTCTGCACTTTGTTGTTTTTCGTTATGATCAACTAAAATGACCTTTTTTGCTTCTGTCGATACGTTTTCTATAAGTCTTGGTGAGTCGAATCCAAATTTTTCTAAAGCAAACTTCGTTTCATTATTTATATCACCTAAACGAACCGCCTCTGCTTCCATACCAATCTGATTTTTTAAGTGTGCATAAACGATTGCTGATGTAATTGTGTCTGTATCTGGGTTTTGATGACCAAAAACGAGTACCTTTGTCATGAATAATCCTCCTAAAATCTATTTCCGATTATATTTTATCATACATCTTGGGTGTCATTGAAAAGTAAATCTGCTAGTTTATGCTTTTGATGCAGATAATCTTGAAGCGTATATTCGTCTAACACCTTTAAATAAGCATTCAGCGCTAAGCGAAGGGTTGCCCGTAGCCCACAAACTGGGGTTATAACACAACTATTCGTTTGACAATCAAAGCATTCGACGAGATGAAAATCGTCCTCTGTATGCCTTACGACTTGTCCTATATTAATATCCGCCGGTTCCATCGCTAAACGGATGCCGCCACCTCTACCTCTAACAGTTTGTATATATCCAAGCTTTCCAAGTTCATGGGTCACTTTCATCAAATGGTTTTTAGAAATACCATATGCATCTGATATAGCTTGTATTGTAGAGAGTTTATCCTTTTCCTGTGCTCCAAGGTATATTAACACGCGAAGTGAGAAATCTGTATACATAGTCATTCTCATATTGCCACCGCCATTCTTCCATATCATTATAACGATTTTGACAACATTGTGGTATAAATGTGTCTGATTTATTAAAGATGTATTTTAAATATTGCTTTTAAAAAATTACAGGAGTATATTGTGGATATAAACAAAGAAAAGGACGTGGATTAGAATGTTATCTCAAAAAACAATTGATATTGTAAAATCTACAGCACCCGTTTTAGAAGTACATGGTGTCGCTATTACCACCGCTTTCTACAAAAATATGTTTGAAGCTCATCCAGAATTATTAAATATATTCAATCATGCCAACCAAGCAAAAGGACGTCAACAAACTGCATTAGCGAATACCGTTTATGCTGCTGCTGTTCATATTGATAATCTTGCTGCAATCATTCCCGTAGTTAAACAAATTGGCCAAAAACATGTAAGCTTAGGTATCAAACCTGAACATTATCCAATCGTTGGAGAGCATCTTCTTGGTGCTATTAAAGAAGTACTCGGTGATGCAGCAACCGATGATATTATCAATGCTTGGGCAGAGGCATACGGTGTAATCGCTGATGCATTTATCGGTATTGAGGAAGAAATGTATACCGCTACGGAATCCAAGCAAGGCGGTTGGAGATTCTTCAAAGATTTCGTTATTGCCGAAAGAGTAAAAGAAAGTGATAATATCACTTCTTTCTACTTAAAACCTGCTGATGGTTCAGCAGTTCCATCTTATGAACCTGGTCAATTTATCACGATTCGAGTAAGTATTCCTGGTGAAAAATACTTGATGAATAGACAATATAGTTTATCAAAAGCTGCGGACAATGAATCTTTCCGTATTTCTGTAAAAAAAGAGGATGAAAATAACCCAGAGGGTAAAGTATCGGTTCACCTTCACAATAATGTGAAAGTTGGCGATAAAGTGGAACTTACCGCTCCAGCGGGAGATTTCGTTTTAGATCCATCACAAACAACACCAGTTACTTTTGTAAGTGGTGGGGTTGGAATCACACCAATGATGAGTATGTTTGAGACGGTTGCGAAAAACAACCAGAGCCGTCCTGTATCCTTTATCTATAGTGCCCGCAATGAGAACTTGCATCCATTTGACCAAGATATTCGTTCTTTAACGGAAAATATGGATGATGCAAAATATGTAACACTTTACTCTGAAAGTGGCGATGGTTTTATCACGAAAGACTTTCTTAGAGAACATACTATTGCAGATGGTGACGTTTACGTTTGTGGTCCAACAGGATTTATGGAAGCTATGATCAACTACTTATTGGAATTAGGAGTTCCAAATGAAAGAATCCATTATGAATTCTTTGGACCTGCCATACAATTAGAGCTGGCAAACGCTTAATAAAATAATCTCAAAAAAGTGTCACTTCTATATGGAGTGACACTTTTTTTATAATGGAATAATTATACATCGCGAGAGATGTGAAGTTATCAACAATAATGTTATAATTAGGATATATTTCATAATTCAGAAGAAATGAGTGAACATGTTCAATGCCCAAAAATTCCGAGAGCAAGTACATTCCCTTGGCAGCCTTTTTTAAACAATCGACTACCCAAGAAATTACATTAACATATGTTGAAATTGAAGCAATTATTGGTCATGTTCTGCCGAATGCCGCCTATTTAAGTAGTAGCTGGTGGAAAAAAACAAAGCCCCCTGCTCTTCATTATTTTGCATGGACCGAATCTGGGTATTCTGTAAAAAACGTGGATCTTGGAAAAGCCATTCATTTCCAAAGTATTTTACATGAATCCAATGAACGGAATTCTGATGATGATAGTCAGGATATCCTTATAATTCGGGAAGCTGATCTAGAGGATGCTCGCCCTTTCATTAACTTACAAGAAACTATCTTTACCGAGACTGATTTTATGCTATTTGGAAAAGCAGATAGACAATTAACAGTCCAAAGTATCCGTAAAAGCATGAACACTTGGAAAACTTCACCAAATTCTACTTTACTTTTAGCAATTATGAATGGCCAATATGCTGGTTATGTACAGTTTATCGGAGGTCCTGCTCCCCGCGCTGTCCACCGAGCTTCCGTAGTTATCGGGGTCAAACAGGCCTTCTCTAAGAAAGGAATTGCTTCTTCACTCATGCTTCAAGGAGAGAAATGGGCAAAGGGATCTGGTATTTCTAAGCTAGAACTTACAGTTATTAAAGAAAACACGAATGCTCAAAAGCTGTATAAGAAACTGGGGTTTGAATTAGAGGGCACTCGAAAAAACGCATTGGTTATAAATGACCAATTCGTTGATGAATATTACATGGGGAAACAGATTTAAGGAAATGAACTAAGTTACTTAAGAAACGTAGATATGCAGTTGATTTTCGCTGCGAGCGGACGCTTTCCGTGGGCACGGCTTCAGCCGCTTCCTTCGCTTATGCTCAGTCCAGGGTCTTCAGCTCGCGCTGTGATGTGCACCCAAAATGTTGGACCTTAAAACTAACTTGGGGGTGCACGTTATGAACATAAAAAAAGCAGAAGTAATTGATGCCTTTTTTGAGAAAGGAATGTCATTAAGAAAAATCGCACGCGACCTGGGTGTCGATAAAATGGTTATTAGTAGTTGGATAGAAATCTATCGATTTCATGGAATGGAAGGATTAATGGCTCCTGCTTGTAAAGGTTATGAGGAATCTTTTAAAATACACGTAATACAACATATGATAGAGACAGCTGAACCTTATTCAAAAGTAGCTGGTCGTTTTAACATTCCCAGTCGTGCAACCATCTGGAAGTGGATGCATCAATACATGTCAGAAGAGGAATGGACGCTCTATTATTTGAAAAGGGAGCGTCGTGATATGAAGAAAAAGCAGCCGAAACAAGGTATGACAGACATCGGAAAATTACAAGAAGAGCTTGAATACTTAAGAGCAGAGAATGCTTATTTAAAAAAGTTAGATGCCTTAGTTCAAGAAAAAAAGAAGTCCCAACCAAAGAGAAAGTAAGAGTGATTGATGAATTAAGGCATGAATTTCCTCTACAAATTTTATTACATGTTTCTGAAGTAAAAAAAGCAACTTACTATTATCATAAGAAGAACTTAGAGAAGGCAGATAAATACGCAACGATAAAAGAAGCGATTGAACGTATATTCTACCAACACAAAGAGTTGTACGGGTATCGCCGAATTGTTTTAGCCTTACGCAAAGAAGGATTTTTTATTAATCATAAAACGGTACGCCGTTTAATGAATGACCTTGGTTTACATGGTGTTCAAAAGGCAAAGAAATATCGTTCGTACCGTGGCGAGGTTGGTCAGATTGCGAATAATAAAATCAATCGTCATTTTGAGACAGAAAAACCAAATCAAGTATGGCTAACAGATGTAACAGAATTTAAAGTAGCCGGCAATAAACTTTATTTATCCGCCTTTTTAGATGTGTTTAACCGGGAGATTGTCGGTTATTCTATTACACAAAACCCGAACTTTGGACTAATACAAGATTCTTTTGGAAATGCGATCAAACGGGCAAATTTATCTCTTCAAGATCAAGTATTGATCCATTCGGATCAAGGCTGGCTGTATCAAATCCCGCGTTTTCAACAGTTGATAAAACCTTATAACATGTCACAAAGTATGTCACGCAAAGGAAACTGTTTAGATAATGCCCTAATGGAAGGTTTTTTTGGTATTTTAAAAAATGAATGTATCTATCGAAATTCATTTCGCTCTTTAGAAGAAGCGACGCAAGAAATAGAAACCTATATTGAATATTACAATACACTACGCATCAAACAAAAACTCAATGGGATGAGCCCCATTGAGTATCGCTTAAACTATGAAAAAGCGGCATAATAAGAGTACAACTTTTGGGGTTCATATCACTGTTCCCACTGGAGTCGCCGCTCTGCGCTCCAATCAACTACGTCCACTTTATATACACGAATAATTGGATATAAAACCACCTAAGAATACTTGTTTTATCTTAAAAAAAGTAATAATAAAATGGACTCTGAAAAATGAAGATTTATTTTCTTCTTTCATTATAAAATAGTATTCCTAGCCGGGCAGAAGGTTTTATCCTTATATTAACTTTGACTACTTTTTTCATCTAAGCGAGAGGCTATGCCAAATCTTATAGTGGGAGTACTACTCACTTAGTTGATTGTAGTGAAATGTGGCGTCTCCAGCTGGATAAGCACGTTACCTTTTTATAAATTCTTATCTTTCAACAAAACCAGTGAGGACCTAATTTCAGGTCTTCACTGGTTTTCTTGTTTTTGATACGAATGGATTATCTGTTTCCCAAAATCTATAGGGGTAATGTACAGCCTCTCCGCTGTTTTCAATGCCTATTCTCGGACCCGTTGATACAGCGGTTACTGGCTCACCCTCTGCTATATACAAAGGCTTCTCAGTCCAATGGGAACCATAATGTTCCATGGTTATACCCATGGCTTTTGTTAGCTTTCCGGGTCCGTTCGTCCACTGCTTCATCGGAAGATCATTACGGAATTCCTTCATCAATTCTAAGCCCTCTACTGGTTCCACAGCACGAATTAATATCGCATTAGGAATATCTGGAGGTGCCGAGACAACATTGATCAGGGTATGGGTGTGCATTTGATAACTGTATATCAAACCTGGCTCACCAAACATAATCTCTGTGCGCTTCGTTCTTCTATTTCCAAAACTATGCGCGGCTCGATCATCTGGTCCCATGTACGCTTCCGTTTCTACAATCCTACCGATTATTAATCCACTTGGATGCTCATGAACAATATAGTTGCCTAATAATTGGCGGGCAAGCTCTAGAGTCGGTTGTTGAAAAAAACTTACATCAATTGGCTCCATATTAAATATAACCATTTTGTTTTGCTTCAAATGTTAACTCTTCTCTAAATTTCGGGTGTGCTATCGAGATAAGTTGTTTCGCACGTTCTGAAATTGGTTTTCCAAACATTTTAGCTACCCCGTACTCCGTAACAATCATATCGACATCATTTTTAGAAGTCGTAACAACTGAACCTGGACTAAGACTTAGTTTTATACGAGAAATTTCATCATTTTTTGCTGTAGAAGTCATACAAACAAAGCCTTTTCCTTCTTTTGCAAATCGAACACCACGAGCAAAGTCAGCTTGCCCACCAGTAGATGAATAGTACTTTCCAGCTACTGTTTCGGAAGCACATTGCCCGAATAGGTCAACTTCGGTAGTGGCATTAATCGAAACAATTCGCTCTTCTTTAGCAATTTCTCTTGGGTCATTCACAATACTGACAGGTAAAAACTCTACCGAAGGATTATTGTTTAGGAAGTCATACATTTTCTTTGAGCCATGAGCAAATGTTGCAATAATCTTCCCTTTATTCGTAAACTTTTGTGTACCATCTATAGCACCAGCTTGTACTAAATCAACAATGCCATCGACGAACATTTCTGTATGAACTCCTAAATGACGATGATTTTTTAACAAGCTTACTACTGCATTGGGAATTGAGCCAATACCTATTTGGAGCGTGTCTCCATTTTTAATCGACTCCGTCACATACTCAGCAATTTTCATGTCTTTCTCACCAATAGGAGCAGCAACATCCTCGAATAAAGGACGATCATTTTCAACAAATCCTGCTATTTGGCTAATGTGTATTTGGTTTTGGCCAAAAGTACGAGGCATATGCTGGTTCACCTCTAATATAAATGGTACTGTACCGATAAACTCACTTACGATATCTGCTTGTGTTCCAAGTGAAAAGTAACCAAATTCGTCCATTGGTGAAGCAACAGCCATAATCATGGAGAGATTTGTGGAGCTTTTTAATATACGAGGCATTTCATGAAAATGATTTGGCACTAAGTCTACTAAACCTTGGTAAAACTGTTTTCTTGTTGCCCCACTTAAGAAGTAAGAGACATGGTGTAGTTGCCCAGGAAACGCACCATTCATATACTTTCTAGATTGCAATGCAAGCAGTTGATGTATTTTTACATTCGTTAATTGATGTGCTTGATCTTCTAAAATGTCCAGTAATTTATGTGGTTCCCCGTTCGTTAGTGGAAGAATAATATCTGCATTATGTGGAATCAAATCAATTACTTGTTGTGCTGTTAGTAGTTTGTTATTCATATTGGCATACTCCTATGGTATTCGATATTTTTTTATGCACTTAGAAATCATAAAATCTACGACCTGTGGATAAACTTCTACAAATAATTATCCGTCCAGCGTTTTTCACGATTTACTACTTGGTGCAGTCATTAAAAATCCTTCTACTTCTTTAGGATTTCTTAAAATGCATATATCTGTATTTTTGACGTTCCTTAATATGTCGAGGGTATGCGGACGTACATCCTGTGGAAAACGCCATACCCATTTTGCAAATTCCATATCCATTTTTTCCTTACAGCCCACAGCCATATCCGGTCGTGTTTTACCCCGATAGATCCATGCTCTCTTCAAGACTCTGTACGTGCATAATACTCTAGAGAAATCCAAAAAGACTATTAAATCTGCATAGGAAGCCCGCAACTCTAATGTCGAATCAAAATTTCCATCTATAATCCATTTATCTTTTTTTAACTCTTCTTGAATTTTTCCACGAAATTCTGGCTTTGGTGTAGGGACCCAACCCTCATTCCAAAAAAGGGTATCGAGATGTATTAAAGGCAAACCCCATTGTTTAGATAATCGTTTGGACAATGTAGACTTACCAGCACCGCTTGAACCGATGATGAGTATGCGTTTATGTTTTAATTGATACATCCTCTGCCCCCCTTGTATAGCCATTCTTCATTTTACTATGTTTTCACCCTTAGGCAAAACAAAACCTGCTCCCAAGGAGGAACAGGTTTTGTTTTCTACTCTAATTCTATTTGTTTTGTTTCTGTGCCTAGGAACAGTACCGCCAATACTCCGATTACAATCGCAATACAGAAAATAGTGAAGATGTAGCCAATTTCATAGCCTCTCATAACTAGAGTCCCAACTAATAGAGGTCCTAAAATGCCTCCAATACGTCCAACAGAGGCAGCCATACCAGAACCAGTAGCTCGAATGACAGTTGGATATTGCTCTGGAGAATATGCATATAAGGCTCCCCATGCACCAAGGTTAAAGAATGATAGAAGAATTCCTGAAACCATCAATAGCGTTGTTGTCTCCGCAGAACCAAAGACGAATGCACTTGCCGCAGTTCCCAATAAATATGTAATTAATACAAATTTACGTCCTGCCTTCTCTATTAACCAAGCTGCTGAGAAATAACCCGGTAATTGAGCTATCGTCATGATCAATACATATTCAAAGCTTTTAATAAGTGTAAATCCTTTAATGACCATTACACTTGGTAACCATAGGAACATTCCATAGTAGGAAAATACAACTGTAAACCATACTATCCATAACATTAACGTTCGCTTCGCATATTTCTTTGACCAAACCTCACTCATATTTTGCATAATCGTTCTAGTTTCGGACTTTTTCTCTGTATATTTAGGCGAATCGGGTAATTTTAAACGTAAGTAAATTGCATAAAATGCAGGTAACGCAGTAATTATTAAAGCAATTCTCCAACCGTAATCAGGAATAATAAAATAGGCAATGATTGCGGAAATAATCCATCCTGCGGCCCAAAAGCTTTCTAAAAGAACAACTACTTTTCCTCGTTCTTTTGCTTCCACACTTTCAGATACTAATGTTGACGCTACCGGTAGCTCTCCACCGAGACCCATTCCTACAAAGAATCTTAAAATTAAAAATGCCGCAAGTGTTGTTGTTAGTGCGGACAATCCACTTGCAATAGAAAACAACAGTAATGTAATCATAAATATTTTCTTTCGCCCTACTTTGTCTGCAAAAACTCCAAAAACAAGTGCCCCTACTGCCATTCCAATAGAGTTGACACTACCAATCCATCCCATTTGCTCAGGTGATAAATTCCAATCTATCGCTAAGGCTGCAATTACAAATGAAAGAATTCCAACGTCCATTGCATCGAACATCCATGCAAGTCCTGCTATCCCGAGTAATTTATTTTTTGATATCTTTTTTTGTTCTTTCATGCTACTTTTTCACTCCTGTCTTTACACCTGTAAAGTTTTTAGTTTACCTGTTTAGTATACGCATCCAACATCAAAGTTACAATATAAATTTTACCTTGTTTTTTCCACTTTATTAGAGTAAAATGTCCTTTATACAAATACATATGTTTGTTCAAGGAGAACAGAGAGGTGGAATACATCATGGCTTGGCAAGGACTAATCGAAGAATATAAGGAGTTTTTACCAGTAACAGAAAATACCCCTAAATTGACTTTGCTGGAGGGTAATACTCCTCTCATTAAGCTAGAAAATATTTCAAAAGAATTAGGCGTCGAAGTATACGTGAAAGTAGAAGGAGCAAACCCTACTGGATCTTTTAAGGATAGAGGTATGGTTTTTGCAGTTGCAAAAGCAAAAGAAGAAGGAAGCAAAGCAGTTATTTGTGCTTCTACAGGAAATACGTCAGCCGCGGCTGCTGCTTATGCGGCTCGTGCTGGAATGCGTGCAGTTATTGTTATACCCGAAGGAAAAGTAGCTGCAGGAAAATTAGCTCAAGCATATATGTACGGAGCAGAGGTTATTCAAATAGAAGGAAACTTCGATGTAGCACTCGATATGGTACGCGCAATTAGCGAAACCTCTCCTATTACACTAGTGAACTCAGTTAACCCATATCGTATTGAAGGACAAAAGACTGCTGCCTTTGAAATTTGCGATGTGTTAGGAATAGCTCCAGACTATCTAGCAATACCAGTAGGAAACGCCGGTAATATTACGGCTTACTGGAAAGGTTTCAAAGAATATAACGACAAAAAACAAACAGGTTTACCTCAAATTTTTGGATTTGAGGCAGAGGGCTCTGCTGCTATTGTACAAGGAAAACCTATCGAATTCCCTGAAACAATTGCTACTGCAATTCGTATCGGTAATCCAGCAAGTTGGAAAGGTGCTGAAGCTGCCCGCGATGAGTCTAATGGTGTCATCGAAGCTGTAACGGATGATGAAATTATCGAAGCCTATAAACTAATCGCAAGCAGAGAAGGCATCTTCGCAGAGCCTGGCTCATGCGCTTCAATAGCTGGACTACTACGTTCCGTAAAAGAAGGAAAAATAGCAGCAGGAAGTACAGTAGTTGCAGTATTAACTGGCAATGGCTTAAAGGATCCACAAACTGCAATTGATGTTAAAGTTGCTGAGCCCCATAAACTTGAAAGTAATGCTTCAGCTCTTAGCGCATTTATAGAGGAGGTGCTAGTCTAATGGTTTGGTGTATTTCAATACCAGCAAGTACAGCGAACCTTGGACCAGGCTTTGACTCCATCGGTATCGCCCTAGACAAATATTTAGAACTGGAAGTCGAATTAGGATTTGATTGGAAAATCATTAACTTGTCCGGTAATCTTCCGGATGTTCCAAACCCACTAGATCACTTAATTGTCCACGCAGCTGAAAAAACGGCCGAGTTACATGGTTTTTCCCTTCCTCCATGCACAGTGAGAGTGAAGAGTGAAATTCCACTAGCAAGAGGAATGGGGAGCAGTGCTTCAGCCATTGTTGCTGGTATTGAGTTAGCCAATCAAATTATGGAGTTACATCTAACTGCACAGGATAAACTAAAAGTTGCAACACTAATGGAAGGACATCCTGACAATGCAGCAGCTTCCATTTATGGAGGTTTTACCATCTCTTCTAATGCAGCAAACGGGGAGATAAATGTATTTCATGCAAATCACATCGAGGCCTCATTTGTGTTATTTATACCCAACTTCGAATTAAAAACAACAATGGCGAGACAAGTTTTACCGGATTCTTATTCACGTCAAGAAGCAGCACAAGCAAGTGCAATCTCAAACTTATTAACTGCCGCTTTCCTATCATCAGCTTTTGAACAGGTTGGAACTTATATGGAACAAGATTTGTTTCACGAGCCTTACCGACTTGATATGATTCCACAGAGCAAAGAGATAAAAATAGCAGCTAAACAAGCGGGTGCTTATGGAACTTGTATCAGTGGTGCAGGACCTACCCTGCTCTCGTTAGTGGAAAAAGGAACAGAACAGGATTTCATCTCTAAGTTAAAAGGTCAATTCCCTGATTTTAATCTCGTTGAAGTACCTATGAATCGCACAGGTATTGTCGTTACGATTAGAGATACAGAGAATGCCCACTAAAGGAAACTTTCACTAGTCAGAAGTTATACATTCCATTATAAAAGGCAGTGCAACTTCGTTTGAAGGTTACACTGCCTCAGTTTGACGACAAAGGTATTTTTATAAATGGTTATGAATAGTAATAAATATCAATAAGGTATTCATTTCCTTAAAAGGGAATAAATTGCACAATCTATTGCAACTGTTTATAAGGCAAGGTCCACCACGAAGACTCCTATGGGAATAGCTTGAGCTGAAGACCCCGCAGGAAAGACAATGGTCGAACTTTGTTTGACCATTGTCTTTGCGACGAGTAACCGCAGGAGCATATGTTTTCGTAGTGACGAGGAGGCTGAAGCCAAGCCCATGGAAAGCGAAGTGGTGGGCATTGCCGAGTTTAATATTCAACTCTATAAAATTAAGTTTGTCTATAGTCTGAGGCAGTGCAACTTCGTTTGAAGGTTACACTGCCTTTTTATGATTGAGCTTTTATTAAGCTAGGAGAACAAGACTTAAGGCCATTACTGCCATTCCTGCAACGAGTCCATAAATAGATGAATGGGTTTCATCATATTTTTTCGCTGCTGGCAATAACTCATCTAAAGAAATAAAGACCATAATCCCCGCTACTCCGGCAAATATTACTCCAAACATGACTCCATTTAAATAGGGCATCAGTATTAAATAAGCTACGAACGCTCCAACCGGTTCCGCTAAGCCAGACAAGAAAGATAACTTGAAAGCTTTCTTACGACTACCAGTTGCATAATATATAGGAACTGCTACAGCAATTCCTTCCGGTATATTGTGAATAGCTACGGCAACGGCAATTGCAATCCCTAAATTGGGATCTTGTAGAGCAGATGCAAAGGTTGCAATTCCCTCTGGAAAATTATGAATCCCTATTGCAAGTGCTGTAAAAACACCCATTTTCATGAGTTTTGTCTGCTCAGCATTACTGATTTTGACATCCATATCTTCTACACTTTTAACTTCATGTGGGTTACCAAGACTAGGTATTAATCGGTCAATTACCGCAATTACGAACATCCCACCGAAAAAACCAACTAATGTCATCCAATACCCATTTGTCTCTCCAAGTTCAGCAACGAGAGAGTCCTTAGCTTTCACAAAAATTTCTACCAAGGATACATAAATCATGACACCTGCTGAGAAACCTAGTGCAACGGATAAAAATTTAGTATTTGTGCGAGATGTCAATAATGAAAGTAGACTACCAATACCAGTTGCCAGACCAGCAAATAATGTAAGTAATAAAGCAAACGCTACATTTCCATCCATTGACCCAACTTCTTTCTATTTATCGATTTTCATTTATTATACGCAAAATGTTTCCTTTGCGCAACTCTTTTCAACTAGTGAAAATATAATTTTTTTATTTTTACGAATTCTACAAATTTATTACTAATTATGGAGACATCACTTCGTTATTTATTTCTTCCCTAAGCAACAGTGGTTTAACCTTATAAGTGATGTTATTAAACAAAAAAGCATTGGAAGAAGTGTATACCACTTAATCCAATGCTAATTTTTTTATAATATGACTACTTTTGTTATTATATTCTATTCCACAACAGTATAACTACCATGTTCCATAGCAATTACAAATTCAGGCTGTGGTGGTTTTCCACCATGCTCTTTTATTTTCTTTTTATGTCCGGCAATATGCTCAGGACTCTTTTCCCATGCTTTCCAAGCCTCTTCTGATTCCCAACGAACAATCATTACTACTTCTTCTTCACCTCGACGAACATTCTTAACTAATAACTCACGCCCGATGAATCCTTCACGTTGTTCAATCAATGATGGACCTTGATCTGGTTTCTTCTTAAAACGTTCAAGAATCTTATCGGCATTTCCTTCTGTCACTGTCCATTTACGAATTTGTACTAACATTTCTATTCCCCCATTTTTATCTTAGCGATTGTTTTTAATTTTGTGTATCAATTGGTTTTTCTTCATTATTTGTGTCTTGAGTTGTGGGTTCTTCTACTTCATATAGTTCAAATAACTGTGCAAACTCTTCCATAAGAGTTTCTACTGCCTTCAATTCACCAACTATAATCGGATTAATCGATTGTAATTCAGGAGTTTCTAATTGCTTCTTTAATGCGTTTGATTTCATATTCATCATATCATAAAACGCTAACGCTCTCCCACGTCGGAACGTTTTCGCACCATGTCTTTTTTCTTTGTCTTCTGCTTGTAATGGTCTTCCTCTACGTCTACCCTCCCGATGGTTTTCGTCTCGGTCATGTCTCCCTAGAGGATGTGATTCACTTCTCATACAAAGCCCCCTTTGTATACGTTTGTATACTTATATATATATTGTATACAAACGTATACATCGAGTCAATCAATTAACTCAATTCAAATACAATCAATACTTTCTATTCGTTAAATAATTCCCAATATTAATCCAATCTTGCTCAAGAAAATCGCGGTTGGAAGGTCTATAAAACACAGAGGCAGGGTGGTAGGTAGGAATAATCATATAGCTTTCATCCGACCATTCAAATTCAATAGAATCTAGTGATTTTAAGTGACGTACTGGTCGATGAAGCAGTTCTCCATGTAACTTGGAAACCTTTGCCTCTTTTCCTAACAAACGCTGTAAACCTACATTCCCTAACGTAACAATAATATTAGGGACAATATTTTTTAGTTCATAATCTAATATGGGTGCATGTGCCACTATTTCTAATTGGGTTGGTGGGCGATTATACTTTTTTTGTATTAACTCACCATTACGAGTCTTCTTATCTCTCCATACATATGGCCGGCTACGAACTGCACTAGTCATATATACGTCTTCTCTGGTCAATCCAATACTTTCTAATGACTTGTTGAGTTCGTCACCTGCTCTACCGATAAATGGAACTCCTTTTATAGCCTCATTCTCTCCAGGAGCTTCGCCTATAAGTAAGATACTTGGTTTTTTAGGTCCCTTCCCTTTAACAAACCCTTCTACAGGAAAACCCTCTATCCGATTGATCCCAAGTTTAATAAGCTCCTGTGGTATTTCAAACATATACCCCACTCCTTTAGAAAAAACCTTTCCAACGAGGAAAGGTTTCTACTCTGTATACTTTTTAAAAACTCTGTTTCTGTATTCATACCACAATGCTACGATGACAAACCAAGAATACCCAATCATCCACCCAGCTAAAACATCTGAAGCATAATGCCTATGTTCCGCAATCCGTGAAAGTCCAACCATTATGGTAGCAAATATAGCGACTAACCAGATTAGAACTCGTTTCGGTTTACTCGACTGATGCTCTGTTAAAAAGTAGGCAATGGTAAATAAATATAAAAGGCCCACCATGGCATGTCCAGATGGAAAGCTAAAGGTCTCCAGCTGTTGTGGAATATCTGGTCGTTCTCTTTCCACCCACTTTTTAAGCATTTGATTCAGAACATTTCCAAACCCTACAGAGAGTAAAACAAAAAGCATTCCTCGATAATTTTTTGAGCGTAACCAAAGATAAATAACTAATAACAGCGTGACAAATATAATAAATTTAGTGTCCCCGAAATTATGAAAAAATCCTATAATATTATTATCTCCAAATATTTGGGACATTTGATTATCAAACTGTGCTATTTCTTTTGAATTGAAATATACGAACAGTGCTGCAAAACCTAATAATGTTACCAGACTAAGTGGATAAAACCATTTCTTCAAAAAATCCCTCCTATCCCATAACAAAATTATAAGCTAGTAATATATGGATGTACAATGAATACCTACCCTTTAAGCAGAATCTGTTTATAGTCTTCGAAAGACCTGCGGGCAGAATTCTGGCTAATTATTAACCGAGTTATTCTGATGGAGATTATGAGAAGTTGGAAAATCAGGCGGGATGATTGAGCCCGATAAGACATCAAATGGCACGTTAGAGATGATACCGGCTTATCGATCCTCATAAACGTATAAAAAAAGAACTACTCTACTCGTTTACACGAATAGAGTAGTTCTGGTTACTATGAATTATTTTAATTCATCTAAGATTTCTTGTAATTTTGCTGTTTCAGTTGTTACACCGTTGCTTGAGAAGTACCAGTTCGTACCATCTAAGTATACGATTTTGCCTTCTTTATAAGCACGAGTTTGTTTAATAATATCATTTTCGATATCCGCTTTAATCGTTTCTACATCCGAAACTGTGCGGTCAATTACTAATAATACTTCTGGATCTACTGAAAGTATTGACTCATAAGAAAAGTCTGATCCGTGTGAAGATGCTTCAATATCAGTTGTTGCTGGTTTGAAACCGAAATCATTGTACACATATGCAAAACGTGATTCTGCACTGTTATCAAAGCCAGACATTTTTTTGTCATTATACATAGCAACTAATGCATTTTCATAGCCAGTTGCTTTTTCTTTCACTTCATCTACTTTTTCTTGTAATGCAGCTTTTAGCTCTTCACCTTTTTCCACTTTATCAAACATATTAGCCGCTAAGTCTACTGTTTCATAGACTGCATCAATATAGTTAGAGTTATCTGAACCGATAAATACTACATTTGGTGTAATTTCTTTTAACTCTTCATAGAAGGCTGTTTGACGACCAGAGATAAAAATGATATCTGGATCTGCAGCTGCAACTGCTTCGAAGTTAATAGATTTTAAAGTACCAACATCAGCAATATCATCACTTGGTGCATACTTTTCTTTCAAGTGTTCTGGAATATTCCCTTGACCACCGTTAGCTGCTACACCTACGATACCTTCAACACCTAAAGCATCAAGAGTATCTAAGAAACCGTAGTCTAAAGAGATAATGCGCTTAGGCTCTTCTTCTAATGTAATATCTTCAAAAGTAACTGAAGCACCTTCTTCTGTTTCACGAGCAGTACTTAAAGAAGATACCGTCATCGGATATGCCGACTCTTCTGCTACATCTTTTTCTGTATCACTTGCTTCGTTTGTTTCAGTTGCCTTTGGTGTTTCTGTTTCTTCTGATCCACATGCAGCTAACATTAATGCTAATGCAGCAGCAGTAATTATATTCCATTTCTTCATTCTAAATTTCTCCTCCTAATAAATGCTCTTTCAAGTTTTGAGTGATAATGAAAATCATTCTCAATCAACTACCTCAAATTCTAATTTAGTTTGCTTCAATTGTCAAATACTATCTTGAAAATTAATTGTGTGAATTAAAATAGACGCAAATTCTACATCCATCTTGCACTTGAACAGGAATGTGCATATCATACACTTCACGTAAAGATTCTGAGTTGATAATCTCTTCCGTAGGACCATCTTTTACTAGACGTCCATTTTTTAATGCAACAATTCGGTCTGAATAGACAGAGGCAAAGTTAATATCATGCAATACGATTACAACTGTTTTACCTAGCTCATCCACCAATTTACGCAAAATTTTCATAATTTGTACAGAATGCTTCATATCGAGATTGTTTAAGGGTTCATCAAGCAAAATATATTCAGTATCTTGCGCAATAACCATCGAAATAAATGCACGCTGTTTTTGACCACCTGAAAGCTCATCTAAAAACATATCTTGCATATCTGTTAAGTTCATATAATCTAACGCTTGGTCAACGAATTTGTGATCTTCTGCGTTTAACCGGCCTTTTGAATACGGATAACGCCCAAAAGCTACAAGTTCCCTAACAGTTAAACGAATATTAAAATGATTTGCTTGCTTCAAAATTGCAACACGTTTTGCAAATGCATCAGACTTCATTTTCTTTACGTTTGATTGATCTAACAATACTTCTCCTGTATCCGCATCTAACAATCGACTTACCATTGATAATAGCGTTGATTTACCCGCACCATTAGGTCCAATAAAGGACGTAATGGCTTTCGAGTGAATTTTTAGAGTGACGTCTTCGACAACAGTTTTTTTCCCAAAGCTTTTAGAAAGCCTTTTAATCTCAATCATGCCGCTTTCCTACTTTCCTTTAGTAATAAGTATATAAAGTAAAGACCACCGATAAAGTTAATAATGACACTAATCGTTGTTGTTAAATTAAATACATGTAGCACTAAAAATTGTCCGCCGACTAATGCAATAATGCTTATTAAGCTTGCACCTATTATTAAGACTGAATGTTTGTATGTAGCAAAATATTGATATGCCAAGTTAGAAACTATTAAACCTAAAAACGTAATTGGTCCTACTAAGGCTGTGGATACAGCTATTAAAATCGAAGATAAAATCAAAATACGTAATACCATTTTGTCATAGTCAACGCCTAAGTTCATAGCATTGTCACGCCCTAAAGCCATAACATCCAACTTATGTAATATGCGTGAACCATAAAGAAATGCTAAAACTAAAATACCTGCGGATAAAAATAGCAACTCTGTTTTTACGTTCATAAAGCTCGCAAACAATCGAGCTTGTAAACTTTCATATTCTACAGGATCAATTATTACCTGCATAAAGGTACCTAAGCTTCCAAGTAGCGTACCGAGAACCATCCCTGCTAATAGTAATAAAAAAATTGGATACTTATCTGCACGGAATAAGAAACGGTATAATATTAAAGCAAATAAAACCATCGCTATAATGGATACTCCAAAGTTTAAGTAGCGACTTACAACAAAAATCGAAGTCGATCCTAACGCAAAGTAAATAATCGTTTGAACTATCTCATACATAGAGTCAATACCCATAACCGATGGAGTTAATAGTCGATTGTTCGTTACGGTTTGGAACGCTATAGAAGCAAAAGCGATCGCTGTTCCTGTAATGACCATCGCAAACATTCGTTCTAAACGTTTCGGAAATGCATAACTAAACCCACCTTGGATATTATAAAATGCAAATAACAGCATACAAATAATTGCAATAACTGCTAATATAATTAGCTTCGTACTATTTTTGCGCATATGCTTTCCCCCTAAACAACATAATTAAGAAGATCACACTACCGATTACTGCAACGGTTGTGTTAACGGGAATTTCATATGGATGTACGATTAAGCGGCTAATAATATCACAGAACAATAAAAATGCTGCACCCATAAAAATAGTATGGGGTATCGTTTTACGCAAATTATCCCCTAAATACAGAGAAACAAGGTTTGGCACTATTAATCCCAAGAACGGAATTACACCAACAGTTAAAATAACTGTTGTCGTAATAATAGCCACAATTATTAAACCAATATTCAACACTGTTCGATAACTTAAACCTAGATTTTTAGCAAAATCCTCACCCATACCTGCAACAGTAAACTTATTGGCATATATATAAGCAATAATGATCGCTGGTACAGCTACATATAGAAGCTCATAGCGCCCAGATACAACTAACGTGAAGCTTCCTTGGAAAAACGCATCTACATTTTGTAAAATGTTTGCTTCGTATGCTAAGAAAGTGGATAGTGCTCCAATAACATTTCCGTACATAATCCCGATAAGTGGAACAAACACGGCATCTTTGAACTTAATACGCTCAAGTAGTTGCATAAAGATAAATGTACCAATTAAAGCAAAAGCGAAACTAAAAAGGATTTGCCCAATATAAGATAAACCTGTAAAGAATATCATTGATATGATAATCCCTAATTTTGCTGCATCTAATGTACCAGCCGTTGTTGGCGACACAAATTTATTTCGACTTAAACTTTGCATGATTAAACCTGCAATACCCATCCCTGCGCCAGCTAAAATTATAGCTAATAATCTTGGTAAACGACTTATTAAGAAAATCTGTGTCTCTAACGATTCCCAATTAAGCAAATGACTCGGTTTTATGTCAATCGCACCAATAAATAGCGAAATAACTGACAGGATGATCACTGTAACTATCAACATCCACAGTCTCATTTTAAACCCCATATTTCTTTTATTCTCAGACGATAGTGAAATTTCTTCCACACTGAGTAAACATTTATTTATTGTACATAGAAGATATTTTTATAATAAACAGCATTGAAAATCATTATCAATTACCATCAATTTAATTATAGCATCCTGACTATTTAAGTCAATGTCTAAATGAAAACGCTTGTCATTTAGATATAGGAATGAGTGACTATTCCCCTATATTAATCCCACCCTATCCTACTTTGGTTTAATTAAAAAAACTGTTTCAATTGTCGAATTTCATAACAATTGAAACAGCCTATTAGCTAAAACCTATTCTATTATTTAATTAAATTGATGTAGCGCTATCGATAATCTCTTGAGGAACGACAATCTCCTCTATTTCATTGAACTTAGAGAAGTCTGTTTTAGCATCCATTTTTAGATTAATCGTTTCTCCTTCCATCGTCATATCCATATCTATCACTGTATCTAATTTGGTCGTTTGATACGATTCTTTATCAATATGGACTACGTAGTCAACCGAGTTAATCGTAAAGTCTAAGTTAATATTTTCACCTGCAGTTAAATTTTGAAGTGCTTCATCTACCTGGTCTTTCACAAGGGCAGTAAACTCTTCACCACTGCCTTTCAGTGTTAGAATATAGGTGTCATCGTCTTGTTCAAATTCTACTTGTTCTAAATATTCCTGTAAGGGTTGCAGTTGAGTAGCTGGATCTGTTTGGTTTGCAGAACTCATGATTTGGTCTACCATTTCCTGAGGGAACTTCATCCATTGTGCAGTTGTGCCTTCATACACATACATTGCATCTTCTGTAATATAAGTCTCCACCTCAGTTTCTTGAGACTCTCCACCTTCACCCATACCCATCATTGTCGTTGTGCCCTTTTGGTGCATTTGCATTGGTTCCAGTATATATTCCATATCTAGCGCTGACTTAATGTCCAAAGTCATTTCTTCACTAGGCATTGTCATCGTCTGATTCATATCTATCGTGCCTTTAACGCTTTTTAACTCTTCAGAAACTTTCATTGACTTGTCATATACTTCTTGTAAAGTAAGTTTACTAGTTTCTGTTACCTCTTTTTCTTGTACGGGTGTTGCAGTTTCGTTACAAGCAGCTAAGCCTAATGTTAAGGTTGCTATAGATAATAGAGCTGTCCATTTCTTCATAAAAATAATCATCCCTTCTCAGTAAGATACTTACTTTACGGGATGATTACTTATAAAGTTTCACTATTTTGAATTTTACTTAACGCCACGCATATATTTTTGGATTAATGGAGTCATTATATAGAGTAATAAACCAATTACTAAAGCTACTACACCTATAACACCGAAGTATATAATTTCGTTTTCTGGTGAGTAAAATTTAACAACTTGGGCATTGATAGCCTGAGCTGACGCGTTCGTCATAAACCATAAACTCATCGTTTGTGCTGCGAATGCTCCCGGTGCAAGTTTCGTGGTCGCAGATAATCCTACTGGTGATAATAATAACTCACCTAATACTACAAGGAAGAAACTCAGTACTAGCCAGAAAGGACTAACTAGAGAGTCAGTACCGTTGAAGTAAGCTGGAATAATCATGACGATGAAGGACATCCCCGCAAAGAACAAACCAAATGAGAATTTCTTAGGTGTAGATGGTTGTCTGTCTCCCAGTTTTACCCACATCCACGCAAACACTGGTGCAAGGGCAATGATGAACAATGGATTTAAAGATTGGAACCAGGCAGGTGAAATCTCAACAGATCCAATCATTAAGTCTACTCGTTCATCTGCATACTGTGCTAAAATGTTGGACCCTTGTTCTTGAATTGCCCAGAACATCATAGCTGCAACAAATAATGGGATGTATGCAAGTAAGCGAGACTTTTCATCCTCTGTTGTTTTACTGCTTCTATACATAACGATAAAGTACAAGGTAGGAATAACAATACCTAAAATAGAAACTGTCATGATAAAACTATCAATTGTTAAAATACCTTGTTGAATCAATATGAATCCAACAATTAAAATAATGACTAATGCAATACCAATTCTAGTTAGAACTTTTTTACGTTCATCTTTTGCCATTGGATTTGGCACATATGTACCTGCTAACCCTAAATATTTCTTTTTAGTTACTAAAAATACGACTAAACCAATTGCCATACCGACCGCAGCAAGACCAAATCCTAAATGGAAGTTATACTCAAGACCAATTGTTCCAACGAT
This sequence comes from Psychrobacillus sp. FSL H8-0487, assembly GCF_038008385.1. Classification (NCBI taxonomy): domain Bacteria; kingdom Bacillati; phylum Bacillota; class Bacilli; order Caryophanales; family Bacillaceae; genus Psychrobacillus; species Psychrobacillus sp. FSL H8-0487. The sequence continues at coordinate 3,441,751 of NZ_JBBOZA010000001.1, forward strand.
TAAAGGTGCGATAAACGCTCCCATATTAATCCCCATGTAGAAAATGCTAAAACCTGAATCACGACGAGTATCTTCTTTAGAATACAGATCCCCGATAATACTTGAAATATTTGGTTTCAACAAGCCTGTCCCAATGATGATTAATGCCATCGAGGCAAACAAAGTAGTTAAACCACCAGGGAATGCCAAGACGATATGACCGAACATGATGAGAACCCCACCATAGAATACCGTTTTCGTCGTACCGAATAGGCGGTCAGCTATCCAACCTCCAATAATTCCAGACATATAAACTAGTGAACCATACACAGCCATAATGGAGTTAGCAGTAGAACGTTCTAGTCCCAATCCTCCCTGCGTTACTTCGTAATACATATAGTAGATTAGTATTGCGCGCATTCCATAGTAAGAAAAACGCTCCCAAAACTCCGTGAAAAACAATGATAGTAATGCTTTCGGATGACCAAAAAATCCCTTCTGAGGGACGGATTTAACTATCTCTTCTTTTGTTGCCATTTTTTTACCTCTTTTCTAATTTTGAAAACATTAGGAATACACTCTATCGCCATATTAATGGATTACATGAAAAGTAACCTAATGCCCATAAAACTAACAAGACACATATTATAAACTGCCCTTTTGCAATTGTCAAAAAACCTTTTATATTTCAACTAGGAAGATTTCTACTAAAAAACAGCGTAATATCAACGTTCTAATATAAAATACAGAGCAAATTTTGACTGAAATTGGAATTTTATTTATTCTATCGAATTTAATTATTTCGACTTTTGAAATTGTTGGTTATAATAGTCGTTATGACAGAAGGAAGGAGCTAAGAAAATGCTCAAGAAGTTTTTTTCATATTACAAACCGCATAAACGACTATTTATCATTGACTTCAGTAGTGCTGTATTTGTCGCAATTTTAGAGCTCGCATATCCAGTTGCAGTTCAATGGTTTATCGATGACTTGTTACCTACTGGGGATTGGAGCATGATAACAAAAATCAGTATCCTACTATTGGTAGTATTTATCCTCAGCACTTTTCTACAGTATGTCGTAAGTTATTTTGGCCATAAACTCGGCATTAATATAGAGACCGATATGAGACAGCAATTATTCACCCACGTTCAACGCCAATCATTCCGGTTCTTTGATAATACGAAGACAGGTCATATTATGAGTCGAATTACAAATGATTTATTTGATATTGGTGAACTTGCCCATCATGGTCCGGAGGATTTGTTCATCGCTATTATGACATTAATCGGTGCTTTTACGATTATGTACAATATTAATCCGGAACTTGCGATCATCGCTATTGTCATGGTGCCGATCTTATCCGTCGTGGCAACGTACGGTAACATTATGATGAATAGAGCATGGAAAAACATGTACGGAAAAATTGCAGATGTAAATGCACGAGTGGAAGACAGTGTTTCTGGTGTTCGTGTTGTTCAATCATTTACCAATGAAACTTTTGAAATTGCCCGTTTCAAAGAAGATAATGGACAATTCCGTTTAGCTAAGCTGGTGGCCTATAAAGTGATGGCCGGTACACATTCTAGTATTTATATGTTAACTCGTCTCGTAACATTGGTCGTACTTGTTGTCGGAGCTTGGTTTACATATAAAGGAGCTCTTACCACCGGAGAACTTGTAAGTTTTGTACTATATGTCAATGTGTTGATAAAACCAGTTGATAAAATAACAGCACTACTTGAGCTATATCCTAAAGGAATGGCTGGATTCAAACGCTTCCTGGAGCTAGTTGAACAGGATCCTGAAATTCAAGACTCTCCGAACGCACTAACTGTTCAGCATTTAAAAGGAGATATAAATTTCGAGCAAGTTGGTTTCCGATACGATGAACATAAACCTGTATTAGATAATATTAACTTGTCTATTAAAGCAGGAGAAACTATCGCATTCGTAGGTCCATCTGGAGCAGGGAAAACTACTATTTGTTCCCTAATCCCAAGGTTTTACGATGTTCAAGAAGGAGCGATTTCCGTAGATGGATTGAACATCCAAGATATTACGATGAAATCATTGCGTTCTCAAATTGGTATTGTTCAACAGGATGTATTTTTGTTCACGGGATCTATTCGTGAGAATATTGCCTATGGTAAACAAGATGCAAGTGAGGAAGAAATTCGAGACGCTGCCAAAAAGGCACATTTAGAAGATATGATTGCTTCTCTACCAGAAGGTTATGATACACAAATCGGGGAGCGTGGACTTAAGTTATCAGGTGGACAAAAACAACGCCTTGCGATAGCTCGTATGTTCTTAAAAAACCCACCAATTCTAATTCTGGATGAAGCTACATCAGCTCTTGATACGGAAACAGAGCGGTTTATCCAGAAGTCTTTAATGGAGCTAGCCGAAAATAGGACTACCCTTATCATTGCACATAGATTGGCAACTATCCGTGATGCCGACCGTGTCCTTGTTGTAACAGAAAAAGGAATCGAAGAAGATGGTTCCTACAGTGATTTAGTAGCACAGGACGGAATATTTGCTAGATTGCATAACATACAGTTCCAAGAGGTTTAATATTAAGGAAACCAAAAAAGTTGTCTCCCAGTAGAATATCTACCGGCGAGACAACTTTTTAATTTGTTCTATTAGTTCTTGCGACTTTGCTGTGATTTTTGGTTACTTTCCGGTGATTCTTGACTACATTGCGATGATCCTTCGTTACTTTGGGGTGTTTCTCTACAACATTGCAGCTATCTATTGGACAAATAAAAATTCTTGAAAACGATCATAATCTGATTTTTTCATTTCTACTTGTACAACGGTACCCTCTTCCTCATACGAAGTAGTGGAGACTGACGCATGCTCATTTAAGTAAGATACAATATCTCCACGGTCAAACGGGATTAGTAAGGAACAACTAACATAATTAGAGAAAATATGTTTTCTAATAATCTCTATCAGCTCATTCAACCCTGCTCCCTCTTTCGCAGAAATCCAAATATTATCACCTGCGATATGTGGGTATTTCATATCTGCTAAATCAGATTTGTTGTAAACAAATACAGTAGGTACATCTTCAACACCAACAGCATGAAGTGTGTCGTTCGTTACGTCCATCATGAAGCGATGCTCTGCGTTCGATACATCCACAACGTGTAGAAGTAAATCTGCATCACGTGCTTCTTCCAATGTTGAACGGAAGGCTTTTACTAAATGATGGGGAAGCTTACTAACAAAACCTACCGTGTCTGTTAATAAAAATTCCTTTTGGTCCGGAAGTTTAATCTGTCTGACGGAAGTTTCTAGAGTTGCAAAAAGCATGTCTTTTTCAAATACTTGCTTCGATTCCATTTGTCCGACTTTGTTTAACAATTGGTTCATAATTGTAGATTTACCAGCATTCGTATAACCTACTAAAGATACAACGGGAATTGCATTTTTCTTACGTTGCTTGCGCTGCGTTTCACGTTGATCTTTTGCATGCTCGAGGTCTCGTTTGAGTTTGGCAATCTGATCTTCAATTTTACGTCTATCCAGCTCTAGCTTTGTTTCCCCAGCACCACGGTTTTTAAATCCACCGCCAGTTCCCCCACCTTGTCGGCCTAGAGATGCTCTAAGTCCCACAAGACGTGGAAGCATATATTGAAGTTGCGCTAAATCTACTTGCATTTGAGCCTCGTTAGACTTTGCACGTCGAGCAAAGATATCAAGAATTAGCATAGTACGGTCAATAACTTTACAGTCCAAGTCACGTTCTAAGTTCCTAATTTGTGATGGGGAAAGCTCATCATTGAAGATAACTAGATTAGCTCCGGCTTCTTCATATAGGCTTCTAATCTCCTCTACCTTACCGGTCCCCACATAATGAGATGAGGTAACTCGTTCAAGATTTTGCGTTACTTCCCCAACTACCTCCACATCTAATGCCCCTGCTAAATTGTGCAGTTCTTCCAATCCGTATTCAAAATGCTCATCTTTTTGTAATTTTACAGCTACGAGTATTGCCTTTTCTATTATTTCATCCATATAATTTCTCCTTTTAAAGAAAGCGATAAGTTGCTTGTTCATATGTGATTTCTTTATGTAGATTAGAACCATCAATATCAATGCTTGCAAGTCGCTCTTTTGTTTCGATTTTACTTTGTTTAAATATTAATCGTGTATTTTCTAAAAGTAATGTTTGTTCATCATACTCGATTAGTTGAAAATAATTTTTCCACTTATTCATTACTTCCCTTGGATCTCGAACGTGAAACTCACAAGCAGTAATAGATAACTTCAGATTACTGGCATTTATTGTTCCATCCTCTTGCAGTGAGTGATATCTAGCCTCATCGCTCTCCTCCCATTCTATAAAGAACGGAAAAGGCAAAGCATTACTAACTTCCTCGTGGATAAATAACATTTTCCATTTACGTATTAATCCACTAGTTGTCTTCCTCTCAGCATGTAGAACTCCCGAAGTTTTTATACCCTGGTCCATTAGCTGGTTACTAAGATGAGCTATATTAGTAGTGCGGATACAGATTGTATTGAATCCTGCTCCACTTGTTTTCAAGTCATGAAGCATAAGATTTATAAGAGGATGATCAGCGTTGTTCGCAACTTCCTGCCGTTCTACGGAAAGCCACTCAATATAGCTGGTTTTCGTATAAAGAAGTGCGTTGTATGTTCCCCATTGAGTATGTTGACCACCCACTACTGTATGAACTTCATTTTCCATCCAATCTTTCGCTACCTCTAGCGGTTCTTTTGTAACGCTATGAACGATATGATCCAAATACATCGTAGCACCTCCTTTCAATAATTCCCATGCCATCAGTATATCAATAAATATGAAGAGCATCGATCGGAAAACTGATGCTTCTCAATTACTAAGATCACACCTTAATAACCTGTGTTTCGACAACCATGTCATAAAGTGATTTTTTACGCTTACTAAATAGAGCGGTAAGGATATAAGCAAGCATAAGCCCATAGATAATTCCACCAATTGCATAGTAGCTAATTGGAACTTCTGCATCTCCAAGGTAAATCAGGCGATACACAAGATAATGTGAAAGTTCCCAAGGGAGAAATTTCACAATGGTTCTAAAAACAGACTGGAGTATCGAAAGGTTTTGATTATGTTTATTGACTACTTTAATTCCCATATATCTCTTGCCTACGGACTGTTTCCCTAGCACTGAATCACTAATAATAAAATAGAGTGAAACCGGCAATGTTACCATTAGAAATCCTGTGAACTGCGCAACTACAAGTGAGTTAATAAACAAACTCTGTACAGATGGAAATACAAATATATTGAAGACAGCAAGCACACTCAAGTAGGAAAATATAAGCAAGTAATCCAGCATAAACGCTTTGAATCGCATTATGAAAGTTGCATTCACATTCACTTAAAGTTACTCCTCGTAATGGATTTGTTTTCTTACCTTTCTATTCACATGAAATTTGTCGATTTCCCAGGAAATAATACGAATTATACTTTGGCCTTCTCTTTAGACATTTCACGAAGGAGAAACTTTTGAATTTTGCCTGAAGCTGTCATTGGATATGACTCTATGAATTCAATATACTTTGGTATTTTATGATATGAAATTTTCCCTTTACAGTATTCTTTTAATTCATCAGAAGTTATCTGTTCGCCGCTTTTTAGAATAACCCATGCCATAAGCTCTTCTCCGTATTTAGGATCAGGTACTCCAACTACTTGAACGTCTTGGACCTTAGGGTGCTGATATAAAAATTCTTCTACTTCTTTTGGATAGATATTTTCTCCACCACGGATTACCATGTCTTTAATACGTCCCGTTATATCTATATACCCTTCCTCATCCACCACTGCGATATCACCTGTGTGAAGCCAACCATTAGGGTCAATTGCCGTCTTAGTTGCTTGTTCGTTTTTATAGTATCCTTTCATCACTAAATAACCTCGGGTACAAAGCTCACCAGGGACTCCAGTTGGTGTATCTTCCCCTGTAAGTGGATCTATAATCTTCACTTCAACCGCAGGATGAGGCTTCCCGACAGATGACACTCGCTTCTCAATAGGATCATCCGTCTTCGTTTGTGTAATGACCGGAGAGGATTCTGTTTGTCCATAAGCTATTGTTATTTCACTTGCACCCATATCGGTGATCACTTTTTTCATCACTTCAATTGGACAAATAGAGCCTGCCATAATACCTGTTCGCAGTGTAGACAATTTAAACTGCTTAAAATCTGGATGGTTCAATTCTGCGATGAACATTGTTGGTACCCCGTGCAATGCTGTACATTTTTCGTCCTGAACTATTTGAAGTACTTTACCTGGATTAAATTGCTCGATAATGACCATGGTAGTTCCATGTGTTACAGATGCGATTGTTCCCATTACACACCCAAAGCAGTGGAAAAAAGGTACCGGAATACAAAGACGATCTTTTTCTGTTAAATATATATAGTCGCCTACGAGTTGTCCGTTATTTACTACATTTTTGTGCGAAAGCATTACACCTTTTGGAAAACCAGTCGTTCCAGAAGTATATTGAATATTAATCACTTCTTCATTATGAAGTGATTTCAATGCGTTCTCCAACGTGTCGTCCGACACCTTATCTGCATGTGATAATAGCTCCGCCCATGAATACATACCTTTATACTCATTGTCAGTCATTACTATGACTCTTTTAAAATGGGGGAACTTTTCTGAGAGAATATTGCCTTTTTCTGAATGAATAATTTCCGGGCAAATTGCACGGACAATATCTAAATAGGAAGTTCCTTTAAAAGATTCGCATAATATGAGCGTCGTAGCATCTGATTGTTGCAACAAGTATTCTAGTTCTTTCTCTTGATAATTTGTATTCACTGTTACGAGTACGGCACCCATTTTTCCTGTTGCGAATTGGCTGAGTAACCACTCTCTCTTATTGTCAGACCAAATGGCCACATGCTCCCCTTTTTGAATGCCCATACCGATAAAGGCTTTTGCAAGCTCATCCGTTTCTTTGTCAAACTCCTTATACGTCTTTCGAATGCCATGCTCTGGATACACATACGCTTCTGTATCTGGAAATTTCCTGGCTGCTTCTTTCACAATTTCCCCAACTGTTTTTTCATTTAACAAACCAATCACCCCTTGATTGTTTATTTAAACTCTATTTTATCACAAAATTCTGATGAAATAGACTTTTCCTTTTCCGATTGACAGTTTGTTGAAACCTGGTAAAATCCTAATTACTTTAGTGATTGAAAGCGTTGAATCGCCAAAGTGTTAAAATTAGTTTAGGAGGATATTTTATGTTTCGAATTTCATCTACAATTACGCCTCCTTTTCGAGAGGCATTATTTCTAATCTTGTTAATAGTTTCTTTGATGGTAGTTTGTATTATAAAATTTGATGCTGTACCACATCTACCAATTTTATTTGCCATTCTACTTTTAATTGGTTATGGGCTATTAAAAAGGGTTCCATTCGAGTCATTGGAAGAAGGACTAATAGAAGGTTCTAAAACGGGACTCGGCGCTGTTTTCATCTTTTTCTTTATAGGAATTTTAATAAGTAGCTGGATGATTGGCGGTACTATTCCGACGCTTATTTATATAGGATTTCAATTGATTTCACCTCATTTTTTCTTTGCAATAGTCTTTTTAGTAACATGCGTTATCGGTCTTGCTATTGGCAGTTCATTAACAACCGTTGCCACAGTAGGTGTTGCTTTTGTTGGTATAGCAAGTGCTATGGATATTTCATTGGCTATTACTGCTGGGGCCATCGTTTCAGGAGCCTTTTTCGGAGATAAGATGTCTCCATTATCAGATACCACAAATCTAGCGTCAGCTATAGTTCGCGTTGATCTGTTTGAACATATACGTAATATGGGCTGGACGACAATCCCAGCATTTTTTATAGCGATAATTGGATATGCATTACTTTCGCCTAACAAAGAAATTCAACAATTAGAGCAAATAACTACACTGAAAGAAGGTCTACTTCAAACTGGTATGGTCCATTGGTATTCATTACTTCCATTAGTTTTGCTCATTGTACTTTCTGCCAAAAAAGTGCCTGCTATGTTAGCACTTGCTCTCACTTCAGCAAGCGCAATAGCTGTAGCTTATTTCCATCAGTTTTTCACAGCAAGTGAAGTATTACACATCCTATTTAGCGGCTATACATCTCAAACTGGTTTAGAAGCGGTTGACTCCTTATTATCTAGAGGTGGAATGACTAGCATGATGTTTACTATCTCCTTAGTCTTACTGGCTTTGAGTATGGGGGGGCTTTTATTTACTTTAGGAATAGTGCAAAGTTTACTACGGAAAATAGAAAGTCTACTAACGAGTGTAGGAAAGGTCATTTCAGCTGCAGCTTTCACAGCTATAGGAGTGAATGTACTTATCGGGGAGCAATACTTGTCTATTTTATTGACAGGCGAAACCTTTCAAGCCCATTTCCAAAAAGTTGGGTTAGCAAACAAAAACCTTGCTCGTGTGATGGAGGATGCGGGGACTGTAGTAAATCCACTAGTCCCTTGGAGTGTATGTGGAATCTTCATAACAGACGTACTATCTGTTTCAACAATTGATTACTTGCCATTTGCCTTCTTCTGTTTACTTTGTCCGGTGCTCACCATTTTGTTTGGACTGACTGGCAAAACACTTACTTATAATAAATGAAGTCGATGTGATACACTATTTCCAAGTATATTACGAAAAAGTAGGCGATTTTATGGAATTTCAAGAAATGAAAGAATACATGCTTGAGCAAATAGTCACGAAGCAACTAGTCACGGCAACTATTAGTCAACCACGCGCAAAGTCTAATGAAGTGAAACGTGTAAAATTGAAACCAATCGAGATAAAGAATACGTATCATATCCAATTAGAATACCAGTACGAAAGAATATTAAAGCATGAGAATATTGCTTTAGATGCTTTTTCAGAGACATTAGATGGACTCTTAGAACAGTTCCGTCAGTTTCATATAGATTTCAGAGAAGAAAAAGTACAGGCTCAGCTTTCCAAGAAAAACAAAGTTATGTGGAAATCAGAAAAAGCCACTGTCTCTAAAGCTGTAGACCTCTCTCATAACCGTAAAAAGAATTATTTATTGGATGCGAATACACCATACCCTTTTCTTATACGCTTAGGTGTCCAAACAGCAGATGGAAAAGTCAAAAAGCAAAAGTACGATAAATTTAAACAAATAAATCGTTTTATCGAATTTATCGATGACACCCTTGCCTATTTACCAAAGGATAAGGCCGTTAGAATTCTCGATTTTGGTTCAGGTAAATCTTATTTGACATTCGCACTGTATCATTACTTGAAAATCGAAAAAGGACTTGATATTCGAGTTACTGGTCTTGATTTGAAAAAAGAAGTAATTGAAGAATGTGCTCAAATAGCCAATGATTTAGGATACGAGCAGTTAGAGTTTCTAGTAGGAGATATAAATGACTATAATGACGAAACTGCGGTAGATATGGTTGTGACGCTTCACGCCTGCGATGTGGCAACTGATATGGCACTTGCAAGAGCAGTTAAATGGGGTGCTAGTGTTATATTAAGTGTACCTTGCTGTCAGCACGAATTAAATACACAGTTAGAAGCACCTGGTCTAGATATAATGTTAAAACATGGTTTGATAAAAGAACGTTTCGCTGCTTTAGCGACGGACTCCATTCGAGCAGAGATTTTAAATATGGTCGGGTACGAAGCACAATTAGTAGAATTTATCGATATGGAAAACACCCCTAAAAACATATTGATACGTGCCTATAAAACAGGAAAAAAACCTACCACAGAACAAATGGCAAGTTATCAGCAATTTAAGCAGCTACTTAATGCAAAACCATTTTTGGAGAATGAATTGAAAGATTATCTGAATTGAAAAGATTGAAATACTATGCCGCCGGAGGATCTTATGATGAAAGAACCAACAATTAAAAAAGTGGCTTATGGTTTTGCTATGGCCATCGCAATTATTATTGTGCATTTTATTGATGCCCGCGTTTATGCAATGCCTCCAATATTCGCTTTGTTTTTGGCAATTTTCGTTACCTATCTGGGGATTGTATTAATAAATAAATCAGATAAACTAAATAAACCGATCTCTAGAACTAAATATAATTTAATAAATGCAGTCGTTGTGTTTATACTGTTTATCGCTTATTTTACGATTTCCGTATAAAAAAGAGTGAGCAAGGAATGTCTTAAGACACTTCTTGCTCACTCTTTTCTTTATAACTCCTGACGTAATGCTTGAATCACGTCTATTTTTGTTGCTTTGCGAGCTGGTCTCCAACCAGAAATCATTGCGACTCCGATACTCATAGCTGATGCAAGAAGCACTAACTGCCAAGGGATTAACGAGAACGTGATAGATAAATCTGAGAACTCATCCTCTCCTAGAGCAGCGCCAACAACCAGCGGGAGTAACCAGTTAGCTAGGAAGCTCACTGCGTAGGAAATAACGATCGCTAGTAGAGTTCCGATTATCCCAATCCACGCACTTTCCATCAGGAACAATCGTTGAATTAGCTTAGGACTAGCTCCGATTGCTTTCATCACGCCAATCTCACGAGTTCGTTCAGTTACGGCCATTGTCATTGTGTTGAAAATACCTATAGATGATATAAGAATTGCAATAGTCCCAACAAAGATTAGTCCAATTTTAAAAGCCATAAAAAATACATCGATCTGTTCTAATTGCTCTGATACAGAAAAGACGTTATAGCCCATATCCTTTAAATCTTTTGTAACTGATTTCACATGCTCTAAACTAGATGTATAAATTTTGGTGTTTGTATAAATTTCAGGAACTTGTTCTCCATTTGCTTCATAAGCTGCTGTTAATTTCGGTAACCATGATTCATCCATTAGAATGCTTGAATCTACTATCCAATCTTTTGCTGGATTTTCCATCACTCCTACTACTGTAAAATCCCACTGTTCTGGAAATGCACTCTCCGATTCATACGGTTGTAAGGATAGAGAAACTTCTTTACCTATAATCGACTTTTCATATCCCTTAGGAAGATCCGCTTCCTCTACTCCCTCTTCTACTTTTATACGTTCTGCATCTGTCCACAAGTTCTGAGCAAAGTGATACCCTACTATTATCTCCGATTCATTTTTGGGCAATCGTCCTTCTGATAATTTAAGGTTTGATTGTTCTTCCTCTTTCATGTCAGTTAAGCGCAAGTCTCCTGACATCATTCGATCCTCAAAATGGAAGCTTGTCATTGTATCCATGCTAGTTCTTTGGACGATTGCTCCAATAAATGGTACAGCTTTGATTTCTTTAAGGTTCAATTCTTCATTTTCACTCGGGAAAACTTCTACCTGCGTGATGGCTTGATCTTGAAGTATTTCCTTGCGCATCGTATCTTGAATACCAAATCCAATAGAAGCTAATACGATTAAAAATGCACAACCCATCGTTGCGGCAAGAATAGTCATAAATACACGTAATTTATTTTTCTTAATATGTTGGCGAACAAAATCGACCTGATCTTTAAATAACATTACTGTAAATCCCCCTTCACTAATTCCCCGTCGCGCATTTTAAATGTTCGATGGGCAATACTAGCAACTTCCTCATCGTGTGTAATCATCACAAACGTTACACCAAGCGTTTGATTTAAATTTTGTATTAGCAATAATATATCTTGCTCCGTTTCAGAATCTAAACTCCCCGTTGGTTCATCTGCAAATAATATCGGTGGATTCGTTATTAATGCTCGAGCAATACTCACACGCTGCTGCTGTCCCCCCGACAATTCATTTGGATAATGGTCTCCAACCTCTGTCAAACCTACCTTGTCCATCATTTGTTTAACACTCGTTTTTCTTTGCTTAGCGGATATGCCCTTTAGTTTTAGTGGTAGTTCTACATTTTCAAAAGCTGTTAATCCAGGCATCAGTTGAAAATTTTGAAAGATGAAGCCGAAGTTATTTAATCGGAATGCTGCTCTTTCTGTTTCATTTAAATTAGCTGTTTCCTGTCCATTTACTGTTATGGAGCCTTGTTCAGGGCTCATAAACCCTGCTATCGTATGAAGCAAAGTTGACTTACCCGAGCCGCTTTTCCCTACAATTGCCACGATTTCTCCCTTTTCCACTTCGAAGGATAAGCCTTTTAAGACCGGTACTTTCTTTTCCTTTCCTTTTTTCCCTATTAGGAATGTATGATTCACTTGCTTCACTTTTATCATCTTTTTACCTCCCGTTTCACTACTCATTTCATTGTATCCTTCATTTCTTAACATTTTAGAAGGATAAAAATGAAGAAATTCTTAAGATAGTCTGAAATGCGGAGGGGGCCCTGGTAGCCCTGAATAGCTCTGGAAGGGCTGGCGCCCGGAACGGGACACTGTCAAAAACAAAAAAGTGCACAAAGTTTTCACTTCGTACACTCTTATCCCTTTATTACATTTTAATAGCAACTTTCTTTGTAAGCTGGCGAATAACCCATAGAACTATAATTATAATTGCCACCACACCTATTATGGATATTGGTAAACCAAAGTCATACGAGGAAAGCCTTTCTGGTACTGTTAGCCCTAATCCTATACTTAATAATGCATTTTCTATAAAGACTAAGACAATGGAAATACCGATAAACACTAGACCAATCACCACACCAAAACCGTAAAAGGCACTTCCTATTAACCAACCTAGCAGATAAAACGTTAAGAGGTTTAAAATAACGATGAATATTGCTAACAACCAGTTACTTTGTGGATCGACATATGGAGCTATAATAATGGATTGAATAACCTCAACGATTAACCCATCATCTTCCATGTTGACTCTTTCACCAAAAGTAGTCGTAAAAATTGATGACATATTAAACATTTTTAAGATGAATAATTCAATTACTGCCACTATACTCGTAATCACTGGAAGTGCAATAGAAAGTCCAACAGAAGCAAGTGCTGCTCCCTTAAAGTAATCTTTTCTCGTTACTCCATTACTGACATAGTGAGGTAAAAATCCATACGATGAGATAATGCCGACCACTAGCATAAATATATTTGCAGCTACAAATGTAGAGACAAAGTAGATTTCTATGTCATTGTTGCTATTTATAGCCATTACTATTTTTATTAGATGAATAACGAACATTATTCCTAAAAATCCAAATGCCCAAAATAATTGAACCCAAAACAAATCTGTTGCTACTTTCGGAAAAATGCTTGCTTTTTTCAATTTAATCATCCCCTTCTGTCAAATGTATAAACAGATCTTGAAGTGAAATTGGACCAATCTCCAGTCCCCTTTGCCGAGCTACTTTTCTGTCATGCTCACTTAGTTCACCATATACCATTACAGATTTTGTATTACCCAATTGTTGACTATTTAACTGTTTCATCGGGCGTACAAACTCGTCTACAACCTCCGCTGCGCCTGTAATGGAAGAGCCCTTTGTAACAAGGGACTCAAAATCCTCTTGTAACACAATACTTCCTTTATGCAATATTATTACTTCATCAAACAAATAATCCATTTCAGAAACTAGATGTGTAGAGAGTATAATGATGCGCGGATGGTTCGATTGGTCTTCTAGCAACTCACGGTAAAATATATCTCTAGTTGGAGCATCCATTCCCAAGTATGCCTCATCGAATATCGTAATCGGGGATCTACTTGCTAAACCTATCGTTACGTTTAGAGCGGACTGCATACCCTTCGAGAATTCTTTTATTGGTTTCTTTAATGGAAGTTTAAACTTCTCTACTAAGTAGTCAGCGTATTCTGCATCAAATTGAGAACGGTATCTCCCAACATACTCGAGTGATTCTTTTACATTATCTGATTCATCTTTATAGTCTTTATTGAAAATGAAAGATACATGCTTCATAATTTCTGCATTCTCAAATGGAGCTTCGCCACCTATTGCAATAGTTCCGCCGGTTTGTTCTCTGAACGATGCCAAGATAGAAAGTAGAGATGTTTTCCCTGCACCATTTCTTCCTAATAACCCGTAAATTTTAGGTTCATTTAGGATGAAAGAAACGTCTTTTAATGCGGGATAGGAACCATAGGTTAAGCTCAAATTGTTTACTGAAACATTAAAATTCATTGAAGATCACTCCTTTTCACTTTGCTTATTAGATGAACGATTTCCTTTTCTGTTATACCTAACTTGTCAGCTTCCCTCACTAGACCTACTATATAATCATCTACAAATGCTTCTTTCCGTTTTTGCACGAGCACTCCTTTAGCTCCTTCTGCTACGAACATCCCTATCCCTCGCTTTTTAAATAATATTCCTTCTTCTACTAATTGGTTGACCCCTTTTGATACGGTTGCGTGATTTATCTTGTAAAAGCTAACTAATTGATTCGTAGAAGGGGCCTGCTCACCTTCTTTTAATTGATCGTTTACAATTTGGTCTTCAATTTTTTCTCGGATTTGCAAATAGATCGGTTTGTCATGGTCGAAAAGTGTGCTCACTACAATAACCTCTCTCCTTATTACTTATATGGTTATATACTTATGTGTATAACCATACCAGGTGGGATATTTTTCGTCAAGCAGAAGATTTGCCGTTAATATTAATAAAAGGCAAACTTTTTTTCAGCTAACCCAGTCTAATAATTAATACGTTCGAACGTTACAGCAAGAAAAAGGAGCATACCCCTGTCATGACAAAATCAGAAAAGTTTCAGCTAGTGGAAAATTATATAGTTGAAAATCAAAACGCCCATTACCGACTTGCTTATAGCTATGTAAAAAATAAGGAATCTGCCTTGGACATTATCCAGGAGAGCATTATGAAAGCATTAAAGTCGATTGATTCACTTGAGCAAATCCAATATTTAAAAACGTGGTTTTACCGAATATTAATAAATACTTCCATAGATTTTATTAACAAAAACAAACGAATGGTTGTCGTCGAGGATGAAGTTTTAGACTTCCACCTACCTTCCAACGAAATGGAAATACCGGACATCGACCTGTATGAGGCAATTGACCATTTAGCACCAAAACAGAAGACACTAATAATCCTTCGTTTTTTTGAGGATATGAAAATAGAAGACATTGCAATAACACTTGGTATAAATTCAAACACAATTAAAACTAGATTGTATGCATCTCTTAGGAAATTACGTTCCACTATGGAAGAGAAGGTGAAAGCATGAGCAAGTTAAATGAATCTAAAAAACAGTATAACGATATTGAAATTCCATCAGAGTTAGAGCAATTAGTAAGTAAATCTATTCAAACTGTAAAAATGGAACAAAAGAAGCCTTCTTTCAAAAAGCTTGGAATTGGCATTGCTGCAGCTGCAGCAATATTTGTAGCTAGTGTTAATATGAGTCCTGCTCTCGCTCAATCCCTTTCCACAGTGCCTGTACTTGGATCCATCATTCAAGTCGTTTCGGTACAGGAAATAATTATAGAAGAGGACACATATAACGCGGATTTAAAAGTACCAAATATTACTGGATTAACTAATAAAGAATTAGAAAATAGTCTAAATGAAAAATATATAGCAGAAAACAAAGTACTTTATGAAGGCTTTCAAAAAGAGATGGAAGCACTGAAGGAAGTTGGCGGGGGTAATCTTGGTGTAGTTTCTACGTATGAAGTAGTAACGGATACAGATGAGATTCTCTCTATCAGCCGCTACGAGGCAAATATAGTAGGTTCTTCATCCACTACTATGAGAACCGATACAATCGACAAGAAAAATGAAATCCTCATCACACTGCCTAGTCTTTTTAAAGACAACGGATATATAAACGTAATTTCCAGCTATATCAAGAGTGAAATGTCTAAAGAGATGGAAGCAGATGAAACAATTACGTATTGGGTCGCAAGTGAAGAAGAAATTGGTTTTGAAACCATTCGTCCAGATCAAACGTTCTCTATTACGGCTGATCACAAACTGACTATTTCCTTCGATAAGTATGAGGTGGCACCAGGTTCTATGGGAGTTATTACTTTTGAAATACCAAGCGGTATTATAAAAGAAGAGCTAATCAGCGATTATTATATTCGATGATTTCAGGGATATTCGCGTGATAATCATATTTATTCACCAGTTACTAAAATCATGGTATTTAAAAACTGCTCCTTCTCACGAAATGTGAGAAGGAGCAGTTTATTTTTTAGTTATGAGGGCATCGGTGTTTCGGTTGGTTTTGCATAGCCTTCTTTATACGTTTCATCAATTGTATTACGAATTTCTACTCGTGATTTACCCTCTTGTACCATTTGAATTGATGCGATAGCCGTTTCTAAACAGGCTGCGCAACGAGTTCCATGATCATCCCAAACGACCTCTCCATTTTCCTTTATCTCATGGACGAAGCAGTTGAAATTACTTTTGTGTCCTGCACTATCTCCACAACCACAATAACAAGGCATCCATTTTAGTACATCATTCGCTTTTGCAGCTGCTTGATAAACGAGCTTCATGTCCTCGGACTGAGCATCTAAAAATGCAGGCAATATATCTGATGAAGCTGTTGTTTCTTGTAAATCCCCATTTTCTAGATGACCAACATGATCCTCGTGTTCTTCATGATTTTCTTGCTTATTTTCCTGTCCACATGCGGAAAGCAATAATATACTGCTTAGTAACATAAGTAATACTTTTTTCATAATCATATACAATCCTTTTTACATATTATCAGTCTAGCTCCAGCGCCTAGCCCTTCGAGTCGCTTCAGAATTGCGGGGCCGCACGATGCGGGTCAGTCAGTCATTGCGACACGACGTCGCGAACTTAGACTGACTTCCCCTAGGCAAAAAACGCCTTTATTGCATTTCTTCCAGCGCTTTTCAGGGCTTACATAGGCGCTTTCGCTTTTCTTTAAATATTAAATCATATTTTCCGGTTTTACTATTTCATCAAATTTGTCAGCAGTCAGAAGTTCTAGCTCGATTGCTGCCTCTTTTAATGTTGTACCGTTTTTATGTGCATGTTTAGCTATTTTAGCGGCATTCTCATACCCGATATATGGGTTTAATGCTGTTACGAGCATTAATGAGTTATTTACATGGTGCTTAATCGTATCTAAGTTAGGTTCAATTCCCACTGCACAATTATTATTAAAGCTTAGAATAGCATCACTTAATAATCCAACTGATTGTAGGAAATTGTAAATGATTACTGGTTTAAAGACATTTAATTGGTAATTCCCTTGGCTTGCTGCAAAGCTGATCGTTGTGTCATTCCCCATTACTTGGGCAACAACCATTGTCATCGCCTCACTTTGAGTTGGATTTACTTTACCTGGCATAATAGAACTTCCTGGTTCGTTTTCTGGAATAGAAATTTCTCCAATACCTGAACGCGGTCCACTTGCAAGTAAACGTACATCATTTGCAATTTTCATCAAGTCTGCAGCTAATGCTTTTACAGCACCATGGACATAAACAACATCATCATAGCTTGTTAACGAATGAAATTTGTTTTTAGCAGAGGTAAATTCAATTCCTAGTGCTTTAGAAATTTCCGCTGCCACTTGGTCACCAAAGCCTTTGGGAGCATTTAAACCTGTTCCAACGGCTGTTCCACCAATTGCAAGCTCCTTCATATCTTCTACGCTTTGTGTAATCATTTTTGCTGATTTCTCTAGCATCCGATGCCAGCCACTAAACTCTTGTCCTACTGATAGAGGAGTCGCATCCTGTAGATGTGTACGACCGATTTTTATAATATCCATAAATTGCTCGGATTTTTTTCCTAATGTTCCCTTTAAGACATCAATTGCTGGGAGTAGTTGGTTTTCTATTGCAAGTACTCCAGCAATATGAAGCGCCGTTGGAAAAGTATCATTGGAGCTTTGTGATTTATTTACATCATCGTTCGGATGAAGACGCTCTTCGCTTCCCTTTTCCTCTAATAACTGATTCCCTCTGTAAGCGATCACTTCATTAACATTCATATTAGATTGAGTACCGCTACCTGTTTGCCATACAACTAAAGGAAAATGCGCGTCTAGTTTACCAGCTAAAATTTCATCTGCTGCTTCTGCGATAGCATCTTTTTTCGCTTCCGACAGGTTGCCTAACGAATGACTTACAACTGCTGCAGATTTTTTTAAAAGGGCCAATCCATGAATTACGCCAATTGGCATCTTTTCTGTGCCAATTTTAAAATTTTGTTTGGATCTTTGAGTTTGGGCTCCCCAAAGACTATCTTCTGGAACTTTTATTTCTCCCATAGAGTCATGCTCAATACGATAAGACATTAACCTCGCTCCTTTTAAATCCATTTATTTTGTTTTTCTTCCAACATTGCTAAAAATTCATCCACTACCTCTGGGTGAAATTGAGTGCCTTTTCCATCTTTCATCTCTTGGATCGCTTCCTCAATGGTCATCGCCTTGCGGTATATTCGATTCGTAGTCATTGCATCAAATGCATCTACTACAGAAACAATCGAAGCCTCTATAGAAATTTCATCTCCCATTAAGCCATATGGATATCCTTTTCCATCATACCTTTCATGATGTTCTTCTACAATAAAAGCGGCTTTTCGTATACGTTCAATTTCATGATTACGCATCATTTCTGCCCCTAGAGTTGTATGCATTTTAATGACTTTCCATTCTTCGTCAGTTAACTTACCCGTTTTGTTTAGTATTTCTAAAGGAATTGCCAACTTACCTATATCATGAAAGTACGAACCCATCGATATAATAGCAACGCCTTGGCGACCTGGTCTCATTTTTTTCCAGAGTTCGATAGAATAATCACGAATTCGCGAGCAATGATGATAAGTATATCCGTCTACTTCTTGAATACGTTTAGCATCTCTTTGGATAATTTCACGCTCAGAAAAGCTCTTTTCAAATATCGAAGAAGTCATTTCAAATAAAATCTCGACATGTGATTCTGCATTACAGGTGACGACTCCAGTACACTTATTGACATCAATGACATCGCCTTGATGCAATATAAACTTTTGTCCATCGCAATCTATGTCTAAAACACCAGTTAAAATCGTATATCGCTCTACAAAATCAGCCGAATTATTTGAGTTATTATAAACCCAAGTTGTTGTGTTAGGAAACAATGTATATAGAGAGTAAGAAATATCTTCTGCACTTCCAAGATAGGTTGTAACCGATTGATCGGTAAATACTCTCGGTAGGTATGCTTTTATACGTATATCCTGTATTTGTTCAACGGTTAACATATTTCATCCCCCATACCTATGACAACATTCTGCTTTATCTGCTTTTATTATACAATTCAATTAACTTAAAAGAAATACAATAAAAAGAACCTATGAACATTTTCATAGGTTTTTTTCATTAAAACGTTATGGAGTTTCATTTACATTTATTATTTCTTCCGTTAAACGGTCAATACTTGGACGTATATTCCCTTTACCCGCATAACTTTCAAGCATTTCTTTTACATCAATTCCAGAAGATGCTTTTAGAGTTTCTTGAAGAGTAGACATCAAGTTCGTTGCATAAGAGGTGACTTTGTTAGCTCCTCCACCTTCTCCGCTGCCAGTGTCCACAACCGTTATTTTATCGATATTAGCAAGAGGACTTGCAATTTGTTTAGCGTACTCAGGAAGCATATGAACAATCATATCGAGAACAGCTGCTTGACCGTACATTTCAAAAGCTTCTGCTATCTTACGTTTAGCTTCTGCTTCGGCAAGACCTTTCAATCGAATAACATCTGCCTCTGATTCACCCTGTGCCCGCTGAGAATCTGCTTTTGCTTGACCATCTAAGCGTACCTTCTCCGCATCAGCCTTTGCTTTAGCTTCTATTCTATACTTCTCCGCATCAGCCTCTGCCATTTCACGAGACTTAGAAGCTTCTGCATTTTGTTCAATAGCATAGCGATCTGCATCGGCTTTTTTCTTCACCTCAGAATCATATTGCTTCTCTCTTCTTAGAATCTCTTTTTCTTCTAGTTCTATTTGTTTTTGACGCTCAATAATTTGAATTTGCATTTCTTGCTCAATAACATCCTGCTTAGAACGCGCCGTTTCTAATTCATATGCTTGGTCTGCACGGGCTTTGGCAATATCCGATTCGCGACGATATTCCGCAACCTTTAACTGATTATCTTTTTCAGATTCCGCAATTTCCGTAGCTCTTTCTATTTCAGATCTTTGCGCATCTTTGGAAGCCTCTGCCCGTTTGATACGAGTTTCTTTTTCAGCTTCTGCAGTAGCAATGTCTGCATCACGCTTAACTTGCGCAATTCTGGGTTTCCCTAAGGAATCCAAGTATCCGTTTTTGTCACGTACATCTTTGATAGTAAATGATACAATGACCAATCCCATTTTCGCTAAATCTTGAGAAGCTACCCTTTGCACTTCCTGTGAGAACTTATCTCGATTTTTATAAATTTCTTCTACAGTCATGGAACCTAATATAGAACGAAGATGACCTTCTAATACTTCCTTGGCTTCGTTTTCACGATCTTCTTTCGACTTACCTAAAAACTGTTCGGCTGCAGTGGCAATTTCCGAAATAGAACCACCAATTTTAATAATTGCCGTTCCATCTGCCATTACTGGAACACCTTGTTCCGTATATACTTCAGGTGTAGTAACTTCTAATTTACTAGATAGTAGACTAAGTGGTTTTGCTTGTTGAAACACCGGGAAGATAAATGCACCACCACCACGAATAATCTTAATGCGGTTGCCAGATTCATCTGTGTGTACATTTCCAGAACCTAAATAACTTCCCGTTACAATTAGTGCCTCATCAGGACCAACTGTACGATACTTAGTAACAAAAACTGCTAAAATGGCAATAATCACAAAAACTACTATTCCAATAACAATAAACATTTCCATTTGCATTTCTAATTCCCCCTATTATTTATACTAGTGGTACATATTCTTTTACTAAAAAGGTACCTTTGTCTACATCAATAATTAACACCTTTTTGTCATAATCTATTTCCTCATTGTCATAACCTGTCGCTCTTTTAGAAATGATCCCATTGACTGTTTCAATTACTATTTCACCAAACCCGTCTATTGGTATCGGGACAATAACTCTTCCAACCTGTCCTTGAAGTGACTCATCCGTATATGCTGTCGATACTTCTGCAGAAGCGAGCGGAACTAGTATGAAAAAGTAAAGTAAAAATGTTAATACACTAGAAATAATAAGAGCTACTACAATGACAATTTTTTCGTCCCATTCTGTTAGCTTCAATAAGATAAAACCGGATGCACAAATAAATAATAGGAAGGAAAGAACCGTTGTTGGATTTAATATTCCATTGTCCATTCCATCAATTGCATCTGCAAATAACACATACAAAATTGTAATTAGTCCAATACCAATTAGGCCATATAAAAAGAATTGTTCTATTTCAATCACCTCTTCCATTATATAAATCTCTTTGTACTATATACGGAACTAAAATCAGAAGGTTTCATATATTCTACTTTTTGCGAGAACTTAATATTGCGTAAAATTTTTCGCTTATTCTTTAAATTCTGTCAAAAACCCTCCATTTTCAACAAAAAATACGTATATTAGTTCTAATTTGTCGAACTAATGTTACAGGATTGTAAATTTGTATAATCTAGAGTAAAAAATGTGTTGATTTAGTAATTTTTTTGTTATGCTATTTGAGGAAAAAGTAAATATATTAACTAAGTCCAGGAGGCTTTTATGATTAGTTCAAAAAAACCCGATCCATTTTTCGTGTCTCTATTAAAAATTGCCGAAAACGTACGTGATAGTGCTCACTATGCAGATGACTTCCGCATTAATACGGTTGCAGATTTAAAAGAAATCAGCGTACATTTAAAAAATTACGAAACTGCTGGAGACACATTAATACATGAATTGATCGTTATGTTAAATAAATCCTTTATGACTCCAATTGAGCGTGAAGATATTCTTGAACTTGCGATACGTATGGATGACATTTTAGATGGTATTGATAATTTTACCGCTCATTTAGAAATGTTTTCATTAATCGAAATTGACGAATCTATGCGTACATTTTTAGGGTATATCGTGAAAAGTACAGATGAAATTGTGAAAGCAATGGAGCTTCTAGCGAGTAAAAAACTTTTGAAGATGCATGAGCATTCCATCCTTATCAAAGATTACGAGAGAAAATGTGATGATGTACTTCGTTCATCGATTAAACAGTTATTCTTAAATGAAAAAGATCCAATTCGCATTATTCAATTTAAAGATATATATGAACAATTAGAAGAAATCGCTGATTATTGCCAAAACGTTGCAAATACGTTGGAAACAATTATCATGCGAAACGCGTAGGAGTAAACCTTTATGGAAACAGTATTTATATTAACCATTCTAGTAGTAGTCTTTGCTCTTGCATTCGATTTCATCAATGGGTTTCATGATACTGCAAACGCCATTGCCACATCCGTTTCCACAAGAGCATTGAAACCTAGAGTGGCAGTATTAATGGCAGCTGCTATGAACTTTGTAGGTGCTTTAACCTTTACGGGAGTTGCTAAAACAATAACAAAAGATATTGTAGATCCTTTTGCTCTGCAAAATGGCTCGCTAATCATTTTAGCTGCATTACTCTCTGCAATTATCTGGAACCTAGTTACTTGGTATTACGGAATTCCTTCCAGTTCGTCACATACGTTGATCGGCTCTATTGCCGGTGCTGCAGTGGCATCTTCTGGTTTTGCAATATTAAACTGGGAAGGTTTCATAAAAATCATTCAAGCATTACTTATTTCACCATTTCTAGCCCTTGCTGTCGGATTCTTAATGATGTCATTATTTAAAGTAATATTTAAAAACGGGAGTTTATATGGGACAAACAAGAAGTTCCGTATATTCCAAATTGGGACTGCTGCCCTTCAATCCTTTACGCATGGTACAAATGATGCGCAAAAAGCAATGGGGATTATTACGATGGCTTTAATCGCTGCAGAATGGCAAACAAATGACGATATTCAATTATGGGTTCGAGTTGCTGCAGCTACTGCAATGGGACTTGGTACTTCTATTGGTGGTTATAAAATCATTAAAACTGTTGGTGGTAAAATCATGAAAATACGTCCTATTAACGGAGCGGCAGCTGACTTGTCTTCTGCAATGATTATTTTCGGAGCTACCACTATTCATTTACCAGTTTCCACTACACATGTTATATCCTCTGCTATTATGGGAGTTGGATCTGCTCAACGTGTGAAAGGTGTAAAATGGGGAGTTGCAAAAAAAATTGTTTTAACATGGATTATCACTTTACCAATTTCCGCTGTAATGGCAGGCATTATTTTCCTAGCATTAAATTTATTCTTTTAATATAAAAAATGATCCTTTGTCTTTTTGGACAAGGGATCATTTTTTGTTCATTAGAACTCTCCTAAAACAACTTATTCTTTAATTTGTAAACCTAATGATTTAGCAAAGCCGATTGCTTGTTCTGTGGAGACAGTACAACCTTGCATTTTATCCAATGATACGGTTAATTGTTCGTATGTATTCGAGCTTAAGTCTACACCGTTTAGAGCTGTGCCATTGAAATTTGCTTCATTTAATTCACAGCCTTCAAAATTTACTTTATCAAACGTCGTCTCTATAAAATCTGCACGATTGAATGACGTTTTAGTGAAGGAGACTTTTTTCAATTTGGAAAAACTCAAACTTACATAGTTGGCAACCGTGTCTACCACTTTTACATCCGTCATCCTGCTTTGTGATATGTTAGCTCCTACTAACTTCGAACTAAGAATTTCTACACGATGGAATACAGCATTCCCAAAATCCACATTGGATAAGTCACACTTTTCAATAATACAATCAATAAACTCTACTTGTTGAAATCGAACACCTTCCATAGAGATATCCCGAAAATGTATTTGATCGAAAACGATTTTATCTTCTTGCTCCTCGTCTAACTCTAGCTTAGTGACCAATCCATCTGATACATAATAATCTTCCAACAGTGCTTGTCGCACATCTAGCTCTTGTAATGATTTTGATATTTTTGGTACTGCTATCTTCAATGAAATCCCTCCTGTGGAATTGCTCTTCATATTCTACCATTATATTAGTATTTTAGTCTTTGTTTGCTTTACAATGTAACTAGGTTTTAATGGAGGAGGAATTACATGAAAGGCTTGTCTAAAATAGTGACTCGTCACTATAAGGTAATACTAGGTATTTGGTTATTATTATTTGCCGCTTTAGCTGTATTAGCTATTCGTTTGCCTGGACTATTGGAAGGTGATGGATTTAGTACCGATGGGGAACACGCAGAGGTAATGGAAGAATTAACGAAAACATTTGATTTTCCTGCTGAGTCCCTTTTCGTGGTTTTTGACCAAACATCCGATGATACCATCAAAGAAACGTTACAGGAGATAGAAAAACTTGAGATTGCAGAATCTATTCAATCTCCTTTAGAGGATGACTCTTTATATAAAGATCACGTAGCCTATGCCATGCTTCACTTCGACTCAGATGCCGATATGACAGGTGCAGTCGATGACATCAGAGAAACTATTGACGGGGAGAAAGGCGTTACGTTAACTGGTGGTGCTGCTATTAACAAAGATATTAATAGTGCTAGTCAGAAAGACTTAGCGAGTGCAGAGGCAATTGGATTACCAATAGCAATTATTGTATTACTTCTTGCGTTTGGTAGTGTCGTTGCAGCATTTATCCCACTTGCTATAGGAATTGTCACAGTGGTATCCGCTTTCGGTGTGATGACCTTATTTAGTGAGACGATGGATTTATCCATTTTTGTTATGAACATTATTCCAATGCTCGGATTGGCATTAAGTATTGATTTTGCTCTACTACTTATCAATCGCTACAAAGAGGAACTTGCCAAGAATTCCACAATCGACGCTGTACAAACCGCTATCCAAACTGCTGGTAGATCCATCATCTTCTCAGCAATTTGTGTATTTATTGGTTTGGGAGCTATGCTCGTTATGCAAGTAGAGATATTCCAAAACATTGCACTTGGTGGAATGCTTGTCGTAACGATTGCAGTACTTTCGTCTATTACTTTGCTTCCTTCTATATTGATGCTATTAAAAGAACGTATTAACAAATGGACAATTATTCGTGTTAAACCAGGTGCTACAACTAAATGGCGTAACTTCGCTTCATTTGTCATGAAGCGTCCCGTGACATTAATACTTGTCGCACTAATTTTGTTAGGTATCGGAATAATTCCTGTGAAGAATATGGAATTGACAATTCCACAGGTCGATTCACTTCCAAAAACTTATGATTCTAGACAAGCATATGAACTAATGGACCAAGAGTTTGGACTAGGTGATCAATCGACAGTCTATATGATTGCTGAGAGAACAGATGGCTGGGATAGTACTGCTGGCTTAGAAGACATTAAAAAAATTGAAGAGAGACTACTTGAAGATAATAATGTCACCACGGTTGACACTATTTTCACAGCAAGTGAGATCCCAACTGTAGAGCAGTGGGAACAGAGTCTAATGGTTCCAGAGGTGGAAGCACAGCTCACACCATTACTTGATACTTTTGTTCAAGACAACAAATTACTAGTACCAGTAACCTTAAACTTAAATGGATCTTCCAATGAAGCACAAGATTGGGCACGAGAGTGGTCTGAAAAAGATTTAGGTGTCGACTTTAAGCTAGGGGGCCAACCTAAATTCAACCAAGAAATTTTCGATGAGATATTTGATAAAGTTGGATGGTTATTAGCGATTATTTTAGGCTCTACTTTTATCATCTTGATGATTGCATTCCGTTCCATTTTAATACCATTGAAAGCAATCATTATGAATATTATTGGTCTTGCATCGACTTTTGGAATTCTCGTCTATATATTCCAGTACGGTCACTTTGGAATCGAGGAAACTACAATTGCATTAATTATTCCTGTTATTGTATTTAGTCTCGTATTTGGTTTAAGTATGGACTATGAAGTTTTCTTAATCTCCCGCATTCAGGAAGAATACATGAAGCATCAAAATAATACTTTGGCAACCGTTGACGGTTTGACCTCAACAAGTAAGATTATTACATCCGCTGCCTTAATCATGATTGTTATTACAGGGGCTTTTGCATTTACTGAGGTAATGCCTGTTAAACAAATTGGTGTCGGCATCGCAATTGCCGTAGCGATTGATGCTTCCATCATCAGGCTATTACTTGTACCAAGTCTTATGAAACTATTTGGCAAATGGAATTGGTGGCTACCTTTTAGAAAAGGACCTTATAAAGCCAAAAATCTTCATTAATAGTTGCAGTTCACTTATGTCGAGCACCGTAAAAAAACGGTGCTTGTTTTTTTAAAAAGGTTCTATTAAAGAAAAAAGGTTATACCCATCTAAAAAAGCCTAGTTCATTATGAACTAGGCTTTTGCTGATGTACACTTGACCTTTTGAAGAGTTATGTATACTAAAATTCTACCAAATGTTCGTTTGCCTCATAAATCTCCACTCGGTTTCTACCTTTATGTTTGGCAGCGTATAATGCTTGGTCAGCTTCTCTTATTAGTTGTGGGATGGAGTAGCTATCGTTCCATACTTCTAGCATTACATTAGATATACCAAAACTTGAAGTCACGACAATTTCCTCCCCATTCACAATGGTAGAATTCTCTGCAATTGCTTGTCTAATAATATCCGCTCTATTCGTCGCTTCCATTAAAGAGGTTTCCGGCATACAAATAACGAACTCTTCTCCGCCATATCGTCCTATACAGTCTTTCACTAACAAGTATTCCTTTACTACGCTTGTAACACGAGTCAACACCCTATCCCCTGCCTCGTGACCAAACGTATCATTTATCCTCTTAAAATAGTCAATGTCAAACATGATAACGGAAATACTTCCGCCACTCCTCATTAACTTATCAAAAATCATTTCTGATTTTCTCATAAAAAATGTGCGATTAAATATCTGTGTTAATCCATCCATACTTGCTAATTGTTTTAGTTTTTCTTCCATTTGCACCTTTTCGGTAACATTTACAAACGTAATAATTTTACCTACCTGTAATCCACTTTTGTTTATCACCTCTGAGAAATTTACACGGAAGTGTGTAGCTCGACCTTCTAAGGTGCTAGTATAGTCACACTCCACTTCTTCATCTAAATTTGACCAAAGTATAGGATTTTTACTAAGAACTTCTGCAATTGGTTTACCAATATGATGTGCCATTATATTCGGAATGACATTGAGTATAGCTTTATTAAAATCGACGACCACCCTGTTTTGATTTAATACTATTATGCCCTCTGTTAAACTCTCAAATACACTTTCTCTAGCAATAGGTGCCACATTGAACATTTTCAATGATAAAAGAGCCACACCGTGAAACAGAAAAGTAATACTCAAAGATATTGGTCCAACATCAATTCCATTACTTGAACCATTTAGATAAAAGTAATTCGCTATTATTGGAGTAAGTAATCCCGCCACCATCAATGCAGTTTGCATACGAAACAAAAACAAAGACTTACGGTATTCCTTTAGCAATACCAGGATGGATATTGTTAAGCATAATAACAGGGAAATAGCATGAACATAAAACCAGGGCCCCCATTCTAACTCTAATACAGGGAATGGGCCATTATTATTAATCCTCATCGATTTATAATAAAGATGATGTAGGTCATTTGTTTGCATCATAAATACCGTAGTGATCGGAATAACGAAAAGTGTATATATCCAGGTTTTAATTTTGTATCCAACATACTCGAAACACATGAACAGGACAAGTACTGGTATAAAAGGCATTGCAAGATACTCGATCCCAAGCCAAAATTTCATCTCCGTTAAGGAGGTACTTGCCAATTCAAAAGCATAAGCAAATGTGAAAATCGATGATAAGAGTGTAACTTTAATATAAGATTGTACACCTGGAGCATCCTTAGCTTTTACTCGTAGAAAAAAGCTAAGAAACAAACTTATTGTACCCGCCAATATGACGATCAGAATGTGTGACAAGAATATTTCTCCGTTTCCATTTTATTCATTTAATAACATTTATTATATATAAATTATAAACACCTGACTAGAGATGATTACGGGTAACAGTCATCTTTTATTATTAATATATCTTCTCTTTTAACCATAAAAAAGGCCAAACAGAACAATACTTTCTGCATGGCTTTATTTATTAGAATTTCGACTGGTACCAGCGTTTCGCCGCTTGCACTTCATCTTGTGTTAATTGATGACCATAGGCATGCCAGTATAATTCTACCTCTGCTCCTACTCCTTGCAATAAGTCCCGTAGATCCTCTGACTCTGTGGCTGGACACATATGATCATTCTTACCAGCACCGATGAATACTGGTGTTTTTTGCATTTCTGGGATTTCTACACCTCGTCTAGGAACCATTGGATGATGAAGAATAGCACCTTTTAATACATTTTCAAATTCAAATAAAAGATTTGCTGCAATATTAGCGCCATTCGAATAACCAATCGCTACTATATTATCTCGATCTATTTCATATTTTACAGCTGCATCATTGATGAAACGTTTTAACTCTTCCGTTCTAAGCTGAAGATCCTCTAGATCAAAGACCCCCTCTGCTAAGCGTTTAAAAAATCGGGGCATGCCATTCTCCAATACATTTCCACGGACACTTAAAATACTCGCAGCTGCATCTATTTCTTTACCTAAACCTACTAAATCATGCTCATTTCCACCTGTCCCGTGTAAAAGTAAAAGTGTCGGTCTAGAGGAATCTTCCCCTTTATAAAATATATGGTTCATATTATAACTCCCTCTCAATTATCTTGAATTTGAGATAATTATAACGGATGCTTATTTCTAGGTCAAACTATTAGGATCGTCTCGATTCGAGAGGATTAATTTTAGTTGCTCTGGTTCATCAATCCTAATAGCAAATTCCGAAATGCTTTTCTTCATACCCATGAACATAGTTGTCTCAATAGGATTGCTCAGGTGAATAATGGCATCTGGCTCAACAGTCTCAAATTCTTTATAAACAAACTGTACTGTATGCTTATTTGGAACTTTTGCTCCCCACTCAACTTCATGTATCAGATTAAGCGGGACAATAATTCTAGTGCTAAGCCCTTTAGAGATATATAGATTCCCATTTTTCACTTCCAACGGGTGTAATTTCATAATTTGAATTTCTGCCATAAAAAAAAGTACTGAGTATATATTTAAGGTTAATAATATTATTGAAAGAACGATAGATTTATCATGTAACCACCAATGGAGCCCTATTGTCTCGATTACAATTCCATGGATCAACATCAAGTGGAAGGCTACTGCACTGTTTTTTTTATGCATTGTTACAACACCTTCGTGTTGAGGGGCTTTCTTCTTCCACGTAAAAAACGCATAATATAGCATTAAAAGCTCCGACATGAGAACCCGAATTAATATATTTTTAGTCACTACTTTTTCAACTGCAGGAAGTAAACTGTACAATGCTTTCTCATTCATTTGTTTCATCTGCAATCGAATCTTGGGTATTTTCCAAATGACTAAAAAGATTAAGGCTATTTCTGCGACTATTAAGAGTATCTCAATTGTGATACCAGCATATAGTATTCCAGTAAACGGAGTGAACAATTCGTTAGGTATGAGTAATCTTGCTATAACTAATCCTGCTACCATTATTCCAATAGTTTGCTTGATAGATAATTTAAAAGCTACAAACATTAAAAGTGGCACGATAATGGCTAAATCAATTAGTGATCCTACTACAGCTCCAGTATTTAGTTGTATAGAGAAAAAGTCTAGAACTGTGGACTGATAAATAAGAAAATTGCTGGAAAGAACTAGGAAAAGTAAAGCAACGGCCATGTTTGCGTATTTGTTTTTACGATAAACCATAAAATCCCCTCCCTTATATATCCTTTCTTAAATTATATATTTCTTTTCACCTGGAAATCTATATCAATATTCTAAATAATGGCACATTTTAACGACAAAAAAGCTGCTCCCTCATTTTAGGAGCAGCTTCTCTTAAGCTATTTTCTTTGGACCCTTCCAAATAATAGAACCAATCGTTGTAATTACTAGTACAATAAGTCCTAACACGAATGGATAAATAATATTCACATCATATAATGCCCCAGCAAGCAATGGTCCCAGAACATTCCCTATACTCATATACGCATTGTTCATACCCATCGCAAATCCTTGCTCATTTCCAGCTAATTTAGAGATTAAGGTTGTCAGCACAGGACGCAGAATCGAAGTGGACAAGAAAATAATCATCGTAATGACAAAGAAAAATGCATAGCTAGAAATTAGAATAGACAGAAGGAAGCCAAATGCTGCTACGCCTAGAAAAATTCTTAACACATTTGCTTCACCGAAACGTCTAACAACTTTATCCACCACGAATACTTGAATTATTACACTTACTATTCCAGTGGCTGTGATCATCCACGCAATATCCTGTGGTGAGGCAGCAAACTGATCATCAACAAACAGTCCTAGCACCGATTCATAAGCAAGTAGTCCAAAGCTCATCACTAATGTAATAACAAGTGGGATGAAGTAAGGCTTTTTAAATGATTGAGCAATCTCTTTTACCATAGTTTCAGATTTACCATCTGGTGTTACTACATCCGCTGGTTTACTTTCTTTCAGTAATAAGGTAGAAAAGATTACCGCAACAACTCCAA
Source organism: Psychrobacillus sp. FSL H8-0487 (assembly GCF_038008385.1). Lineage (NCBI taxonomy): Bacteria > Bacillati > Bacillota > Bacilli > Caryophanales > Bacillaceae > Psychrobacillus > Psychrobacillus sp. FSL H8-0487. The sequence goes on from NZ_JBBOZA010000001.1 coordinate 3,472,324, forward strand.
CTAGCGCAGAAATTAGAAGCGGCATTTTTAAGCCGAATTCCGCTAAAAACCCACCAATCCCAGGTCCCACTACTATACCTAAGGACATGGCCGCAGATATTAAACTATTTCCTTTAGCACGTTGTTCCATAGTGGTGATATCCGCTACATATGCAAAAATAGCAGGCACCAATAACGCAGCTCCAACTCCACCAATTGCACGCGAAACATATAAAACTCCGATAGAATCCGAGAAATAAAACACAAACATCGACAATGCTAGTCCGCTTAAACCTGCTATAATCATAATTCTTCTTCCGTACTTATCAGCCCATTTACCTGCAATCGGAGACATAATAAGTTGCGCTCCAGCAAATATAGAAATCATTAGACCAGCTGCTATCCCACCTTGATCGATAGATTTTAAATAGGCTGGCAAAATAGGAATAACAATTCCAAAACTTGCAATAGCTATAAACATATTAATCATTAATATAAATAATTTCTTTCGTTGTTCTTTCGTCATCCTATCCCTCTTTCTTCCATCATACTAATACATAAGGAATAGATTAACATGATTTATTCTCATAAACAACAAAGCTACCTTACACCAAGAAAAACTGGTGGAAGATAGCCTTGTTTTATTTACTCATTTAACTTTTCAATCGTTCTTGCAGTCCCTTTAGCAGGATATGATTCGTTGAGAGTAGTATATCCAACCCTCACTTCATCATGTAACTTTAGTCGACTACGCTGATCCATCGCCAAAGAAAACCATATAGCATCTTTACCAGCTTCTAATGCCTCTTCTACCGACATAATTTTTGCATCGTCAACTGATAAACCACTAATTACTAAAACAGAAGTATCTTGCATATCGATAATAATTCCCTCTGTAAAACTTGTCGGTTGTTGAGGTTGATTTGGATTATCTTCAAAAAATTGCATGATAAAATAAAAGCTAGCACCAATCGCTGTTAATAGAATGGCTATTAATATTCCTACCGTATATTTCCCTCTCATAGTAGGAACCTCCTTATCTTTTGCTGTCTAGGCGGAAGCCTTCTGCTAATAGATAAGTTTTTGCTTCGCTGTATGAACCAAAGCTTTCTTCTAAGTTATATCCATGATAGATATTCCATAGTGTATCTTCTTGTAATAATGTTAGTGTAGAATCTTCTTTGTTTTTCCACACTTCTTCTATTTCTTCATCTTGCAGCTCTTCTTCCTCTGTTGAAAGATAAGCAATCGAATCTTTAATAATTGCTCTAAGTTCATCAGCAGAAGCTTCACGAATATTCAACAATCCTTTGTCATCAGCTTCTTCATATTGAGGAAGATCTCCTACATAAACAAAGCCATTTCCATTCGGATGGAGATGATAAACAACTGTTGTTTTTTCATATAAGCTCTTTTCGTAATGATAATTTACTCGTTTCATCGATACTTCTTTACGAACTAGCTCCGAAAATTCTTGGATAATTAATTCTTTTTCTTCAAATGTTAACATGCGATTCCTCTTTCTATACGTTTTTTCATTTACCTAGTATAGCACACTCTTTACCCTCTTCGCGTCCACCATTCTGCTAAAATAACGAAACAAATAACAACTCCAATCACTACTGCAAAAAACCAATCGGGTAAACTCCCCAAATTTATACCTCCTAACTAATGCCCATCACAAATCGTTCGAAATTCTGTGATGTGATTCCTACAACTTCCTCTGTTGTATAGGTTTCTAATAACTTCATAACTAAATTTTGTGTTTTGGATGCATCCTCTAATCCTAAAATAACTTCACTGATCCCGTCAAAATCAGAACCTAATCCTATCAAATGCTTACCACCTAGTGAAACAATATGTTCAATATGTTTTACTAAGTCCTCTAACCCTACTACTGACTTTTCTGCACCATTTATAAAAGGTGGGTAATACACCACATGGATTGGACTATTTCTGGCAATAAGTGCATTTATCTGTTTGTCGTTTAAATTTCTGGCTGAATCACATAGAGTCCTGCTATTAGAATGACTTGCCATCAACCATTTTGCTTTAGGAAGAACATCCCAAAAAGATTGTTCGCTCAAATGGGAGACATCCACAATTACTTTTTGCTCGTTCAACAAAGACAGGACCTCTTCTCCAAATGGTGTTAATCCTGTACCCGATTCTTCGAAAGAACCATCTGCTACTTTGTTTGCTCCGTTCCAAGTAAGACCTACTAACTTCACTCCATGGGACAAGAGTAGTTTTAGCTTATAGAGGTCCCCACCTATCATATCTAATCCTTCTAGAGATAACACGGCCCCAATCTGTCCATCCTTTAATGTTTTAAGTTGTTCCCACTCATATATTGGAATGATGTTGTCATGCTTTCCTACAATTTCCGTGTGGAAAAATTCAATTTGACGAATTGCCTCCAGGAATAGTTGTTCCTTAGGAAAGCCTTCAGAGACAAATACAGCAAAAACTTGAAGAGCTATTTCCCCAGCTTCTAAATTTTTTTTACTAGCTTGTAGTTTGGGGGAGTCAACAAATGACATAGGACCCTCTGCTTTCGCTAATTTATACAGCACATCACAATGTAAATCATAAACTTTCATTTCATCCTCCTAAATCTCGAACTTCTATCATTCCGGTGCTTCTTCACCAAATGCTAACCATTCGTCTTTCGATGGTCCGTACATTCCCGGCACCGTTAATCCCGCTTGTCGCATTAATATCGTCATCTGCCCACGGTGATGAATTTGGTGTTGGATCAAAGTTTGCAATACGGTCGCAATGGTCCATTGCTCCCCGTACATATCTTTTTCTACTAACAGGCTCTCATCCGTCCATTGTTCCTTCATCGGCATTACGATAGAATCTCTAGACTTTCTGTAGGCATCCGACATTTCCTTCACCGTGGAAGGTTGAGGAGTTTCATGTGGAGTTGCCGAAAACTGTAATCCTGTTCTGCCGATCATTTCATCGATACTTGTAACGAGATGCCATGCAATTTTCCCAAGTGTCCGACCGTCTTCATTTACTCTTTGTTGTAACGACTCATCTGTCAGTGCTTCCAAAATTTTCAGGGTAGAATCACTTTCATGCTGCCAATCCATTACAAAGTCTTCTAGATTTCTAATCATGACCATTCCTCCAAATTATATGATGTAATTTATTTCGTCATTAGTTTAAAATTATCCTGCTGTAGGTAAAATACCTTTCCAATAGATATTGCAGTGTAGTTCTGATATACTTAAGGATAGACAATAAGAGGACGTGAGCGAATGATCAAAATTGAATTACCAAAACCAACTGTAACAATCACACAACGTGAACAAGTACTAAAAGAGGGCGAACTAGAAATTCCAGCAATTCATGGATTTATCGACTTTCATCAAATCCCTCGTGATAAAGGTGGCATTTTCTTTTTCTACAATAAGAATAATGAACTTTTATTCGTAGGTAAGGCTCGTAAAATTAGACAGCGTATTAAAAAACATTTCGAAGATAATGTCTCGCCAATGATTAAACATCGTGATGAAGTGTACAAAATTAGTGTTTGTATCGTAGAAGAGGCAATGGATCGCGAAATTTACGAAACATATGCAATCAATACTCAAAAAGCGAAATACAATATCGATAAAGCGTTTTTTAGATAAGATGAAATCCCATGTTCTTCTATTGAAGAGAACATGGGATTTTTTTATTTGTCTAGCTCCAGCACCTAGCCCCTCGAGTCGCTTCAGGGCCCACAGAATGTGGGTCAGTCTTGTCGTTGCGACACGATGTCGCGAACCTAGACTGACTTCCAATACATAGGCGTTTGCTCTTTTCTACTTTACTTCTTCAAAGATACTTGTGCTGTGCTTCGGCTGAACGCGTGCTTTTGGATCAATGAAAGCTTTAATATGGCTGATAGCAATTGGAACCTCACCAAATCCTACAGCAATCAGCTTTACTTTCCCATCATGTGTGGACACATCGCCAGCTGCGTATATACCTTCTACACTAGTTTCCATTTTTCCATTGACTACTACTGAATTTTTTTCCATCTCTAAACCCCATTCTTTTAAGGGGCCGAGGGATGCAACATTTCCGTAATTCACTAGAACGTGGTCTACGGAGATTATTTCCTCGATTTTGTCTTTGCCAACAATCACGACTTCATTAACTTTTTCCCCATCACCTATTACCTCTTTTATGCCATAAGGTGTTTTTATCTTGACCGTAGAGTTTTGGAGTTGTTGAATGGTCATCTCGTGAGCAGTAAATTGCTCTTTACGATGACAAATAGTCACACTCGAAGCAACCTCTTCCAACATTAATGACCAGTCGAGTGCAGAATCTCCTCCACCCAATACAAGAACATCAGAATCTCTAAATTCCTCCAAGCTTCTCACTTTATAATGAAGGTTTTTGCCTTCATAATCAGCAGCACCTGGAACATTTAACTTACGTGGTTGGAAAGAGCCAATTCCTGAAGTTAATAAAATCGTCTTAGAATAATGCACATTCTTATCCGTAGTTAGCGCAAAATAATCCGGTAATTTTTCTAGTGCTATTGCTGTTTCCTCTAAGCAAATCGTTGGATTACTATAGGCCGCCTGCTCTTCTAAATTAGCCACTAAATCTTTTGCTAAAATTTTCGGAAGACCACCAATATCATATATATATTTATCAGGATAGAGCTCCATCAATTGTCCACCTAGTTGTGGGAGACTATCAATAATCTTTACTTTTAAGTCACGTAACCCACCATAGAAGGAAGCAAACAGACCTGTGGGACCTCCACCAATAATCGTTACATCGTATAATTCGCCATCCATGTCATTTCACCTCATACCTATTTATATATATTATTTGTTGCATACCATAAAGCATTAATTACTATAAAAAACGATTTCTTATCTCGGGAGGTGGAGTCATACAGCTATCTTTTTTCCCAAACCACGCATAACGATTTTTGGCTATAAATTTATATGCTACATCACGAAGAGGTTTAGGAGTTACCTTTAGCATATATAAATAGCTCCAAAGTCCATTTAAATGTTTGCTAATATGAAGTGCAGCATCTGAAGAATAATACACCTTATGTTGGTCAATAACTAATATACTATCCATACTATTAGGTACTTTATATTGATGTTTAAGCGTTTCCCCAATATCACTTTGCTGAGCTGCAAATTGAAAATAGCCCTTCGGATCTCGTTTAATAATAAACTGGACACTCGCATCACAAAAATTGCATTCTCCATCAAACAAAACGATAGCTGCCATAGGATTCCCTCCTTTCCCCTAGTGTACTATAATGACCTCTGAAAAGCGCTTAATCGGTTTCTAAATTACACATATTAAGTAAAATTTCACGCTATACGTTTTCCTCTCTAGACAAAAAAAGATGCCCTAAAGTCCAGAAGGAACTAATAGGACACCTCTATTCATTGCTTGTCTTGTGGCGTATCAGAAGAACCAACTTCTTCTAGTATCTCAAAGCTGTTAGAATAATCACGAAGTCTATCGTCTTCATCTTCTACCGGTTGATCCGTAGTCGAATTTAAGAGTGATTCTTCTACTGGTCGAATATCTTCATTGACCTGTTGATGAGCATGCTCTACACATGTCAGAGCTGTAGGAACAGCTTCTAAACGAGCAAGCGGGATTTCTTCACCACACTCTGTACATTTCCCGTAAGTACCTTCCTCGATAGCTGCCAAGGCCTTTTCAATATCTACCATTTCTTCATCGAAGTGTCTATTTAATGCCAGTCGAGTATGCTGATCAGTTAAATCTGTCGCATTATCCGCTGGATGGTTATCATAATTGGATAACTCAGTAGTCTCGAATTCTTCCTCATTTTGCTTTTGATGTTCTAATTCTTTAAAACGTTTTTCCAATGTATTTTTTAATTTATCGTATTTTGTCATTTAAATTCCTCCTTGGGTTATTTAAGGATTACCCAAAAATCAGTGAAATAAAACAACTTACCTGCTTCTATTTAATCCGAAAACAACATTTAACAACTATTAAATTTTCTGTTGGACGTTTAGAAAAGAGCTTTTCGTCTATATAATCAAATAGTTGGATTCAGGAATCTAATGCTAAGTGATTTTTCCCCTTCAATTCAGAGTGTTTTAGTATGGTATTTTTTGTTTTTCCAGTATGATTAATATTAAGGGAGTGATTGTTAATGGGTATACATAAATTTTTTATGAGCATGAATGATTTAGAAAGAATTATACGATGTCCTGGACGTTTTAAATTTGAAGAGCATAATGTAGCTGCGCATTCATGGAAAGTTTCACAATACGCTATGTTTTTTGCGACACTAGAAGAAAATAATGGTGCAACGATTAATTGGAAATCCCTTTATGAAAAGACGATTAATCACGATTTTGCTGAAATTTTCATCGGAGATATTAAAACACCTGTGAAGCACGCGTCTCCCGAACTTAAACAAATGTTATCGCATGTAGAAGAAAAAATGATGGAGAAGTTCATAATGGATGAGATTCCAAAAGAATTTCAACCCATATTTTTTGACCGCATGAAAGAAGGAAAAGACGAAACTATTGAGGGTCGTTTACTTGAATTAGCAGACAAATTAGATCAAGTATATGAAGCTTTTGCTGAATTACAACGAGGAAACACGGATATTGAATTTGTGAATATGTACGAAACTGCCTTAAGAAAAATTCTCCATATCCCGTTAGAAACTAGTATCAGTTATTTTAAAGAGGTAATTATGCAGGACATTATGAAGGAAAAGTCAGTCATTGATGTAAAATCTATTACTGTACAATTACTTGTAGAATAATTTTTTCCATTTTTATACGATATATTGTATAATTTGTTGTATACTATTTTGGAACTATTAAGACAATTGAAGGGGGGGAATCTTTTCATGCCTATTCCTGTTAATCACACTAAACCTGTTCGTACAACTGCTAAGTTACACGCTTTTAACCAGTTACAACAATGGATTATCGACGGAACATTACAACCAGATGAAAAGCTTAATGATATTGAACTTGCACAAGCTTTGGGAGTTAGTAGAACGCCTATTCGAGAATCCTTACAACTTTTAGAGTCTCAAGGTTTTGTTACCATGCAACCAGGAAGAGCAACTCAAGTCACACCCGTTGAAAAAGAAGATATTAATAATCTATTGCCTCCATTGGCAGTTTTACAAGCACTTGCGGCGGAGCTTGCAACTCCCCATATGGATGAAGAAGTTCTCAGTCTACTAGAAGAAAAAAATAGACAATTTTCCGATGCTCTCCAAGAGAAAGAATTTACTACTGCTCTAAGAGTAGATGAAGAGTTTCATCAGCTCATAGTTGATACAGCTAATAATCCATACATACATTCCATGGTAGAAATGCTTCAAGCACATGTTCGCAGATTATTTTATTATGAAAAAATTGTTTTGCGAGAATACTCCGTTATCCAACATGAAAAACTAATTTCTGCATTCCGCGACAAAAATACGCAGGAACTCGCAGAAGTGATGCGCGCAAATTGGATTTATACTATTGAAGAATTTTAAAAAGAGATAGGTAAACTTATAGATTACGGGTGAACCAATAAGACACCCGACTTCTTTTTGTCCAAATCTATTCCTAACGTTTGCAAAAGGCTTAGAACAAAGGAGTTTCTATATAATTACGGTGAATTTTTAGGGCTAATAGTTATTTGTGAATTTGTCACAAATAACCATTAGCCCTTTTTTTCGGTTGGAAACAGAAAAAGTGACCAGAAGAGTTGTTGTTCACAACTTTTTTGATCACCTTTTTATCATGCTTAAACTGATTTTACTTCCGTTTTTTCAAACCTTGCGATGACACCTGTCACTAGCGTTACTATTACAAATGGTATTAACCATCCTAAACCAACACTATAAAACGGTAATACGTTCTCGTAAAAATCTACGATTGGTTGTAGCCATCCATAATACTCAATGTCTAATGAGCCGCAAAGAGCTTTGAAGCCATCTACAATACTTATTAAGAACGTGACGAACATTACACTAACATATACAATTCTCGCATGATTAAATAGTGGCGATAGGAAAGTTAAGAAAATAAGCACTATTGCTAATGGATACAATAACATTAATACAGGAATAGAATACGTAATAATATTAGATAATCCAAAGTTTGCAATAATACATGTAAATATACTAAAGAAAATAACAAATGCTTTATAACTAATCTTAGGCATTAATGTGTGGAAGTATTCACCACATGCAGTAGTTAACCCGATACTTGTAGTTAAACAAGCTAAGAAAATAATTACGGATAAAAGTATAGCACCAAATGAGCCAAAGTAATGCTCTGATGCAGCGCTTAATACTGGCCCTCCATTAGCAAATAGACCATATTCGTTCACACTAGTAGCCCCTAAATAGGCGATGCCAGCATAGATTAAACCTAAAAACAAAATGGCAATTCCACCTGATTTGGCAGTGGCAACTAAAATCCCCTTAGTTGATGTTACGCCCATAGATCGAATTGCTTGAATAACGATAATACCAAATACCAACGAGGCTAATGCATCCATCGTATTATAACCTTCCGTAAACCCGGTCATAAATGCATTTGATACGTAATTCCCTTGTGGCGCTTCGAAGCTACCCATTGGCTTAATAATTACAAATATCAATAAGAAGAACAATCCTATTATTATTCCTGGAGAAAGATATTTCCCAACATTGTCCACAATTTTAGTTGGATTCAATGACAGTAGTAACGTAAGTCCGAAGAAAAGAATTGTAAATATCAATAAACCAATTTGTGCATTATCTTGACTCATAAATGGTAAAATTCCAATTTCAAATGAAACAGCACCTGTTCGTGGTAGAGCAAAGAATGGTCCTATTGTTAAGTATAGTATTGAAGTGAAGATAACCGCAAAGACAGGATGGACTCTACTAGAAAGCTCTTGCAAGTTTTTACTTCCCGAAAACCCCATTGCTAAAGTTCCTAAAAATGGCAACCCAATTCCTGTTAGTAAAAACCCAGTGATTGCTATCCAAACTTGTGTCCCGGCATTTTGTCCTAAACTTGCTGGAAAAATTAAATTCCCTGCTCCAAAAAATAATGCAAACAGCATAACTCCAATCACTAAATGATTAGAAAATGACAATTTGTTTTTCATTTAGTTGTTCCCCCTGTGATAAGAAATAATCATTTCTTTTGTTTTCTGGATGTTTTGTTATGAATGCTATACAAATGATTTGTTCTAATCACGTAAGTATGCAATATATCAATGTTGATAATACTATGGAAATTGGTAGAATGCAATATATTACTCAAAATTAATTGAACATTTATTTTATTTAAACAAATTAATTTATTTTGGTAATCATATTTTTAGTGAGGAGTTTTGACTATAGATTCCTTGTATATCAACGAATCGCTCACTTGACTCTTGATTATGTAAATACTTTCCCTTCGTAAATATTAACAATAATTACCATATTTTTTAAGGCAGATACACACAATATTCAAACTCCAAATCTATTGTCTTACTAAAAAAGCTATGCAATCGGAGAACTCTCCCACTGCATAGCTTTTACTATTTATCCTCAGGGAACAATACCTCTTTTAAAGCATCATCAGAAGAATTTTCCGTTAACTTTACTTTAGATCGATACGCTGCCCGGGTAAGCAAGTGCCCTGATACAGGAGCAGTTAAAAACACAAATAATATACCGAGTATTAGACGAACGCTTATTAAGTTCTCGCTAACCCAAAAGTATATAAAGGCACCAGTTAGAGATAATAGTACTGCTACAGTTGAGCTTTTAGTAGCTGCATGTGAGCGAGTATAGACATCTGGAAGACGTATAATACCGAAAGCACTAATTACACTCATGACACTTCCCAAAAAAATGATAATTACCGCAACGTACTCAATTATCTGACTTATGTTCAATGATAGCGCCCCTTTCAATATACTTAGAAATGGCAATTGTACTTATGAAAGCAAGTATACCAAGTATAAGAATGGCCTCTAAAAAAGCCTTAGTCTTCAAGACAATTGAAATAATAGCGATCATCGATATTAAATTTACACCAATCATATCCAATGCTACTGCTCTATCTGGCATAGAAGGACCTTTAATGATTCGAAAAAGAGCAATTGCAATAGAAACTGCAAATAGAGTTAATGAGATCAACAGTATTTTTTCTACCATTAGCGGGTCACCTCCATAATTGCTTTTTCAAATTTAGTAATCGATCGCAATACATCCGCTTTAGACTGCTCTATATCCATTGCATGTATATAAAACATATTTCCTTCTGGGTTAACTTCCATCACAACAGATCCTGGAGTTAAGGTTAACAACATTGCTAACGTGGTAATTTCCCAGTCCCCTTTAAGTTCTGTCTTATAAGTGAAAATCCCTGGCTTTAAATCCCAGCGAGGATTTAATATTTGCTTACTTATCAACAAGCTAGACTGAGCTAACTCGGATATAAATATGAAAACTAACTTAATAACCGAGAATAATCTCTTCAAATAAAACTGGGTCCCAAAAAAGCGATGCATTAAGAAGATGATGAAGATACCTACGATGAAACCACTAAAAAACGTCGTTAGTCTCAGTTCATCTTCGTCCTGTAACGTTGTCCACAAAAATGCAATGAATAGGTTTAGTAAAAATTGTGCAGGCATATTTCTCACCTCTCCCATTACTTATCCCCTCCCATTACTGCATCAATATATACAGATGGATTAGATAGAGTATGAGCTGCATCCGCTACATAACCGGATAGAAACTCTGCTCCTAAACCTAAAGAAATCGTCGCTATTCCCAACAAAACGATTGGGATAATCATTCCCATTTTCATTGGTTTTTCATCTTCTAGACTAATAATAGTTTCCCCAAATATTGTATTTAAGAAAATTCTAAGAAGTGAATATAACACAACAATACTCGAGAGAAATGCTAGCGTTAGAAGTACGTAAGATCCTGATTCAATAGCACCTTGTCCAACTAATATCTTACCCACAAACCCACTTAACGGTGGAATACCTGCCAATGAACAAGTGACAAGGAAGAACATCCATCCAAATAGAGGATAATTTCGTATGAGTCCACTCATTTCATCAATTTTAGACTTTCCAGTCAAATAAATCATTGTACCAGCTAGCAAAAATAACATTGCTTTTGCAATCATGTCATGAATTATATAGTAAATAGACCCTGCAATAGACGTTTCCGTTCCAACCGCCAGGCCAATTAGTATAAACCCAACAGCAATTACTACATTATAAGAAACGATTAAACGGACATCCTTAAAAGCAATGGCTCCGATACATCCCACAATTAGTGTAATTCCTGCCATTATCCCAATCAGTGTTTGGGATATTAATGGGTCATGGTAGAAGATGAGTGTGAATGTACGAAAGAGTGCATATATCCCCACCTTTGTCAGTAACGCTCCAAACAAAGCAGCAACTGCAGTCGGTGGCACAGAATAAGATCCAGGGAGCCAAAAGAATAATAATAATCCCGCTTTTAAACTAAAGACAATTAAAAACAAAATACTAATGGTAGTAAGTAGAGGTCCCTGCCCTGCCTCCGCCACCCTTTCTGATATATGAGCCATATTTAAAGTACCAACCGTACCATACAAATAGGCTAGAGCTACTAAGAAGAACCATGAAGCTAGAATATTTATCACTACATACTTAATCGATTCTCTTAGCTGAGGCTTGGTCCCACCTAAAGTAATTAATACATATGAAGCTAATAACATTACTTCGAAACAAACAAATAAGTTAAACAAATCGCCTGTTAAAAACGAACCATTAACTCCTGCAACTAAAAATAAGACAAATGGATAGAAGTACATTTTTTCATGTCTTTCTCCTATAGAAGAAAATGCGTGGATTAGACAGATTGCTGTAACTATACTCGCCGTCAGTACTAGTAACATCGCAAAGGAATCTGCGACAAATAGTATTCCAAAGGGAGGTTGCCATCCTGCAAAATCTAGTCGAATAATTCCATCTGTCTGAATTTTATTTAAAGTAAATATACTTACCACAGCAATACCAATCATCGTTATTAAACTAATTGCACGTTGTAATTTCACATATGGTCTTAAAAACACTAAAATAATTCCAACCATAATTGGAATGATCAACGGTAATACAATTAAATTATTCATTTTTTGCCCCTCTCAATTCATCGAGATCTTCCGTACCCACATCCTGATAGGTACGGTAGGCTAGTACAAGTATGAAAGCTGTTACTGCAAAGCTAATCACGATAGCAGTTAATATTAATGCTTGTGGTAAAGCATCTGCATATGGTGCATCTGCTTCCTTCAGTAAGGGAACGTTACCTTGCTTTAACCCTCCCATTGTTAATATGAGCAAATGGACGGCATGTGAAAACACAGCTGTCCCTAAAATTATCCGAATTATATTTCTGGAGAGGATTAGATATGTGGCAACCGCAACTAGAATCCCTATTAACATAATTATTAATGTTTCCATTCGTTATCCACCATCCTCACTTATGCTTAAAATAATCGTTACTAATACACCGACAACTGTTAAAGCTACACCTGCTTCAAATATGGTCACCGTTGTCAGTTCTGTTACACCGAAAATCGGTAAATCAAAATAGGCAAAGGTTTGGGACATAAATGGAACTCCAAATAATATAGACCCAAAGCCTGTGGCTGTTGCGAGTAATACACCAACTGCTGCAACATATTTAAAATCTAACGGAAGACTCTTCTGTACTGTTTCAATATCTGTAGACAAGTATAGGAGTACAATGGCACTTGCTAACACTAGTCCACCTATAAATCCGCCACCGGGTGTATTATGACCTGAAAGAAATAAATACACACCAAATGTCAAAATGATAAATACAACAATCCTACTAATTGTCCGGAGTATGACATCATTGATCTTCAATGTTTTCATCCTCCTTTTTTGCTCTAAGCTTTATCATGGAGTACACACCTAAACCTGCTATAAATAGGACTACCACCTCAAGCATTGTATCAAAGCCACGGAAATCTCCCAATATAGCATTTACAATATTGGCTCCTCCAGCTAGTTCATAAGCATTCTCAAAGTAACTTGAAATTGGATCGAATTGATTGAAATCTACAACTGACAATCCTACTAAAACAACTACTAAGCCCACTGCCACAGATATTATTCCATTGATCCCTTTTGTACGTTTGGAAAGCTTTTCCTTCTTCCAATCTGGCAAGTGAGAAAAAGCTAATAGGAATAAGGCAGTAGTTACAGATTCTACGACTAACTGAGTTAAAGCTAAATCTGGTGCTCGGAAAATAACAAAAAAGATAGCGATAGAGTATCCTAATACTCCATTCAATAAGGTCGCTGTCATACGTGATTTTGCAAATAGCATTGATACTGCAGCAACCGCCATAATAGCCACTAAGCATACTTCATACACTCTAAATCCTGCATTTGTTGAAATATCGAATGCAAACGCTCTTGAATAAAACAAGTAACCACCTACGGTCACTATAAAGAATACGAATATATATAGTAAATAATGTCGTAATAATCCGTTCATATATCGATTAGTAATGAGATTAGATTTGCTCACTGCAGAAGCCAAAAAGTTACTATAAAGTGCATTAAATGTAAATCGCGAAGAAAACAATCCATAGATTGGTTTCCACAATTTAAGAAATTTAAAGAGAATTGCACCTACTATAATAACTCCAATAGTCATGAGTAATTCAGGATTTACTCCATGCCAAGCCGATATTTTTGGAGTTAAATCTGCTGAATCTCCAAAAGTAGGATAAATACTACTCATCGCAGGTTGCAATATATATTGACCTAATAGATTTGGAAAAAGGAATATACCAATAACTAAAGCGGCAAGAATCATTGGAGATATTAACATTCCAATTGGAGCTTCGTGAATAGGTTTGTCCAGTTTCTCTGGCTGAGGTTTCCCAAGAAATGCTTTAAAAATAATTATCATACAATATACAAATGTAAACACACTAGCAATCCAAGCTACAACTGGGAATATAATTCCAAAAGATGACAGATCAAAGATATCCACATTCATAATATGAACAGTTGCCGCAAAGAACATTTCCTTACTTAGGAATCCATTAAATGGCGGTAAACCAGCCATCGACAAACTTCCTATTAATGCTACCGTAAATGTAAAAGGCATTAATGTCATTAATCCACCAAGTCTTCGAACATCCCTTGTTCCTAACTCGTGATCGAGAATTCCTACTACCATGAACAATGCACCCTTAAAGGTTGAGTGATTTATCAAGTGAAATAAAGCAGCAAATGTTGCTTGCGTGTACAGTACTGAATCCGCCGAATAGCCAAACTGCAATGCTATTGAACCTAAACCAAGCAAACTCATGATGAGTCCTAGCTGACTAATAGTAGAAAAAGCTAGTAATGCTTTCAGATCAGTTTGTTTCACTGCATTAAAAGAACCCCAAAATAGAGTAATCATCCCGACTATACTCACTACCCAAAACCAAACCTCATCAGCTCCAAAAACTGGTGTGAAACGAGCCACCAAATATATACCTGCCTTAACCATCGTAGCCGAGTGTAAGTAAGCACTAACGGGTGTTGGCGCCTCCATGGCATCCGGCAACCAAATATGGAAAGGAAATTGTGCTGATTTCGTAAAAGCTCCTAGCAATATTAAAATCATCGCAGGTATGAACAAAGAGTGGTCACTAAACTCACTTATACTTGAAATTATTTCTCGAATACTGAAAGAACCAGTCATTGTATGTAGCATGATAAATCCAACTAACATAGCAATTCCACCGCTTACTGTGATTAACATTGCTTTTTGTGCACCGTATCTCGATGCTTGTCGATGATTCCAAAAAGCGATTAACAGGAATGAGGAAACACTTGTTAATTCCCAAAAAACATATAACACCATTAAGTTATCAGAAAAGACAACTCCAAGCATGGCTCCCATAAATAATAATAAATAACAATAAAAGTGTTGTAAGGATTCTTTAGATGAAAGATAAAAAATGGAATATAAAATAACTAAACTTCCAACACCCGTAATTAAGAGAGCGAAAATCATACTTAATCCATCTAAATACGTCGTGAAGTTGAAATCTAATGTGGGAATCCATTCATATGTATGGACATAAGTTTTACCACTTGCTACCGAGGGAATTAGCCTAGCAAGTATGACGAATAAAACAAAAGGTACAATTAACACAAACCATCCAAGGTGAGCCTTTTTAAATCGCCTGTATGTAAAAGGCAGAAGTGCGGCCACGATAAATGGGATTAATATTACTAAATTTATAGAAAACAAATTTTAACCTCCTATTGGTTAAGCAAGAATTAGGATTGAGTGTGGGGGGAAATACTTTTTCTAACTATAAGCTTGACTATCCTAACAACTAGTAGCATAATAGGATTCCATATGAGACCCTTCAAAATACATTAGTATTTAGGATATTTAACTTGCTTGTAAAAATACTTGAAGCATATTATGTATAGAATTGAAGTAGTTATGTTACTATACATGCACTTAATAATTATACATGAATGTAACGTACAACGCACTTTTAGTGTTTTGAAGCATATAATCTAACCCGATAAAATTACTCGAAAAATATATATAGGAATACAAAAAAGAGGTGTGTACAACCGTGAAACGCGTAAAAGGTCGAATGGATGAGAGTATACTTGTCTGCGTATACTACGGACCAAATGGAGAACGACTAATTAGAAGAGGACATAAGATGGCAAGTATGTTAGATTGTCCACTCTATATTCTAACAGTTGATCCCCTTCCATATGATGCATTCAATGCTGAGAAATCTGGGTATATTGAACATTGGAAAGCTTTAGCTGAAGAGTTAGAAGTGGAAGAATTTATCATTCGTGACAACGAGAAACGTCCTTCACCAAAAGTTATTCAAGAAGTTGCTCATGGATTAAATATAACTCAAATTATAATAGGACAAACTGCACAAAGTAGATGGGAAGAAATAACAAAGGGATCATTCATGAATGTCTTATTAAAAGAAATTCCTTTTGTTGATTTCCATGTGGTTTCAGTGGCTCGCTACATTAAAGATGAAGAAGATGGCATCTTCGAAAAAGGAGTCCGTGCTTATTTGGTTACAGACGGAGAGTCTTACAAAGTTTCTTTCACTTGTGCGAAGAATATGTGCCAAGAAGGAATTTTCTTCAAAGAAATTGGAACTGATTTTGATAATGGCATTTTCAAATTTATGCATAATAACAAAATGCATCAAGTTCATATACAAGAAAATCTTGTTACTGACCCAACTCAAGTTCCAGACAGTTGCAGCTTAAAAGCAAGATAAAAAGGAAACTCTTAGAGTTTCCTTTTTATTGTTGTTAGAAAGCACTTTAACTGGACATCGTTATTTTTCGGTCCTTCGGTAACGCCAAAGCCACTAATCCTATTATGGGCAATGTAGATACGACAATCATCGTCGTATAAACGCCTATATAATCCATCAATATACCAATTACTACTGCTCCTATTGCCCCCATACCAAATGCCAGGCCTACAGTTAAACCAGCCATCGTACCTATTTTACTCGGCACTAGCTCCTGTGCGTAGACTACAGTAACAGAGAAGCTTAGCATGATGAAAAATCCAATCGCAATAAGTAATAATATAATTGCCCAAACAGGTACATAAGGCAGTAGTAGACATAATGGAATAGGGACGGCCATCGACAATATAATGACATTGCGTCTACCCATCCGATCTGCCATTGGTCCACCAAATAATGTCCCAACAGCTCCTAATGCAAGGAAAACAAAGATAATTAACTGCCCTTCTTTAATGGTCATGCCATAGTTCTTCATCAAATGGAAAATATAAAAGTTGGTCATATTGGTCACATAAAAAGATCGCGCAAAAATTATTACCATAAGAAGCGCCAAAGCCACACCAATTTGTTTTTTAGTTAGTGCAGGGAGTGAAGAAAGAAGCGTTCTCTTTCGGTTGGAAAGTTTCTCTTCCTCCAACTGTTTTTTATACCAAGCAGAAATCTTCGACAAAAGAAATATCCCGACTGCCGCAACTACCAAAAAAAGTGCTGCTCCTTTTTGACCTAAAGGTACTAATATAAAAGCGCTAATAAGTGGCGCAAGAGCTTGTCCAGAATTCCCCCCCACTTGATAAATTGATTGTGAGAGACCTCGCTTTGAACCCGCTGCCATAAAGGACACCCGCGAACCTTCTGGGTGAAATACTGCTGAACCCAACCCCAAAAATATGACCGATACGAGAATCATCCAATATTGTGGCGCTAGTGCTAATCCTGCCATTCCAACAAAGGAGCTCATCATTCCAAGTGGCAATGCATAAGGCATCGGTTTTTTATCACTTATGTACCCTACAACCGGTTGGAGGAGTGAGGCAACAATATTTAATGCGAATGAAATGAGCCCTAATTGGGTAAATGTAAGCCCTAATTCTAATTCCAATACAGGAAACATCGCAGGAATTACTGCCTGCAACGTATCATTAAATAGATGACACACACCTATTGCGAACATTATAGGATAAACTGGATTGCCCATTTTATGTTTCTCTTTAGACATACACTCACATTCTTTCTTCATATTAACGAATAAAGTTATTATAGCGTAAAGTTGACAAATTAATTAATAATGAGTGGAATAACGACTTAATTCATGGAAACACTAAGTTCTAAGTTGAACATGAAATGAGGTTAAAGAGAAAATATGGATACCTTTTTCGAGATGAACTTTTGGGAAATGATTTTGAGATCCACTCTTTCCTTTATTGCTTTGCTGATATTAGCAAGAATATTAGGAAAGAAACAACTGAGTCAACTCACATTTTTCCACTATATCACCGGTATAACAGTTGGTTCTATTGCCGCAGAGATTGCCTCTCAACATGAAACACCTTTTCTTGATGGGTTGATTTCACTTATTTGGTGGACATTACTTACTTGGTTAATGAGTTATGTATCATTGAAAATCCCTAAAATTCGAACAATGATTGATGATGAACCTACCATTATCATAAAAGATGGTGAAATTAGTGTGAAATCTTTAAACTCAGCACGTTTACATACGGACGATTTACTAATGCTGCTAAGAGAGCAATCTATTTTTTCTATCCAAGATGTACATTATGCTGTCCTCGAAACAAACGGTCAACTTAGCGTCATGAAAAAGGTTGGTCAGCAGGGAGCAACCAAGCAGGATGTAAAAGTACCTCTTACTCTTCCTTTATTCATACCCTCTGAAATTATAGCGGACGGCAAAATTGTACAAAAGAATCTACAAGAATTAGATTTAACCGAAGAGTGGGTTATGAAGAAACTGAAAAAGCATGGGGTTGACTCGGTAAGTGACGTGTTTTATGCACAGATACAAACAAATGGCTCGTTGTATATTAGCTTAAAAGATAATGGCATATAAAATAATCTTCATACGTCATTAGTAAATGTTTTAAAAGAAACGACAACAAGTGACATAATCACTTGTTGTCGTTTCTCTTTATTACGCTTGATTTAAATAACTTAGAATGGCACTACTCAACTTTTCTGGTGCCTCATACATACTCATATGACCTGCACCCTTTATAACTACATGTTTGAAGTTTTCGCCACTTGCTGTAAATGTCTTGTCTGCAGGAATAAGTTGATCACTTTCACCAGCTATTAATAGTACGGGTAACTTAGTATTCGCCAAAACTTCAGTACGATCCTTCCTTACTTTCATCGCGTTAAGTGCGTCTTTTGCCCCTTCTGGACTAGTTTCGTAGCCAATCTTCTTCACCTTTGTAAGAGACTGTCTATGAGTTTCTACATTTTCTGGGGCAAACAGCTTCGGAACCAGACCATCTATGAAAGGATCGATACCATCTTTGTCTATTTTACCTGCTGAAGCAGTTCTCCCTTTCTTCGCTTCTTCCGAATCCGGAAAACCTGTGGAATGAATCAATGAAAAGCCGTTTAAATATTGACTATAGCTTTCTGCGAATGCCAGTGTAATATAACCTCCGAGTGAATGGCCAAGCATCGTCACCTTCTCTATTTTCAGTTCTTCTAAGAAACTCTTTATAACGGATGCATATTGGTCAATATCTAGCACACCATCATGATTCTTCGATTCTCCATGACCAGGAAGGTCAATAGCAATTACTCTATAATCAGCAGAAAGTTCGTGGATTACTTCATTCCAATATTCAGCGCTTCCACAAAACCCATGGATAAATAGTAATACTTCTCCTTGACCTTCTTCTATATAAGCAATGTTCGAATTAGTAGTCTTCATAAAGTCATCTCCCTAGTATCTCATTAATCGATTGGTTCAACTCTTGAATGTTTACCCCATCTAGTTGTGTATTACTCAAATTATATTTCTTTTTTATAGAAAGAATTCTGTTCACACTTTCATCAATTCTTTGTTCGGAAATTTCTCCTGTTTTTACCGCTTGGAGAATTGCATCTTTCGCTTTAATAACATTTGCATAGTCATGGGCTACTAACACAATGTCATTTCCAGCTTTAACTGCGGATACTGCTGCTTCTCCTATCTCAAATGTATTTACGATTGCTTTCATCGTCATATCATCTGTGATAATAATCCCCTCGTAACCTAATTGTTTCCTCAAAATACCCTTAATAATCTTCTCAGATAAAGATGCCGGATATGTAGGGTCAATTTTAGGTAGCAAAATATGACCTGTCATTACAACTTCTGTCCCTTGATTTATAGCTTTTTTAAAAGGTATTAACTCTAAGCCCTGTAAATCCTTTAAACTCTTTTGAACGATTGGAAGCTCTTTGTGAGAATCTACTGCAGTATCCCCATGTCCTGGGAAATGCTTTATAACAGGAATAACTTGCTCACTCTGAATACCTTCCATCGTTTGTATACCTAGTTCACTTACCTTCTGAGCATCTTTGCCAAAGGAACGGTCTCCAATTATAGGATTTTCTGGATTGCTATTTATATCAAGAACAGGTGCAAAATCTAAGTTAAAGCCAAATGCACTTAATTGTTTCCCTAAAAGCTTTCCGATGCCATAAGAAAATGATGCGTCATTTCGAAATCCAATTTCTTCGTTTGTTGGTAGTTTAGTTAACTCTGGCAGCCTCGATATTCTCCCACCTTCTTCATCAATCCCTAAAAATAATGGCACTTTATTATTAGAGTTTTCTTGTTTGATGGCGTTTAGTAAAGTAACTGATTGATTGGCTTTCTTTAAATTGTCCTTGAACAAAATAATACCGCCGACTTGATGTGTAGATATAATTTTCTCTGTTTCATTGGTCATGACTTTCCCTTTTATACCTGCAAATATCATTTGACCCACTTTTTCTTCTAGACTTAAATCGGATAAAGAGACTTCTTTATCTTCTTTCACTTCCGTGAATACGGAAATGTGATGAACAGTTGGATTAGGATTTTCTTTCGATGGCTTCGGCAATATCCATTTCATTTGAAAGTCTTCAGTGACGTTATATATAAGTATCGTTTGATCTACTTGATCGTCTTTATAGCTTCTAATATCGTCAGGCTCACCTTTAATAGCTATAATATCTTCCAGATGTATTTGTTGTATCTCGGTGGAACTAGAGCGTATATCAAACACAATCTCGGATTGATGACCAACCGTTACATTGTTTAACAAAAATTCTTCATAAATAGCACTACCATTCTCACTTTTCCGCTCTGGGGCTCCCCAGAGTTCACGCACTTTTTGAATGTTGGTTTCTCCTATGATAAAAGGCGTATTAATCGTTTGCCCTTTCTCCGCTAGTTCGAACAATAGGGATACAATGGACACCGTATCCGAAGACACCTCCAATGACACGTCCTCTTGAATTTTGTTCTCCTCCTTAGATTCTTTAAGCATTACAAATACGGCAATTACCAAAAAGAACAGAAGAAGTATTAACACTTTCTTCGTCATCATAAAAACCTCCAAACAAATGATGATGTAATCTCTACTTCCATAAGCCTAACCAATATATCGTTAATTTAACTGCATTATGTTTGATATATTTGTATTTCTCCAATATAGTACTAGATAAATACTAAAACTAGAAAAGAGGAATAGTTATGTCCATTAAAGATGCTATGATATGTGATATAGAAACGGGTATTTGCGGACCAGCAGAAACAGAGGAAGGTAATTCTGTTATAGGGCTAGTCGACTTAACTAACCTTTCTGCAAATAAGAATCCTGACCCAATTGAACAATTAGAAAAAGACAAATAAATAACCTAAAACGCCCTTCAGTAGTAAGTACTTAAGGGCGTTTCCTATTATCGTACTTCCTTCACCTCTAAATGCTTCATACAATTGTATAAATGACAAACATTTTCGTCATCCTTGAGTTCTACAATTGTAATGGCAGTGTTACCGATATCCCGAGAAAATTCACCATCTGGAACTAAAGCGTATAATAATCTACTGATAAAGCCTCCATGACTAACTACAAGTACTCTTTGACCTAAATGTTTTTTCTTTATTTCTTCTATAAAGGACATTCCACGAGATATAATTACATCTTCCGCTTCAAACCCCAGTTCTAAATCCCTCCAGGCCGGTCCCCACTTTGCAATCCGTTCCTCTTCAGTCGTACCTTCTATAATACCTCCGCCAATTTCCCCTAAGCGTTTATCTTCGTAAAAGTCGACTCTTAGATATTTCTGCGCAATAATTTCAGCTGTTTTTTTCGCACGGATGAGCGGACTTGTATATATAACGTCCCACTCCTCGTTCTGTATTCTTGTTGCTGCGCGCTCCGCCATATGAATTCCTTCCTCATCTAACGGTATATCCGTGTTGCCCTGCGCCCTACCTTCTTTGTTCCAAGCTGTAACTCCATGTCTTACAAACCCTATCGTTGTCATGAAATTTCCCCCTTACTTATTGTTTTATTATACTCAAAGTAAAATAGTTGAACAAATATCGCTTGACCTTCACGCAACGTCAAGGTTTAAGCTAAATGTATGAGGAGGTAATGAAGTGGAATACACAGTACAAACGCTTGGGCAGCTTGCTGGTATTAGTACTAGGACACTTCGGTATTATGATGAAATTGGTCTGCTTAAACCCGCACGCATCAATTCATCCGGCTACCGTATATACGGGGCTACTGAAGTAAATCGTCTGCAGCAAATTCTGTTTTATCGCGAACTTGATGTAAGTTTAGATACTATTAAAGCAATCCTAACTTCCCCTACATTCGATGGAACTACTGCACTTAAACAACATCGGGAGAAATTACTAGAAAAAAGAGCAAAATTAGACACACTTATCAACAATGTGGATAAATCGATTGAACATACGGAAAGGAAGGCAAACATGACAGATAAAGAAAAATTTGAAGGCTTTAAACAAAAGCTTATCGATGACAATGAGGAAAAATACGGTAAAGAAATACGAAAAAAATACGGAGAAAATGCTGTAAGCTCATCTAATGCAAAAGTAAAAAATATGACCGAAGAGCAGTATGCAGAAGTACAGAAGTTAGAGGAGCAACTGTTTACCAACTTAAAAGTTGCTATGAAAACCGGAGATCCTGCCGGGGAACTAGCTCAAAAGGCGGCAGATTATCATAAACAGTGGCTTTGCTTTTACTGGGATCAGTACTCTAAAGAAGCTCACGCTGGCCTAGCTGAAATGTATGTCGCAGATGAACGTTTTACAGCTTATTATGATAAAGTACATCCAGGTGCAACTAAATTTTTACGAGATGCAATTGTAATTTATATAAAGTAAAACTTCAAACAGTGGGGTTTATTCATCCCCACTGTTTGTTAGTTGAACCAATCGACTTGTATGGGTAGTTGTCTCGCACCTACGTTTTATTACTTTTCGACCAATATGGATATCCTCTGAATAACTTATCTATACCATAAACACCAACCAGTAACAAAAAGAAAGCTATGATATAATTGAACAAACTTTTCTCTATATCGAGGATATTTAATCAATATAGAAAAACAACAGCCCAGATAATTATTAATCCAATTTTAATACTATCCAACCTCCATTTAGTTTGGAAGTTCATCCATCGCGTTTTTTATTACTTTCTCTATTATGTGGATATCCTCTGGATAAGCTAAATCCAAGGTTTGAATTTCCTCCAGTGACTTCCAAGCAATATCATGAATAAACTCATCTGGATCCTGAATCGTAATTTCTCCACTTATAATCTCTACTAAAAAGTATTCTACAGAATAGGAAATCCCATGTTCACTTATAACACCATTTTTGTTATGTATTTTATCCAATGTTTTTACTACAAATCCCGTTTCCTCTACAAATTCCCTTATACAGCATTCTTCTATCGTTTCATCCTCTTCAAGCGTCCCAGACGGAACTGTCCATTTCTTCTCTTCTCCTGGAGCCGCTTGAAGTACCATCAACACTTCATTCTGTTCATTTACACAAATACCAGCCGCACCTTTCCAGCTAAACATTAGCATTCACTCCCTCTCTCTTATATCCAATCTTCCTCCGCTACATTAAGATCATAACGTGATTCCTTCAAATCCACACGTCCATTGGCAAGGAATTTGACCCCTTCTTCTTTTAACATGGCTTTTTGTGAGTATGCCGATTCTTCATCAGCTATCACAATCTCTCCTTTTGCATTAATAACACGATGCCAAGGAAGATTATAATTGGCGCTCATGGAGTGTAAAACGCGAACTACCTGTCTTGCTCCTCTAGGACTTCCTGCAACTTTTGCAATCTGGCCATACGTCATTACCTTTCCTTGCGGGATAGACTTTATAATTTGAATTGCTTTTTCAGTAAAAGGATTCATCATGCAACTCCTTTCATTTCAACTTATTATAACTGACAATTTATAAAATTATAACTATATTTAGTCTAGTACCTTGCATAAGATAATACCGTATGTTATATTCTATCCAAGGTACTGTACATTAACTAGTAGTGTCAGGGGGAAAGAAAAGATGAATATTCAATTTAAAAAAGGAGTATTAAATTTATGTGTGCTTGTTTTATTGGATAAGCAAGATCGGTATGGATATGAGCTAGTTCAAAAAATATCCGATCAAATCTCAATATCGGAAGGATCTGTCTACCCATTATTAAGACGATTGACGAAGGAAGGCTATTTTACAACGTATTTACAAGAGTCCACAGAAGGACCCCCTCGTAAATATTACAAGCTAACTGACTTAGGTCGCTCCTACCTACATGAACAAATAATAGAATGGCAAAGTTTTACTAACGGTGTAAATAATCTAATTGAAGAGGGTGTAAAAAATGACTGAGCAACAATTTTTATATGAATTAGAACTTGCATTAACAAGCTTACCCGCTGAGGAAAGAAACGATATTCTTTCTGATATTAAAGAGTATTTCTCGAATGGAAGAGAAGATGGAAAATCTGATAGGGAAATCGCAGCTTCTTTAGGATCTCCAAAAGAAATTGCAGAGGAGCTTTCCGAAAACCAAATTCAAATTCCAGATAAAATTACACCGAGCAATAAAATCATTAAAGTACCTCATGCAAATTTCTCGAATGTAATGATGGATATCGACTTCGGTTCATTACACGTGACCTCTTCAGATACCGAGGAAGCAACTATCGAGTTAGTGGGAGAAAACGACAAATTACAATTGACAGCTGAAGTAGTAAACGACACATTATCGATTCGGTTAAAAACTAAAAAGTATAAATTTTTTAGTTTCATATTCTTAATAAAAGAACTAAGAGTAAACGTTGCTCTACCTAAAAAACTGTATACGACTGTAATCATGAAAACCGATAATGGCCGTATTCGTGCAGAAAAAATACTCGGGAAGAATATTAAGATAACATCAGATAACGGCAGTATTGGACTGAAAGAATTTGCTGCAACTATTCTAGTAGCAGAAACGGACAATGGACGGATTGAAATGGAGAAAATTCAAGCTGATAAACTTACCGCTGAAACGGATAACGGCAGAATAGAACTTCAAAATATTGATGCGGAGCAAGTTCACACGGAGACCGATAACGGTAGAATTATGATGCAATATGTTAACGGCAGTATTACAGGAAAAACAGATAATGGCAGAATCGAGCTATTAACTACTAGCTTGGATCGAATGATTGATTTGGAAACGGATAACGGAAGTATATTAGTAGAAACAGAAACAGATCCTACAAATGTATCGATTCATACAAAAGTGGATTATGGCAAAATAAGTGTGTTCGGCGAAAAAAATTCTCGCACTGTATTTGGTGCAGGTGCAAACAAAGTACGCCTTTCTTCAGATAACGGAAAAATTATAGTTGAGAAGAAGAAAGTACCTGTGTTTGAATGAACAAAAAGGAGGAGATTCGTGACTAACGTCATGGATTCTCCTCCTTTTATATATTGGAAGTATTAAACGATTCTAACGAACAAGATCAATTCCCCAACTAAACTGTTCAACATTCCAGCTAAAGACAATTTTTTAATGAAAAAAACCCTTCAAGACAACGAATGTCTTGAAGGACTTTGAAATAAAACTTTTCTATTTGTCCAGACTTCAACGCCTAGCCCCTCGAGTCGCTTCACACTTGCGGGGCTTGCAAAGGCTCTTGTGCTTTTCTTGTTAGTTTTCTTCTACTTCTTTACGGTTTTTCTTGAATAATTTCGATAAAATCTCATAAACGATTGGTACAACAATTAATGTTAATAACGTTGAACTTGTTAAACCACCGATTACCGTAATACCAAGACCTTTCGAGATTAATCCACCGCCACCTGAACCTATTGCTAACGGTATTAATGCACCAATCGTTGCGATTGCTGTCATTAAAATTGGACGAAGACGAGTTGCCCCAGCTTCCAGAATTGCATCACGCATACTCATACCATCACGTTCCATATGAATGATTCGGTCCACTAATACAATTGCATTTGTTACTACGATTCCTATTAACATGAGCATACCCATCATTACCGATACAGAAATAGTTTCTCCTGCGATCAATAACCCAACGAATGATCCGATAACTGCAAACGGTAAAGAGAATAGGATAGCAAAAGGTGCTACACCCTCACGGAATGTTACAACTAAGATAAAGTAAACAATTGCGATAGCCGCAAGCATTGCAATTCCAAGTTGTGTAAACGTTTCTTCCATGTCAGCTGCTACACCAGCAACACCAACTTCAACACCCTTAGGTAAGTCTAATTTATCAATTGCTTTATCTACTTCAGATGTTGCGACTGAGATATCATCTCCAAGGATTGTTCCTGCTACAGTTGCATAATACTCCCCTTTACTACGTGCAAGCGTATTAAGCGTTGTTCCTTCTTCTACTGTTACAAGCTCAGAAAGAGGCATTGTTGTTCCCAATGCTGTAGGAATTTCTGTAGCTAAAATATCATCTACAGACTTTGGTTGTTCTGCTTTTTCTTGTTGAACTACTACATCTAATGTATTGCCTTCTTTTTCAATAGTCGTCAATACATCTTTTGTATTTGTTGGACTTAACATCATGACAATTTGGCCTGTCGTTAAGCCATATTGTAGTAATTCATCCTGCTCTACTTTGAATGTATATTCGACATAAGCATCTTCAGTACTAGAAGAAACGTCTTCTAAACCGTCATTTTTACTCATTACATCTTCTACCATTTTTACAGCTTCATCTAATTTGTTTAAATCTTCACTGTAGAATGTGTAGCTAACTTCATTTGAAGACATTGACATAGCGGAGAAGTTTTGGCTCTTCCACTCGCCTGATTGCTCAAGATTAAATACGTATTCTTCAATTTCTTCACGAGCTCCTGGGAAATCTTCCATTTCTGGATCGAAGATAAGGTACATTAATGCACCACCTGCTCCGCCACCCATCATCGCAGCCGCTGGATCTATACTATCGCTATCTGTTACAGACAGTTGAAGAATATCGATATCTTTACGCTTTAATAACTCTTCTTCTACTGCAGCAACGTTTGCTAATGTATCATCTTTTAATTCACCAGCTTCTGGTGTATATGTTAAATACATAACCTTTTCTTCTTCACTTCCTAAGAAGCTAAAACCGATTAATGGAGTTAATGCTATACTTCCAGCCAGTAAAACAATAGAAACAATAGAAGTAATTACTTTATGGTTTAGCGTCCATTCCAATATACGCTTATACCCATTTGCTAGCTTACCAGCCTCTTTATGATTACTTTCTTTCTTCTCACCATATAATTTCTTCTTAAATAAGAAGTGAGACAATGCTGGAACGATTGTAATTGCCACAAGTAAAGATGCCAAAAGTGCAAACGACATCGTTAATGCGAAAGGTAAGAACAATTCTCCGACCATGCCACCAACAAATAGTAACGGTGCGAATACTGCAATCGTAACTAAGGTAGAAGATAGTATTGGTTTGAACATTTCAATAGTCGCTTCACGTACAAGTGCACGACCAGATAACTTCTCATCTTTTAAGTGAATACGACGATAAATATTTTCCACTACTACAATGGAGTCATCTATTACCCGTCCTATCGCAACTGTAATAGCTCCGAGGGTCATAATATTTAACGTAATATCCATCCAGTTCAATAATAGTAATGCCATGAATATAGACACTGGTATAGATATGATTGAAATTACCGTAGATTTAAAATCACGTAAAAACAGTAATATGATTAATACAGCAATCAATCCACCAAATAGAGCTTTTTCAATCATTGTAAAGACTGACTCTTCAATTGGCTCACCTTGGTCTAACGATATATCAATAACAAGACCATCAATATTTTTTTGTTCTTCTTTAATCAGTTCTTTCACGCTATTAACAACATCAACTGTATTTGCTTCCTGCCCTTTAACAATCTGAACAGAAATTGCATCTTCTCCGTTTGTACGGGATACAGATTGAACTCTTCCTACTTCTTCAATAGTAGCAATATCATTAAGTTTCACAAATGGAGATGGGTTTGTTGCTGATGGTGTTACTGGGATCAGCATTTCTTTTAACTCATCCGAAGTCATGAATTTACCATCTACTGAAATAGCTTCTTCGCCTTCTTCAAATTCATAAAGGCCTAGTGAAACAGCTAAATCACTTGCTTGAATCATTTGCTTGACGTCGTCTGTTTTTAAACCCAACTCAGTCATTTTTGCTTCATTATACGTAAGCTCAACTTCCTCGATATGCTGACCTGCAATAGTTGCAGAGGCTACTCCATCGATTTTCTCGATTTTAGGAACTAAAAGCTCTGAAACTGTAGATGCTAACTCTACAATGTCCTCTGATTTACTACTAACGCTTAACGCCACAACAGGCATCATATTCAAGCTAATAGCAGTGACGATTGGCTCCTGTGCACCTTCTGGTAATTTAACAGCTTCCAATGCAGATTTTAAAGCTCGATTTGCTTCGTCCATATCTTCGCCATACTCGTACTCTACTTGAATACTAGCCATATTAGAATTCGAATTTGAATATACGGATTTTACTCCTGCTAGGTTTTCTACTGCTTTTTCTAAAGGCATGGATACGTCTTCCATAACCTGCTCAGGTGTTGCACCTGGATAGACATCCATAACCATTAAATATGGAATGGAAATATCCGGAATTGTTTCCATGTTCATACGTGTTCCAGAATAAATACCCGATACAGTAATAATAATTGTAAGTAACCATACCGCTAATTTATTTTGAAGAACAAAATTGACTAAACCTTTCACACTTACACCTACCCCTAATTGACTTTAATTTCTCAATTACTTATAATAATGACTAATTAGTCAGTTGTCAACAATATGAACTAGGAGCGATTGTTTTAAATGGGTAAAAAACAGTTAATTATGGAAAGAGCATTAGAGCTTTTTGCAGAACAAGGATTCGAACCAACCTCTGTTCAACAAATTACAGAACGTTGCGGTATTTCTAAAGGAGCATTTTATTTGTCTTTTAAATCTAAAGACGAATTGATAGTAGCATTAATCGATCAATTTATGAGTCAAATGATTTCAAATACTGACTACCAGGTCACTAACATGCAAAATAATGAATTATCATTATATAATTTTTACTTTACAATGTTTCAAGCCTCCCAAAAACATTCAAATTTCGCTAAAATTTTAATGAAGGAGCAGTCACATTCTTTTAATAGCGAGCTTGTATTAAAGTTTCATGATTATGATAAGTTATTAGAGAAAACTATCCTAACCATGACAGAAAAGTTATTTGGAGAAAGAATCGAAAACACCAAATATGATTTAGTCTATTGTATTAAAGGTTTTATAAGTATCTATTCAGAGTTGATATTATTCAACAATGTTCCGGTAGATTTGGAACAACTTGCACAATCTTTAGTTGAAAAAACAAATTTACTTGCATCCCAGGTCACCATTCCATTTGTCACTAAAGAAATTTTTCAGCTCAGACGGTTGTCTAAAACAGAAATTACAAACGATCAATTGTTAGAAGTTCTAGAACAAAGTTTAAATGAAGCGGAAGAACCACTTGAACAAGAGTCTCTGAGTTTGTTAAAACAGCATTTATTGGAGCCCTCTCTTAGTCCCGCCCTAGTAGAAGGCCTGTTAAAAAATATTCAAGATTACCCTAATTGTAAATGGATTGCATTTTTGCTCCGTAATTATTTAAAGTTAAACTCTATTAAATAAGCATGCTTTATTGGAGATTATTACAAGGTTCGTACTGACATAAATCGGGTATTTTATACACAACACTTCAAATAATAAGAGAGTTGAGATAAAATGTTTGGTTTTTCAGATTTGCTTTCTTTAATAATTTCAGCTTTTATCATCTTGCCTATTGTTATATTTTTGCGAGAAACGGGTTATTTAATAGTAAGTGAGATTTTCGGTGTAAAGAACCCCAGATTGACTATTGGATCTGGACCTAGACTTTTCAAATTTTGGATAATTGATGTACGAAAACATTATCATCTATTTAGTTGGTTTTCATACGATGCTCTAAAAAGAGAAAGTAAACTAGCGTATATATGTATATACGCAGGTCCTATTCTGATGAATCTGTCGGTAGCTTTAGTCCTAAACGCGTTATTGGCAAACGGTCTGTTAGAAGAATATCGAACATTTTGGGATCGCTTTGTGTTTTATGCGTTTTATTATGTTTTGTTCGATATTATTCCTATGAGAACTATAAATGGGATGCCAAACAATGGAATGATCATATACGAAATGCTTCGTTATGGAAAACGAACAGATTACAACCATGAACCTTTTATATACAAGACAACCGATATTGAAGAAGAATACCAAGAAACTCAAGAAGAAATAAGGCAGAAGTATAAAGACGAAAAATGATAAGGAAATACGAAGAGCTAGACAAAAGGGTACTTACTTTACCCCAACTTTGTCTAGCTCTTTTTGTATGACAATAAAGATTAAATTATCTTTCTTCCCATTTGCGCTAACGCATAGTGTATACCGTGCTGTAATGTTTGGAAGCAATCGAAGTTAGATAATTGAACATTTGACTGAGTAATAATAATACTTAACTGCGGGGAGATACCCACTAGTATCGTCGTCACACCTATTAAAGTGGAAGCTGACCCGATTTTTTCGATAAAACTCGCTGTATGTTGACTGATATTTTCATTCAGTCCTGTTAAATCAAGTACTACATACTTTGCCTTGTGTGAAGGTAAATTAGTTAATGTTTTCTCTAGTAATGCTTCTGAACGGTCTTCATCATACTTACCAATCAAAGGTACCACAACTATTCCATCCAACACGGGGATAATAGGTGATGAGAGTTCCTGTACTAATTCAGTTAAGTCCCTTACTTTATCCTCCACTACTGCTTCTAAATGAAGAATCTCATCCATTTCTGTTTTTCGAGCAAGCTGACCAATATTATGATTTACTGTAATAGTAGATGGGAAGTACTTTACTTCTGTAAATTCATCACCTTGTATTTGATCTTTTACTACCTCATACCACATATTTTCATTTAGAAGTCCAGAGAATATGCCAGCATAATGAGCAGGCATGTATTTTCCTCCCACCGACTTTTCTTGCGCTTTATTTATTTTGTATTCCCAGCTATTTTTAAATTTTGCAGTGAAAGTCTTTTCTTCGATATTTAGATTTTCTACTTTAGCTAATCCCCAGCCAGCGGAAGAATATGTGTTTGTAATAAGACCAACTGCTTCTGTAACACTTACGTTTTTCATATTTTGAAAGTACTCACCCACCACTATCCCCTGGCGAAATCCTGTAGCTTCAAAAACTAAGTTTGATGCTTCATCCCCAGAAACCTCTTCAATTGTATCGAAGAAGGATTTCATCGCAGAGGAAACCCAGAAAAGAACAGCGTCCTGTTGTTCAAATAGAAACTCCCCTTTTTCCAGATCCCAGTTAAAACTAATTCCACCTATATCAATACCTGCCTGTTTGTCCATTTATAAGACCCCTTTATATTTTCGAAATTATGTATGTACCAGTAAACTTCCTACACAAAAAGAGATTCTACTATAAATTTAGTTTACTACTACAAGGCATAAAAGGACAAAATTATATAGTTTCCAGCTTCAAATGAACAGAATCTACTAGCTTCTTATACCCAATTTCCTGATAAATTTTATTGGAGGTTGGATTGAGCATATCTGTATACAACACACAAAACTCAAATTCCTTTAATAACTCTTTACTCCCTGCCGCAACCACAGTTCTTCCATACCCTTTTCCTCGTTTTTCTGCTGGTGTAAAAACAAGTGAAACCGTAACCCCTTTTTTTGTTGGCCTAGCCTTTTTCATCATGGATACAACTTCCCCTTGGTTTTCCCAAAGAAAGACTTCATTACCCTCTAACATTTTATTCACTCGTTTTTTTATTTCTACTGGAGCTGTCGTTGATAATCCAGTATCGCGTTCAAACTGGCTATACCATTTCTCTATTAGAAGTGCATCGTTAAGAGTTGCGTAACGCCATGATCCTGGACTCATTTTAAGGGACTCCTCTACTTGGTCCAGTCTATAAAGTCCTTGATCCATCATGAAAGAGTATGTTCCTCCTGTTTTTTCTTTCCACTTTTCCGCAAACATAATAGCCCATTCCTTTACACTGATGATGGATTCTACTCGTATGGAATGTTTAATCAATTCTGCGGTACATAAGTCAATACAAGCAGATATATGCTTTTTATCTACAAATACAATATTTAAGGGATGAGGAGGGGTCATTTGAAAAATTGCTAATAACTCACCTTCCTCTTCAATAGTTGCCATGTAAGGATTATTGTATGCACCAGCTCTTATCCCGTTTAAAACACCAAGAAATAAGCTGAACTTATCCTCGTTTGTTTCCAAAAAAGGTGTTACTTTGCCCGCAAATTTCTCTACACTTTCATAATGCTGAAAATTCATATAATTGACCTCCTCTATATCTTTGTATGTTAATATAACTTAAAACACTAAGGAGGGGTATACTTTTATGAAAGTTGTATCAATTCGAGACATCCATATAGGAATAGGTATTCCAAAAGTCATTGTTCCCCTTATAGGAAGAACAATAGAAGAGCTTCTTTTAGAGATAAAAAGCCTACAAACTAACTTCGAAATTATTGAATGGCGAGCTGACTTTTTAGAGGAAATTGAAGATATTACTAAAGTAAAAAAAACACTATCCACATTGCGAGAAGTACTATATCCAACCCCTCTTCTATTTACTTTTAGAACACATCGTGAAGGTGGAAGTAAAATAATAGAAGACTCCTACTACGAAACCCTTCTAGTAGAAGTGATGAAAACAAAAGAAGTTGATTTGATAGACGTGGAGTTGTTTTCCCCGAAAGTGACGGAAATAATGCAAGCAGCAAAAGGAACGGACCTTTTCATCATTATGTCTAATCACGACTTCGAAAAGACTCCTGCCAAGGAAGAAATCATATGGAGACTTAAAAGAATGCAAGAGTTAGATGCACATATACCTAAAATTGCTGTAATGCCAAACAATCCAACAGATGTTCTGACATTGCTAGATGCAACCTACACAATGTACTCCTTATATGCAGACCGTCCAATTATTACTATGGCTATGGCTTCTACTGGTGCAATTAGTCGACTCGCTGGAGAAGTTTTTGGCTCCGCCGCAACATTTGGTTCTGGCGTAGCTTCTTCTGCTCCAGGGCAAATTCCAGCCGTTGACCTTAAATATATTTTAGGGTTAATACATACAAAACAAGAGTAGCAGCTGTTCTCATTGTGCAGGAGTCACCACCGGTAATTAGAAATTCATCATTAAATACTAATAAAACCCCACCCTTTTCTACTAGAAAAGGACGGGGTTTTGTTTATTTTAATATATCTAGGATTTCTTCTGATACATATGTTTTCTTATCTTTTAACACCGGTTTTTCTAAAAATAATTGTAGGCTCTTATTGTAACTAAAAGCTTTTGTATCGCGAAAAATCTGGAAAGAACTGTTGCCTTTTAAAAGTGTCACTAACTTTTGCGTAGAAGTAGAATAGCTTTTTACTTCATATCCAAGTTGCTCTGCTACTTTACGAAGCGGAATCATTTTTGTCCCATTTTGTATAAAGTGATCATTTTCAATAATATGTTTTAAATCAGGAGAAAGATAATTTAGAGCAACAACCTTCAATGGAGTTGTTTGGTCGGGTACGCCTTCCATCCCTCTTTTAGTAACAGCATAAAAGACAATAAGCTCTTTTTCCACTAAATCCTCCTGAGTTATTACTTCGTTTTTCTCATTACGCAATTCAGTTTCTTCGGAAATAGTTAACTGAAGTTCTCGATCTAAACTAATCATATCTTGGTCAAACTTCGCCACTTTCACAAAACTAAATTCTTCTTTGCCAGGAACAAAGAGAAGTTCCGGAGTTATTTGTGCTGGATAAATTAAAATCATTGGCTTGTTTTTATCATAATCAGCCTCTATTTTCTGCCCTATTTGGAAAGACTCTTTTTTAACTGTCTCTGCGTTTTTTCCTTTAAACAATCGTACATTTTTATCAAGTGTGAAGATAGTCGTAATTGGCTCATCCTCTTCTGTCACTACCGTAAGCGCTAACTTATTTTTATCGTTTGTTATTTCTGTTATAACACCTGAAAATTTTATGAAGTCGGACGTATCACTAACTTCACCAGGTGAGGACATAGCTACTATTTTAATAGGAGATGTTTGAGCAGGAATGCTTTTAGTAGCCATCGTATAGAATACAATAAGCTCTTTTCCGCTTAAGTCTGCTCTTGCTATTTTTTCTCCGTCGGTATTTTCTAGAATTGTTTTGTCATCTACATTCAAATTCAATTCATTGTCTAAACTACGAAGCTCTTCATCAAATTTCCCTACTTTAACAGAACCGAATGTTTTAGCATCATGCACAATAACTAATTCGGGTGAAATTTGTGCTGGATATATCATAATCATCGGTTTATCTTTATCATAATAGGCGTCTATTTGTTGACCTTTTTGAAACGCCACTTTTTCCACTTCCTTCGTGGATCCACTACTGTATACCATTGTTTCATCCGTTACGTTGTAAAAAGTAATCTGCGGCTCTTTACCATTTGTTTCTACCGTTAAAGTAACAGTTCCCTTTTTTTCTTCCACTTTTGTTATAACCCCGGTTGCTTTTATAAAGTTAGTCGTTTCTACTTTTGCTTCATCACTTTGTGCAAAGGCAGAACCTTGGCTCCATACAAGCCCGAACATTAAAATCATTACGAAAGCTCCGTATATTTTCTTCATCCAATCACTCCTCTTTTTTCTTCTCTTTCCATTTGACGGAGTAATTTACAAAAACGTTACAAATTAAATGAAACATTCTTTAAGTTGTTTCGTATAAAGTTTAAAGAGAAAAAAGATAGGAGTTTGAATATGACGTTATCAATAAGCCAAGTAACTAAGAAATATCAAGACTTCGTAGCTGTTAACAGTTTGTCCTTTACAATTGAAAAGGGAGAAATATTTGGACTGATCGGTCAGAATGGTGCCGGTAAAACTACAACATTTCGTATGATTTTAGACTTACAGGAAACAACTGAAGGTAGCATTATGTGGAATGGCCAACATATAAATTCCATTAATAGAGATATTCTAGGCTACTTACCTGAAGAACGAGGCATCTTTCCTGCCATGACTGTGGAAGACCAACTATACTTTTTTGGCGAGTTAAGAGGAAAGCTTAAAAAAGATCTAAAAAAAGAAGTAGATTACTGGATTGATCGTTTTGAATTAGACGATAAGCGAAAAGCAAAAGCAGAAACCTTATCCAAAGGAAACCAGCAAAAAGTCCAATTAATCGCAAGCTTTATACATCAACCAGAGTTCCTTATATTAGATGAGCCTTTTAGTGGCTTGGATCCAGTAAATATGGATTTGCTAAAGTCTGCAATTCTAGACCTAAAGCATAAAGGAACAACTATATTATTTTCTAGTCACCAAATGGATAATGTCGAAGAGCTTTGTGACCATTTATGCCTACTAAAACGTGGCGTATCCTTGTTTACTGGAAGTTTACTAGATTTGAAGAAACAATACGGAAAAACGAAGTTAACTATACGTACAGAAATTCCTAAAGAAGTACTAGCAGGACTACATGGTGTACGAGATGTTCAAACAGGCAGAGATCAATACACACTAACACTTGAGGATGAATCGTATGCACAGCCTATTTTTGACTATGTATCTAATGGCAAATACATAGAAAAATTTAGTTTGGATTATTTATCATTAGATGAAATATTCAAAGATAAGGTAGGTGCTAAGCATGTCTAAGTTCTGGTTGTTAGTTAAGCAACTTTACGTTCAAAAAGTCAAAGCAAAATCATTTATATTTTCTATCATTTTATATGTGGCGGTGATCAGTGGTGTTATGTTCTGGTCAGACATTAAGGAAGCATTTTTCCAAGAAGACGCACTACAAATAGCTCTTATTAACGAAACAGATGTGGAAATTGAGGCATTATTTGAGTCGACTAGCGATCTAGAATTTAGCTTTCCAACCGAGGATCTTGAAAAGGTAGAAAAACAAGTAGTTGACGGGGACTTTGCGGCTGTCATTTTCGTGGAAGATCAAGATAATTCACTCACAGCAGAAATTGCCACCTTCGAACCGCTGACATTTAATGATCAGCTAAGCCTTTCTTCTACCCTTCAATACGCTGGGAAAATATATGAAGTGCAGCAGCTAAATTTAACTGCAGAAGAAGCGGATAAAATTCTGCAATCTGAAACTATCATTACGATGAAAAATCTGAATGAACAATCTGTCTCAGGTAAAAGTGAGGATGAGAAAGCTGCTGGAATTGGTGCTTCCTTTTTAGTAGGTTTTCTAATTTATTCATTTGTTATGACCTTCTTATCGATGATTACAACGGATGTTGCTTCCGAAAAAGGTTCGCGTGTTCTCGAAGTTTTACTTGCTAGCGTGAAGCCAGCTACACATTTTATGGCGAAATTAACTGGAACGTTTCTTTTAGCGTTAACACAAATTGGAGGATTATTAATCGTTCAAGGGTTGTTATTCGCATTTATTGACGGAGGCTCAAAATGGGATGTTGTACAGGAAATTGCCAATGAACTATCTCTTGCATTTATCGGATATTCAGTAGCCTTTTTATTGATCACAATCATTTTATATTTGATATTGGGTGCATTATTAGGGTCGTTAGTATCCAAAGTAGAGGAATCGAGTCAAGCTATGATGCCAGCGATGATGGTTGGAATTATTGGTTTTTACGTGCTAATCTCTGGAATGGCTAGTCCTGATACGATGCTCATAAAAGTATTCTCCTATATTCCGTTTACGTCGGGTATGGTCATGCCACTACGAATTGGCGCCACTGACATATCTACATTCGAACCAATTTTGTCCATGGCTATATTAATAGTAACTGTAGTTCTTATGTTCCTACTAAGCTTGTCCTTCTATAAACGAAGTGTACTAACTTATAGTAGTGGAGGAATAATCCAAAAAATTAAGACCGTGCTTAAAGTAACAACATAAGAAAAGCGTCGCAAAAGTTAAAACTTTTGCGACGCTTTTTTGTGTATACAGTTGAAGTGATATAGGTAAAGTAGTGCATTTTTTAAAGTTAATAATATAGACCTATTACCTAATTATCGTCACGCATATGGAAATTTACAGTATTCCTTTGAAATTTCACAAATAAATCTTATTTTTTTATTATTAATACTATTCTTAAATAATCTTATTGACCTACCAATTAAGACATATATAGTATATAAGTAGCAAAGAAATATTTTGCAGATCATATTGGAGGAAACTACTATGTCTATTAAGACAAAACTTTATTCTGGCTTTGGTATTTTGGTCGCTATCCTCATACTAACTTCAGTTTTGGCATTTACTCAGTTAACTAAGGTTGACAATCAATATTCTAATCTTATTGAAGATAGAGTATATAAACTACTTCAGGTAGACCAAATTTTAAATGCTTCATCGTTACAAGGTGTATACATACGTTCATATATCCTTGACCCCTCGGATGAAACGTTAAAAAACTTAGAAGAACAAAAAAATCTTATTCACGAGAAATCGAAGGAATTAGAAGAGTTATTTTATGATCAAGCCATGCTAGACCATCTTAAGCTGTTAGAGGAAAACCAACTTAAATTCGAAGAAGCCTCAGACGAAATCTTAACTACCTTCTCAACGAACGATTTAGATTCTGCCGTTCAATTATTAGCTGATAAAGCGCGTCCTGCTAACGAAGCAATCGAAAGTGCGGTAAATGCAATCGTAGACTTTCAAACAGCTGAAGTTGACAAGGTCAACCAAAAGTCTACAGAGACAGCTGCGTTCAGTAAGTTACTTATCATAGTTATCGCTATTATCGCTACTATTTTTGCCACCGTAATCGGAATATTTATTACTTCCTCAATCACTCGTCCAGTTAACCGTTTAGCTTCTGCAGCAGCAATTATTGCAGGAGGCGATCTAAGTCAAGAGGACGTTGTTGTTAAAACAAAAGATGAAATCGCTAAGTTAGCTGATTCATTTAACTTAATGAAAAAGAATCTCCATGGTCTTATTGCTAACGTATCAATCAATGTACAACAGACAACTGCAGCTTCAGAAGAGTTAGCAGCAAGTACAGATGAAGTTTCTATTTCTTCTAACGATGTTGCTACGCGTATAGAAACTATGGCTGAAGGTAGTAGTCATTCCGCTGAAATGGGTATAGAAAGCTCTCTAGCAATGGATGAAACTGCACACGGTGTACAAAGAATTGCTGAAGCGACGCAAAGTCTTCACTCGAAAGCTATTGATACGCAGACTGTTGCAACTGACGGCGAAAAAACATTGAAAACTGCCGAGGAGCAGATGGCAGTTATCCAAAAATCTTCTCGCGAAACAAGCGAACGTATTAAGCAGCTAAGTATTCAATCAGCTGAAATTGAAAATATTACAAAAGTTATTACAAATATAACCGAACAAACAAATTTATTGGCATTAAATGCAGCTATTGAAGCGGCTCGTGCAGGTGAACATGGTAAAGGATTTGCAGTAGTCGCAGATGAAGTAAGAAAACTTGCGGAGGAATCGAAAAACTCTGCTAGTCAAATTACAGAGTTAACTACTTTGATCCAACAGGATACAAAACTAGTGGAAAATGCAGTTAACATTACTGTACAGAATGTAGATCAAGGAGTTAACTATATTCAAAATGCACAAAGAGCATTTGATAATATTATGGGCTCGATACAAGAAATGTCTTCTCAAATTGAAGAGGTCTCTGCTTCAACTGAGGAAATCTCTGCAAGCACAGAAGAAGTTTCTGCTTCCGTTAATGAAATGTCTTCCGCGGCAACTAATGCAGCTGAACAATCTGAAATGATTGCTGCTGCTGTAGAGGAGCAAACTGCAACTATCCAAGAGATCACTTCCGTTGCGAAGTCTTTAAGTGAAGGTGCAATGGTAGTTCAGGAAGAAATTAATAAATTTAAAATTTAATTAATATACTAAAGACAATCGTTAGGTGTGAAAAACCTGTGCGATTGTCTTTTTTGATACAATTTTCCACCTCTTGCATAAAATAATGGATGAAAGAAGGGATGCATATATGTGTGGAATTACTGGTTGGATTCATTTTCAAAGGGATTTGAGAAACGAATTATCAGCAGTTGCTAAAATGACGGAAACCTTAAAGAAGCGTGGCCCAGATGACGATAATATTTGGAATTCTCCGCACGCCATATTTGGACATCGCCGTTTAACAGTAGTAGATCCAGTCGGCGGAAAGCAACCGATGACTAAAACCTATCATTCTAATGAATATACACTTACGTATAATGGAGAATTATATAATACAGAGGATCTCCGAAGAGAATTATTGAAACGTGGGCATAGCTTCTCTGGTCATTCAGATACAGAGGTATTATTGACCTCCTATATAGAATGGAAGGAAAATTGTGTTGACCATTTTAATGGAATATTCGCATTTGCTATATGGGATGAGTCGGAGCAAAAAGTGTTTATAGCGCGCGATCGCCTTGGAGTGAAACCACTTTTTTATACAGAAAAAAACGGGGGCTTCCTATTTGGTTCTGAGCAAAAGTCGCTCTTTGCCCAT
This sequence comes from Psychrobacillus sp. FSL H8-0487, assembly GCF_038008385.1. Lineage (NCBI taxonomy): Bacteria > Bacillati > Bacillota > Bacilli > Caryophanales > Bacillaceae > Psychrobacillus > Psychrobacillus sp. FSL H8-0487. The sequence goes on from NZ_JBBOZA010000001.1 coordinate 3,511,883, forward strand.
CCTGCTATTTCCCCTATCATTAATAGAAATGGTCTAGCCGAAATCATTGGATTAGGTCCCTCACGTACCCCTGGTTCTGGCGTGTACCAGGATATACATGAATTACGCCCTGCCCATGCACTCAGTTTAACTCGCAACGGCATTCGGACTTGGCGTTACTGGAATGTAGAAAGCAAGGAACATACAGATTCTTTAGATGAAACTACGGAAAAGGTTCATTCATTAGTAACCGATGCTGTAGAAAGACAACTTGTATCAGACGTTCCCCTTTGCACATTCCTATCTGGAGGTTTGGACTCCAGTATTATCACTTCAATAGCAGCCAAATCCTATTCTCAGGATTCCAAATCCCCACTGCATACGTACTCCATCGACTATCAAGATAATGACCATCATTTTAAAGGTAATACTTTTCAACCTTCAAGCGATCTTCCATGGATACAAAAAGTGACGGACCATTTAGAAACGGACCATCATTTTTCTATTATTACCCAACAAAAACTAGCAGAGTATTTAAGAGAGGCTGTTCACGTAAGGGATCTTCCAGGCATGGCCGATATCGATTCTTCTTTACTATGGTTCTGCCGAGAAATAAAACAGGACTTTACGGTAGGTTTATCTGGAGAATGTGCGGATGAAATATTTGGTGGCTACCCATGGTTTCACCAAATAGGAAACGCAGAAAAAGGGTTTCCTTGGATACGATCTACTAGTGAACGCTTCCAGTTATTGAATGATAGTTGGCAAGGTAAATTAAATATTGAAGAATATGTACAAAATGCATATGACACTACTTTAGCTGAAACTCCTCTTTTGGAAGGCGAATCAGAAATTGACGCAAAAAGACGCGCATTATTTTATATGAATATGACGTGGTTTATGACGACCTTGTTAGATAGGAAAGATCGTATGAGTATGGGGGCTAGCTTAGAGGTGCGTGTACCCTTTGCGGACCATCGTCTGGTAGAGTATGCATGGAATATTCCATGGGAATACAAGATGGTCGGCAATCAGGAAAAAGGCATATTACGAAAGGCATTTGAAGGCAGTCTGCCATTTGATGTACTTTATCGTAAAAAGAGTCCATACCCAAAAACACATAATCCTGTTTATACAGCTATTGTGAGTAATTTGTTGAAAGAGCAATTACAAGACAAAAACTCTATTCTACACGAACTGTTCCAAAAGCAACGCTTAGCTGATCTTGTCGAATCCAACGGAGAAGCATTTAAAGTACCATGGTTTGGCCAGTTAATGTCTGGACCGCAGCTTCTGGCATACTTGGTACAGATGGATATTTGGTTTAAAGAATGTAATGTTCAACTAGTGGATTAAAAGATACTAACCAAATAGAATGGAATGTATTTACCGGCTCCTTGAGTAAGTGCATAATGAAAGCAAGCAAATTAAAAAGGATTTACTCTGTACTAAACAGAGTAAATCCTTTTTAGTTTGAAATTTTACGGAAATAGGCATCTATAAATGGAACTAGATAGTCTATCACAGCTTCATCGGGACTGAGCTTCGGATGATGCAGTCCATATGATGAGTTAACTCCAGCCCAAAATAGCAGGCCTGGTATTTCTTGAAGGAAATAACCAAAGTCTTCACCAGTCATAGCCGCATCACATAAAATGGCATTCGTTGCTGAATGTACTTCCGCATAGGCTAAAAACTCGTTCGCAAGTAGCTCATCATTTTTCACCTGATAGTAGGACGAACCGTAGTCTATCTGAACAGAGCATTCAAAAGCAATTTCTGTCGCTCGACAAAACGACTCGATCTTCTCTTTAATAATCGCCATCGTATCTGCATCCATCGTACGAATAGTTCCCTCTAGCCTAGCGTGACCAGAAATAATATTTTGTACTGTTCCAGAAGTGAACTTCCCAATCGTAAGAACCGCTGGGTCCATAGGATTGATAGAACGACTTACAATCGTTTGTAATTGCAATAATAGTGTAGCTGCTGCAACAGACATATCTCTCGCCTGATGCGGAAATGCCGCATGCCCTTCCTTTCCAATTACATCAATAAATAATTCAGATGTATTAGCAAAAAGTAAACCTGGACGAGTGGCTACTGTTCCAACAGGATATTCAGGTGCTACATGAAAGGCAAATATTTTATCGGGCATTAAAGTCGTTTGTTCTTCTTTTAACCACTCTCGCATTGGAAGTGCACCTCCGGGACTTTCCTCTGCTGGTTGAAATAGAATAACTACATGATCCTTGATAGGGTTTTCTACTAGTTTCCTAAGTAAACCAAGGGCCACCGTCATATGAACGTCATGACCACAAGCATGCATTTTACCAGGATGGCTAGATTCAAATGGAAGTCCAGTCACCTCCGTAATCGGTAGACCATCTATATCCGTCCTCCAACCAATAGTTTGTGTAGGTTCTGTTCCCTCTACTTTTACGACAATCCCTGTTTTCCAAGTAATTATGGTTAGTCTATCTTGTGGAAGCGCACGAATTTGTTCCAATAAATAACTTTGTGTTTTTACTTCTTCAAAACCTAATTCAGGTATGCGATGTAAATCTCTCCGAATATCTTGTAAGGTTTTCATCAGCCACCAACTTACAACTGACGTAATTCTTGCATGATTTCCGTTTTCGATCTTGTTTGATCATCTATTTCTTTAATGACTTTTGCAGGTGCTCCTACAGCTACCGTATATGGAGGGATATCCTTAGTAACGATGGCACCCGCAGCTACAACTGCACCTTTACCAACTCTACATCCTTCAAGAACTACCACGTTCGCACCAATCATTACGTCATCTTCTATAATTACCGGAGTTGCAGAAGGTGGCTCAATTACCCCCGCTAACACTGCGCCAGCACCAATATGACAGTTTTTCCCTACAGTTGCGCGTCCACCTAGAACTGCGCCCATATCAATCATCGTACCTTCACCAATAACTGCACCAATATTAATAAGTGCGCCCATCATAATAACACTATTATCTCCAATACTAACTTGATCTCGAATAATTGCACCTGGCTCGATACGTGCGTTTATCCCCTTCAGGTCCAAAAGTGGAATAGCGGAGTTACGACTTTCATTCTCCACGACTACATCATCAATTTGATTTTTATATTCATTTAAAACGGATTCAATTTCAGACCATTCTCCAAATAATACTAGAGAATTTCCCTCCCCAAAAACTTTTGTATGTTCCCCGAAAGAAATCTGATCTATGCCGTTTCCTTTTATGTATACTTTCACTTGTGTTGATTTTTTAGCGTGTTGAATATATGAAATAATTTCATGTGCATCTAATTGTTTCATTCTCCATACCTCCTCAAATATGTATTCATTCTACAGGATTTTTTATTAAAAATCACGAATTTAAATACATTTCACGAAATATAATGTAAAATTAATATTTTCAATTAACTCTTTCCATATGTCACTTGTTTCTACCCGTTTTCTAGGCAAATCAGGTAAAAATATGCTATAATTCAATTAACAAATTTGAAGGGACGATGGGTGGACTATGATTATATAATCTTATTTCTTGCATAATATTCGCTGCTTCATGCAGAAAAAATATTTTATACGCAAACGGAAATAGGATTAGTCTGCCCATTATTCTTACAATACGTACGGTATTCTCTACATAGCACTGAATATGTAGTGTTTTTCGTATATGCTTTATGGTCAGCAACATCCTTCCGTATTATTCGGAGGGATTTTTTTATTCCTCCAAAAGGAGTTGTTTGTATGACACTATTAGGAAAACTAAATGATATAAGCATTATTTTTGGCGACGATGTAATCTTAAAGAATGTAAAAGGAGATATACAAGCAGATGTAGTTATTGGAATTGTTGGTGGAAACGGACAAGGTAAGTCTTCGTTACTCACGATTCTTTCCAATGAAGTCCTTCCTACTAGCGGAAGGGTGGAATGGATCGGAACTCCCCCTTCTATAAGCTACTTTCAGCAAGAAGATGAGCACTTTAGTGAAAAAGAAGATGAAATTGATAAGCTAGCCGCTTTAAGTAAATGGACTGTTCCAGAAGGAAGAGAATATGCACAACTGAGTGGCGGCGAAAAGATGAAAAGAAGATTATCTCGTGCATTCGCAGAGAATTCTCAAGTCTTACTTTTAGATGAACCAACAAATCATTTGGATCAGGAGAGCTTATCCTACTTAAGGAAACAGATTCTCACTTATAATGGCACGATCATTCTAGTTTCTCACGATCGGTACTTCTTAGATGAGGTAGCGGATTATATTTGGGAAGTTGAAAATAAAAAACTGACGGCATACGCTGGGAACTATTCGACTTATAGGGATAGAAAAGCAGAAAAAATCCTGACACAACAAAGACTTTATGATGCGCAACAATCAAAAATACAGCAAGTGGAAAGGCAAATTACCGAACTGAAAAACTGGTCATCCAAAGCACATGCGGATTCTACCAAGCATGAATTCAACAAGGAGTATTATCGAGTTAAAGCTAAAAAAATGGATGTGCAAATACGCTCCAAAAAGAAAAGGCTAGAACTGGAACTTACTAAAAACACTGTCGATAAACCTGATAAAGAAAAAGATGTGTCTTTTTCCATTGAAGGGAACAAGAAAAAAGGTAAACGCATCATCGAAGTAAAAGGTCTTAGAAAAGACTTTAAAAATAGCACCCTCTTCCAACCTACTTCTTTCACCATACAAGCTCAAGAACGCGTAGGGTTATTAGGTTCTAACGGTAGTGGAAAATCAACATTTTTTCGCATGCTATTAGGAGAAGAAAGTTATCAAGGAGATCTTTGGAAAACCGAATCTATGAATATTGGCTATTTACGCCAAACCGTGTTCGACTTACCTGAAAACCTAACACCATTTGAATTTTTTGGACCGACTGACTTTGAGATAAGAGGACTTATCCAAACACTAATGACTAACTTAGGCTTTTCAAAAGAACACTGGACACGGCCTATATCAACAATGAGTATGGGAGAGCGGGTGAAGCTGAAGCTAATGGAGTTCATGCTCGACCAAAAAGATGTCTTACTATTAGACGAACCAACAAACCATTTAGATCTCCCTTCTCGTGAACAGTTAGAAAAAACACTGTCTACTTTTCCAGGCACTATTTTACTTGTGACACATGACCGATATTTCTTAGAAAAATTAACAAATAAATTGCTGATTTTTGAAAATGAATCGATTCGAAAGGTAGAAATGAACTATAACGAATGGATGCGTAGAAACAATGAGTCTTCACTTGAAAAACAACTCTTAACACTAGAAACGGAACGGCAGGCAGTTCTCGGCAAACTCAGTTTCCTAAAAAATAATGACCCTAAGTATAGTGAACTCGATGTACAATTCAATGAACTAACTAAGAAAATAAACGACTTAAAAAAGAAATAATATAGAAGGCAGCTCCTATCTTTAAGTTACTTTTATTGTATTTGTCGTTTCAAATCACATCTTATCAATTTCCCAGGAAATATGATTATATATGTCCCTCTATTTACTTTCATGGACTATCAACATATAATAATATAAAATCCGATAAGAAAAGTAGGTTTTAAAATGAAAACAATTCCTAAACCACTTGTAATGCTCAACCAATGGACTATTGTTTTATCTGTAATCATTGCTCTTCTAACTCAATCTGCATGGATATTACTTATTCCGTTAGTTGCAAATTTATCCAGTCTATTAACAGGTTTCCATCCAATTCTAGTTGTAGCCAAAAGGTGGTTCTTGTCTAAACCTGCCTCTCAATATATTCAAGAAGATTATGCACAACTAAGATTTAATCAGTGGCTGGCAGTTGGTTTCTTGTTAGTAGCTACAATTAGCTTCTTTCTAAACTGGTCGTTATTATTTAATATCGCAACTATTATGGTTGGCCTTGCCGCTTCCATTGCAATAGCAGGATTTTGTATTGGTTGTTTCATCCGATTCCAGTTTCAACAGTGGAACTATCGTAGAAAGAAATCGGTAGCTTAACCAGAAGGACAGAAACGCCTAGGTAGCACCAGAGCTAAACAGACGCTGGCTTCGCTATTAAGAAAAACAGCCTTTCCATCGAAAATGGAAAGGCTGTTTATTTGTCTTCCAATCCGAACATTTTTAATATGTTAAATACCTCCACTAACACTAATGAGATCTAAAATCATATTTTTCCTTTGGGACATTTAAAGTATGATTATTGATAATTACTGTATCATTATCCACCCAAGAAATTTCTGCATCTTCTTCTCTATAATTCCAATATATATTTTTGGTTTTCCCATTTTTTTCATTGAAAACGAGTTCTCCACGAACTGCATAGGAAGTAGTAGCTCCGCCGTTTGTAACATAGGCTTTTAACGTGAATTTCCCATCTGGTGATGACTCCTCCACTAAAAATTCTCCTTTCGGTAGACTTTCCATACTAACAAAAAACGTATAAAGGAAGATTCCTAATAGAACTAGAATCAACGTAATAGGTATACTTGTTACGAGGAGAATTACTTTTACTTTTCTGTTCATCCTTCTCTCCTTTTCCCATAATAATTAGTTCTTACAATTGAAATAATAACTAGTAAAATTGCTCCAATGAAAGCTAGAGTAATAACATTATCTATTCCATATTTGTTTCTAGCGTATTCTCCATCTCTTGTAGCTTGAATATATGTTCCATCGTCCTCCTGTATAGCAATGGCTTCCTCCGTATTTATCCCTTGGATGCTATAATACTTCGTCCCTTTTGGATAGACATTGGAGAAATTCCCAGAATAGGTTCCTTCCCTATCTGAATACTTCGTTACATGACCAATTTCTCTATCTACCTCTTCGACTTTTACATCGGTGATAACATATACGTAGTCATCCCACACAACAAATGCATACGCCCAACTTGCTGAAGACTTATTTGGAAATAAAATTGATATAGAAAGAATAAAGACAATAACAATTCGAAGAATTATTTTACTATTCAAGTAATAACCCCCTCTTCACATTGGACGTATTTGTTAAATTTCTGTTCCATCACTCAAATAAAAAAGCTGATCCAAAGTAGAAAACTACGTTGGATCAGCTTTTTTCACTTTTATTCTCCTAAATCTACATTATGGTAGACTTGTTGAACATCTTCTAAATCTTCAATAGCATCAATCATTTTTTCAAATTGCGCTTGAGCGTCTGCATCTAATGCAATATCGTTTTGAGCAAGCATCGTTAGTTCTGCAACTGTAAAGTCTGTAACTCCTGAAGCTCTGAGTGCTTCCTGTACAGCATGGAATTGATCAGGATCCGCATAAACGATTACTGTATCTTCCTCTTCTAAAATATCGCGTGCGTCAACGTCCGCTTCCATCAAAATTTCCAGAACGTCATCAGCCGTTTTTCCTTCTAAACCAATAACGGCTGTTGCATCAAACATATAAGCAACTGAACCACTGACACCCATATTACCACCATTTTTACCAAATGCAGCACGTACATCGGATGCTGTGCGGTTTACGTTATTTGTAAGTGCATCAACGATTACCATTGAACCACTTGGTCCAAAACCTTCATAACGAAGCTCATCGAAACTTTCTTCGGATCCACCTTTTGCTTTTTCAATCGCTTTATCAATAATATGCTTAGGCACACTGTATGTTTTTGCACGTTCCAATACTACTTTAAGCGCTTGGTTAGATGTAGGATCAGGCTCACCTTGTCTTGCAGCAACATATATTTCACGACCAAATTTCGCATAAATACGACTAGTATTAGCGTCTTTGGAAGCTTTCTTTTCCTTAATATTATTCCACTTACGACCCATAAGTCCCACTCTCTTTCGCTAAGCTAAGTTTTATACTGTAACATTATACATGAAACCCTTATAAACTAGCAAAATAAATACATTAACTTCCATTAATATACTATTGATTTGGATATAATTCTTGTATAAATGCTATGGCATTTCTAATCATTTCCTTCAAAACATCTTCATTTATATCTTCGACTTTATTTATATACACGCATGATTTTCCCGCTGTATACTTTCCCAGTCGTTTAAGTGTTTCATCTCGCGTCGTCTCTCCCGATGCAATATACAAACTGTGCTTTGCTTTTCTCGGCGAGAAGCCCACTAAAGGAGCATCCCCTTCGTGACCTGAAGCGTATTTATAATGATAAGTTCCAAAACCTATAATGCTCGGCCCCCACATTTTAGCCTCATAGCCTGAAGTCTGTTCAAAAATTTTTAAAAGCTTGTAAGCATCTTCTCGTTTTTTCGGATGATCGACAGCCTCTATAAATTCAATTACATCAGCATCTGTTTCTTTCATCTTAGCTTCGTATTTAGCCATTTTTTCTATCCCCAATCTATAACTACTTTTTATAATAAGCCCGTGATACGAGGAGTCCAACCACGCCTAGAACTAAAAATAATAATGCCTTAATAGCTACAGAGACAAATGAAATATCGAATAATATAATTTTTGCTAACGTTACAAATAAAATACTGACACCGACGTATTTACCTTGAGGCAACGAAATACGATTAAAGACCATAAATAAAATAGCGGTGATAATCCACAACGAACTAGTAACGACCCGTTCCATATTGCTTCCACTATCCCCAGAAACTAAGACAGCAATCATGTGCAAGTAATATAGAAGCATAATTGCAACAAAAGATACGCCGATATTTAAAATAGTTTTATCTTTAAATAGCCTTGTTAACAAATAGATTCCATACCCAGTACCTATTAAAAACACTGTCCAGTGTAGCATTTCCCAGGATACCCAGCCCGTAATAGAAAAAGATAGAACTTTGTAGAAAGCCACGATATAACTAATACTCAAAAGAATAAGGTGTAATATATGTTTGAACTTTTTATAGATGAAAAAGTAGATGAAGATAAATCCAATAATTCCTTCAAATAATAAATTGTCTATTTGAAGTTGCATTATATTTAGCAAAGTAACAGATGCATTTGCGATAAAAATAGGTGCTCGAACAGAGTCCTCACGATATACATAATAACAAACCCCATAGATGAGAGTAATAATGGTCATTAAAACCGTTGCTTCGTTATCTGTGAATATTATACGAATCCATATAGCAGTTATAAGCATAATGGAAAATAGAGTGTATGCTTGTTCTTTTAGCATCTGATTTGTTTTCAAAAGAATAGCCAATAATACACCATGTTGTACGAATATAGGAAGCATTGCGATCCATTTATATCCATCAGGTACGTTTGTAAAAATAAAGAATATTAATATTGCTACCTGTAAGAAAACGATCGAAATAAAATATAATACCTTGTAGGAATATTTTAAGGCAATCCATAAAAATACCGTAAAAAGAACTGTTTCATATACAGAAAATAAAGGGATATTCGGTGAAGTACTCTTTATCAAAAATGGAACAAATACGCCCCCTACTATAGCAACAATACCGATCCCTTGCGAGCGGTATTTAAAAGTAAGAAATACCCCTAATATTATCCACATAAGATTGAGAATAAAAGCTATGGTTGGTCCAGATATATCATATAGTTGATGCATTGCAAAAGTGGTCAACATTAGGATCGGAATAGACCCACCAAGAAGCATATGCCCTAAATTCTTGCGACCTTTATTAATTTGCCATATACCTAACACGATTAATGCAAAACCAACAATGTACCCAATAATTACTTTTACGATTGGTTGTAAAAAGCCATAATCCGACACTGCTTTGAATCCCCAAATTACTCCCATTATAAATACGATAATAAATAAAGGGGGAAGTATTTTCTGAAAGATTAACACATCCCATTCCACAGGTTCCTTCGCTTGTTCTTGTTGTTGAATGACAGGTCGATGAGGTGGTGAGGTAGATGGTTTAATATGTATTTGGTCTTCTAAAAATAGAATCCGTTTCTCTAACTCCTCTATTCTCTTTTCAAGAAGTTCGCTCTTCTCCATTCAATCCCTCCTTTTTGAATAATATGTTCTACTCATACTATTAGACAAACATTCAAAATATCCTTTAAACAAAAACCCACTCTTCCATACCTCTTCTTTGTCTTCTTTCATATATAATATAAAATAACTTAATCTTTATAGGATGGTGAGAAAAAATGAGAGATCGTGGAGCAACTATCATTATTGAAAACGGACGAGTAGCACTCATTAAGCGCACGAAACCTCATATGACTTATTATGTATTTCCTGGTGGGGGATTAGAAAAAGGCGAAACTCCAGAGCAAGCAGCGATCCGGGAAACATTTGAAGAAATTGGGGTACATGTAAGAATCCAGCGCCCCTTTAAAATTATTGAACAAAGCGGCACTCAACATTTTTTCCTAGCAGATATAATTGGAGGGAAATTTGGACCAGGTATTGGAGAAGAGTATACGGATCCTTCTCCTCATAGGGGTGGCTATGAACCAATATGGTTGGATGTTAAAGAGCTTTCCTCTTTGGATGTTCGTCCTAAAGAAATTATCGAGCTAATTACAGAAGAATAGGCAGTCCCATAAAAGCACAAAATGACAGGATTGCCTCTATGTATTCCACTAAGATACATATAAGGAGTGAAGTCAATGGGGTGGGTAGAGTCGATTCAACAGGCCATAAGCTATATAGAGGATCATTTACTAGAGGATTTATCTATGGAACAAATTGCTAAGGAAGCTAATTCTTCTGCTTTTCATTTTCAACGGACGTTTTCCATCTTAACGGATATGTCCCTAGGAGACTATATTCGAAGAAGACGACTAACTTTAGCTGCACAAGAACTGCTTAATACGGACAATAAAATAATTGACGTCTCCTACAAATACGGCTACGACACTCCTGAATCATTCACAAAAGCGTTCCGTAAACAACACGGAATTACGCCTAGTGAAGCAAGAAAAAATATAGGGAAAATAAATTCCTATAACCGCTTGATCATTCAGGTAAATTTAAAGGGGGCAGAACCAATGAAGTATAAAATTGTCGAAAAAGAAAGCTTTCAAGCTGTTGGAGTGAAAAGAAAATATAACTGTAAGAATGGAGAAAATACACAGGGTATTCCTTTGTTTTGGAATGATGTACATGCAGATGGAACAAATGATTTATTATTTCAATTAAACAACGGAGACATTGAGGGTGTACTCGGTGTTTGTGTTGCAGACGCAGCTTATCGAGAGAATAGCTTAATTGATTATTGGATTGCAACAGATTATGCAGGTGAAGTACCGGAAAACTTATCAGCTATTACAATCCCTGCTTCTAAATGGGTTGTATTTGAGGTGCACGGTCCGATGCCAGATGCTATGCAAAATACCTGGAAACAAATATATGCGGAGTGGTTCCCCTCTAATCCATATGAACCCGCAGGGACACCGGAGCTAGAAGTGTATTCCGATGATGATCCTTCTAGCGAAAACTGCTATTCAGAAATTTGGATACCGATTAAATAATAGGAACGATCTGCAGAGCACAAGTACTACTTAGTGAGTCATGTAGCAGTATACTTTTTTCAATATAAAACCCAAAAAGCCTCATCCTAAATTAGGACGAGGCTTTAAGTTTATTGAAATAATTCAGGATACACTGTTTTAGCAATCAATTCTACTGCTTCACCAATACGAGGCCCTGGTCGAGAAATAACGTCACCATCTACTAAAAAGACTGAATCGTTTTGTACGGCTTGTATTTTGTCCCACCCTGCACGAGATTTAATCTCTCCAGGTGCATCATCTAAATAATTTGCAGTTGTTAAAATAATTTCTGGGTTTTTGACCGTAACATCTTCCTCTGACACACTGATCCAACCTTCTTGATCGCTAAATACATTGTCGACCGATGCTGCTGCTAAAATTTCTTGTTGGAATGTTTTACTACCAGTTGTATAAATATCTGGAGATGGGCTAATTTCATAATATACCTTTTTTAATGGGGTAGCAGATTTTACTCTTTCTTGAACTCCTTGAATAGTATCCTGAATAGAAGAAATAACTTCTTGCCCTTTTTCTTCAATGCCCATTACGGTAGCCAACTGCTCGATATCTCCGTATACATCTTCAAAAGAAGTTGCAGACTCAATTACAAAGACTTTTAATCCGGTATCTTCCAGAAGTTGCAATGCTTCTTCTTGGCCAATTGTATACGCTATTACTACATCTGGGTTCAGTTCTGTAATTCTTTCCGCATTAAATGCAACTGAATCAGATACTCGCTCTATTTCGAGTGCTTCTGCAGGATATGTATCATAATCTGTTGCTCCTACAATTTTATCGCCTACACCTAAAGCAAAAAGAATCTCTGTATTGCTCGGTTGAAGAGAAACAATCGTTTCGGGTACTTCTTCAAATGTAATTTCATTTCCTACATCATCAGTTACTGTGTACTCTTTTACTTCTTCTACTACTTCCTCTTGTTTTTCCACAGTTGTCTTCTCTTCCGCAGAACACCCTACAAGCAAGAATGAAAATAGCAGCACCGACAACCAATTAAATAAATAATCTTTCTTCATAGTATTATTCCTCCAGTTGTTTCTTTTTTCTCATTGGATATGATTTACTGACAAATTGAATTTCTTCCACTCCATGATGTTTGTTCACATAAACTGCCATCGCAAACAACACATTTGCTAATAACTGTGCATAGTCAAACAAAATCTCAGGAATTTCTCTTTCTAACGAAACTTTATGAAGAGCTCTAACTGACTTTTTTGCTTCACTTCTACAAACATGTAATTCACAAGCTGCAGTCGTACCCTGTGGTAGTACAAATATATCTACTCTACCCTTTACTTCCTCTACATAGAAATCGTACATATTACTTAGAATTTGTAAATCGCCTTCTGTAATGGCAATCTTCCCTCGAACAGACCCGTTTAAATGGTATGCCATTGGTGCCAAATACATCAGATCCTCGTAAATCTTTGGTATATCCTTTGTCAAAGAAGCTGCTAATCCAATACGAGTAGTCAACGAATCTGTACGGATTTCAAAATCTACAGTAGAAGGTGTTTCACGCATGAACGGATAGCAAATATAGCGAATATCTTTTTTCATTACTTCTCCTCATTTCCTTTTATTGGTGAATTTTCAAGCATATAACACTTTGTTAGTTAACAGCACAAAAAAAACGCCACCCAAATAAGGGCGGCGTGATACCTATTTAACGATAAAAAAACAGAAAAATAGAAACGTGCCGTACAATCCCTTAACTTCCGAAGAGTATCTATACGTTCAAGAAAAGGCTGGTCTCCTGGCTTATGCATCAATTTACTCTAAGAACCTTCCCATTGACTAGTCAACAGTGGTATTTTTCTTATTTCATCAGCATTTACAGTTGCGGAAACAGCTTCGGATTTTAACCGAATTCCCAAATTAAGCTAACAAGTTAGCACCTTTTCCCTGCGAAAATTATTCACTTACAATTAGTTTACCATAGCCATCTCCCTAGCAGGCACAATAATTTTCACGCATGTAAACTCACCAGTTTTGTGCTAATGTCAGTATATGAAAAAACTTATCCCGCTTTTAATATTACTTGTTATTGTATTTTTGGCATCAGGGCAGCCAGCTGAACAGCAATCTATGCAAGATGTCTTAAAAGCATGGCTTCCTAACAAACCATTAGAATCTTTTCTTCGTATTTTTCAAGTTCCATACTGGGGCATTCTCGTTTCTGTGGAAGAGCGTGGCTACTATGCTTTTGTAGAATTTTTGATAAGAAAAGGTACCCATTTTGTTTATTTTGGAATCATTGCTTTAGCCATTTATATTGCGTTACCTCCATTTAAGTATCGTAAAATTACAACAGTTGTGATCACTATGCTTCTTGCTGTTGCCGATGAATTTCGACAATCTTTCACAAGTGGTCGTACAGCTTCTCTTCAAGATGTCTTGTTGGATACAACTGGGGCTATTACTGCGCTATTATTAATGTCATTTTTTCAATGGTTCCAACAAAAAAACGTTGACCGATAAAGAGTCAACGTTTTTCACTTGTAAGTACAGTGTTGTCTTCAGGTAATGGATATTTCAAAGCATTTTTCTTCATTTTTTGCTGTGCAGCCTCTATTAAATCAATTCCGAGCACATCAGCAAATTGCAAAAGATAAATAAATACATCTGCTACTTCGTCAGCAATTGCCTGCTTGTCTTTTTTTATCGCATCCTCTGCAGTAACCCATTGGAAATGCTCTAATAACTCACTTGCTTCTAATGATACTGAAATAGCTAGACTACGAGCATCGTGATTTCCTCCCCAACCTCGTTCGTCCCGGAATCTCTTTATTTCTTCTGTTAACTCTTTCATTTTATTCTCCTATTCTTGCTGTGAATGCGTATGTGTTCAGTGATGTGTATTTGTTTTGACTTCTTGCTTCCTCTAATAGATGCATTTCTGATTGTATTAAAGCTTTATATTTGATAGGTAAATGGTCGGCAGCTTCGATTAATTCTTTATAATCTGTTAATGTATATTCTATTTCCCATTTGCCATCTTGAAGATGAGTAGAGTCGATAATTTTTTCCGTTGTAATTTCGAAACCAGCTTTTTCCGCAATTTGTTGAATGTCCTTAGGTGTAAATAACGTTCGAACATTAACTAAACTATTTTCTACAAAGCACTCATATTGAGCTTGGATGAGTACTGACAAGAAGTGTGGAAGCTGCTCATTAGTTTGAACTCTCGTGTCCCACTCGGCAAAGCATAATACGTTTGTCCATTTTTTGATTTTCTTTAACATTCCCAGGAATTCTTCGGGTGATTTTAAGTACCAAGAACAATGAGACAGCACAATATAATCAAAATATTTTTCAGGGAAATCCACTTCTTCTTGAAGGATATCCAATTCAAAATTTACCTTAATCCGATTTCCTAGGGGCGAGTTCTTTAAGAAGGCCATTGAATTACCTAAAGTAACTGGGCTGCCATAGTCCGGTGAAGCTATATCGATTCCATGAACAAATCCTGTCTCTCCAACTGTATAAGCCAAAACTGCTGTCGTATCTCCTTGTCCACAGCCAATTTCTAGCACTTTGCTACCTTCTTTAATATTCCAAAAGTCTACTAGCTTTAGTCGATGCTCTGTCTGTACCTTCTGAATGGTCGAATCAAATTCGTTTATTGGCATACATTTTACAATTTCTTCGATGATGTGAGAATTAATTTCGTTTCCTCCTTCCGCTCAATTCAATATTAGTGACATATGATGTTCACCGTAATAAGTATCCCCAACCTTTAATGCCATGTCTTCTGTCCCAAATACTTTAAAGCCTAGTTGAAGATACAGATTCTTTGCCGCCTCATTACTTGTTACTACTGAGAGGTTTATCTTTTCAATTTCACCACTCTCTCTCGCTTGTTCAATGGCCAATCTCATTAGTGCTTTGCCTGTCCCTTGCCCCCTGCCGATTGGACTGACATACATAGCGAAAATATTTGCACGATGTTTCATTTTTAAGTTACTCTCCTGTGCAAGAGTGACCATTCCTACTAATTTAGATTGATCGAACGCCCCAAATGTATAATTTCCCTTTACGCTTAAATTCCCCTTTACTTGTTCAATTGGATTGTCTCGCTGCATTGCCTCTTCATAGCTCGCACCAAAGGCTTCTGGGCTTGTTTTCAATGCTTCTAATCTTAACTCCCAATAAGCACTCGCGTCTTTTGCTACTAGTTGTCTTAACTCCATTCTCATACCTCCAAGCAATATCTATCATTATATAATTCATGAACTTGTATAACTCTTTACAGTAGAAGGTCCCACTTCATAATTCACTTTCCTACGTAATTATGTTCAAAATATGTACTAGATTCCGAAATATCGACAAAACATGACATATAACACTATTGCTAATATAATGTCTAATGTAAATTAGCACTAATAAGATTGCACAAAAAGGAGTTCTACATTATGAAGAAAAAAGTTGCTTGGATTACTGATACTGCCGCTTTATTAGATTCAACTTTCATTGAAAAACATAATATATATGTCCTTCCCTTAAATATCGTATTTGAAGATGGTGCTTTTAAAGAAACAATTGATATGACTCACGACGAATTTTATGACAAGTTACGCACAGCAAAAATTCATCCAAAAACTTCTCAACCTCCAATTGGAGAGATGGTGCAATTATATGAAGATTTAAAAGCAAAAGGATACGACTGTGCCGTTGCAGTACACACATCCAGTGAATTATCAGGAACCTATAATACCTCACAAACTGCTTCAAAAATAGCAAATTTTAAAGTGTATTCAATTGACTCTAAAATAGGATCTTATCCAATGGTCAAAATGTTAGAAGTCGGCAAGCATATGATAGAAGCAAATCATGACATAGAGGAAGTAGTTACTCACATTGAAAATATGACAAATAACTCCGAGTTATCCTTTATTCCATCTAGTTTAACGCAACTTCATAAAAGCGGTCGTGTTTCAGGTACCCAAGCTTTTCTAAGTAATCTTCTAAATATAAAAGTAGTCATTTCTTTCGATAACGGCAAAGTCGTAATGAAAGAAAAGGTTCGTGCAGATAAGCGAGCTAAGAAATATGTAATGAACTTACTTCGTAAAGACATGAAAATATCCAATGTTCCAGAGGTTGCGGTTATTAACTGCAATAATACGACCGATGCTAGAACTTGGAAAGAAGAATTGCTACAAGAATTCCCTAAACTAAAAGTGATCGTTCTTCCCCTTAGCGCTTGTGTAGGAGTACATGCTGGAGAAGGAACAACAGGACTTAGCTGGGTTAGATATTAATGAGTTTGTGCTACTGCACAAACTCTTTTTTTAATAAGGAACAAATTGCCTCATCACAAAAGCGGCCTTTTTCAAACGCAGATTTTCGAAAAGTACCTTCATAAACAAAACCAGCTTTTTCTAGTGTTTTTTTACATGCTATATTATCAGGAGCAAAGAGAGCTTCAATACGATTTAAATCCATTAACTCGAAACCGTAACGTAAAATGGGCTGTAACACCTCTATCATAATGCCTTTACGCCAAAACTCTGGTGCCACTTCAAAACCAATCTCTGCTTTAAAGTGTTTCTTTTCCCAATTATGATATCCACAACTACCGATAATCTTATTCTCTTCCTTCGTAGCTATCCCCCAGCGAATCCCCTCTTTTTTTTGATATTTCTTTTGCCAATTCCCTATTAATGCCTTTGCTTCTTTAACATCTTTAAATGTGTCCAAATCATAATACTTCGTAACCTCATCTTTTGAAAAATAATAGAAAACCTCTTTTGCGTCACTAATTTCAATGGGGCGTAATATAAATCGTTCTGTTTCTAATGTTGGAAATCTTTTTTTATGATTATCATGGATAAGTAAAGCTACAAATTGGGCAATTGCTATTACACCAGCTAACGTACTGAAAATAATACTGACCCAGACATAATTGGCAATTTCTCCATTCCCAATTGGCCCCACCTTTGGCTGATACATTGAATATATTCCCGATGCATTTCCAACTATAATAGCGAATCCCGCAAACAATAACATCCATTTTGCCATTATACGACCTCCATAGAGTTTCATTCGTTATATATAGCCGAAAATCCTTTTAGTATGACAATATTTAATATTTCACCCTTTCCTAGCCTCTTTTAATTTCTCTATAAATGCTGAAACACTCATTTCTCCCAAAACACCTACTTTATGTTGTCGAACAGAAACTGCGCCATTTTCCATTTCATGATCCCCAATAATGAGCATATACGGATGTTTTTGCATTGCAGCTTCACGAATTTTCAATCCGATTTTCTCTACCCGATTGTCTATCTCTACTCGATACCCATCTTGCTCAAGTTGCCACTTTACGTTCTCTGCATACTCTTTATGTGCATCGGCAATTGGTAATATTTTAACTTGAACCGGAGATAACCACAGCGGAAAGCTACCTTGATAGTGCTCCAATAGAATAGCCATGAATCGCTCAATAGAACCGTAAATTGCACGATGAATCATAATGGGTTGTCGCAATTGATTGTGTTCGTCGACGTACTTACAGTCAAACTTTTCAGGCATTTGAAAGTCTAGTTGAACAGTACCGCACTGCCAGCTACGTCCCAATGCATCTAATATATGAAAATCGATTTTCGGACCATAAAATGCTCCATCCCCTTCGTTTACCTGATATTCTACCTGCTTATTCTGAAGAACTGCTTCCAACGCTTGCTCTGCTTGATCCCAAACCTCTACTGATCCCATATAATTTTCTGGTCGAGTGGATAGCTCTACTTTATAGCTAAAGCCGAACTCCGAGTAAAACTCATCCACAAGGTCTAGTACCTTCGCTATCTCACTTTCAATCTGCTCCTCCAATACAAACAGATGAGCATCATCCTGAGTGAAAGCCCTGACTCGTAGTAATCCATTCAATGATCCAGAGAGTTCATGGCGGTGGACTAATCCAAGTTCTGCATATCGAACCGGAAGCTCCCTATAGCTTCTTCGTTTGCTATTGAAGATTAAAACAGCTCCAGGGCAATTCATTGGTTTAATCGCATATTTTTGGTCATCTACCTCTGCAAAATACATATTTTCATGATAGTGATCCCAATGCCCTGATTTTTCCCAAAGCTCCTGTTTCATCAGAATTGGAGTTTTAATCTCTTGATATTCTGCTCGTTGATGCTTTTCTCTCCACAGGTTTTCCAGTTCGTTGCGCAGTATCATCCCTTTTGGTAAATAAAACGGCATTCCTGGTGCTTCCTCCATCGACATGAACAATTCTAATTGTTGCCCTAAATTTTGATGACTTACTCTTTCTTCTGCTTTCACTTTAATTCCTCCATTTACTATTTTTCTCCTAACAAAAAAGACCACACCCATCCCAGTAAAGGGACGAGTGTGGTCGTGGTTCCACCCTAATTTGCAACACAAAAAAATCTGTTGCGCTCATACAAGATAACGGTTTCCCGATTATGGATAATTACATAAATGTGTTCCCCATAATTGCTCCAAGGTGGTAAATCATTTGCATTTCTTTAAGGGCTTTCAGTCGGTGACCCCATTCTCTGATAAGAAAGTTAAAACAATTCATATCCTTTTCTTCGCTTGAATATTAAATTTATATACAAAAAGACCACACCCATCCCGGTAAAGGGACGAGTGTGGTCGTGGTTCCACCCTAATTTGCAACATAAAAATTCTGTTGCGCTCATGTAAGATAACGGTTTCCCGATTATGGATAATTACATAAATGTGTTCCCCATAATTGCTCCAAGGTGGTAAATCATTTGCATTTCTTTAAGGGCTTTCAGTCGGCGACCCCATTCTCTGATAAGAAGTATTTAAATGATCCATGTCCTTTTCTTCGCTTGTTACTAATTGATTTTTCTAAGTATATGCAACAAAATTCAAATAGTCAACATTACTGTTATATTTTTTGGGTAGTACTTCGCTTTGCCATTTGCTGCAGGGGATCCCAAACCCCATTAAATGGTGGGGCATATGCAAGATCAAGATCCAATAACTCGGAAAAGGTCATATGGTGATAAAGTGCAGTTGCTAATACATCAATCCTTTTATCTACACCATTTCCTCCAATAATTTGACCCCCTAAAATTTGTTGGTTATCCTTCCTGTAAATCAATTTCATATGCATCGTTTCCTTACCTGGATAATACCCTGCAATGTCCGTGGCTTCCTGCGTATGCACGTCATAGGAAATACCGAGCTGCTCCGCTTCTTTCTCAGACAACCCAGTTTTTCCAAGAGCCAAATCAAAAAATTTCATGATGGATGTGCCAACAATTCCTTTAAATTCATTCCTTTGACCTATCATATTTAATCCAGCGATTCGCCCTTGTTTATTAGCAGTTGTTCCTAAAGGAATATAATCATTCAGTTGTTTAATACGATGAAAATGACTTGCACAATCTCCTGCTGCGTAGATATCGTCCAAATTCGTTTTTAAAAAATTATTTACTACAATCGCTCCATTATGGTGCAATTGAATGCCAGTCCCCTCTAAAAAACCCGTTGTAGGTTTAACCCCTGTGGCAACTAAAACTAAATCGGTAGGGTAACTTCCTTTATCTGTCCTCACATCACTTACTCTCGTATCTCCCGTGAAAGATTGAACCTCTTCATTTAATATCACTTCTACATTATGAGCCTTTGCATGTTCATGTATGAAACATGCTATATCGTGATCAAATATACCGGCTAGCTGATCTCCTCTTTGTATAATACGTACTTTTTTTCCAATACTAGCAAAGTTTTCGGCCATTTCTAGTCCAATATATCCTCCACCAATTATAGTAACTTGTTGAACATTTTCTAAATCCGCGATAATTTCCTCTGTATTTGGAATGGTTTTAATCGTATGAATCCCTAACAAATGCCCACCGTTCCAATTAGGAACAACTGGAGTAGCACCCGTCGCAATAAGCAAGCGGTCATAGCTTAAGATGAAATTATCTCTCGTTTGCAGAATATTCCCTGACACTGTTTTATTGTTAGGGTCCACATTGGTCACTTCATATCCTGTTTTTGCATCAATTCCGTATTTACTACGGAACATTTCTACACTTCGTGCTATAACGTCCGTTGAAGATACTACTTGTTTTCCTACTACATAGGGTAAACCACACTGTCCATAGGAATAAATATGTCCTTTTTCCAATGTCGTAATTCGAGCGTCAGGATCATTACGTACAATTTCCATTGCCGCACTCATCCCCGCAGCGTCTCCACCTATTATTACGTAGTGCATGAAGTTTCCTCCTTTGACTTTCCTTATTACTCTTTCTATACCCAACAATAACTTCCCTTCAAGTATTAGTGAATAGCTATGTTTGTTATACACTTAAAATTTTTCTTTTTATTTCCTTCTAAAAGTTCTTCATTATCTTATTCTCTCATTCTATGTAAAAAAGGCATGCCCTAATAGGACATGCCCAAAATAATTGTTTATACTACTCTATTCCAGAAACGATGGGCAGCAATAGCATTTAAGAAACTATCAACAAAGCCTTTACCAGTTTCTTTAGTGAGAACACCAGCCTGACCAGTGAAGTGCAGATTATCAACTAGTTGCTCTCCACTAAATGTAGCACCAATCGGTTTAAAATGGGCATATGCTTCCTTAATGAAGTACGAAGCCTCTTTTTCAAACATGGCCGTTTTGCCATGTGAACTTGCTACATATACTGCATCAAATAATACAGAATCAGCAGTTAAGAAAGTATGGTCAACTGGTAACAGTGTGCCATCCGCTCCAGCAACAGATCCATGATGATCACTCACTATTTCAGGCATTGTTCCGCCTGCTTTTAAGTCTGCTAGAATCGTAGGTAAATCCTCTTCAAATCCTTCTCCGACTAAAACAGCAATTTTTCGTGTCTGAGGTTTCATAATAGTATTTAACTGACTAAGTGCTGGAGAAGACTTAGTATTCGTTGCAGTACTTACACCTTGCACTACTAGTCCTAGGTTTTCTGCTACCTTACTCGCTAGATCCAAATCTACTTGTGCAAACATCTCTAATACTTGCTGACGAACAGTAAGTTCCTTACATTTACCAAGTTCAAAGCTAAATGCATTAATGATATGTTCTTTTTCTGTATCGCTCATACTATTCCAGAATAATGTAGCCTGAGTGAAGTGATCTTTGAAACTCTCACTTCGCGCTCTAACTTTACGCGCATCTATTTTTTCCTCATAATGCGTGTATCCACCTTCCGCTTCGCTAACAGGTGTTGGAGTATTGTTAGCAAGAGAGTTTTTATGGTAGCTCACTCTTCCTACATTAATCGATTGTCTACCATATCCGTCACGTTGGTTGTTATGGAATGGGCAAACTGGTCTGTTTATCGGAAGCTCATGGAAATTAGGTCCTCCAAGACGTATTAATTGTGTATCTGTATATGAGAATAATCGCCCTTGAAGTAGAGGATCATTAGAGAAATCAATTCCCGGTACAACACTCCCTGGATGGAATGCTACTTGCTCGGTTTCAGCAAATACATTATCTACATTGCGATTTAATGTCATTTTCCCTAGAATTTTAACTGGGATTTCTTCCTC
Organism: Psychrobacillus sp. FSL H8-0487; assembly: GCF_038008385.1. Taxonomy (NCBI): domain Bacteria; kingdom Bacillati; phylum Bacillota; class Bacilli; order Caryophanales; family Bacillaceae; genus Psychrobacillus; species Psychrobacillus sp. FSL H8-0487. The sequence continues at coordinate 3,533,869 of NZ_JBBOZA010000001.1, forward strand.
AGGCCATAGTTTAGTAGGGTCTAAAATATCAAAGTCATATTTAAACTCATCTTCCTCTGCGATAAGTTGTACGCCGAATTCATACTCTGGATAGTCCCCATTCTCAATCGCCTCATATAGGTCGCGACGGTGAAAGTCTGGATCTTTCCCATTTATCTTTTGCGCTTCATCCCATACAACTGAGTGGGTACCAAGCAACGGCTTCCAATGAAACTTCACAAAATGGGATTTACCCGCATCATTAACGAAACGGAATGTATTTACACCGAACCCTTCCATCATTCGGAAACTACGAGGAATGGCACGATCAGACATTGTCCACATGACCATATGTGCTGACTCCTGATTGTTGGCAACAAAATCCCAAAATGTATCATGAGCACTAGCCGCTTGTGGAATTTCATTATGGGGCTCTGGTTTTAAAGCATGTACTAGGTCTGGAAATTTAATAGCATCTTGTATGAAAAAGACAGGAATATTATTTGCTACTAAATCATAATTTCCTTCTTCCGTATAAAATTTCGTTGCAAAGCCACGAGCATCGCGTGCTAACTCTCCAGAACCACGTGATCCTGCCACAGTGGAGAACCTCACGAATACAGGAGTCTTTTTACCCGGTGTTTGCAAGAACTTCGCTTTTGTAAATTCACTTGCAGATTCATATACCTCAAACTCCCCATGAGCCGCATAACCTCTAGCATGTACTACTCTTTCTGGTATACGTTCATGATCAAAATGAGTCATTTTTTCACGAAAATGGAAGTCTTCCATTAAAGTAGGGCCTCGTTCTCCTGCTTTAAGGGAAAACTCATCCTCCGAAACTTTAAGTCCTTGATTTGTAGTCATTGCTTGTCCTTGATCGTCCACTCGAAATTCTTCTAATTGTTCATTTTTACTATTTCCAGCTACTTTCTTATCCAAACAAATTCCTCCTCTAATTATCTCTTCCCTATTGTTAATACCCAGGATGACTTTCTAAAAAACCTATAAATTCAATTACATATTTAAATCCTATTAAAGCAATATGAATTACTATTGACTTCACCTAGATGAAGTAGTAAGATTATTTAAACAACTACATACTACTTATTAAGAGAAGCGAAGGGACTGGTCCGATGATGCTTCAGCAACCGCCAAAGCTATGGTATGGTGCTACTTCCAGCAAGAAATTGAGAGATAAGTATTTATTTAACCACTTACTCTTCTCATTTTGAGATGGGTTTTTTATTTCCTCTTAATACCCACTTAACTAATCGGAATAATTTAAATTAAAGGAGATAGCAACTGTGATAAATTTATACATCAAAACAGAAAAACAGCAGCAATGGATTAATCGTTTGGAAGAATTAGAAGACAAATTTAAAAGCAAATCAGCAGATATAGACGAGAATTCTATTTTCCCAAAAGAAAATGTGGAGGATTTATTGAAACTAGGTTATGCAAGTCTAACTCTACCGGAATCGTATGGGGGCAAAGGTTTTTCTGTCTACGATATGGTTCTTTCACAGGAAATTCTTGCTAGCTTTGATGCAAATACTGCCTTATCGGTAGGGTGGAGTTTAGGCGTAGTAGGCGAACTATACGAAAAAAAATTATGGACACAGGAAAGATTAGACTTTTTCGCTACAGAAGTATTAAATGGTGCACTCATAAATCGTTCCGTCAGTGAAGCACAAACAGGTAGTCCAACACGAGGTGGCAGACCTGGTACTACCGCTATTAAAAAGGGAGATTCTTGGGTACTAAACGGACGTAAAATATTCACAACCGCTTCCCCCGTACTATCCTACTTTTTAACATCTGCTTGGATTAAGGAAGAAGAAAGAATTGGTTTTTTCCTTATACCTCGTGATACGGAGGGGCTTTCCATTGAGGAAACGTGGGATGTAGTTTCCATGCGTGGAACTAGCAGCAATGATTTAGTACTAAGCAATGTAACCGTTCATAAATCCAATTTAGTAGAGCTTCCTGAATTCGCTAGTGGCGGGAAGATCAATGGTTGGCTGCTTCATATACCTGCAACTTATCTTGGAATTGCACAGGCTGCAAGAGACTATGCAGTCCACTTTGCTAATACCCATTCACCCAATAGCTTGAATGGCTCTATTGCACAGCTACCAAACGTGCAGCAGCTACTAGGTGAAATAGATTTAGAGCTTACGAAGGCTAGACTCGTCATTTACGGAGTTGCGTCCTCTTATGACAATGAATCTACAAAAGAACTTCTAACCAACGAAGTAAGCGTGGCAAAGCATATCGTTACTAATTCAGCAATCACTATTGTCGACAAAGCGATGCGATTAGTTGGTGCCAAAAGCTTACAAAGAACAAACCCATTGCAACGTTATTACCGCGATGTTCGAGCAGGACTCCATAATCCCCCTATGGATGATATGACGATAAAAAAACTTGCACTGACTGCGTTAGAGGAAGATAACAATAAAAAATAGTGAAATGAGGAGATTAGATATGAATAAGTACTTTAAATTGGCTGCATTAGGGTTAGCCTCCGTGACAATTTTAGCTGCATGTAGTTCTGGAAAGGCTTCAACAACTTCAGAAGATGGAGATGTTCGAAAAGTAAAAGTAGCTTATGACATGGCTTCTAAGCCTATCTCTTGGTTAGATGATAAAGGAAATGCTACGGGATACGATGTAGAAGTTATGAAATTAGTAGATGAACTACTTCCTGAATACGAATTTGAATATATAGGAACGACAAGCGATGATCTATTAATCGGTGTGGAACAAGGTAAATTTCAAGTAGGTGTAAAAAATGCATTTTGGACAGAGGAACGCACCGAGAAGTTTATTTTCCCTAAAGATTTCCTAGGTCTGAGCAGTGCCGGTCTTGTATTGAAAAAGGAAAATGAGCATATTAAATCATTAGAGGATTTTGCCTCTGCCGGCTACTCTTTAGCCCCTATTGCGGCAAATAATGCGCAATATACAGTAATTGACGAATATAACAAGACCAACCCAGATAATCCAGTCAAACTAGATGCCGGAGATGCTTTCACAGTGGATGTAGTCCAATGGGTCAATGAGGGTCGCGTGGACGGCGGAGTAATAATCGAAGGACCATTCCAAAAACAAGTATTAGATGAAAGCGGCCCTTACTATAATCTAAAAGATGAAGTTGTTTACAATGAATTTGCAGTGATTAAAACATGGCCTTTATTCAATAAAAAAGAACAAGACTTTGCAAATGCGTATGACAAAGCTATTAAACAGTTGCAAGAAGAAAAGAAAACAAATGAACTTAGTAAAGAGTTCTACGGTCGAGACCTTTTTGAGGTGTTAGATAAAGTAGAAAGATAAACTTCGTATTTCCATCAAGGCTGCCTAGCGTTGGATACCTGGGCAGCCTTTCAAATTTAAAAGGGAGGAATATTGCACAATATGGAAAAATATTTTGATGTATCGTACATATGGAGCTCACTTCCTATATTGCTTCCGTTCTTAAAAGTAACTTTTATGGTTGCTGGATTATCCATTATTTTCGGGACTTTTCTCGGGTTAATCCTTGCTGTGATGAAACTTGGAAAGAATAAAATTGCTCAAAAAACAGCGCTTTTTTATACGACGATTTTAAGATGCACTCCATCTATCGTCTTACTATTTTTAGTATATTATGGCGTTCCTGCCTTAGCAGACAACTTCGGGTTATATTTACATGATTTAAATACAGCAGTATTTGTAGTTATTACCTTTACCCTTCAATTCGCTGCGATTATGTCGGAAGTTATTAGATCTGCCTTCGAATCTATTGAAAAAGGACAATTTGAAGCCGCCGTTAGCGTTGGGTTAAGTCCATTTCAATCGTATAGACGAATTATTTTTCCGCAAGCATTGGTTGTCGCACTTCCTAACTTTGGAAATGGACTTATCGCATTACTTCAAGAAGGGTCTCTTGCATATACCATCGGGCTAATCGATATAGTTGGGAAAGCAAACCTAATCATAGCAGCGAACTACAATACCCATGCATTAGAAATTTTCATCGCTCTTGCTATTGTGTATTGGGTCATCTCTATACTAATCGAGAAATTTTTTGGAAAGCTTGAAAAGGTTTTTAGTAAGGGAAAGCAAACAATTAATACGAACTAAGGAGTGTAAATAATGTCGGAAGGTTTAAATTATACGTTTTTAATTGATACATTTTTCATCGCATTATCCGGTGTCCCAATAACACTTCTCGTAACAATTGTTGCTTTGCTTATCGCATTACCTTTAGGTTTTTTATTGGCATTAACACGTATCAACCAAGTACCCGTATTGAACTGGTTCTCCAGAATATATGTTTCCTTCGTTAGAGGAACACCGATCATTATTCAAATTTTCATCGTTTATGCAAGCGTACCCTTAATACTTTCCCTATTTTTCGAAAAGTATAATATCAATATAAATGTCTACAATATCAACCCTATTTGGTACGCGTTTATCGTATTCTCTTTCAGCACTACTGCTATATTGATAGAAGTATTTAGATCTGCTTTAAGTACGGTCAATAAAGGACAACTAGAAGCGGCCCAATCAGTTGGTCTTTCAAATTTCCATGCCTACCACCGTATCGTAATTCCTCAAGCGCTAGTCGTAGCTCTACCTAATATTTGTACTGCTACCGTGAATTTGATAAAAGCTACATCACTTGGCTATGCAATGTCCTTACAGGAAATTACATTAAAGGCAAAAGTAGCGGCAAACGTAGGTTATAACTATGTGGAAGCTTATATAGATATTTTCCTTGTATATATTATTTTGTGCAGCCTTGTAGAATACGGGTTCAAAATATATGAAAAACGACTACGCAGATACAAATACGTGAGTGCATAAGGAGGATGAGTGAATGTTAAAAATTAATGATATCCATAAATCATTTGGAAACAATGAGATATTAAAAGGAGTCGACCTATCCATTGATAAAGGAGATGTAGTAGTCATTCTTGGTCCTAGTGGCTCTGGAAAAACGACGTTATTACGCTGTATTAACTTCTTGGAAAAAGCAGACAGCGGTCAGGCTGTTTTTGGCGATTTAAAGGTCAATTTGCACGGTGCCTCAAAAAGAGATATACACACAATCAGACAAAAAACAGCCTTCGTTTTTCAGAATTATAATTTATTTAACAATAAAACAGCATTAGAAAACGTAACAGAAGGACTCATCGTCGGTCGAAGAGTACCTAAAGCCGATGCAATTGGTATTGGGAAAAAAGCTTTAGACAAAGTAGGTTTATCAGACAAATATGATTCCTATCCGAGTCAACTTTCTGGCGGACAACAGCAGCGCGTTGGAATTGCACGAGCCGTAGCCTTAAATCCCGATATTATTCTCTTTGACGAACCTACTTCTGCATTAGATCCAGAATTGGTTGGCGAAGTACTGACAGTGATGAAAAATATTGCTAAGGAAGGAACGACCATGTTAGTGGTGACCCATGAAATGTCCTTCGCAAAGGATGTAGCTAACCGGGTTATTTTTATGGACGGCGGAGTAGTAGTGGAAGAAGGTTCTCCTCATGATATTTTCGTGAGCCCTAAAGAAGAACGCACGAAGAAATTCTTAAAACGAGTGTTACCTGAAGATTACACATTTTATATTTAGGACAACAAGAAAAATCAGGCAGTCCTTTAAAAACAAATACGTAGATATGCCATTGACTTCCGCTCTAAGCGGACGCTTTCCGTGGGCACGGCTTCAGCCGCTTATTATCTAAGCGAGAGGCTATGCAATATCTCATAGTTAAGTACTACTCACTTAATTGTTTGGATTGAAATGCTTAAATGTTCTACAAATCTAATGTTCATGCTGTATTTTTATATACTTTCTTAATCTTCAAAAAAATCGGTGAAAAATGACCAGGTCATCTTTCACCGATTTTATGAATATCAAATTAACCCATAATATTGTAGCCAGAATCTACGAAGATGACCTCACCTGTTACACCGCTGGATAAGTTACTTAATAATGCCACTGTCATATCTCCTACCTCTTGCTGCGTGACATTCCGTTTTAAAGGAGCCTTCTCTTCAATTTGGTGCAAAATTGTATTAAAAGAAGATATCCCTTTTGCCGCTAATGTTCTAATCGCTCCTGCTGAAACAGCATTTATACGCACATTGTTTTTCCCTAGGTCTAATGCCAAGTACTTAACAGATGCTTCCAGAGATGCTTTTGCGATTCCCATTACATTGTATCCCTCTAGTACTCGTTCTGCCCCTAAATATGTCATTGTTACGATAGATCCACCTTCAGTCATAAAGGGTGTTGCTTCTCTCGCTGCAGCAATAAGTGAATACGCACTTGTATCTTGTGCGAAAGCATAGCCTTCTCTTGAAGTTTGTAAAAAGTCCCCTTTTAAATCTTCTGCGTGCGCAAAAGCAACAGAATGTACTACGCCATGGATCACTCCAACATCTGATCCAATTTGCCCGAACGCCGATTTAATACTATCATCGCTATTTACATCACACTCTACTACTAGTTTTGCCTCTAAATTATTATCCTTCAGTAACTTTTCAATTTTTCCAAGGGAACGTTCTTTACGGTAAGTAAATATAACATTTGCGCCCACTTCGAATAATGACTTCGCCACTCCCCATGCAATACTACGTTCATTGGCCACGCCCATAACAACAATATTTTTGTCTTTTAGTTGAATTAAGTCTCTCATAAATACCTCCAAATTATTATCCTAGTATATTATACCTGTTATTAGTACCTGGTTATTATTTTAATAATAACATAAATCCTTCTTTTTGTATTAAATCATTTTGTGTTTTTGGACTTAATTACACATCAAAAAACCAACTATCTCAGAAAAAATAGTTGGTTTCTTTATATGAATGGGTTCTGATATTACATACTATACGAGCGAGCCACCCGATTTACTATATTTAATAATTCCTTCTGCACTTCTATAAGCCAGAGCTGCAACTGTTCCTGTAGGATTGTAACCCCCATTATGCGGAAAGTTCCCAGCTCCTACTACAAACAAGTTTTCTGCATCCCAATGTTGTAAAAAAGGATTTACTACACTATTTTCTGGACTAGCTCCCATAATAGTCCCACCCGTATTATGAGTCGTTTGATAACCTACAATATCATAATCAGTTATAGGTGCTTTTCCTTCTACCGTTTTTGCTCCCATTTCCTTCATGATATTTACAGTTTTTTCTGTAATAAACTTATGCAATGCTCTATCCTGATCTGTAAAATTATAGGTCATTTGTAAGAGTGGAAGACCATAGACATCCTTATATTTAGTGTCTAGGGATAGATAGTTCTCCTTATGGGGCATCGATGCACCCTGAGTTCCGATGGATAAAGACCGTGTGTAATTGTAGATAGAATTTTTCTTGAACTCTGCTCCCCAAGTTGGTGTCCCTTGTTGTATCGGATTTGTTTCAATAGGTCTATATCCAGTTTGCGTTATGGAAATACTACCACCATGTATAAAATCTAAGTCACTATGATCAAAATTATCTGCGTTAAAGTCATCAATTGTCATTCCAAGGGCACCAGCCCCCATAAAGGTGTTCATTTGTTCTTCAAAGTATCCATTTGCACCAGGTAATATTTGATAACAATAATTTTTACCAAGCGTTCCCTTACCAGTTTCCGGGTCATATTGTTGACCAATATTAGATACCATAAGCAACTTAGCGTTATTCATAACGTAACTTGCTAGAACAACTACTTCAGCTTCTTGGATAAACTCTTCTCCAGACTCCGTGTCCAAATACCTTACACCGGTAACCTTATTTCCGCTTTTTATGACCTCTACAACATTTGCATGAAATTTTGTCTCAAAATTACCGGTTTTGATTGCGGTCGGAATAACGGTTATTTCCGGCGATGTTTTTGCTCCATATTCACAGCCAAATCGTTCACAAAAACCACAGTATTGACAAGCATTTATGACTTCTCCATCGGGGTTTGTGTAAGCTTCTGATAAATTAGCTGATGGGAGCATAAACGGAGAATACCCTAGTGATTGGGTTGCCCCTTCAAACTTTTTCAAAATAGGCGTTCTTTTCATAGGAGGGGTAGGGAAATCCTGCGCTCTCTTCCCCCAAAAAGGATTTTTATCTTCTCCAGAGATTCCAGCGGTCTGATCATATTTATAAAAATAAGGTTCCATTTCATCATAAGTAACGCCCCAATCTTGAAGCAAATAATCACTAGACAATTTGTTTGGACCATATTTTTCATCTGTCATTGTTTTAATTTGAAAATCATATGGATAGAACCTCCATGTATGACCATTCCAATGTGTTCCCGAACCACCTAACCCATCACCGAGTAGGAATGAGCTCATCTGCCTCATCGGCAACGCTGGCATCTTACGGTTATTGCGAATAGTAATGGTCTCTTTTGCTACGTCCTGCATTAGCTCGTAACGAACGGCATATCTATATTCGTCATGTATTTGCTGAAAGTCTTCTGTACCGCGTTTTCTTCCTCTTTCTAAACCAATTACCTTCAAACCGGCTTTTGCACATTCAGCTGCGATGATTCCTCCGGTCCAACCCAAACCAACGACAACCACGTCAACTTTTGATAATGTTGTAGCCATAAATTTTATCCCTCTACTTTCCTTTACATTCCACCAAGTGGTTGTGGTGCAATTTTTTGGAACTTTTCCTTATCAATTACGTTAATATAGGACATTTGGTGACCAGGAAACTCTTTCATCTTCCAGCCATCCATATTTCGATTTCCACCATACATTGGATCTGCATAAGCACCCTCCAATGTGGCCGTGCGAAGTAGACGGAAGAAAAATGCGGAAGTAACTCCTGTCATGGGAATTTCATCATTTTGAAAAGCTGTTAATATTTCATCCATTTGCTCAGCTTCTATACTGGAAAACCCTTTTTCAAATCGTTTGTTCGCTTCTTCATCCAATACGGCAATTCCCTGTCTAAAAATAGACGCTCTTGTCAATCGACTCTGATAACCTTGAGTTTTAGCACCTACAGCAAACGGTCCTTGCATGTATTCTTTCGTATTACTTCCATATTGTCCCGCCAGCTGACGATCAATAAAATAAGGGACCCCTAAATCTATTGCCCCCGGCCCTATATCATCCTTTGGAAAGATACGTTCCGTTGCATTCGAGATTACATTAAATTCTCTTTGATTTTGAAAGAACTGAAATCCCCCATTAGTGCCCATTTCATGATTGGTATTGCCTGTATCAGATACATGCTGATCATCCTTATCGACATTTAACCCAACTAACCCACCTATTAACCCGCCACCTATTAATGCACCAGTTGCAATTCCTGTAGTCTTAAGAAAGTCTCTTCTTGAATAGTTTTTTGGTTTTTCTGTCATTTTCACTGACTCCTCCAAGATAATGATCTTACTAGTAACTGCTTACAAAAGGATATACAAGTTTATAAATTTCTAAACATTACATACTCAGATATTGATCTAGTAAATTTCCTATATCACTCGACCACATCGGCAAATTTCCATGTTACTAAATACATACAAAAAAAACGTCACTAACTCTCTTCTGAGGAGTTAGTAACGTTTATTATTTTTTTAGAATTTCTTCCAAATCTTCACTTAAGTGAATAGATTTTAATTTTTTTTCTTTTAAATACATATGAGAACCCATTCCCCCTAAATAGAAGGTAACATGTTCCTGTTCACTTGCAAAATGATCGAGCCTTCGGATTAACTTAGGATCTTTTTCAAATGGCAAAGTAGTTGAAGCAGATAGTAACACTAATTTAGGCTTTAACTTTTGGACTAATGACTCTATTGCACCTGGCGCTGGTGAAGCACCAACTAATACAGTTTTCCAACCTCTTAGCATGAACTGAAGCAATACTATATGCATAGGCAGCTCATGATGCTCATCCGGTAAGCATGCACCAATAACTAAAGGTGCATCATCTCTTAATTGAAACGTTTTTCTTATTTGTATCAAATAATCACGAACACTCATACTAGAAACTGCCTCTTGGTATTCGTCCCACTCATCTCTTTCCCATCTATCCCCTACTTCTTGTAAAAAAGGAATAATGACCTTACTAATGAATAACTCTAATCCTAAATGATGATAAGCCTGCTGCAGTATTAGGTTTATCTCGACTTCATCACAATAAGTACCTTTTTCCAGTAACTGAATCACATAATCATTAAATTTTTTATAGTCAGATGGTTCCTCTAAGAAGAGTGACTCTGTTTGCTCCGGTTCTTTTTCTAACATATCCACAGCTTGCTTGATAGAGTAGCCTTTTTCTGAGAGAAGCTTAACTCGTAATAATGCATTTACATCCTTTTCGCTATATACTCTATATCCGTTTTCTAATCGTTCAGGTTGTATAAATTCATAACGCTCTTCCCACTTACGGATAACTTGTTTAGACAAACCCGTGACATTAGAAACTTGTTGGATCGTATATATTCCAGTCATCCCTGTTTGGCTCACAAATGTTACCCCCTCTCTTGCCATTAATTTGTATCTATTAATAATGTATATATGCTACATTATAATAAAAAACAGTATAACACACAATAGACAAACACTATACAATGATTTGACGAATAGAATAATAAACTATTTTACAAGGACGTGAACTGTAATGAATTTACACACTCACAATAAATTCTTACTAAGAGCTGCTATATACGGAATGATTGCAGGCTTAGTATTAACCTTATTTTTAAAAGTAATTCAATTCATGACGGGTTATAAAGTTTATACCTTACTATTAAACATTGACTACATCCCTATTTTAAATGATTTTAAGTTTCCGGAAGTAGTCGAAGTTATATTTCATTTGATTGTTTCTGTAGTACTTTCTATTGTTTTAATATTGATAATACGGCAACTTCCAACGATATCTGCTATTACAATTATAGCCCTCTGCGTCTTTGTTAGTTTTATCATTGGAGGTTTATACTTTCCAACTACTATTTTATCGGAAAGAACTCCACCCATCAGTAGCCTTCCATCTTTTATTTATTGGATGGTAGGACATGTTTTGTATGGTTCTATTCTGGGTATTTTATTGTCAAGCAGGTACTGGAGCAGATAACCTCGTGTGCAGAGGCATTATCTGCTTTTTTATTTAACTAAAAAAGATTAGACAAAGGTTAGACAAAATTAAATTAATATGTTATGATTCATTTATCAAATTAACCTACAGGATGTGACAAAGTATGTTTTTAGCGTGGAATGAAATTAAAAAGAACAAACTTCGATTTGCATTAATCGTTGGAGTATTAATGCTAGTATCCTATTTAGTATTTTTCTTATCTGGTTTAGCAACAGGCTTAGCTAGTCTAAATAGAGAAGCCGTAGACAAATGGGATGCTACGGCAATCGTATTAACCGAGGAGTCCGATAAAAGTTTACCTCAATCTTCTCTAACTACCGAAGAAGCGGATAACATTAAGGACAATGACACTGCCACTCTTGGACAGTTAAATTCAATCGCTAGAAATGGCGATGCAAAACAAAATATCGCTCTTTTCGGTATTGATTCGGAAGAATTTATAATGCCCAAAGTAACAGAGGGTGAAAAGTTTGCAGGCGACAACGAAGTGATTGCTAGCGATACGCTTAAAGAGGACGGATTTAAACTGGGTGATGAACTTGAACTATCCTCTACTGATGAAAAGTTAACCATTGTAGGATTTACAGATAGCGCACGTTTCAATGCCGCTCCAGTCCTTTACGGGGATGTAACTACTTTCCAAAAGGTCAAGTTCGGTGAAGGCGCCGCAGAAAATGAAACACAAATAAATGGGATCGTTGTTCGTGGTGACGACTTCTCTTCCATCTCAACATCGAATGAAGATTTAGAGGTTATTGAAGTAGAAGAGTTTATAGAAAACCTTCCCGGTTATACAGAACAAGCCTTAACTTTAAACTTTATGATTTATTTCTTATTTGGGATTTCGTCTGTTATAGTGGCAATCTTCCTTTATGTATTAACAGTTCAGAAGATTAGTATGTTCGGAGTTATGAAAGCACAAGGTATTTCCAACGGCTATTTATCTCGTTCGGTAATTGCCCAAACATTCTTATTGGCCTTCATTGGTGTAGTTGTTGGCTTTGCTCTAACTCTAATTTCTGGAGAATTCTTACCTAGTGCTGTTCCGGTCGCATTTGATATTCCAACCATGATTATTTACGGAGTAATATTAATAGTCGTGGCAATTCTTGGAGCTGTATTCTCCGTGTTAACAATCGTAAAAATTGATCCGCTTAAAGCGATAGGAGGTTAATGAATTGGCTATTTTAGAACTTAATAATGTAAAAAAATCATTTGGCAGTGGACATATGAAGGTAGATGCTTTAAAAGAAACGAATTTTTCTGCTGAACCAGGAGAGTTAATAGCAGTCATTGGTCCTTCAGGATCAGGGAAAAGTACCTTTTTAACAGTTGCAGGTGGACTACAAACTCCCACAAGTGGAGCAATATTAGTAAATAACAAGGATCTTGCGGATTTAAATGAAAAACAACGCTCCAAAATTAGACTAAAAGAAATAGGTTTTATCTTGCAAGCGTCTAATCTTGTACCATTTTTAAATGTCGATAATCAAATGAAATTATTAGATAATGTAAAAAAAGATAATATGAGCAAAGAGGAATTGAATGCGTTATACGATAATCTTGGCATAAAAGAATTACGCAAAAAATATCCTGCTGATTTATCTGGTGGTGAACGTCAACGTGTTGCTATTGCTAAAGCCTTATATAGCAAACCTTCCATTCTCCTCGCAGATGAGCCTACCGCATCTCTAGATTCGGAGAAGGCTTATGAAGTGATGGAATTATTGAAAAAAGAAACAACACAAAATAAAACAACAACAATCGTCGTGACGCATGATACTCGTCTAATAGAGTATTGCGATAAGGTTTATGAAATGACGGATGGTGTACTAAAATCGAAGGAAACATCTAAAAAATCGCAAGCAATCCTTTAAAGAAAAGCCTTTTCTATCGCTTTCGAATCTGGATGGAATCCCCACTATAAGACTACCGAATTTCTAGGAGTATTGGCTGTGACACCCGTCACAACCAATACTCCTTTTTATCTTGAATTTGATACCTTTGGTTGAGGTGACAAATCGTGGGACTCTTCTTTTTTTACCATTTGTAATATATCGCATTCATCTTTATCACAATTATATTGAAAATTGTGATATCATAAAACATAAAATTTTATTAATGAGTTAGGAGTGCTTATATTGAAAGTTCAACCATCTACTAAAATGTCGTTATTTGAAAAAGCTATTTTTGGAGATTTGAAAGCCGCAGCTGCTGCAAAGCAAGCTCAAGGTTTTGACTTATATGATTTAAGCTTAGGCAGCCCTGACCTTCCACCAGATGAACGTGCTAGAAAAGTATTATCAGATCTTAGCTTTGCAACGGATTCATACGGTTATACACTTACCGGAACTAAACGTTTCAATGAAGCTGTTGCAGATTATTATAAGCGTCGTTCCAATGTTATCTTAAATCCAGAGACGCAAATTGTTCAAACAATGGGTTCCCAAGAAGGACTCGTTCATCTACCAATTGCCTTTTGCGATGAAGGAGATATCATTCTTACGACAAATCCTGGATATGTAGCCTATGATGCTGGCATTAAACTTGCCGGTGCTAAACCCTATTATATGGAGCTATTAGAAGAAAACAATTTTTTACCTAATCTAGATGCAATACCAGAAGAAGTTGCGGTAAAGGCAAAACTAATGATATTGAATTTACCTGGAAATCCGGTTCCAGCAATGCCTGATCCGATTTTCTTTGAGAGAGTCGTAGCTTTTGCTAATAAGTACAATATTATTATTTTGCATGATGCGGCTTATTCAGAATTCTATTTTACTGGCGATGCACCGAACAGTTTCCTCTCAACACCAGGAGCTCTAGAAGTAGGTATGGAGATTAACTCTTTATCGAAGAGCTTTAGTCTAGCAGGAACACGCATTGCTTATATTGCAGGAAATGAAGAGATGATTAATATTATGAAACAATTAAAGTCGAATTTAGACTTTGGGATTTACGGCCCTATTCAAGAAGCTGGTATTGTTGTCTTAAATCACGCAGAGGAAATAACAGATCGACTACGTAAGATATTTTCCGAGAGATATCATTTCCTAACCCAGGCTTTAACTGATCTGGGTTGGAAGGTTGCACCTTCTACTGGAGGGATGTTCGTTTGGGCAAAATATCCCTATGAAATGAATGACAAAGATTTTGTATTTGAAGTAATCGATCAAACTGGTGTTGTAATGGTACCAGGCACTGTTTTTGGATCCGCTGGTGCTGGTTATGTTCGCATTGCATTAGTACAAGATATTAATATACTGAAGCTAGCAGTGGAACAATTAAAGAAGTTAAAGGTACTTTCAATTTGCTGAATATCTTCGTTTTTGAATCTAAAAAATAAAAAAGCAATCTCTAGTCATTCCACGACTTGAGATTGCTTTTTAGTTGGGATGATTAAAACGAACTAAATTTTTTCCGGAATTTTTAGCATCATACATAGCCTTATCCGCTTCTTTAAAAACGGATGTAGCTGTAGAACCACTTATAGAAGAAAATGCAATACCAATACTTGCAGAGATATTCAATGCATAATCATTGATTGACCAAGAAGCCTGGATAGCTTGCTGAATATTTTCTACCTTTTCCAAGATTTGACCTTCCTCGTGGATATTGGCGATTAAGGCGATAAATTCATCTCCCCCTAATCTCGCTACAAAATCTTCGGAATCTATGACTTCCCTTAACCTGCTACCAAACTCTTGAATAACATCGTCTCCTGTTTCATGTCCAAAGTTATCGTTGATTTGTTTAAAGTCATCAATGTCTAGAAGGATTACCGCAAAGCCTTCACCCGTTTTTTCTTCTTGCTCTAAAATTTCCTGAAGGCGATTTGTAAAATAACGCCTGTTTGGTAATCCTGTTAAAGAATCATGGTAGGCATAATACTCTAATTGGTCTACATTCTCTTTTTGCAACGAAATATCACGAGCAATTAGTAGCATGTATTTAAACTTGCCACTGTCATCAAATACCGGGGTACCATTTAGTTCCGTCCATATCCACCCCTTATTTACATGCATCGCTTTTAGCTCAACTTTGTAAGATTTCTTGTCTTTAATAGCTTGTTGAAAACGGTCTTCTAAAAGCACTACATCACCTGGATGTATATTCAAAAACGGATGCTTTTCCCCAATTTGTTGGTCATATTCAAATATTTCTTTGCCAGAAGGTGAGACATATAAATACTCTTGCTTATCGTTCAATAAAATAATAACGTCTTGTACATTTTCTGCTATAATACGAAACTTTTCTTCACTATCAATATATTTGCTTGCAAGCTTGTCTAACTCTCTCATATCTTTTACTCCGACGAAAATGCCCGTTTGCCGTCCGTCTAATATAATTGGAGTTAGTTTTACTAAGCATCCCATTAAAGTTCCCGATTTGCCTAAAAAGTTTAACCGATAGTCCCTCAGTTCACCGTTTAATGCTTGAGCAAGACATTTTTTCGCTTCTTCTTTGTCTTTTGTTTCTACAAAGTCGATAAAAAATTCTCCAATAAGTTCGTTCACTGTATAACCACTCAATTGTTCCAGTGCACGATTTCCACTAGTTATATATCCTTCCAAATCAATTTTAAATATAGCATCGGGATTATGGTCATAGAGAGATCTATATTCGGACTCTGTTGCTGCCAACTGACTTTGACTTTTCACCTTTTCGATTTCTATTAATCTCTCAGTTGTTATGTCCTTTGCTAGAGCCACGATATGCGTACATACTTCATCCTCATTTAGGATTGGTGTTAAAGTTATCTCAACATAAATTCTGTCACCCGTTTTAATCTTAATATATTCCTCAAACAAGTGAATTTTCTTCTTCTTGATTACTTCCATACATTCCTTTTGTAGCTTGTTTGCAGGTTCTTCAGAGAGAATGCCATGTAACGATTTTCCAACTGCTTCATGAGTTAGGTTCAATCTATTTTTCAAAGATGTATTTAAAAACTCACATATAAATTGTTTTTTTTCTTCTACCCTCAATATAAAGACCATTTCTGGAATTCCATACATAAGCGCTTTAACTAATGATAGATTTTCATTCGCCATGTTCATTCACCTCTTAATACAATATTTATATTTAAATATACACTACTAAGCTTATTGAATGGAAAAATAGACCAAGAATGAGCCAGATAGGAAATTATCTAGCTACCTCTTGGTCTGTCTTCCCCTTTTGAAGGTTGTATAAGCGCAAACTTTTCCCAACGTCTGCTTTTCCATCTAAAGAACATAATTGTAGCGCGGGTCCATTCATCTGCTGCTATGGCTAACCAAACTCCAACTAACCCTAGATCGAGTACAAATATTAAAAAGTATCCTAACGGTAAACTCATCATTACCATTGACAAGGCTCCCACAAATACAGGGAAAGTTGCATCACCTGCTGCACGTAAAGAATTGATAATGACTATATTTATCGTCCGACCAGTTTCTAAAAGAAAACTTAATAATAGTACAGATGCACCTATCTCAATTATTTCTTTATTGTCAGTGAATAATCCCATTAATGGATAGCGTAATACTATGACAATCGTCACCATTGTTACTGTAAAAATAACTGCCCATTTCACACTAAACCAGACGGACTTATATGCTTCCTCTTTTTCACTTGCACCTACAAGTCGCCCGACGATAATTGCTGTTCCCATTCCAATAGCAATTGCAAACAAGTATGTGAACATCGATATATTTACTGCATATTGTCTTGCAGCCAATGATTCGGCTCCTAAATAGGTCACATAGTACAGGAACACAATTTGACAACCCTGATACAAAATCTGCTCAAATGCAGACGGAAGACCGATCCGTAAAATTTTTGCAATATATTCTTTCGACAGAGTGAAATAATAATGCACTTGCACACGGTACTCCATTACCCGATAAAGCAACCAGAAAAAGACAAGCAAAGCTAGAAAACGACTTAATACAGATGAAATAGCCGCACCTTGTACTCCTAGTTCTGGAAAACCAAATTTCCCGAAAATTAATGCGTAATTTCCTATTACATGAAAAACATTCATACCAAGAGAAACAAGCATGGTCTGTTTTGTATATCCATGTACACGAATAATAGCTGCGAGAGCATTAATAATGGCTTGTAAAAAAATTGCTCCACCAACAATTGTCAAATATTGATTTGCGTGTGCTAAAACATCGCCTTGCAAATTCATCGCAACCATCATTTTTTTGGAAAATAGAACAAAGCCAATACTCAGGATTACTCCGACACATAAATTTAATGTCACTGCCAAACCTGATATCTTTGATGCTTCTACATAACGTTTCGACCCTAGATATTGAGAAACAACAATCGCCGCACCATTACCGACAACTTCTAAAACCAATATTGCTATGTGAATATACTGATTTGCCGCTCCCACTCCTGATACTGCATCATCCGAGAGTGCACTGAGCATAAAAGTATCGGCTATTCCCATTAACATAAATAAAAATACTTCTAAAAATATCGGCCAAGTCAAAGTAAATAAGCTTAACTTTTCCCCTAAATTGTTCTTTTTAGTGACTACCACTGCTACTCCTTCTTTATCCTGAAATTTTTAATAAGAAGAATCTTACCATAGAAACTGATTTTCTCCTATTGGTTTTATTGACTTAATACTAAATTTCTCCTGATCCTTCATACAAAAATACACGTTTGACTATTGAGGAAGTCAAACGTGCAATTATCTATTATTCAATCCCTATATGTTTATGAATATACTCTTTAATCTCTGGAACAGATAACTCTATTTCATATGTCAAAAGATTATCCTTTACATAAGCTAATTTATTTCGCTCTACAGCATCAGATTGGATGTGTAAAATATTGTCTATATATAATATTCCTTCATTAGTAATCATTTGGTCATGGTCACTCAGCAAACCTTTGTTGTTTAGTGCTTCCTGAATACTAGCCAAATTATCTCCTAATGCCTTTGTTAAAACTTCCCCTAATTCGTCAGCATTTTTATCGTTTTTTTCCAAAAAATTACAAACATAGTAAGCTAAAAGAATCTGTTCTTTCTCTACTAATCTCCCCATAGGTTTTCCCCATTTCATCTTTTTCACTATTATTCCTTTTTTCTCTCAAGATTAAACATAAAAAGTTAAATGGAGTCTTATTTTGTTGAGGGTTATTCAGCAACTACTTTTGCAATGTCGGCTTTTATTGATTCCGGACTATCCGTTGGTGCATATCTTTTTATGATATTACCATTTTTATCGACAAGAAATTTAGTAAAATTCCATTTGATGTTTTTTGACAATATCCCTTTACTATTAGATGTTAAATGTTGAAATAGCGGGTGCGCTTCTTTACCATTTAACTTAGTCATTTCATGCATTGGAAATGTAACACCATAGCTCATTCGACATGCCTGCTCGGCTTCTTCCGCGTTACCTAACTCTTGTTTAAATTGATTCGACGGGAATCCTAAAACAACAAGCCCTTCTTCTTTATACTCATTATATATTTTTTCAAGTCCATCAAACTGACCGCTTAATCCACATTTAGTTGCTGTGTTTACGATAAGCATTGGTTTTCCCTTATACTCATTTAATTCGTACTCTTGGCCGTCCGATTTTTTCACTTTAATATCATAGATACTCAAATTACTCACTCCTTAAGTTGATTTAGAAATGCATTTAACTCTTTAAGGTTAGTCATTAAAGTCTTGGCGTTAATATCTAAATAATTGCAGCTAGTAATTTTACTAATAATTGCCCGTTCGATTGGTTTTTCTTGCTCTAATGCCTTTTCTGTCAATGAAATGACGAATGCTCGTTTATCCTTGTCAGACTGCTCTTTGTTAAGCCATCCATTTGCAATCATTCGGTTAATAATTGGATTTAAGGTTCCAATTCCTAGACCTAATTGATTTCCGATATCCTTCACTAACAAGTTATTCTGTTCCCATAACGTGAGCAATACTAGATATTGAGAGAATGTTAAATGGAATGGCTCCAAAGTTCGTGCATACAATTTAGAAAAGTTACTAGATGCTTTATAAACCTCGAAGCATAGCTGCTGTTCCAACTTGGAAGGATTGTTCATGAAAATCACACCTAAATTATTATTTTACGATTATTTCTACATCAATAGAATTTTTTACTGCTTTTGAATATGGGCAGTAATCATGCGCTTTTTTCACATACTTTTCTTTCAACTCATGATCGTCTAACCCAAAAATCTCTACTTCTAGCTTCGCAGCTAATTTCACTCCGCCGTTTTCTTTGTCCGCGATCAATGAAATAGTAGCAGTAACTTCACTTTTTTCTACTTTTACTTTATCCTGTTCTAACACAAGCTCTAAAGCACTGTTAAAGCAAGAACTGTATCCCGCAGCAAAAAGTTGTTCTGGATTTGATGCTGTAGTCGCTTCCCCGCCTAAAGCTTGTGGTTTAGCAATGTCCAAATAAAATATATTATCTAATGAATGTACCTCACCTTGTCGTCCACCAGTATTTACAATAGTTGTTTCGTATAATGTTTTCATATTCTTTCCTCCTCTAGTTTGTATTGCGTTCCATCTAATTATCAGATTAAACTATATCGTGTACGATGTAAAATAATATGCATTACAAAAAAGTGTATGAAATTTTCCATCAGAAAATTCCACACACTTTTATTTAAGAACCTATAAACAATACACACTGACTAATCGCGATAAAAAATCCGACATTATTTACAGGGGAGTTATCATTCACTTCAAGCTGAATTTTAAATAAATCATTAAGCTCTGCCTTCCACTTCGCGATCTCACTATCATTATAGATAAACTTAGACCAGTCTTCCATTTCCTTATCCAATTTTATCTGTACATTACCATCTGATATTAGTAAGTCTGGAACGAGCTCTTTCCATTTATCATAAGCAACTAAGTATTTATTCTCGTTAATATAGTCATAAACCTCAAAATAAACCCTACCTTTTCGAGATAGTTTTTTACACATGCAAATTAAATTCTCGTTACTATCGTAAACGTTATAGATAAGAAAGTAACGGTAATCCATTATTTTATCTAACCGTTTTTTTAAACCATTAGAATAATATCGTTGAAATATAAAAACAACTTCTCCTCTTTCATTGTAAACAGGGGTTTTCGGATTCTCTGCAATATTAACCGGTTGTTCGTATGTATAGTTAGCCATGTTTATTCCTCCTGTGAAAATTACTACATAACTCGACTAAATTATTTCCCGGGAAACAAATCCCTATTAAGGTCTAATAGATTTAGGCCCTTCTGAATCTATATGTAACAAAGCAATGCTCATGAATCATATTAGCTCATGAGCATTCAACAACATTATCTGCACTTATAGATTTTATCATCTATGCTAGCGATTTACGCTGGTAATTTAGAATATCTTCCATTGATTTATCGAAGGGGATAAAAGATGACATATTTTCTACTATAAGATTAGAAGAATGCATAATCTCTTTTTCTTCTAATTTATCTTCAATAGACTCCACTGTGAACTCAACACTAGAAATGGCCTGCAAACTACTAGTAATTTCTTTTAGGTATCTTGGCAGTCCCGAGGTTATATTATGCATACTACCAGATTGACTTTTATTAAAAATAATTTCATATCCACTAACTGCATCACGCACATCTAGAAAATCGCGTTGGGCCAACAAATTGTTTATCTTGAGAACTTTTTCTGACCCTAGTAATTCCATTTCTGCAACCTTTTTAGCTAAAATAGAGCAAACCCCGTTTGATTTTCCTGGACCTATTAAATTTGACGGATTCGCAATGACGATATCCATTTCATATAATAACTGCCAAGACCTTGCTACTAGTGTTTGTAATGTTTTACTTAAGCTATATGGATGTTCTAAAGTTGTAATATCATTTATATCAAAGTGAAGAGTAGACCCTACGACTACAACCCTACATTCAGGAATTTCGTGTCTAATCGCTTCCAGTAAATAAGCTGTGGACATTGTATTTACTTCTAAAGAAGCGATTGGATTTGTCCAGGATGAGGGTACATGGTTTTGCCCTGCCAAATGGAGGACTCTGTCTGGATTGTGCTTTTGTATCAAGTCCATTATTTCATTTTTATTTGTTAGATCACATGGTTCGATTTGCATTTGACTACCTTCTAAAGTAAATGGCTTTCTAGAAACTCCAATTACTTCGTAGCCAGCTTGTTGAAAATGACGACAGGCATGAATACCTGTAAAACCTGTGGCCCCTGTTATTAATAACTTCGTCTGGTTGGTCATCCCATTAGCTCGTTCTCAAAATATGCACTAGAAATATCTCTTTCTAATTGCTTATTAAATGTATACGTTTCTCTTAATCCATCCTCGATTGTATATGACGGATTCCAGTTTAATAGATTTCTAGCTTTATCATTGCACAAGCAACTATGTTTAATATCCCCTTCCCTCGGTGCGGTAAACTCTCGTTGAATGGATATTCCATGAATCTCTGTTAATAAGGATAATATATCGTTTATGGAAGTCTTTTGTGAGGTACTTACCTGGATTGTTTCTTGATCACCTAACTCCAATGCCGCAATATTGGCGGCAACAATGTCCTTTACATAGATAAAATCTCTCGTTTGCTGTCCATCGCCATGTACATTGATAGGTCCACCTTTTTGAAGTCGATCTAAAAATACAGAAACAACCCCACCTTCTCCTTTAGGAAGTTGCCTCGGACCGTATACATTGGCATACCTTAAAATTGTATACGATTGTCTATAGAGCTCGTAGAAAAGCCTTATGTAAGACTCAGCAGTTAACTTGGACAAACCATAAAATGAAGCAGGAACTGTGATTTCTTCTTCTGAAATTATTTCATTGTTTAAATTCCCGTATACAGCGGAGGTGCTGGCAAATATAAATTTCCCCACTTTTGCTCTACGACAAGCCTCTAGTACATTAAGAGTGCCGATAATATTTATATTTCCATCATACTTAGGGTATTGTACAGATTTTCCCACATCGGCTTGTGCAGCTAAGTGATAAAACGCATCTGGTCTGATATTCATAATGACTTTACTTGCTTCCTCGCTACATATATCAACGACGTGTAATTGTGCTTGTGGATTGATATTTTCCTTCCGCCCAGACAGCAAGTTATCTATAATATGAACCTCAATACCTCTGTCTATAAGTGCATCAACAAGATGAGAGCCTATGAAGCCCGCCCCCCCTGAAACTATTACTTTCATATTCAATCTCCTTTTGGCTTTTTCATAATATATGCAGGATGAACAGAAAGATGGGGACATGTGCCTGAAAAAGTGCGAAAGTCCAAAAACAGATTAGACAATTCGTTCGATAAGCAACAAAAAAATGAATGAATCATTAAAGAATCATTCATCTCAAGATTTTTTTAAGAAGAATTGCTGAAATTATGTTTCATAATAATCGGTGCAGCCGTATTATGTCGTTTTGCCCATATACCTATATCTGTTTTAGTACTAGGAATCAAATAAGAGCTGGGGAGATTTTTCATAATTTCTTCCCAGATACGATTATCCACAAAGGTCTTAGAATTACCTGCTAATGGAGAGAAAATATCCTCGTAATACTCACTACTCATAGGTTTCATTAATTTTATGGTTACAGTTGGTGGAATCTCATACCCCTCTGGCAAATTACTCAGTATATCTGTCCATACACTCCGATCTACAAATAAGTTTGGAGTTATTGGCGAATATGGAAACAACAAATTATAATAATCTGATTTCATCGGTTTCAGCAAATTGATTGTTGAAGGATTTGGAAATTGCGTTTCATTTGGAATCGAACTATCTATCTGATCCCATACCTCTTTAACAATAGCTAATTCTGAGTTAAATCCATTACTAGAAAACCTAGAATTGTAATTTTCTGATGAAACAATGGTTTCTTCTTTTATGGACGAATCTGTCACCGATTTCTTATGGTTCCACAACCCTCTCCACCAAGTCTGACACTTGTAATATATGGCCAGAAAAAAAAGATTAATGTAGTGGATTATGCGGGACATCTTCTTCACCATTCTTCCTCATGGAAATGGCATCATTGTAGACTTCCAGTAAACTTTTTACCCCTTGATCAATCGACCAATGTGTCATACCCCATTTTTTCGCATTTGTTCCTAGTTTCTTTCGCAACTGCTCATTATCTAAAAGTAAATTTATGTTTTCAAACAACATATTAGAATCACCAGGAGGTGTTAATATACCCGTTACATTATGCTGGACCATTTCAGGCAAACCTCCAACGTCGCTGACTATTGTTGCTTTCCCAGCAATCTGCGCTTCGATTAACGACAATGGCTGATTTTCTAACAATGTTGGCAATATATAAATATCAGCCTTTCCTAATAAAGCTGGAATATCATCACGTTTCCCTAGAAATTGAACGTAATCATCTAAACCAAGCACCTTACATTTAACTCGTAGTTTAGATTCACTATCCCCTGACCCCACTATCCAACAAACCCAATCTTGTCGTTCCTTTTTTAGTTTCCCTAAAGTATCTATCAAATACTGAATTCCTTTTAGATCAATTAGTCTTCCTGTATAGATAAGCACCTTTTTGTTTTTTGGTGGCGTAATAAGAGACTTCACTTTCATTTGCTTAATAAAGCTTTCAGTATCAAAACCATAATGGAGTACTTTTATTTGTTCCTCTGCTACCTTAAATTCATCTATTAATATATTCTTCAACCAATTGTTCGCTACAACAGTTATTTCCGCAGTATTTGCTCCTAATTTTTCTAAGTCATCGTAATACGCTCTAGCAATGTAAGAATTGGGCGTTTTGTGAATGGTGTTTAGTTGGTGATGGATTTCATGTGCGACAGAACCATGTAAAGTTGCAACGAGCGGAACATGTTTAGGTCGAATTCGATCGATACAAGCTGTAGAAATAACATCTTGTGTGTGTATCAAATCATAATCATCTAACCCAAAGTAAGCTGTTCCCAGTTCGAAAATATATCGTTGAAACTCTGTATATTCAACTAATTTATTTTCATAAATTTCTGGATAATTTTCTTTATTTATCTTCGCTTGAAGTAATGGCAACAACTTGTCTCTAGTAATCTTTTGATCGGAACCTATCATATGGATATTCAAATTATCCTCATCATAACCAAGTACATTTACTTCATGTCCAAGCTGTTCCAACTTCTTTTTCAAATGAACCATATAGTTCCAAACTCCACCTAAATGGGGAATAGGCCAATATGTGGCTAGCAAGATTTTCAAATTATACATCTCCCCGTTTTAACCGCATGTTCTATACTTATTGCCGTTGATGTCAATTGGTGTGGGCTTTTAAATTTGAATCATTTGAAGAACAATTGGACATCCCTTTTCAGGTACATCTTCCGTCAATAACAAAAGTCTTCCTTCCGATACTAGGTAATTTATTTTCGGCTGTAAAATCCCGTTTATAAAAAGGTTCATATAAGACGCATTTGCTGGATTCATCATTTGTTGAAGCCCACAATCAGCAATAGCATCTTGTTCGGTATATACTTTCTTCACACCATCCGATAATACAAAAAATTCAGTTGTCACAACCGTTCTATGGCTCACTACTTTGGACTCTGACTTACTTACTTTTAAAGGAATGATTAAAGGCTCCGAAAAGTATGCAGTCGCTTTCCGCGGGACGTACGGTTGGTTTATCATTTCTTCCCTCCTAACATATAAATAAAGTTAGTGTATCCATGAAATAATAAAAATGTGTATACATTAGGCCCTTCTTCTCATTTTCCGAAAAAATACTCAAATGCCCATATCTCTCTCTGACTTTTAGTCATATGTTGAAAGAGAAATGAAAAGGAGGAACACGTTTGGCTTTAAAAATTGTTAAATTAGCTATCACGCCAAAACAAACGATTTCAACTTCACCTACTGTCGCACGCTACTTTCATGAGGTACCAGAAACTATTACAGAGGTTACCACTCATAAGATTAATGCATCCGATTTTCTAAATGATCAGGGGGAAATAGCTCAATCGTTGCCAGTGCTAAATCTAAACAACAGTTACTTTAATGTATATATAAATGGGGTCCTACAAATGGATGAAAATTTCTCTTATACGGCCGGAGAAGACGGAATAGGCTCCTTACTTTTCTCTCTCCCTGATGATTCGGAAATCCCTAAAGGTACTCCCATTATTATGGAGACGGTCAACTTTCATCCAGAGATAGTATCAGAATAGACAGGGAAACCTGTCTTTTTTTATTTGTACTTTCTCTATTTTTTCGCGCAGCAATCTTGTAATCGAGAATAGTATAGACTATCACTGATAAAAGTCGGATATTGATAAGACAATTACAGACACAATACTAATTTTCTTAGTGAGATAATCTCGGGGAATCTCTAGGCAATCTTTATTATCTATCCTTAAATTATTTTCTACTTATAGGAAACTCGCCCCTGCTCTATTTCATTCTCTAGCATTAACTATTAATAAGGTGCATGTACGCCTTGACGCTAGAGAATGAAGGAGGTGAAATAATTGAATTTAAGTCAACTTAAAGGAGAATATGATGCCATATTTAGCCTTGGGGACCTTTGCTTAGCATCTATACAATTGAAAAAACACAACTTGAGACCATACTCAGGCGTACTAGATTGGATGGCTAGTCCTGAGCTATCTATGGTAAATGAACTATTAGAAAATCGTTTTATAGGCTTCCTTGAATATGATAATCTACGTGTGATCGGTTACGCCGATGATTTTATATGCGTTTCAGATGATGGCTATAATTTTGTTTCCAATCATGATTTTGATGGAGAAAAAAATACACTAACTTATTTAGGCGGCTATGCAGAAGTAATGGAGAAGTATGAACGAAGAATTCAACGCTTTCTTTCAGAAATGGAAAATGCTAAAAGAATATTATTCGTTCGAACAGAAGGTACACTCGAGGATGCAGCTGTTTTACAAGACGTGCTTTCCAGAATAGTAAAACACGACTTCAGTATCCTACTTATCAATCACACATATGTACAAGGAATTGTAGAAAAAAGTTGGCCTTTAGAAAAAGTTTGTTCGATTGAGTTTCCTAATAAAGATAAATGGGAAGGAAATCACGACTTATGGGAGGAGGTGTTAAGCGGGATTCGTTTGCGTACGTAGCTTAATGTACAAAACGTCTCTAAAATCAAACAATTATTAGGGAGGAAAAATGGTGTTTACCAATGCAACAATATTGATAACCGGGGGGACAGGCTCATGGGGAATTGAACTAGTCACACAACTTCTTCTTCTTGACCCTAGGAAAGTTATTATTTTTTCAAGAAACGAAAATAGACAAGTCATGATGCGCCAGAACTTTGAAGATACAAGATTACAGTTTAGTATAGGGGATATACGAGACGAAAACGCTCTATCTTCCGTATGTGCTGGTGTAGATTATGTCTTTCACTTAGCCGCACTAAAACATGTCCCCGTATGTGAGGAAAATCCTTTAGAAGCTATTAAAACAAATATAGTCGGAACACAGAATGTAATTGAAGCTTCCATTAAGAACCAAGTCAAAAAAGTAATTTATATTTCTACTGATAAAGCTGCAGATCCAGCTAATACGTACGGAATGACAAAAGCACTTGGGGAAAAGCTGATTCTTGGTGCAAACGAATTAGGTTCGCACACTAGGTTCTTATGCATTCGAGGAGGGAATGTGCTTGGAAGCAGCGGCAGCGTACTACCAATTTTCATCAGACAACTAGAAGAAGAAAACAAAATCCGGATAACCGATAAAAAGATGACACGTTATTTTGTCACACCAAAACAAGCGATTAAAACGCTACTTCAAGCTACAGAGTTGGGAAATGGAGGAGAAATTTTTGTCATGCATATGAATGCTTGTAATATACTCGACTTGGCAGAAGTTCTCATCGAGTATTACAACAAAAAAAATGTTCAAATCATTGAAACCGGTGCTCGAGTCGGAGAAAAGACTCATGAAGTATTAGTAGCAGAAAACGAAATACCAATGGCCACCGTATTTAACAAGGATCTGATAAAAATTGCCCCTGTGAACTCTACCAGCAAAACTTCTTCTATACCTTCTATTCTAGTAGATACAAAACTAAATTTAATGACAAAACAAGAAATTAAAGAACTATTAGTAGAAGGAGGCTTTCTAAAGTAAGTAAAAGTACATTTCAAATTGCCTTTAAAATAGTAAATAACAAAAAACTAGACTCGCCTAAATTGTCTAGTTTTTTTGTATTTCACTTTTAGGATACCTTTTCATCTGCTGTAGGATAAACAAAAACACACCGACTAGCACTAGAATACCACCAACAATTTGCCAGCCTACTAATCGTTCTCCTAGGAAAATAGCAGCAAGGATAGTTGCTCCTACCGGCTCTCCTAAAATACTCATAGATATCGTAGTAGCTGTTACATAATTCATCAACCAATTGTTTATCAAATGAGAAATAGTCGGTACTACCGCTAACAACACAAAAATTCCCCATTCTCTTGAATCATACCCTCCCATAACAACACCTGCGAGTAGGTTATAGACAATGAGTGCAATAGCGGCAAAGCCAAAAACAGTGAAACTATAAATCCAATGGGAAACTACTTTCACTGCTTTTTGCCCGATCAATAAATATCCAACAACCGCAATCACACTTAGAAAAGAAAGTATATCGCCAAGAATGGCATTTCTACTTAGACCAAAATCGCCCCATCCGACCATCACTGCTCCTATTACAGCAATACCCATGGTCATAAGTGCGGATTTCGTAGTTCTCTCTTTAAACAAAATGACACCGCCAACCAGCGCGATAATCGGCTGCAATGCCAAAATAATTGTTGAGCTAGCAACTGTTGTCAGTTTTAAAGAACCAAACCATAGTGCAAAATGTAGAGCTAAGAACATACCTGCAACAAACAGTAATAGCCATTCTCTGTTTGTTAGTTTTTTAAACTCTGCCCTTTTAATCCATACAACTGGCAGTAATAGCAGGGTCGCTAAAATCATGCGATACATACTTAATATAGTTGCGGGCGCATGAGACCACTTGACGAAAATAGCAGCAAATGAAATTGCTATTATGGAAATGATTAATGGTAATACAATTGATTTGGATGCATTTGCTTGATTCACTAACTTACCCCGTTCTATTAATTTTCTTTGCTTATAAACTAATCTTAATATACTGGATAAAATTAAAATAAGAAATACAAAAAACTTCTCATTTTACAATAAGAAGTTTTAGGACTTATCTCTTTTCCACTTTCTGTATCTATCATAAATACCTTTACAAGTAGTGTAACCTATTATAGCGATCGCTAGACCAATTCCTGTTAATGCTGTAATAAGTGATATCCACTCAAAAAAGGAATATCCCGGAACCTTTGACCAATCTGTTTTTCCCTTCCAATCCTCAATAACAAGATTCATCCCATAGATACCCGAAACTACTGTGAATATAGTTAACATAAACAGCAATGAGTTACGTCGTTTGCTTGCTTGATTGTTTTGAGCCTTATATAGATCATCTACAGTTTGTCTTACCTCATCAAAAAGATCTTGTAAACGAAATACTTCCCGCAACTTCTGGGTAAGCTCTTTTCCTTCTGTTCTAGCCGAAACCTCTTCAAAATAATAGCGTGAATAGAATTTTGATATGAGTTCTATTAACTCCTCTACATATCTTTTATCCTTTGCCCAACTGACTTCACTATGTTCATAAGAAACTTTTAACAATATAATTTTATAATAGTAATGCAACATTAAATTATAATAATGCACACTCATAAATTGAGAAACACTTTGTTTTAACTGTTCTTTTTTCTTGTTAGAGATAGTGACCTGAGTATGTTCAGAAGAAATTGTATATGTATGCGGTGCCCAACGATCATGAATACGCGCATCAACATAGCGGTTCACATATTCTGGGTTGGAGCTAGAGATAAATGCATTTCCGTCTATATCCTTACCATCTAAATGCGCCAAGCGGAACAGCTGATCTTTTGTTATTTCAGTTTTATCATCCGCTATCAAGAAAACAGAAGTATGCATTCGCTCATCCTCAAAATAAGGAAGACTCCCGTAATAACCCGCTAATTTGTCATTATGGATGATATACGGCTTTAACGGTAAACAAATATAGTCAAAAACAAGTTCATTTGTATTATTGAACACTTTACCATCATGGTGGATTTTAGCACCTTTATCCTTGGGAAGCTTGGGTTCAAGCACACAAAAATGATCGATGCAATCCAATAAATTCGTCAATGTTTCCTGCTCTTGATCCATTGCTACCCGGATCGTAATTATACCGATACCGAATGGACACAAGACAATATCCATACTATTAATGATAAAATTTAATGTATGGTCATGTACTTCGTATACAAACGAATCTTTAATTACTTTGGAGTAACGCAAAAATCCCCTATTTTTAGTCGAAGGAGGGAAAAGCTTATCCTCAATAAATGGCAGAAAAAATTGATCCAATTCCTCATTTGAAATGTTAATATTTTCTCCATAGTACTTATCTTGTAGCTCTTCATTATCTAAAGTAAAAAACGTATAATGATTCTTTTCAAGTTGTGCCATTAGCTCTTTCCGTTCTTTCTCTCGAAAAGAAAACGGAAAAAAATACGTCATATATGCATCAGTAATATTCAAGGGTTGGATTTCTATTTTATCCATTTAAGTTCTCTCCCTTGTTTGTCATTATTATTCTTTACCACCGTACATTCATCTATAAACCAAAATACAGTCATTCCTAAAGTTTACTTTAGGAATAACTGTATTAGCTTAACTAATTTTACTAAAGATTGTTGTTGTTGTTGTTATTGTTGTTGCGGTTATTGTTACGTTGGTTTTGGTTGTTGTTGTTTCTGTTTTGTTCGTTTTGGTTTTGCTCGTTTAGATTGTCAAAGTTGAAATCTTCACCGAACTCAGCTGGATTGTTTTGGTTATTGTTATTGCGATTGTTGTTGTTATTATTGTTGTTATTGTTATTTCGGTTATTATTGTTTCCCATGACTGCTCACCTCCCTGACTGTATTAGATTGGTCCAAATAGTGAATTATATACTTACTTTTTAAACTTTTTATCAGTGCTTTTTTCTTGTGCTATCGAATCAGTATTGAATTCCTCAGCAAACTCCGTTTGGAGATTCGTTCGATTATAGTATCCAACCTTCTCATCAGGATTAGCTTTCTTTGGTTCAAAGATATTTGTGTCCATATATCGATGCAACAAAAATTCTCCTATCATTAACAACAGTGCAGTTATAAAAGAAGCTGTCCCTAGAGCAATTGGTCGCTCATAAAAGTATGATCCCAACAAGTAAATGACGGCATAGGCAATGACAAAGTCACTTATCCCCGCCCAAGTATTTCCTATTCTAGGTAATATAAAGACATCTCCTACATATCCTACTGCTGTTAGAACCACACTAGTAATGAGTATATCTGTAAAAGAAACGTCATAAAAAAGACTTAAAACAATCCATAGCACCGCAGTTATCATGACAAATTTCATTAATAATGCTTTCATATACACTATTTAAACCCACCTTCCAAACGCTTTACCTTTTTTTAGTTAATGGATCGGCCTTAGACTGTTGCTTTGCAAACCATTCATTTATTTCACGATAACTCATCCCCGCATTTGCATTTAACCTCTTTACTTCCTCAATGTCTGTCCCTGCAACTGTAAATTTTTTATTATTACTTATAGCAAACCCTTCCTTCCCATTATTGAATGTAGGTCGACTTTTTTTGTACCATTGATAAAACAAGATTATAAGTAGCCCTACCTCCACAGTGTCCCCACCATAGTACATAATCATGCTACCTAATTCCGCTTGATCAATTGGCACTCCCGTTGGAGGATTCGCATAAATATATTTGGAAAGAACGGAATGACCCGCTAAAGCCAATACAAAAACAACAGTCCGGTATAAGTAACTTTTTCTAAAGGGTGTCACATCCACATAAATGATGGAAATTGTAAATACATACCCAGCTAAGAAAATATGTGTATGAATAATCACATATAGGAGCATATTTTCGTGCATCATAAGAAATAAATCGGTTGTGTAAAGCACCCACAAGCCACCAATATTTAATATAGAAGCAACAACTGGATGCTGAACAAAATGTAGAGGACGGCTGTTGCGTAAAATTTTAGTTAGTTTCCTTGCTGTTGGGATACTAATCGTACGGAGGAGTAGCGTCACTGGAGCCCCTAAAGCCATCAAAAGTGGTGCCAGCATCCCCAGTAATACATGCCCAATCATATGAGCAGAAAAATCTGTGTGCGATAAATCTGCGACGGGACCAACTAGCGAAAGCAGCGCACATAATATACCAAAGCTCCAAGCAACCATACGGTACCCTGGCCATGTTTTTTTCTTTCGATTGGACAGAACTACTGCCAAAATATATAAAATGAATAATAGGATAAAAGGAATTACTAAAAAAATCTGGAGACTGGCGGCTGAATACTGTTCATGAGTATGCACCTAAAGTCAGCCCTCCTTTTTACGATTTGTCTGTTGTATTAAAATAGCTCCGATCAAAATCATTAAGGCAGCTAAAATATTCCATACCAAATCATAGGGTAGTATATCTACGCCATAGCGAATCTGGTGTAAACCCATCCATTTATGCTGAATAATACCGTCATACAGCTGAAATACACCTGCACCTAAAAGAATTCCACCAACCCATCTCTTCAACCAAAACGCATGTCGCCTATGAAGGTCTGCTAGTAGAAACGATGCTCCTATCGTAGCTATAAAACTAAACGCATGAAAGAGACCGTCCGACACTAATCCAATATCGGTAGTAGATTTATCATAAAAATGGTGCCAATGAAGAAGTTGATGAAAAACTACTTCATCTATAAATGCCACAATCCCAAGTCCAAATAAAATACCTGTCCACATATTCTGTTTGGCATATGCTTTTTTGTTCGGATTTTGTTTAAAATCAGAGGAAGCGCTTATTGAATTGGTCATTTTAAAACCCCTTTTTAGACTAGCTTTTCCTTTTCCATAAGGAATTAAACTTTTCTCCAATGATTCGTGGCTAATGTTAAGCGAAACAGAGATATTTTTGTAAGAATAAAACTGTTATTAACAGGATATCCACAGAAATTTCTGATAATTTATAAATGTATTACCATCTATACATAGCTCGCCTAATCTAGGAAGAGCCTCTCTTTCAAAGTATATCCCCTTGTGTTTTAGTCCATAAAAATTATCGTTAATTTAAACCCTTCCTTTAAATATGTGTATAAGTTTTCAAGAATTACTAGCTACCAATTATTTTTACTCTCAGTATAAAAAAACTAAGACTTATTCTCTTCTAAAAAATAAATACCAGGGAAATCAACAATGTTAGTTGTTAATTTCCCTGGTATTTTACATAGGATTAGTATCGATTATTAAATTTTCCAACTGCAAGTTCACCTATGCGTATCATGTTGCGGCTGAAACAAATCTTCTTCAGCATTTCTAACCATAGAAAAGTTATCTACATTATAATGTCCATGCAGTACTTTATTGTGGTGATTAATAATTTGCTCCGCTGAAAGAACAGATGACCCAGTTGTTGAATGTCCATCTCCAACTAATGTGACATCTAATTGTGAAACGGTTGCAGTACGTACCGCTGTATCGATGCAATGCTCAGTCTGACATCCCATAATTACTACGTGTTTAATCTCGTGTTTATCAAGATATTCCTTTAATCCAGTTCCATAAAATGAGTTCGTTGCAGCTTTATCGAATGTCTTCGAGTCTGTTGGTAGATTAATATCTCTGTGTACTTGAAACCCTTCACCTTTTCCCTCTGCCACATCTGTATCTCTTACAAAAATGATCAAAGCGTCTGATTCAGTGGCTTTCTTTATTACTAAATTGATATTTTCAATTAACTTTTCTTTTTGAAATACACAAACCTCTTGGTCATTTCCTTCTATTAACTCCTGTTGCGCATCGATGATTAATAATGCTTGTTTCATAACCACACCTCTTTTTATTTTTTCAATTCCTGGACGAATGAAGCTCCCATTCCATTAAAAGACTACTATCTTCTATTTCTTTCACAACTCGAAACCCGCATTTTTGATAACACTTTATAGCTTGCAAGTTAGTGCTTTCGACATCCAGTACCACTGTATTGATGCCTAGCCTGGAATTTAAATACTCTAACAAAGCACTAATCATCCGAGTCCCTATCCCTTTACCCCATAAATCAGATCTTCCGATAAATTGATCAATTCCATAGATAGTTTCTTTCAAAGGATAGCCGTATATTTTTAACTGCTCTTTAGGAACTTTATAATATTGAATATAGCCTATCGATTCTTCTTTATATTCCACGATGCAAGGCATCACGTAATGCTCCTTATTAATTCTCGGACCGTACTTTGCAATTACTTGTTCTAATGTTAGCCTCGGACCATAATACTCTATGACCAAATCATCATTTAGCCATTTTGCCATGTAAGGAAAGTCGCTTTCTCTCATAATTCTAATAGTCACGTCATATTTATGAATCATAGCGCTCTCGCTTACTTGTCACAAAAATTCGGAAGATCTGCATGGATATAATACCCCTCCATTAATATTTGCCATTATCAAACAGTGAATCATCTGACTCCACACACTGGATGGTTACTTCAACTCATCGGTGACCAGTGGATTTTGCTTACTACATGAAACGAGTAAAAGTAAGATAAGTAATATAAGATAACAAAACATTTTTGGGGATGAAAAAACATAGCTACCTACTTTTCTATAATTGTCTTATACTTCTAAATATTTCATATTATCATTCATCTCTGATAGAATATAATTCATACAATAACTATTAGAACGAACCTAAAGGGGAGTATGACCATGAATCAAAAACGGTATCGCAGGCGTAATACGATGGCATTTACAGTACTTGCTTACTTTACGTTATTTGCAGGTGTAGTTATGTTCTGCATCGGGCTTTATAACGCAGACAATTTGCAGCTTAATGAAAAAGGATATTATATCGCAGTAATGATTTTGGTTGCAGTTGGAGCCATTCTTACACAAAAAGTTACTCGAGATAATGCTGAGGACAACGACATCATTGCGGAGCAAGAACAGGAACGACAAATGAGCAGCAACCGAATCCCATCGAGTTCTAAAGAGTCTTAATAAAAGTTTAAATCCTGTCGTTATTTTTACACAGGATTTTTTTATTGTTCTATTTTATTTATGTATATAACGCCATTAACTTCCTCCAATAAAAAAATATCTGGGTTTTTCATCTGTTGCCACTGAGCAAACCCAAAAGTTGGATCATAGTGATTAATGAGTAGCGACAAAATATTTCCGTGAGTAACAATTCCTACGCAATGCTTTTGTTTGTGTTCAAACACCTCCTCTAATACTGTTCGTATACGGGACAGTGCATGATTACTAGACTCCCCGCCTAAAAATATTAAATCTCTTTCTATAAACGTTCTCTCTATTTGTTCTAACCAGTCCTCCATAGGTTCTGCACTCAACCTGCGTTCTTGTAAATTTTCATCTATAAGGACAGGAATTTTATTGCTTTCGGAAAACGGTTCAATAGTTTGGAGTGTTCTTTTGTAGGGACTTGAAATAATATAATTGATCTGTAATTTCTCTAACAAAGGAACTAACTGTATGGCTTTTCCTTTCCCTTCATTCGTTAACTCCGCAGATGGTTCTTGCCCCGTTGCCTCACAATGCCTGATTAAATAAATTTTCTTTCCTGTCATTTAATCACCCCTCTACATTAAATTCGCTATTTCTACTTTTAT
The DNA here is from genome assembly GCF_038008385.1 of Psychrobacillus sp. FSL H8-0487. Taxonomy (NCBI): domain Bacteria; kingdom Bacillati; phylum Bacillota; class Bacilli; order Caryophanales; family Bacillaceae; genus Psychrobacillus; species Psychrobacillus sp. FSL H8-0487. The sequence goes on from NZ_JBBOZA010000001.1 coordinate 3,568,743, forward strand.
TCCTGTTAAATATATAAATTTTCAGAATTATTATATATACTTAATTTAACTAACTATTGAGGAGTGATTAAGATGAAAAACGTTCTACAGGTGATTGAGAAGTAAAGTATTACACTTTCTCTTTCCAACCCAACAAACCTATACACTATTACTGGATGAAAAGAGGAATAATTTTGTACCAAGACAATGAATTAGTTATTAGACCTATTAAGCGTGAAGATTTAACGAGACTTTGGGAACTAATGTGCAAGGACGAAAAGCCAGAGTGGAAAAAATGGGATGCCCCCTATTATGAATATAAATCGGTACCGTATGACAAATTCATGGAGAAAGCAGATTCATATATAAATAGAGACGACTTTTGGGGGATAGAAGTAGATGGGTTATTAAGAGGAATTGTTTCTTACTACTGGGAGCATTAACCTTCAAAATGGTTGGAGATGGGTATCGGACTTCACGAAGCCGGCAGTTGGGGAAAAGGATTAGGAACACGTGCTTTCAGACTTTGGATGAATCATCTATTCACTACACTACCACTTGTTCGAGTTGGTTATACCACTTGGTCAGGTAACGAGCGAATGATTCGAGTCGGCGAAAAACTAGACATGACAATGGAGGCTCGCATTCGAAAAGTGCGGTACTATGATGGATATTACTATGATTCCATTCGAATGGGCATTTTACGAGAAGAATGGGATAACTCAGCAGCCAACATTTAATCTAAATTGTGTCAGACAGAGCAATATAGTAAAGAATCTACACACTTTTTCTAAGTAGAGTGGGACATTTATTGATATACTACTTAAATAACAATCTAATATGTAGGTGGAATCAGTATGTTGTCCTTTATTTTAACCGTTAAAAGATTTATTGAAGCTTTAGTGAAGGCTTTTAAAACTCCGATGTTCTTATCTCTCTTTACCACGTTATTTCTGATCATTCTTTCTGGCACACTCTTCTATACAAATAAAGAAGGTTGGGGTGTCGTAGATGCCATATACTTCTGTGTTGTAAGTCTAATCCCAACTGGTGTAAATACAAACTTAACACCTGTAACCAATTTAGGTAAAATATTCACCATGCTATACTTGGTTGTAGGTACAGGGGTCATGTTTATCACACTACTTACTTTGGGAAAAACAATGATTAATACAAAAGCATTAGAAGAAAGAAAAACAGAGGGTAAAAAGAAGCTTAATGAGTATAGAAAGAAAAAATAACTATATGAGTATCAAAACCAAGGACGTTCAATGGAGCTCCTTGGTTTTTTTCTTTTAATTGTTTTAATAAAACGTAAAGGAGAACTCTTCTCTTACCACGAACTTATAACTTAGCTGAATAATTAAAGGAGGAACATTAAGATGCATGAAGTTATAGATCACCTTGGTAGAAATGTGATTCTTCCTCATTCACCTAAACGCATTATTTCTATATGCCCAGCCATTACAGAAACACTTTTCTCTTTAGGCTTAGAAAAAGAAGTAATTGGTCGCACTAAATATTGTATCTTTCCTAAAGGTACAGTTGACCAAGTCCCGATTGTAGGAGGAACAAAAGAAGTTGATTTTGAAAAAGTTAAAGCGCTTCAGCCCGACCTTATATTTGCTGAAAAAGAGGAAAACACGAAAGAAATGGTATTGGAACTTGAAAAAATAGCACCAGTTTTCGTGCTAGAGGTAAAATCTATACTGGATGCATATAGGCTCATCAGTACACTTGGTGAAGCTACAAAGACTACAGAGACTGCAAACTTCCTTTTAACTTCCTGCCAAAAATCGTTTCAATCCGTAGTAGGTAAAGGCAATGGTAAAGCCGCATATGTTATTTGGCGGAAACCTTATATGGTCGTTGGTGGCAACACTTATATAAATGACGTGCTACATCAAATGGGTTATCAAAATCCTTTTACTAACGAAGGCTCTAGATATCCTGTTGTAACAAAAGAGCAGTTAGCTAATGCTCAACTTGATAAACTTTTCCTAGCTTCAGAACCATTTCCATTTCAACAGAAACATTTAACTGAGTTCCAATCATTTCTTCCCCATACAGAAATAATATTAGTGGATGGTGAGATGTTTTGGTATGGCTCCAGAATGCTAGTGGCTGGGGAGTATTTAGCAGAATTAGAAAGGGACATGTGAATTGGATTTTATAATAATAATTGGCGGCATTATAATAGTTATTACTTGCCTGGCAATTGAAGTTAGTCTTAAAAAAACAATTGAACAAAATGAAAAAATAATAGAACTGTTAAAACAGTTGGGAGAAAAATAACTTCTATCTTATTATGAAACGGCGGGCGTTAGACTAAATGCAAAATAGGCACCTTCCCAATTCGAGCATTGGGGAGGTGCCTATATTAGTTTTGAAAACGAGTTTCCATTTTTTTAAGCTGCCAGTCATAAATAAAGTTACCAAAAGGAATAAATGCAACCGCCAAGGCTAGCAAAGACCAGATAATATTCCACTTTAATCGAATTTGTACATATAAAATAACAAGTACATACGAAACAAAGATAAAACCATGTACAGATCCAACTATCGTAACTGCCATTGGTATATCCATCCAATACTTTAAGGGCATCGCAATAAACAAAAGGACTACCAAGGATATCCCGTCTAATATACCTGCAATTCTTAATTGTCCAAGTGTATTTTTCATCATACGTTTATACCTACATTTCTATATTTATATCTTCTTCACAAATTCGGATTTTAGCTTCATCGCACCGAACCCATCAATTTTACAGTCAATATTATGATCTCCTTCTACTATTCGGATACTTTTTACCTTAGTACCTTGTTTTAACGTAGAAGAACTACCTTTTACCTTTAAGTCTTTAATAACCGTTACCGCATCCCCGTCATTTAAAACATTTCCATTCGAGTCTTTTACAACTTGTTGTTCCTCATTATTCTCACTATCCACCTGTTGAGACCATTCGTGAGCACATTCCGGACAAACAAACATATTTCCGTCTTCGTATGTATATTCAGAATTACATTTTGGGCAATTTGGTAAAGCTGCCATATTATATTCCCCCATTCACTTATTAGTCTCCATTCTAAAGTATTGCTTCACTGCATTCAACCACATACTTATTCTTTAATGTCTAGATGTTTACCACATTCTTCCGATGGGTACTCAATCTTTAAGACTATAACAGTAGGAGTGAGCTAATATGGAAGAAGAAAAACGTGTAGAGGTTCATCGCGAGGAAAGAACTGACTCAGGAATGGTTGGAGCTACTTTTATCAAATATGCAGCATATTTAATCATATTCTTTGGTGTTCTTTGGTTCTTAATCTCCTATGTGTTCCCGATGTTTTAATTCGAAATGTGGAAGCGCCTATGTAAGCACTGATAAGCACTGGAAGGATTTTAGTAAAGGCGTACCTTGCCTTTACTAAAATCCTGAAGTGACTCGAGGGGCTAGGCGCTAGAACTAGACAAAATAGAAAAGCGATATCCCCATTCGTATTCCAATGGAGATATCGCTTTTCTTATTCTGTTTCCGGAAAGAAAGCTTGAGCAGTCGGAATATCCACTAAACTAGGCCCCGCATAGGCGATTGCACTCTGAATGACAGATTCTAGCTTGTTCTCATCATGGACTCGAAAGGCTTTCCACCCACACGCTTCGGCTATCTTAACAAAGTCTGGATTAGTTAACTTAGTTCCTATTTCTTTTAAACCTGCTGCTTGAATTTTGTCACTTTCCATTTGTAACGAACCATTATTGAATACAATAACGGTAATATCTAAATTATACCGAGTAGCGGTCAAAAGGTCTGCTAGCACCATCTCGAGGCCACCATCACCTACAATAGCAACAACTTGTTCCTCTGGTTTCTCCATTTTCGCTGCGATTGCTGCAGGCAATCCAAAGCCCATGGAACGCCAATAACCCGAAAAAAATATGTTCTGATTACTTTGCCTAAAATTACGATTCATCCATACTGTTACATCTCCAGTATCAATTGTTAGGATTGCGTTTTTTGCAACTGATTTCTCTATGCCTCGTACTATACGTGAAGGGTGTAACGGGTAATCAGTGGCTTTCCCTTCTTGTTCGTTCTCAATAGCCCATTTAGTTTTAATCTGCTCAATACTATTAAGCCAGTCGGTATTCGGCTCATGTCCTGCGATGGTCTCATGAAGAAGTGGAACAACTTGCTCCGTTTTACCTTTAATAGCAAGTTCCACTGGAATACCACTTGTAGCACTTTCTATATGTGTATCAATTTGAATAATTCTCGCCTTTTCCGGAACATAACCTTCTGGCCACCAGGAAACACCAACAAGAAGTACAACATCAGCGTCTTTAAAAACTTTCGGGGCATGAGGGTTTCCTCCTTCTCCAATCCCTTGGAGAAGATATGGAGTTGTCTCCTCAAAAAGTCCTTTTCCACCGAAGCTTGTAATAATGCCTGCTCCCCATAGTTTAGATAAACCTTCAATCGCTTCAGTGGCTTTCCAGGCACCTGCTCCAGCTAATATCATCGGTTTCTTTGCTGTTTTCATCAGGCTCGCTACTTTTTCCAAATCATCCCTTTGGAATGTCTCTGCTCCTTCAATTACTTGAGGAAGTGGTCGTGCCTCTACCTCGGTTTCTTTCTCAAATAAATCCTTTGGAATAGAAAGATGGGTAACCGCTCGTTGTTGCAATGAAATTTGAGTAGCTTTCTGTAGTAACTCAACAATTGCATCTTCACTAGCTAAATTTGCCGAGTAGGTAGCAAATGGTTTAAACAGCTCTTGTTGGTCTACATATTGTTGAAAATTGGTACCAATTTTATTTAATGGTGCTTGACCTGTGATAGCTAGTACTGGGGCTCTATCTGCATATGCATCTCCCAATCCATTTAACAGATTTGTTGCACCTGGTCCCATTGTAGATGTACAAACTGCAAGGTTTCCGGTAAGCTTCGCTTCTGCAGAAGCCATAAATGCTGCCACCGATTCATGTTTCACTGCTATAAATTCAATCTGATCCTGTTTAGCTAATGCATCTAATAATCCAATAATTGTATCCCCTGTGACTCCATAAATACGCTTAACGCCGTAGTAAGATAGCTGATCCAATATCACTTCTGCAACTGTTTTTCTCATAGACTAACCACTCCTTTATATTCTCCTATACTTAAAAGGTGCCCTTTATCCTTATGAAATAAACTTTTATAAATTATATAGAATGGGTCGCAACAAAAAAAGCGTCCATAAAGTCTAGTAATAGACTTCATGAACGCTTATTGATAATTTTATACTAATTGTTTTGAAAGTTTTGTAGCAGCTGCTTTTACTTTTTCTAAGCCTTCTGCAACGATTGCATCTGCTTGTGCAGGCATAGCATTATGGCCTTCAATAATTACTTCGTCCACAATTTGCATACCGAAAACGCCACCTAATACATTTTTCATGTAGTTAACAGCCATTTCCATTGGTGCTGCTTCTGGTGCAGAGTAAATACCACCACGAGCATTTAAGATAACTGCTTTTTTGTCCGTTAACAATTGCACTGCTTGACCATTTTCGTCATATTTGAACGAGAAGCCAGCTTGGTAAATATAGTCAATAAATACTTGTAATGGTGCTGGAATCGTTAAGTTCCAAAGTGGGAATGCGAATACTACTACATCAGCAGCAGTTATAGCATCCATTGCTTTTTGTTTAGCTCCTATTAAACGAGCTTCTAATTCTGTTAACTCTAGTCCCTCTGATAATTTACCAAATGCATTAAAAAGATCTTGTCCGATAAAAGGCATGTCTTCTGCAAATACATCATAAGTTGTTACGTTTGCGCCTTCTAGATTTGCCATAAATGTATCATACATTCTGCTAGAAATAGCTTCTGCAGAAGGACGGTTATTTGCTTTTACTACTAAAATATTCATTAATTATTTCCTCCAATGTTTTATTACCTTGGTAATCATAACAACTTATTATACTACTTTCAATTACTTTGAATTCAAAACGAATATAACTACTTTTTTGTCGTCACTAATTTTTCACAATTCCTTTAGCTTAGTAGCTAAATCTTCTACGTGTTACCAGAATAATAATCATTGCTGGAATTGTACATAAAATCATACCTAAAAAAGATAAACCTGGTTCAATTTCATATAAATAGCCACCAACAAATGTTAAAATAGCTGTGCTTAGGCTAAGTGCTAATCCGGAATAAATACCTTGCGCATTGGCAATTTGTTGTTTTGGTAAAGATAAATTCAAGTAGCGAATAAAAGCAATATGCGCCATTCCGAAAGACAGTGCATGTAGCGCTTGAGAAATGATAAACATTCCAACGCTAGGGAATAAGTAAATCATACCCCAGCGGATGGTAGAACCAATCCCTGCTAACAACAATAAGGAGGAAGGTCTCCACTTAGACAAAAAGGTATCCGCCTTCATGAAATACAAAACTTCAAAAATAACCGCAATATTAATAATCATACCGATATAGAAAGGATTTACATTTAAACCCTGCAAATAAATATATCCATAATTGTAATAGGCAGCATGTGCACCTTGAAGTAAAAAAACAACGACGAGTACAATCGGAAAGGTTTTCACTTTCCAAAGCTCCTTCATCGATAGCTTCCCTTTCCTATCTTGTGGGGAGGGAGTTACAAGTAAGACTGGCGGAGTCGGCATGAACTGCTTGATCAATAAAAATAATAATCCTATAATCATACTCCAAAGAATCGCTTGCTCTCCCCAAACCCCTGTTAACATACTTATAATAAGTACTGCAACGACAAACCCAATGGATCCATACGACCGACTTTTTCCGTAGTGCACCTCTCCTTGTCGTACAAGTGAAGAAGCCCCACTTTCAATGGCTGGCATTAACGTCGGATACACTAAACTAAATAATAATGTGATCAGTAGCAAAGACATGCTAGAAGTTGCCGGTATATAGAGAACAGTTGCAAATAAAGCCAGTATAGTAAAGGTAATAATTATTTTTTTGCTACTCATAAATTTAGACATAAAAGGAAATAAAAACATTGTTGCTGCTGCACGTGCAACTAAACCAAATGCCATAATCATACTTGCATTAGCTACAGTTAAATTCTTCCCTTCAACTAACCAACCGGTCCAGTATGGTAAAAAGATTCCCCATGTAAAAAAGAAGACAAAAAAGCTCTGCGAAAGCCAACGCTGATTGTTTATCATTTTACAAAACCTCCATTCGCTAGATTGAATGTTAGCATGAGTCAAATTATAATAATAGGAGATATCTCATATATTTGAAGGGTGGATGACATACCATGAATTTACTAAAGGGGTTAGAAAAGGCATATTACATAGAAAAATATACAATTCAATCACTTTTTTCTTTTGACATTTCTCCCTTTGTACAGGTTTTTCAATTTGAAAAGGGCGATTTTATCATTCAAGAAGGATCAGCACCTGAGTATCTCTTTTATATGGTAGAAGGTAAGGCAAAACTCTACGTGTCCCACAAAAATGGCAAAGTTTCATTGATCAACTTTTTAACCCCACCAATATTCATGGGAGAAATCGAGCTATTAAACGAAGAAAAGTATTCTAAAAGTATACAAACTAGCTCAAAATGCATTTGTTTAGGAATCGCAATTGAAAAATGCAAAGAAAAACTACTAGCGGATGCTCATTTCCTGAAATATTTATGTATATTTTTAAGTAATAAATCAACTGCTCATTCTACCAAGTATACAAAGCATCAAGCGTATCCGCTAGAAAATAAGCTAGCAGAGTTTATACTTTTATCCTCACACGAAGATATATACAGGGAAAAGCATACGGAAATCAGCGATTACTTCGGCGTATCCTACCGACATTTACTGCATACATTTGCTCAATTATCAGAAGCAGGTATGATAGAAAAAATAAAAATGAGTTACAAAATATTAGATAGAGAAAAGCTTCAGGCGTTAGCCGACGAAATCAAATAAAACATAGCGTCAAAATGAGTAGACTTCCATAAATCCTATTGATTAGTTAAATCTGAAAACGTTATGATATCTTTTTAAGACAGCTTTCTAGAGGAAGCACTATTACAAAAAACACCTTGTAACGAATTTCTAATCGCCCCAAGGTGTATATTTATTACTATTGATTTAATACTACTTAGCTGTATATTTTTTAATAGCAGGCAGAATCTCAGTACCTATAAGTTCAATATTCTTCATAAGTTTCTCGAAAGGTACGCCGCCAAAGTCCATTTGTCCGATATATCTTTGATGGCTAAATACTTCATGCTGGTATAGAATTTTTTCGATGATTTGCTGCGGACTTCCGATATTCATGACATTATGCGGGTCTGCTCCTAACGCAAATGCGTCTCTTGGATAACCACTGCCATTCGATAATTTCATTCCTTCATTGATATAAGGATAGTATTCGTTTTGTGCTTGTTGTGTCGTTTCTGCTGCATAGAAGAAACCAGCAGTTGCTACTGGAAGTTCAGCAGGATTATAGCCACTACTTTTAGCTGCATCGCGATATGCATCAATGGAGCGTTTAAAAGAAGAAGCTGGTCCTCCTAAAGTAGCTAAAAACATTGGGACACCAGCATGCCCCGCCTTAATCGCACTTGCAGGATGCCCACCGACTGCACGCCAAATGGGTAGTGAACCGTCTTGCGGGCGTGGGATAACACTTGCATCTTTCAATGGTGCTCGGAATTGTCCACTCCAATTGATGACATTCTCTTGGTTTATCTTCAATAATAGCTCGAACTTTTCTTCGTATAACTCCTCATAATATCGAACATCATACCCTAACAATTCGAATAGACCTATTCTAGATGCGCGTCCAGCTACAATTTCTGCACGTCCTTTGGAGAGCAAATCTATTGTGGCAAAGTCTTCATAGACTCTTACTGGGTCTGACGTACTGATGATTGAGGATGAACTCGCAATCTTAATCTTATTAGTTGCTTGTGCAATTGCCGCTAAGACAACTGTGTGAGCTTGTGTTGCAAAATATTCCTGGTGACTTTCTCCAACACTGAAAAAGTCAATTCCCGCCTGCTCTGCTAACTTTGCCAACTCTATAATTTCATGTATGCGCTGCGCTGCAGAAATACGTTCTCCTGTATGTGGATTCGGCATATGATCCCCTAATGTATATAACCCAAATTCCAATCCTTTGCTTTGATCAATACGATATTTTTCCATTTACCTCACCCTTCTAATTTATGGTGTTAATAACTATTACCTCTACGAGTAGTATAATATTGAAAGTCAAAATACATAAGTACGCACAAAAAAGTGGTATAGTATACTAAATGATACTAATGAGAGGAGATGGCATTATGGGGATAGATATGCAACCAGAGCTTTGCAAAGTAGACGACGCTTTAGGTATTCTAGTGGGAAAATGGAAACCGATTATTTTATTAATCCTATTACAAGAAGGTACAAAAAGATTCAGCGATTTAAAACGTAGTGTACCTGGCATTACTCAAAAAATGCTAACAAAACAGCTTCGAGAGTTAGAAGAGGAAGATATTATTACACGTAATGTCTACGCTCAAGTCCCACCGAAAGTGGAATATTCCATGAGTGAGTATGGAAGAAGCTTAGAACCAATTTTGATGGCTATGCATGAATGGGGAACTGCACATACTCTTCATAAAACAAAAAAAGTACAACAACAAACAGGTTGACTTGCGATTGATTCTCATGATATTTCAACTAATGCCATAAAAATCGGCCCCTAAAAAAGGAGCCGATTTTTTATGTACAATAACTAGTTCATTTCTCCAGCTGGCATTACCATATCAATATGAGGAATATTATCCTCCAAATATACCTCTGACACTGTTTCAAAACCAAAGGACTTATAGAAATCCTCCAAATGAGCTTGAGCCTGAGCATAAATAGCCATTCCCGGATAAATAGTTTCGATATATTCCATCCCCCTAGCTACAAGCTCTCTACCTAAACCAGATTTTCTATGAGCTTGGTCAACTAAAACTCTACCAATATGGATCATATCTTCTTTCGGGAACACACGCATGTATGCACTTAGTTCATTATTTTCTTCTTTAAAAATATGTGTACTAATAAGATCTACATCGTCTACTTCCGGATAAGGACAATTCTGCTCCACTACAAAAACTGCCACTCTTACTTTATAAATTCGTTGTAATTCCAATGCACTCAACTCTTCAAATGCCATATAATTCCACATACCCACCACTCCTTACGATAAATCCTATTATATACCATCAATGAGATTACCGATAACTCTTCCTACGCCTCTAACTAACCAGAAACCCATTCGGAAAGGCAGGAGAAGTAACTCTGGTATCCAAAAGAAAACATCAAATACAAAGTCACCAAAAGTATAATGTTCACTATACTTTCTACGTTCCTTTCTAACTTCTTTCTTATTCTCCCATCGCTCACCCAATTATTACCACTCCCCCAGTAAATGACTTCATTTCATCTATGCCCATCTTTTCTCGCTTGTATGTACCCATAATAAGTACATGTTCCATGTTGGTTTAAATCCTTTACTTCAAAGCCACATTTCTCATAAAAACTAAAATTATTAGCAGATGTATGAGCGAACCAATCGCCGTGAGGAAGCTTTTGCACACATAATTGTACAAGCTTTTGGCCAATTCCTTTTCCTCGATATTCCGAATGCACTGCTAAATCCATAATATTTGCTGCCATTATTTGATCGGAAATAACTCTGACCATTCCAATCATTCTTTCATCCTCCCAAACGGTATATGCCCAGGTAGAATTTTCAAATATTAAGGTGAACTTCTCTTTCTGCCAGTCTGGTGTATGCTTACTCCAACCCGCATCTTTAAAGAGTTCCTCTACATATTCGGCAGGAATCCCCTTTGTTCCTTCTCTAATAACGAGCCCTTCAAAATAGTGATACATTCCATACTGCCCCCTTCATGTCATTAATATATATACTACATGTAGGTAGTTATTTCCTTTTTTACATCTATCCAAAAAAAGACTGCCCATGGATATGGACAGCCCCTACTTAACTAATCATTAAATCTCACAAGTGTTCTTTCTTCTACACCATAATCACTTAATCCGTCTGCACTAGGATCTTTGTCATACTCTAGTAAAGCCATCATTTTTTCTGTTCCTTTAATCGAAGCCCAATCAGCATCATTTACGATTAGAAACATGTCCGCATATGCTCTTCCTCTTCCAATGACATTGTTCCCCTCATATTTTACGTTTAACTCCATGCCCTCTAGGTTAAGTGCTGCTGGCTCTTTCTTAGCAAAAAGTATTCCCTCGCCTACCGCTACTTTCGGTAGAGATGAAATTACTGCTGTTTTAGCTTTTTCTTGATTTGTTATTTCTCTTATTAATTTTTTCTTTACAAGTGATTGAGCAGTTTCGTCTTTTAAGACAAGGATACGTTGCCCATCATTTTCCACGATTTTAATCTTGTATTGATCTTCCTTTACTAATTCATCCTTCTCTTGCTCTAAAGAATCGATGATTTGTTGTTCTTCCCCATATAGAATTACTCCATTTGCTTTTTCGAACATACCGCACCCTGTTAACACTGTTGATATTAAAAAGGCAGTTAGACATACAGTAAGTAATTTTTTCATTTTAATTAGCTCCTTTTCTATTTTCTTAAACCTTCCTTGCTACTGACTTTAGTATAGGAGAAATCGTTATTTCGAGCATTCGCTTTAGATGACGTTAGCATTACATTTTTGCAACATTGCATTTTTACGCAAAAAAAAGAAGAGTCGTCTATTTTAAAGTAGACGACTCATTGTTTGAAATTATCCTGTGAAAACCTGATCATACGGGTATCGATAATGAACGTTCTTTGGCTTCATAAGTATGAAAAACAAAGTTAGAGGACCAATTCTCCCGATAAACATTACCATACATAAAAGCACTTCACCTATATCACTAATTTGTGAAGTTATCCCCATTGATAGTCCAACTGTTCCAAAAGCCGATACAACTTCAAATGCTAGAGGTAAGAAGGAGATCTTTTCGGTAACAGTTAATAGAAATAAAAAGAAACAGACTATAAATAAACTTATCGTTGAAATCGCTAGAGATCTTATAACTGTCTCCAAACGAATAGACCTTCCAAATAATTCTGGCTCACTACGTTTACGTAAAAAAGAAAATGTTGCTAAAACGATTACGATAAATGTTGTTAGCTTTATACCAGACGCTGTCGATGCACTACCTGCTCCTATAAACATTAAAACCATCGTGACGAGTATAGTCGGATCTTCCATATCACCGTAATTTAATGTATTAAATCCTGCTGTACGAGGGCTTACACCTTGGAAGTAGGATACCATTAGTTTATCCTGTAATGGCATAGAGCCAATTGTTGCCGGATTATTATATTCCAACAGGAAAACAAAAGCGATAGCTATAACATTGATAATGATGGTTCCTACAACCATCATTTTCGTATGAAGGGACCATTGCTTAAATGACTTTTTTTGTTGAATATCCACAACTACAGTAAACCCGATTCCACCGATTATAAATAATAATGATAAAACGATATTCACAATAGGGTCATGCGCAAAGCCAATGAGGTTATCAGGAAATAAGGCAAACCCAGCATTATTAAATGCCGAGATTACATGAAAGACACTTAAATATAAAGCTTCCTTAAAACCGAAAGTCGGTATCCAGTGTATAGTCAAAACCAATGTGGCGAAAAGTTGAACTGATAGAACGAATGTTAAAATCAGCTTCACTAGCTTTATAATGCCGCCAACTGAGTTTTGATTGAATGATTCTTGTATATAAATACGGTTTTGGAAGCCTATCTTCTTCTTTAACAGTATTAGTATAGCTACTGCAAATGTCATTAAACCAATGCCACCACATTGAATAAGTATCATTAATACAACTTCTCCAAATATAGTCAATGTACTCCCAGGGTCAAACACACTAAGCCCTGTCACAGTAGTCGCGGACGTAACTACGAATAATACGTCTATCCAAGATACATGGGTGGTTGTTGCAATAGGCAATTTTAACAAAAGGGTTCCAACGAATATTAAAAACAAAAAACTTCCTGCAATAATAACAGGTGGCGACATAGTCCTTCTTTTCCTTTTAAGAGTTTGCACACGAGCACTTCCTAGAACCAAATTTGAAAAACCTATTTCTTGAAGAGAATTTGAAGGTAATAATACTCCGAAGTATTGAACTTGTAAATATATTTTTTAGCTCGAAAGGTACCATCCCATAGACTAATATAAAACTAATCGCCGTTCTCCAAAGATAGAAAAAACATTCTATATCATATCTATGTTATAAATAAAGAAACTATCAATGGAGGTGCAGGAATGGAGGGAAATAAGGAACAGATTGTGTACTGGACATTCTTAAATTGCGGACCATGGGAGATGTATATTGCCGCTACTACAGAAGGTCTTTGTTATGTTGGTTCACAGCATGCGCCATTTGAAGAACTTGCTAAATGGGTAAAGAAACGACTCCCTAGTTATATACTTTCGGAAAATGAGGATGTACTGAAACCCTATGAAACGGAACTGACGGACTATCTGGAGAGCCGACGTACAGAATTCACAGTGCCAATGGCTCTTCATGGTACAGCGTTTCAACAAGCTGTTTGGAAAGTGTTGCAGGAAATCCCGTATGGTCAAACAGTTTCGTACACGGATATCGCTCACCAGATACAGAAACCTAATGCAGTTCGTGCTGTTGGCACTGCTATTGGTGCAAACCCTTTATTAATCACCGTTCCTTGTCACCGGGTCATCGGAAAAAGCGGAAAATTGACCGGATACAGGGGTGGTTTAGACATGAAAGAACAGTTATTAGGGATTGAAAAGTAGCAAGACCCCTTGTGTTAAAATATTTACTTCAAAATAAAAAGGTTGACCAATAGGTGGTATCATACTATAATTTCGTTTAATATTATTTATATTAAACGAGCGACGAAAAGAACTATATTAAGCCGGTCTCCCTGTTGGTAGAGAATCAGTGGTTGGTGAAAACTGATACAAAGATTAGGTGAATTTCATTCTTGGAGCTTTTTTTATACTACATCAAAAAAACGACGTAGTATAAGAACGGATTAAACCGTTATTTTAACCAAGTGGGAAACATAGATTTGTTTCCAATTAGGGTGGTACCGCGTGAATAGCCACGTCCCTATCGTAAAAGATAGAGACGTGGCTTTTTTGTCTTTTCATATAGAATAGACATAATAAAAATAGATTGGAATGGTTCGTTTGCAAACATCAGAGCAATGGTCATCAAAGATTGGTTTTATCCTATCAGCTGCAGGATCGGCTATCGGAGTAGGGGCAATATGGAAGCTCCCTTACGTAACAGGCATTAGCGGAGGAGGGGCATTCTTCCTTCTTTTTATATTATTTACTTTGTTTATGGGATTTCCGTTATTATTAGCTGAGTTTGTCATTGGGAGAAGCACGCAAAAAGAAGCGATTAGTGCATATCGTAGTCTTGCTCCTAATACTAATTGGCATTGGATCGGAAAGTTAGGAGTATTCACCAGCTTTCTTCTATTGTCTTTTTATAGTGTAATTGGTGGTTGGATTCTAATCTATTTTGCTAAAGGGATGTTTGGTGGAGTAATTAGTGAGGGTGCAGATTATGGGTCCGTGTTTAACACGACCATTGGAGATCCTCTCATAGTTATTATTTCTCAATTTGTATTCTTGGCTATTACAGTTGTCGTGGTTGCTAATGGGATACAAAATGGTATTGAAAAAGCAAATAAAATTTTGATGCCCGCTTTGTTTGGACTATTTATCGTTCTTATCATTCGCTCCCTTACACTAGATGGCGCTATGGAAGGCGTGAAATTCTTTCTAGCCCCTGATTTCTCGAATATCACATCCCAAAGTGTGCTATTTGCGATGGGACAAGCTTTCTTCTCACTAAGTGTCGGCGTGTCAGTAATGGTTACTTATAGTTCTTATCTCTCTAAAAAAGAAAGCCTTATACAACCAGCTATTTCAATCGTTTCAATGAACTTGTTGATTGCATTATTGGCAGGGTTAGCTATTTTCCCCGCTGTTTTTTCACTAGGCTTAGAACCAGCTGAAGGTCCTGGTTTGCTATTTGTTGTATTACCTGCTGTTTTTGATCAAATTGTTTTTGGAGAAGTCTTCTTAATAGGATTTTTGGCATTATTTTTATTTGCTACATTAACCTCGGCCTTTTCTATGTTAGAAATAATTGTAGCGTCTTTAGTCAAAGGAAAACAAGAGAAGCGAACAAAGTATGCGTATATCATTGGACTATTAATATTCATAGTAGGAATCCCATCCGCATTATCTTATAGCGTTTTTGCTGATATTCTCATTTTCTCGAAAAGTCTATTTGATTCCGCTGATTATTTAGTTAGTAATATTCTAATGCCTTTAGGAGTACTTTTAATCTCTATTTTCATCTCACATAAGATTGAGAAAAGTACTTTACGAGAAGAACTATTACAGCATTCTCGCTTAGGTGCTACTGCATTTAATATATGGTTTTTCATAATGAAGTTCGTCATTCCATTAGTAATTATTATTGTATTCCTTGATGTAACTGGCTTACTGGATAAATTAATTGCAATCTTTTAATATATACTATGTGGAAAAGTAGTATTTCCAAGCTTTCTACTTATACAATTAAATATGTTGAAAGAGCTTATTCTATAAAGGAATAAGCTCTTTCAATTCTTAAATCTTATTTAATTATTGTTTAGATAATTCACTTTCCGTAACCCATTTGTGATTTTTCACTATTTCTCCACCTGAAGTTGGTGTGTAATCGACCATATATACAGTTGTTAGTTCTGCTGAATCAATATCTGCAGCAGCACCTTTCATTCCAGCCATGTGGTCAGCTTCAATCGTAACCTTTGTCCCCGGCTCTAAAATTTTATCTCCAGCATCTTTCAACTCTTCTTGAATGACCCACTTATGATTTTCTACTCTTTCTCCGCCAGATATTGGTGTGTAGGAAATGATATAGGCAGTCGTATCATATGCACCAATGATAGTTGCCTCTGCACCTTTCATTCCCTCCATATGATCTGTTTTAAGAATGGCTTGACTTCCAACTTCATAGGTCGGATTATCAGCTACTTTCACGTTTTCTGGGACTTCACCTGTACTAGAGTGATTCATGCCTGAATGATCCATCTCGATGTTTTCATGTTTACTTGCTTCCTTGTCATCACTGGCACACGCCGACAACGTAAATGCAGTTGCTAATGAGACAATTCCAATTACTATTTTTTTCATCATTATCCTCCTACCATGAAATTCGTTCTTATCCGCTAGGTCTATTCTTTTCTAGTTTCACTTTTTGAAGACGCAATGCATTCAAGACAACTGATACAGAACTAAATGCCATTGCTGCTCCTGCTACCCAGGGTGCAAGTAAGCCTACCGCTGCAATTGGTATACCTAATACGTTATATCCAAACGCCCAGAATAGATTTTGTTTAATATTCCTCATTGTTTTATGACTCATGATGATAGCATCGGCTATGCTATTTAAGTCCCCCCGGATCAATGTGATATCTGCAGCCTCCATTGCAACGTCAGTTCCTGTTCCAATAGCCATACCTATATTCGCAACTGCTAACGCTGGCGCATCATTAATACCATCTCCAACCATCGCTACCTTCTTACCAGCAGCCTGAAGTTTTTTTACTTCTTCCGCTTTTCCTTCCGGAAGTACCTCGGCAATAACATGATCTATACCGACCTCTCGACCAATTGCTGTTGCTGTACGTTGGTTGTCACCTGTCATCATAATTACTTCAATATTCATATCACGTAAACGCTTGATAGCTTTCTTTGAAGTCTCTTTAACGGTATCGGCAACAGCTACTAGACCTGCATACTGCCCCTCAATACTTGCAAGCATTGCTGTTTTCCCATTAGCCTCAAGCTCCTCCATCACAGGTAATATATTCAAAATATCAACATTGTAACTATTCATGAGTTTTCGAGTACCTACAAGTATTTCTTTGTTATCAACAACTGTTTTCACTCCATATCCTGGAATTGCTTCAAAGCTCTGAACTCCCTTAAGTAATATTCCTCTGTCTTGGATACCTTTTACAATTGCTTCTGCGAGTGGATGTTCCGATTGTTTTTCAGCGGCACCGATTAAAGAAAGAAACTCTTCTTCCGCTATGCCACTTGCTACAACTATATCCGTTAGTTCTGGTTTACCATTTGTAACAGTTCCTGTTTTATCTACAATGACTGTATCGATATGATGAGTAGTTTCTAAATGCTCTCCGCCTTTAAACAAAATCCCGAACTCCGCTGCACGACCTGACCCAGCCATAATAGATGTAGGGGTAGCAAGTCCTAGCGCACATGGGCATGCAATGACAAGAACAGCAATCAGAGCTTCCAGGGCAGGCGTGACTTTACCTGGATTCACCCATATTATCCATACTAAAAAAGTGAGAATCGCAATACCAATTACAATTGGCACGAACACACCAGAGATTTTGTCAGCAAGCCTTTGAATCGGAGCTTTCGATCCTTGCGCATCCTCTACTACTTTAATAATTTGAGCAAGCGCAGTATCTCTACCAATTTTTGTAGCTTTCATTTTTAGAAAGCCATTCTTATTAATAGTTGAACCAAATAATGCATCACCAATATCTTTGTCCACTGGAATACTTTCGCCAGTTAGCATAGATTCATCGATAGCAGTATTTCCTTCTACAACTTCGCCATCAACTGGTATCTTTTCACCAGGCTTTACTAATATAGTATCCCCCGTTACAACTTCTGCTAAAGGTATTTCTATTTCAGTTTCATTTCTAATTACTAAGGCAGTCTTAGCTTGAAGTCCCATAAGTTTTTTAATAGCTTCAGAGGACCGCCCTTTTGCTTTTGCTTCAAACAATTTACCTAATATAATAAGGGTGATTAGCACCGCACTCGTTTCAAAATATAGATTTGCTGTATGGTGTTCACCCGTAGTAATAATTGCTTGATAAACACTATAAAAATAAGCAGCGGAAGTACCCATTACTACTAAGACATCCATGTTGGCACTACCGTTTCTTAATGCTTTATATGCACTTACATAAAACTGTCTCCCAATGACAAATTGGACAGGTGTTGCCAAAGCCATCTGCACCCATGGATTCATAAGGAATTCAGGCATATATATAAATGATGTGAACGAAAAATGACCGACCATCGTCCACAATAATGGGAGAGACAAAATCGCAGAGATAATAAATTTTTTCTTTTGTTTTTGAATGGCTTGTTCTCGGTAGTCAACAGCCTGTTTTTCGTCCTCTTTATTGATGGCCCCATAACCTAATTTCTCTACTCGCCCTATAATATCTGCAACTGAAATCTGAGCAGGGTTATATTCTACCGTTGCATTTTCTAGTGCCAGATTAACGTTCGCCAAGGTTACTCCCTCTAGCTTGTTAAGCCCTTTCTCAATTCTTGTAGAACATGCAGCACAGGTCATTCCCGTAATGACAAACTCTTTGTTTTCCTTGACAACACCATACCCTAAGTCTTGTATTTTCTGTTCAAAGTCTTTATTACTCAATTTTTCAGGATTGTATTTAATCAATGACTTCTCCAGTGCCAAGTTTACATTGGCTACTTCTACACCGTCCATTTTATTTAGCCCTTTTTCGATTCTAGTCGCACAGGCAGCACAGGTCATTCCAGTGATTTGTAAACTAGTTTCTTTTGTTTCACTACTCATTGTAACCTCTCCTTTATACCACCTGGGGGTATAATTATTTGAAAGAAAGAGAGTGCTATTTAGCACTCTACTGTCCTTACACTATATCGTAGCCTTGATCATCAATTGTTTCTTTAATTACCTCTAGTGACACTTTATCTTCTTCAAATGAAATGTCTACTTTTCCTGACTCTAAGTGAACTTTCACTTCATTTACTCCATCTAACTTCCCTACACTGTTTTCAACAGAACTAACACAATGACCACATGACATTCCTTGTACGTTTAATGTTACTTGGTTAACCATTTAAAATTCCTCCTCTTATTTTTTCATTAATTTTTGTATGGTAACTAATAATTCATCGAGTACTTCATCATCGCCTTCTGCTAGCCTGTCGACTACGCAGCCTTTTAAATGCCCTTGTAAAAGTACTTTTGCTACACTATTTAGCGCGGACTGAGTTGCAGAAAGTTGAGTAATAATATCATCACAATAGACGTCTTTGTCTACCATGCCTTTTATCCCTCGGATCTGACCCTCAATACGATTTAACCGATTCGTTAAATCTTTTTTTATATGTTCAGGATGATGACTTTTTCTACAAGAATTATCAGATGTGATTGTCTTTTCTTCCATTACACTATCCAACTCATCAACCTCCTATACTTCTTATTCACATTGTATAGTACCTATAGGGGGTATGTAAAGTATTACGTTTTATTAATTTAGCATAAATGTAAAAAAACTAAGTGTCAGAAGAATCCTAGCAATAACGGCGAGTATATTGATTGACAAAGTACTTAAATGAACATAATCTGTATATATGAATATATTATCATATAACGTTTAATAGAAATGTAAAAATAACGGAGGGATTAATATGGCGGATAATCATAACCATGCACATGGGGCAAATAAGAAAGTATTATTGATCTCATTTTTTATTATTACCACCTATATGGTTGTAGAAGCTATAGGCGGATATATGACAAATAGTCTAGCCCTACTATCAGATGCTGGACATATGTTAAGTGATTCTGTCTCACTAGGGATTGCCTTATTGGCATTTACATTTAGCGAAAAAGCAGCAGATGCTAACAATACTTACGGCTTTAAACGGTTTGAAATTCTAGCAGCAGTATTCAACGGTGTAACGTTGATATTAATTGCACTATTTATATTTTATGAAGCATTTGAACGCTTTACTAATCCACCAGTAGTCGCAACTACGGGAATGCTTGTTATTAGTAGCATCGGGTTAGCTGTCAATATTCTTGTTGCGTGGATTATGATGCGTGGCAGTGATACGAAAGATAATTTAAATATGCGCGGGGCATTTCTTCACGTGATTAGTGATATGTTAGGCTCTGTCGGTGCAATTATTGCAGCCTTATTAATCATGTTCCTTGGTTGGGGTTGGGCGGATCCATTAGCAAGTGTCATCGTTGCAGCACTAGTTTTACGCAGTGGTTACTATGTGACGAAAGCTTCTTTACATGTACTGATGGAGGGTACACCGAGAAATGTTAGTGTAAATGACGTCGTTAAGACAATTGAACAGACAAACGGAATCATAAGCGTTCATGATTTACACATTTGGTCTATTACAAGTGGTTTAAATGCTCTTTCCTGCCATGTCGTAGTCGAAGATCAATTGATGATTGTAGAAGGCGAAAAGATGCTACAGAAAATTGAGCATGATTTAGGACATAAAAATATACAGCATGTGACGATTCAGTTTGAAACAGCTTCTCACAACTGTGATAATTCCATTTTATGTACTGCTAAAGCAGAAGGACCTGATCCACACGCACATCACCACCACTAATATAAGGAATAAACGGAGGTATGAAAAAGTATGCGAGAAGAAGTACAAACGAACCCACATGATTTGGATGAAGAAACGCTGTTTGTCGTATCCCAGACATTTAAAGCTTTAGGTGATCCAACACGTATTCGGATATTAAATTTACTTTGCTGCAAAGAGTATTCAGTAAATGATATTGCAGAGGAACTAAACTTAGGCCAGTCTACGGTATCCCATCAACTTCGGTTTTTGAAAAATTTACGTTTAGTAAAATTTCGACGTGAAGGCACAACCCTATATTATTCAAGTGCTGACGATCACATTATGAATCTGTTGCATCAAGCAATTGACCATGCAAAACATTAATAATGTAATCTCTCCAACTAGATCTTACGGTATTATTTTTTACTAAAGAAGAACGTTATATAAAGTAAAAATACAATCCTATACATCCAAAGCTAATAATAGAAATTAGTAATACATTGGAAGTATCCTTAATCGCTTCCATAATTACTTCTTTCACAATAATCATATAGATTGTACCCACAGCCAAACTAATTGAAAATGACCATAAAAAAGGATTATCGTTTCCTAATGTACTGCCAAAATAAGCTCCCAATCCTACAGGAGCTGCAACAAGTAAGGAAAATATGAACCAGGACCAAATCTTCTGACCGGCTACAAACAAAAGAGTAAATACAATTATGCCTTCCGGTATATTATGGAGGAGAATGGCTTGAAGCATTGAAAATTCTACTGCTGTATCATGTGTAGAACCCAAAACAATCCCAATCGGCAAATTGTGGAATGAAATACTGAGTAATAAGAGGATTCCTACCTTCGGAGGAAGACCTTTACGCTGATCCGCGGTTTTTCCAAGTAAGGTTGTCAAAATAATATGTGCTACTTCAAATAATAGGATTCCCACAACAAAACCAAATATGAAAGTAATCCAATTTCCTAGCTCTATTGCTTCTGGTGCAATTTCAAAACTCAATATGCCAAGAGTTAGCCCCGCACAAACACTGTAAACAAAATCTGTTTTGTGCTGGAAACCCTTCGTGCTCCAAGCTATATACCCACCTATACTAAAGCCAATCGCAGTACACAAATAACCAATAACCCAGATGAAAGACACTTAACCATCCTTATGATTTGTTTTTACTTTATATGGGTTTTCTAAGGTATTTATGAAGATCTCTAAAATTAATATTTACTTCTGTAAGGGTAAATAAAAAGAACTTGAGGGTTCAAGTTCTTTTTAACTCTTGTACTTACCATACATTAAATCATTTCCCAGTTTCAGCAAAACGCTTAATTCTTTCACCAACTTCATCACGAACTCGTTGGAAGGTTGTCCACTTCTCTTCATCCGTTCCTTCTGCTTTTGCAGGGTCTTCAAAGCCCCAGTGATCACGTTTTACATGTGGTGGTGTCATTGGACATTTATCTGCAGCATCGCCACAAAGGGTCACCACAAAATCTGCATTATTGAGTGTTTCCACATTTATCAAGTCTGAGGTCTGGGTAGTAATATCAATTCCAATCTCATTCATTGCTTTAACAGCTTTCGGGTTTAAACCATGTGCTTCAATACCCGCACTTAGAACTTCCCACTCGTCACCTAAATATTTTTTTCCCCAGCCTTCTGCCATTTGGCTTCTGCACGAATTTCCAGTACATAAAAAGTAAATTGTTTTTTTAGACATAAATTAAGTACTCTCCTTTAGTTAGAACGATTTTAACGAAATGTAAAGACCTAATAAGGTAATGAATAAAATTGGAATCGTTAAGACAATACCTGTTTTAAAGTAAGTGCCCCATGATATCTTCACACCCTTTTGAGATAAAACATGAAGCCAGACTAAAGTTGCAAGAGAACCAATCGGTGTTATTTTAGGCCCTAAATCAGAACCAATCACGTTAGCATAAATAAGTGCTTCGCGAATGGTACCAGAAGTATTCGTTTCAGCAATCGCTAATGCATCGATCATCACGGTTGGCAAATTATTCATTAGCGATGACAGGAAGGCTGCAATGAAGCCCATTGACATCGTTGCTGCGAATAGACCTTGTTCTGCAGCTACCTCAATCACACTTGCTAACACACCAGTCAGTCCAGCATTCCCTAGACCGTAAACGACCACATACATGCCTATTGAGAAAAACACAATATTCCATGGCGCTCCTTTAATAACAGTTCTTGTATTAACCGCATTACTTCTTCTAGCCATTAAGATGAAGAAAATCGCTACTATTCCAGCAACTATGGAAACTGGAACTTGGATAAACTCACTACTAAAATAACCAATAACTAATAAAGCCAGTACAAACCATGAAAGATGGAACATTTTAATGTCTTTAATAGCCTCTTTTGGTTCTCTAAGTTTGGATAAATTATATGATCTAGGAATACTTTTTCTAAAATAAAATAGTAATACACTGATAGTAGCAATCAGTGAGAATATATTAGGAATAATCATTCTTGTTGCATATTCAACAAAACCGATATGAAAGAAATCAGCTGAAACAATATTAACAAGGTTACTAACAACAAAGGGTAACGAAGTCGTATCTGCTATAAACCCACTCGCCATAATAAATGGGAAAATCATTTTTTCGTTGAAATTCAAGTTACGAACCATTGCCAAAACAATTGGAGTTAATATTAACGCTGCTCCATCATTCGCAAAAAAGGCAGCAACTAAAGCACCCAACACACTTACATAGATGAACATCTTAAACCCATTGCCTTTTGCAACCCTTGCCATATGTAATGCAGCCCATTCAAATAAGCCAATCTCATCTAATATTAAGGAAATAAGTATAATTGCAATAAACGATAGAGTAGCGTTCCAAGTAATGTCTACTACTTCGAGGACATCACTAAAACCCACAACTCCCACTAATAACGCTATAACGGCTCCTCCACAGGCTGACCATCCAATATTCAAACCTCTTGGCTGCCAGATTACGAAGATAAGCGTTATTATAAAAATTAATGATGCTAAAATAACTGGTGACAAAATACAAACCTCCCTTATTCACATGAGATGCGTAATCCCTGTTTTTCTAATTGTTGTAGTTTAAAATCTTGGTTTGGTAGGTGGTCCATCAAGCTCTGAACAAATGGAAGAATATCACTATCCCTATTTAAAGAATAAATAATCCATTGACTCCTTCTGGTTTCACACACTAATCCAGCTTCTTTTAACTTCTTTACGTGCTGGCTAATAGCGGGTTGACTCACTTTAAATATTTCAACGAATTCACAAACACAATAATCATGTGCCTCTAACATTTTGAGCATTGTTAACCTTGTTTTATCTCCTAACAATTTTAATATCATTGCAGCTTTCTCTATTTCAATTGTCCATAACTCCATGAGGTACCTCCTTAGATCAGTAAATGACTATTATATAAGCATCTCCTTATATAATAGTTTGCTTATGTATGAATTTCAACTGTTTTTATATGACATTAAAAAAGAAACACATCATTTCATTGTTCATGGCTTGTTTAACCATTAAAAATAAGGACACCAAACGCTATCTGATTGACACCCTATTTTTATGCAACATTGATAGTCTTCCACACGAACTATGGGGGAAAAAACTTCAATTAATTTAATTGCAACGTATTAGTTACTATAATTTGTGAGCAGATAGCTAGTTGGGAAAGATGTGCTGAACGTGTTAATATGGAAATATGCCTAAATTATGGAGGTTATTTTATGAATATTGAGTGGGTATTAATTACATCTTTCATTTTATTAATCCTGGGATTATCACTTATTATTTTTGGTCAATCTAAGAAGATCCACGTTTTGAAGGTAGAGAATCAGAAACTGCGCCCCAAAGAAAACAATGATGAATTAATCGCTTTGGTTCGCGAAAAATTAAAAACTCTTGGTGTTGTTAAAACCGTGAAGTATCTAAGGGAACATAGAGGCATGTCCATGATAGATGCTAAGCAACTTGTTGATACCTTTAAAAATTAATTTACGCTAATCAGATGCAATTGCTAATATCGCCTATGGTCTGATAAAACTTAATTGCTTCGTAAGGTTAACCGGATTTTACTGGTTAACCTTATTTTAATACGATTCAATATATTAGAAGCCAGCGTTGACCTTTTAGAAGATAGGTAAAAACTTTTCTTTAGTAATGAATCTCAAAGGGTTACCTTTCTAAACACCAATAAAAAACTGGTTAGGAGGTAACCTAACCAGTTTTACGTCACGACAGAGTATTTGAGAACTGCCAATTACCATTAAGTTGGTAACCTATATCTTTTCTCAAAGTTCTAGGGTCTCACTCACCAACCATACCGTCCTTATCAGCATCGTGCATATATGGATATATCCAATGATCACTCGTTATTGGCATACTAAAACCTGCTGCTTTTGCTTCTTTAATCGTCACCTGTCCATTACCGTTTGTATCAACACTAGAAATATCGCCGCTTATAGTTGAACTAGTTGACTCAGCAGGCTCACTACCAGTTAGACCGAGTGATGAATTTATCTCATCAGGGTTTACATTGTCAAATGTATCAACGATTACGTTACCCTTTACAGTATAGGTATACTGATAACTGGAAGGAATTTGCGTTTCCGTATTCGGATATGTGATAATTGCTTCAAAATTAGTAGCTCCAGCTGCTCTACGGATCACGTCTTCCATATAAGCTTGATCACCATGTCGGTTGAGCGTACTATCTTGTGGTGTAATATTATAGGCATTCGATACCCCTCCAAGAGAATCAGCAATTATATGTCCTTCATCTAAAACGTCACTTTCGACTCCAGGAACCTTTGCCTCATCACGATAGTATCTGCCAGACGATAATACAGGTTCTTTACTGTCATCTTGTAAAATGATTTGGTCCGCAATGACACGTACTAGTTGCCCGTACTCATTAGTAAATGCCCAATATTTACGGTCCCCATAACCAATATCAACAACGACTTTAGGTTCACGATGTCCAGACAAATCACCACCATCAACTTCAATAAGTTTGTATCCTGAAAAAATATCATTATTTGATTGTGCTGGTGTCTCCTTTTCTACTGGTTCATCAATAACCGTAGCGTTAGCTTCTTCTTTTTCACTATTTATATTTGTCTCAACTGTGGTTGCTTCTTGTAGGTCTGTTTCTACATCTGTAACGGATGCATCTTCTAAGTTGGTACAACCAATCATTAAGAAGGTTGTTAAAAGTAAGATTATATAGCTCATTTTCTTTTTCATTTAGGACTCTCCTATAATTGCTTCATACTGTTCATTCTAAAAATCTGGGAATGTTGACTTATGGATAATAGAGAAAAGATACCTTACAGGCATCCACTTGATTCAAGTAAAGCACCATATAGTTCAAGCGTATTTGTAAAAAGACATAAGTATTCAACAAAAAATCACCTCTCTGTTAAACTAGAGAGGTGTTTTAGCATTCTTTTATAAATTTCGGTAACCTACTATAATGTCACTGGACATCAAAATATATTACTTTAACTCTATTCAACTGTTACTGATTTAGCTAGATTTCTAGGTTTATCTACGTCGCAGTCTCTGTGCAATGCTGCATAATAGCTAATAAGTTGTAATGGAATTACGGCTACTAGTGGAGCGAAGAGCTCGTTTACTTTTGGCAGTACGTAACGATCTCCTTCTTCCTCATGGCCTTCCATTGCAATAATACATGGGTTAGCGCCACGTGCAACTACTTCTTTTACATTACCACGAATATTAAGGCTTACTGCTTTTTGTGTAGCTAGAGCGATAATTGGTGTACCGTCTTCAATAAGAGCGATAGTACCATGTTTGAGCTCTCCTCCAGCAAATCCTTCTGCTTGGATATATGAAATTTCTTTAAGTTTTAATGCACCTTCTTGGCTTACGTAGAAATCTACGTTACGACCAATGAAAAATGCATTTCTAGTAGTAGCTAAAAACTCTTTCGCGATTTCTTCCATTTCTTCTTTAGAATCTACAATTGCTTGAACAGCATTGGCTACAATTCCTAATTCTTTTACAGCATCATAGTCTAATGTTTTCCCTTGAGCAAGTGCGTATACAGAAGCCGTTACCATTAAAACAGCAACCTGTGCAACATATGCTTTAGTGGAAGCCACAGCAATCTCCGGACCAGCATGAAGTAAAAGTGTGTGATCTGCTTCACGGGAAAGAGTAGAACCTGGTACGTTAGTCATCGTGATCGTTGGGTAACCTAATTTTTTAATCTTTACAAGAACTTGTCTGCTATCCGCAGTTTCTCCTGATTGTGTTAGGAACATGAAGATTGGTTTTTCAGAAAGTAGTGGCATATTATAACCGAATTCACTAGAAATATGAACCTCTACTGGTATACCTGCAATTTTTTCAAAGTATTCTTTTCCGATTAACCCACCATGATAGCTCGTTCCTGCCGCAATAATGTACAGGCGGTCAGCGTCTTGCAGTGCTTTTAAAATAGCAGGATCAATTGTAAGTTCCCCTTGCTCATTTTGATAAGCTTGAATAATTTTACGAATAACAGCTGGCTGCTCATCGATTTCTTTTAACATATAGTGAGGATATGTTCCTTTTTCAATATCGCTCATATCTAGTTCTGCTTTATATGGAGCACGTTCAACTTTTGTGCCTTCCAATGTTTGAATTTCTACAGAATCTTTGCGTACGATTACGATTTCTTGATCATGAAGTTCCACATATTGCTCAGTTACTTGAAGCATCGCCATTGCATCCGAAGCTACAACATTGAATCCTTCTCCAACACCAACTAGTAATGGTGATTTGTTTTTTGCTACATAAATAGTTTCTTCGTCTTCATTATCCAGTAAAGCAAGTGCGTATGAACCATGTATTAAATGCAATGTTTTGCGAAGTGCATCAACTGTAGATAATCCGTCTTTAGAAAAATGCTCTATAAGTTGTACAATTACTTCTGTATCTGTCTCAGAAGCCATTTCCACGTCCGATAAATAAGCTTTTTTCATCAAATGATAGTTTTCAATTACTCCATTATGCACTAATGTGAAGCGTTTAGTTGTACTTTGATGAGGATGTGCATTTTCATGGTTTGGTACTCCGTGAGTTGCCCAGCGAGTATGACCAATTCCAATAGTTGCCGCTACTTCTGTATCTACTACGCCACGTAAATCCGCAATTCGACCTTTTTCTTTAAATACCATAACTCCATCTTCGTTAAGCACAGCAATACCTGCTGAATCATAACCGCGGTATTCTAACTTCTCTAACCCTTTTAATAAAATTTCTTTTGCATCTATTTCTCCAATATATCCAACAATTCCACACATAATTTAAATTCCTCCGTTTACATTCATGTCAAAATAAGCTCCCTACACAAGGCGTGTAGTAGCCAATTAAGCAAAGAATGCCTTCTATTCCACCTGTCATTCGATCACTCGAATGTTTTATGAAAAAGAATAACAACCGGGCAAATACGGTCGGGAGGCATCCGCCGAAATTTCGATAACCTCCACCTCGTCTGCTGAAGATGATTTTCCGTCCAATTTCTTCAGCTCTGGCGCTATAATTGTTTTCTATGTTTTACGCGTTACCTGTCCTCCACATCTACGCGGTTACTAATACTAGATTAGCAACTTCTACATTATATATGTTCATAGTATGCTCGTCAATTTAATGGGTGTAGGGGACTTTAACCGAATAAAAGAGCCATTACTATAGTAATGGCTCTTTTAACACAAGATAATCTTTTACCATGCTGCAATTGAACCATCCGTACGAGACTCTGTTCCTCCTTGTAGAACCCCAGTTTCAGCATTCCGCCAAATAATCTGACCTCTGCCGAATGTCCCACCGTCCGAAGCAATCTGAACTTGGTGCCCTTTTCCTATTAGACTTTGTACAAGATAGCTAGGGAATTCTGGTTCTACATGAATTACTTTCCCTTTTATCCACTGCCAACGAGGCATATCTAATGTAGCCTGTGGGTTTAACATATAGTCTACTGTATTCGTCACAACCTGGAAATGCCCTTGTGGCTGCATATATCCACCCATTACTCCGAAAGGTCCTACTGCCTTCCCATTTTTGCTTAAGAAGCCTGGAATAATAGTATGTAATGTTCTTTTCCCGGGCTTTAATATATTTGGGTGCGCGACATCTAAAGAGAAGTCATGCCCTCTATTTTGCAAGGCAATTCCTGTATTTGGAATAACTATCCCTGATCCAAATCCCATATAGTTACTTTGGATGTAAGAAACCATATTACCTTCTTCATCTGCAGTAGCTAAATATACAGTCCCACCTTTAGGGATGTCATAGATTTCTGGATTGCCAGCTTCTTCGTTTATTACGTTGGATCTTTTATTTGCGTATTCCTCTGATAATAATTGTTCTACGCTTATCGGCATTTCCTCAGACTCCGTTATAAAAGCTAACCCATCTGTGAAAGCTAACTTCATCGCTTCTATTTGATGGTGGAGAGTTTCCTTACTTTGCCATCTCGGTTCCCCTAAGTGCTTGTATATATTCAGTGCCATTAATGCAACCATTCCTTGTCCATTTGGCGGGATTTCCCAAACATCATAACCCTTATAGTTGACCGAAATAGGCTCTACCCACTCCACCTTGTATGTACGAAGATCTTCTTTCGATAAATAGCCTCCATGTTTTTTCATAAACGTATCAATTTTGTCGGCAGTTTCCCCCTCATAAAAGTCACGGGCATTCGTTTCTCCAATCGCTCGAAGAGAACGTGCGTGATTAGGAGAGTTCCACATCTCGCCTATTTCTGGAGCTCGTCCATTTGGTGCAAAGGTTTCAAACCAAGCATTAAATTCCTCTGAAGTAAATGTAGTTTTATATTTATCATAGGCTAGTTTCCAGTATTTTCCCAGGATTGGAGTTAACGGGTATCCTTCTTCTGCGTATTGAATAGCAGGTTCTAAAACTTCTTGGAGCGAGAGTTTACCAAATCTTTCTGATAAGGCGGCCCAAGCAGCAGGAACTCCTGGGACGGTCACAGGAATCACACCGTGAACAGGCATTTCATCATACCCTTTTTCTCTTATCGCTTCTGGGGATATCGACTGCGGTGCAGGACCAGATGCGTTTAAACCGTAGAGCTTATCTTTTGTCCATACTAATGCAAAAGCGTCTCCGCCAATTCCGTTAGAGGTCGGTTCTACAACGGTAAGTGCTGCTGCCGTAGCAATTGCCGCATCAATTGCATTACCACCTTTTTTTAAGATATCTAATCCTGCCTGAGCAGCTAAAGGCTGTGAAGTTGCTACCATACCCTTTTTAGCAAATACCGTATGACGCTTTCCTTGAAACGGGTGATGTAAATAATCCATATGAACTCCCCCTCATACCTTTATACCGATATGATTTAATTCCTTAAGTATAATGAAAGAAATGCCTAAAATAAATAAGAATATTCTATCAATTAAAAGAGCATCTTCCAATAAAAGAAGATGCTCTTAATAATTTTATATAGTTTATATTACTAATTAACCTAACAGCTTAACGATTTCTCTATTAAACGCTGGAATATCGTCTGGTGTACGGCTTGTTACCAATTGATTTTGACAAACGAATACTTCTTCGTCATGGAATTTTACACCGGCATTTTCTAAGTCTACTTTGATCGACTTATATCCTGTCGCATCCCTACCATCTAACGTCTTCGCAGTGATGAGTAATTGTGGACCATGACAAATTGCAAACACTGGTTTTTTCTCATCCATAAAATACTTCGCAAATTGAACAAAACGATCATCTGCTCGTAAAATATCTGGTGAAAATCCTCCAGGTATAAATAATGCGTCAAAGTCTTCAGGTTTTACTTCGTCAATGCCATAATCGATTTTCACCGTAGCTTCGCCGTTTTTCCCTGTTACCTCTTTACCTGCTTCTTTTTCAATTGCAAATACCTCATGTCCTGCATCGTTTAGTGCTTGTGCTGGACCTGTGTATTCTACGTCCTCAAACATATTTGTGATTAATGTTGCTACTTTAGCCATTTCCTCACTCCTTAATTGTTTGTACACTCTTACTATTCCACTAAACTTTACCTGATAAACATAAAATTTTTTAGCGTAACTTTTTCATTTCCTGAGCCACTTGATGGGCTTCAGGTGAAGTTTCTTGATGAAGCTGCGTTATGATGTTGGCATAATCTCTGTCATTTCGATTCTGGCTCATTTTATAGGCTGCTTGAATGTCTGTAACGGTAAGTTTGAATCCAACTATACCTTTCAATTCCCGTTCAAGAAGCTCAGGTGATAGTGTATCCCACAATACCGGATGTTGTCGATGATGCTCATATACGTGTAGAAGCGTCTTCAAATCGTCTATTAGTTCCTCTTGCGTTTGGAGACTAACATTCCCATACACATGAACGGACTGATAGTTCCATGTCGGGACTTGCTGCTCTTCATACCATGAAGAAGAAATGTAGGAATGAGGTCCCTGAAAAATTATCAAGGTTTCCTGCTCCTCATTAAGCGTGCGCCACTGTCGGTTACCATATGCCAAATGCCCACTTACCACAATTTCTTCTCCTTCGCGTTTAACCATTACAGGAATATGCGTTGCTACTGGTCTCCCTTTATCTGTTGTAACCAATGTTGCAAACGTGTGTTGCTTAAGAAAGGACCAAATTTCTTTCTCGTCATCTACCTTAAATCGTTTAGGAATATACATAGGTACCTCCTTTATTTGTCTATGGTCTTTAGAAACTCACTCGCTTTTATTCATAATATCATAAAATCCCTAACTCTTCGAAAAGAGAAAGGGATCGATATTAGTAATTTACATAGCTCGCAGATTGTTGAAATGTGATTCTTTACACTTATTCTTCAAGTCCCATTTCAGCTTTTACAACTTCTACGATGCGGTTTACGTAGGTTTCGCATTCCTGTTCAGTTGCTGCTTCTACCATTACGCGAACCAATGGCTCAGTACCCGATGGACGTACAAGGACACGACCATTTCCAGCCATTTCACTTTCTACTTCACTAATAATAGCTGCTACTTTTTCATTTTCTGTTACCGCATGCTTATCTGTCACTCGAACATTTATAAGTTTTTGTGGATAGATTGTCATTTCAGCAGCAAGCTCGGAAAGTTTTTTCCCTGTTACCTTCATAATATTCACGAGCTGTAACCCAGTCAACAAACCGTCACCTGTAGTATTATAGTCAAGGAAAACGATATGTCCTGACTGCTCCCCACCTAGGTTATAGCCATTCTTTTTCATTTCTTCTACTACATATCTATCTCCAACCGCTGTTTTTACACTAGTCATATCATGTGTTTCTAATGCTTTATAGAAGCCCATATTACTCATCACTGTGGAAACAACTGTCCCGTTATTTAAACGTCCATTTGCATGAAGATGTTTGGCACAAATATACATAATTTGGTCACCATCTACAATTTGTCCTTTTTCATCTACTGCAATCAGACGATCTCCATCGCCATCAAAAGCAAGCCCTACGTCTGCTCCTTTTTCTAGAACAAACTTCGCTAAGTTTTCTGGATGCGTAGAACCAACACCATCATTAATATTCAACCCATTTGGTGAAGAACCCATTGTAGATAGATCAGCATCTAAATCAGCAAATACATGTGTTCCAAGAGACGATGTTGAACCATTTGCACAGTCAAGAGCTACATGAATTCCTACAAATTCCTCATCTATTGATTGTTTCAAGTAATGAATATACTTTTGACCACCCTCGAAGTAATCAGATACAGAACCAACATCTGCCCCAGTTGGACGTGGTAATTCATCTATATCTTGGTCTAAAAGCTGCTCAATTTCTTCCTCTTGTCCATCAGATAATTTAAATCCATCCGACCCAAAGAATTTTATACCATTATCTGCCATAGGATTATGAGATGCAGAGATCATTACTCCGGCACTTGCACTCATAGCTCTCGTTAAATAAGCTACAGCTGGTGTACTAACAACACCTAGACGCATTACTTCAACCCCAACAGATAATAGACCAGCAACTAGTGCCCCCTCTAGCATATGACCAGATATACGAGTATCTCGACCAATTAACACTTTTGGACGATCTGTTACATCTTTCGTTAGTATATAACCACCAACTCTACCTAATTTAAATGCAAGTTCTGGTGTTAGTTCTGAGTTTGCTACTCCTCTAACTCCATCTGTACCAAAATATTTTCCCATTTATACTCTCTCCTTAAAATCCTGTTGTACTATCTATAAAGATTCTTTAACTGTTAGGACTGCTTCTTGTTCAGAAGTTTGCCATTCTACATCAGAAGAACCCTCTACTTGTATAGGGAGAGTACTTTCTCCGACTTCGGAATTAGTTGCTTCTACATATACAGATAGATTATTTAATTGAAGCTTATTTAAGGCCTCTGTTGTCCCTTTAGCAACGACTGTCACGATGCCATCCGTAGGTTTTTCAAAAAAACTTATCAGTTGCTCAGGTAAGCCTCTTACGGTTATAGGTACTTGCTCAAATGACTTTTCTGAAATAGTAGAAACAGGTTCTTCCTGTTCCACCGTTTCTTCTGAATCAGGGTCATTCACAACCGTAACATCGCCAGTAATCTCTATTACCTCTTTTGACAGTTTTGTAACCCCTTCTGGTAAAGCTAATTTCATATCAAAGCTACCAGTCTTCTCTATTTTACTTAGATCTACATCAACATTTAGTTGATCTATTTTATCAAGGACTGCTTTTGGTCCATATAATCGAATTGAATCTGTCTTTGTAGTGAGCTCATTTATGGTGACCCCTTCTTTGGGATTACCTTGTTTTACTAGAGCTAACGGTACCACTTTACTATACTCTTCTATTTTCACACTTACGTGAACAGAGCTTGGTTCAACGACAACGTCTAACTTATTTAAGTCAAGATCGAGTACTTTGACTGTTGTATCCTGTTCAAAGGACTTATTCATGCCTTGATCTCCTGCGACTGTTGCTTTTACATAACCTATGCTATTGATAACACTTTTTGCTCCAGTAATGGTTACTTTTTGTGGTTTTACTTCATAGGACTTCACTACATAGTTTTCAGCCAACAATCCTTCATTCATATCTGTTTCAACATTAAACTCTCGAGAAATACGCTCTTCAATCACTACATCTACATATTGAGGATCTGTTCGCACATTAAGCTTTTCTATGAAGTTTTCAGTTGAAACCGGAACTCGATGAGTACCTATAGTTAGTTCCCGAAGATCTACAAAAACTTTAAAATCTTTCATCAACTTAGCCGATAATACTAAGTTTTTAGGACCTTCAACATTTACGTTGACGGTCTTTGGTGGACCAGTTACAACCAGGTTTTCATGGTCATAATAAACTTCTAGAGGGATATCACGAATGACATCAACGTCATTACCACTTGCATTCTTATTATCGCTTTCTAATTCACTTCTCACACTTATAAAAAGTGCGATTGCTAATATTAGTGCAGTTATCCGCAAGAACCATGGATTATTCATCATTTTATCCATTTTGTTTCCCCCTCCATAACCATTTAGAAGAAGTTACTTGCTCTTCCACTGGAAACCAAAGGCGAGTTAAATGGGTCTCAAATTCCTCTAACGATAAATCTCTTCGTAAATCTCCATTGGAGGTTAAACTAATCGCCCCAGTTTCTTCTGAAACAACAATCGTTATCGCATCTGTCACTTCACTTAAACCAATTGCAGCTCGATGCCTCGTACCTAATTCTTTCGATATGAAAGGACTTTCAGACAAAGGCAAATAGGATGCTGCTGAAGCAATTTTATCTTTTTTTATAATAACGGCTCCATCATGAAGTGGAGTATTTGGAATGAATATATTAATAAGAAGCTCTGATGTGATATAAGAGTTTAACGGAATACCCGTTTCTATATAATCGGTCAAACCGGTTTCTCTCTCTATGGAGATGAGGGCACCAATTCTTCTCTTTGCCATATAACTAATCGATTTCGTCATGGCTGTTATGAGTCGACCTTGTTCTTCTTCCAGCTGCATGGTGCTTCTAGAGAATAACTTCCCTCTACCGATCTGTTCAAGTGCTCTTCTTATTTCCGGTTGGAAAATAATAATAATAGCTAAGAACCCAAACTCAATTACTCGATCCAATAACCAGTCAAGCGTATTTAAGCCGAAAAAGTCCGTCACAACTCTTGCAATAACAATCACAAAAATTCCTTTTAACAATTGAACTGCTTTAGTTCCTTTAATCAAGGTAATAACCTTATAAATAACAAACCATACAAATAAAACATCCAAAATATTTACAATAACGTTTACTGGCATAAGGTCTGTAAATTGCTCCATAAACGACATGTGGCATCCCCCACTTTTCCTCACTAATCCATTCTAAATAAGTATAACATAATTACGATAATCCCTCGCTTTTGGAACACAAAAAGTCTATCCAATAATATTTATGGATAGACTTTCATTTCTATTTGTCCTCTTTTTCAAAGAATGACACAACATTCTTCGCACCGTCTTTAATGTGGAACCATAGCCAGTCAAATACTTCATTGATTTCTTCACTAGTTCCGGTAACATTCGCAGTAGAAGCCATATATGCAGTTCCATTGATAATCGTTAAGTTTCCATCTAATTCTCCGTCAATCTGAACATCCCCGTTTCGAACAACCAGATCTCCCTTAACGACTTGTCCTTCAGGTATAATAACTGTTTCTCCTTCTACAAGAACGTTTTCTTGCTTAGTAAAGGAGAATTGTTGCTCATCATTAAAGTTCGTAAAAAGTGCACTACTCATCAATAATAAGAACATTGCAGCAGCTGCAAGAACTGGATGACGTCGCAACCATTTACTAACCCCTGCAGAAGATTTTTCTTTCGGCAATCTAGCTATAACCGAATGATTGAAATCATTTGGTGCCTCTATGTGAGCAGCTCCTTTGACGAAAGCAACAACATCGCTTAACTCATGCATATGAGCCTGGCAAGCTTCGCATGATTGCAAATGAGATTTAAGTTCCAGCTCATGTTCACGGCTGATTTCACCATCTAAATATTCGTGCATAAAGTGAACAATTCGTTCTGGACACGCATTCATCTTGATTCCCTCCTATATTATATATGAGGCTGTCTGCTTAACTGTTTTCTAAGCGCTTCTCGTCCTCTATGAATCCTTGTTTTAACTGTTCCAAGTGGCAAATCTAATATCTCGCTTATTTCTTGCAAAGATAATTCTTCCATATACTTTAATACAATAGCCGATCTATATTTATCGGGAAGTCTACTAATTTCATACTGTATACGTTCCTGTAGTTCCAGTTTCATGAGTTCTTCTTCTGGAAGTTCATCAGAGGCTGCAATTTGAGAATACATATCAAGGCCTTCTGTACCTCTTACTTCTGCATCTAAATAGTAATCCGGCTTTTTTTTACGAATACGATCAATACATAAATTAGTAGCAATTCTATACAGCCAAGTTGAAAATTTTCTTTTTTGATCGAACGTATGAATATTGATGAAAGCACGGACAAACGCCTCTTGAGCTATATCTTCTGCTTCATGACGGTTCCCAAGCATCCTAAAGCACACTTGAAATAGTCTATGCTGATACAGGTCGACAATCTCCGCGAATGCGTCTTTATCACCCTTTAATACTTGTTTTATTCGTTTATTCACTAACGCATCCATCGTGATATCTCGCCTCCGCCCCATGCGGCTGTCTTACCTTTACGTATGAAGGTATCCACAGGTTTCATTTATTTATAATATCTTAATATTATCAAACTTTTCCAACTTTGTCTGGATTATCAAAAAGAAAAAGCAGACAACATGTCCGCTTTTTCTTTTGAGCTATTTAACTTATCTATGAATAATGTTGGTCCCTATATACCCTTCTTAAATAAGGCTTTCTCCTAATAGTGATCCCATTAGTCCTACTGCTACATCAGCTGTTTTATTTTTTTCATCCAAAATTGGATTTACTTCTACGAATTCAGCAGAAGTGATCATATTTGAAGCATAGAGCATTTCCATTGCTAAATGACTTTCTCGATATGAGATCCCACCAGCCACGGGAGTTCCTACGCCGGGTGTATATAGTGGATCTAGACCATCTAAATCGAGTGAAAGATGCACTCCATCAACCTTACGATCCACAAAATACTGAATGGCTTGTGTCATTACTTCAGACATTCCAAGCTTGTCAATTTCATGCATAGAAAATACTTTAATACCTTTTTCTTTGATCAGTTCACGTTCTCCTGGATCTACCGAACGAGCACCTATAATAACAACATTCTCTGGTTTAATCTTCGGTGCAAAATCTCGAATATTCACTAACTCCTCATGTCCTAATCCAATACTTACTGCAAGTGGCATCCCATGAATATTACCAGTCGGCGATGTTTCAGCAGTATTTAAATCGGCATGTGCATCATACCAAATAACTCCCAAGTTTTCATAGCGATCTGCCAATCCAGCAAGTGTTCCTATAGCAATACTATGATCCCCGCCAAGGACTATTGGAAAATTGCCTTCCCCAATAATATTGTGAACTCGGTTAGCAAGTATTGTATTAGCTGCCACCACTTCTTCTAGATTACGTAATTTCGTATTTTGAGATGTCTCTCTTCTACCTATTGCAATGTCCCCTACATCATCTACAGAGTGACCAAGCTCTTGAAGTCTCTCCACTACCCCAGCATATCGTATAGCACTCGGTCCCATATCGACACCTCGTCTATTTTGCCCTAGATCCATTGGGACCCCGATAATTGATATATTTAATTTATTCATAATTTTATGCCCCCTTTAGTTCTTACATCTATTGTAAATGCTAGAGGGTGTTTGGCTCAACCAAGCATAATTACGAATATTTATTCATTAATTGAACTAGCTTGTATTTCACTTCCGACCATTCGCTATCTGTAATAGAGTAGACAACCGCATTTCGAACAAAACCATTAGATCGTATCCGTTCATTTCGCAGTATACCCTCTTTTACACCGCCAATTCGTTCAATTGCCCTTTGAGAAGATACATTTAACTCATCTGTTTTAAACTGAACACGAATTGTCCCCATTTGCTCAAAGCAATACTTTAACAATAAATATTTACACGTCGTATTTACGTGTGTACGCTGATACTGTTTCCCATAGTAAGTAGAGCCTATCTCGCAACTATAATTTGTCTGGTCTATTCCATAAATACGAGTGGTACCCATAATTTCTTTTGTTTCTGTATTTTCTACTACAAATGCAAGAGCTGTCCCCTCAACATTCATTTGGTGAATACCAACTGCCAACCACTTTTCTAGCTGTTGCTTGTTTTCTATTTTATTTAACATAAATTCAAAAATTTTGGGTTCATACAGTTCCCACAATGCTCCACTATCTGAAGTTAGTAATGGACGTAAGGTTACATCCCCATAGGTTAGTGTCTCAGTCAAATTGTACACCTCGCTTTTTATTTCATCATAAAGGAAAATGCACTATATTGAAAAGTATTTTCACCCATAAAAAAACTCTCTCAACTTTAGGTTGAAAGAGTTTTACTATATTTATGGAGCCTAGCGGGATCGAACCGCTGACCTCCTGCGTGCAAGGCAGGCGCTCTCCCAGCTGAGCTAAGGCCCCAATACTATTTGAAAAAGTTGGCTGGGGTACCTGGATTCGAACCAGGGCATGATGGAATCAAAATCCATTGCCTTACCGCTTGGCTATACCCCATTAAACTGGTGGAGGGGGACGGATTCGAACCGCCGAACCCTAAGGAGCGGATTTACAGTCCGCCGCGTTTAGCCACTTCGCTACCCCTCCAAAGCTAAATTTAAATATTATGGTGGAGGATGACGGGCTCGAACCGCCGACCCTCTGCTTGTAAGGCAGATGCTCTCCCAGCTGAGCTAATCCTCCTGGGTTTTATAAAATCTAGTACGTTATAGCATTCCATCTGGAAAAACTATTATACATTCTGTTGAAAGTATTTTCTTATTTAAATGAAAACCAGACAAGAACTATAATATCATATATCTGACATTAGGACAAGTTTTTTCCTTAAAATAAATTAATGAGAAGCTTCCAACCGGATTTGAACCGGTGACCTCTTCCTTACCATGGAAGCACTCTACCTACTGAGCTATGGAAGCAAAACAAAAAAATGGCTCCGAAGGTAGGACTCGAACCTACGACCAATCGATTAACAGTCGATTGCTCTACCACTGAGCTACTTCGGAACGTTTAATTATTTTAAAGTACAAGTATAATTATAGCAACTCTATTTAAAATTTCAAGCCTGTATTAAAAGTATATTTCAACAACTTATGTTACTCTAAAATATATCTTTGACTAGCATATATTTAGATTTTTTTTATGTTAATAAAACAGGAATTTATAAATTTTAATCGTTTGTATTCACTAATAGCTACTTAAGAAAAGCACGAAAAGTCGTTGCCGACTCTATCAATAACGTTTTTTGCACGCAGCATTAAAGTCTTCGTAAGCGACACTCGCTCGCTTCTCACGTATACCTACGCTTCTAGCCCTCTCTATTTTCTCAGTAACTGCCTGCAGCTTATTTTAATTCTGTAAACACAAAGAAGTCGTTACCGATATAACTCGGTAACGACTTCTTTTTGGTGCCCAGCGACGTCCTACTCTCACAGGGGGAAACCCCCAACTACCATCGGCGCTGAAGAGCTTAACTTCCGTGTTCGGTATGGGAACGGGTGTGACCTCTTCGCCATCATCACTAGACTTATTCGGCTTCCAATATACGGCGCATTGCGTTGTCAACTTCATTCGATCTGTCAGTCACGTACGTTAGTACGTTCCTTCCTTCTCTCACTTGTTTCCTAGCACTGCTTGTATCTTGAAACCCTCATGTAAACTAGAGTGCTTGTTCACTCAAAACTGGATAAACGACATTGTTACGTTAAACAAATTTGGTTAAGTCCTCGATCGATTAGTATTCGTCAGCTGCACGTGTCGCCACGCTTCCACCCCGAACCTATCTACCTCATCGTCTTTGAGGGATCTTACTTACTTGCGTAATGGGAAATCTCATCTTGAGGGGGGCTTCGTGCTTAGATGCTTTCAGCACTTATCCCGTCCACACATAGCTACCCAGCGATGCTCTTGGCAGAACAACTGGTACACCAGCGGTGTGTCCATCCCGGTCCTCTCGTACTAAGGACAGCTCCTCTCAAATTTCCTACGCCCACGACGGATAGGGACCGAACTGTCTCACGACGTTCTGAACCCAGCTCGCGTACCGCTTTAATGGGCGAACAGCCCAACCCTTGGGACCGACTACAGCCCCAGGATGCGATGAGCCGACATCGAGGTGCCAAACCTCCCCGTCGATGTGGACTCTTGGGGGAGATAAGCCTGTTATCCCCGGGGTAGCTTTTATCCGTTGAGCGATGGCCCTTCCATGCGGAACCACCGGATCACTAAGCCCGTCTTTCGACCCTGCTCGACTTGTAGGTCTCGCAGTCAAGCTCCCTTCTGCCTTTACACTCTTCGAATGATTTCCAACCATTCTGAGGGAACCTTTGGGCGCCTCCGTTACACTTTAGGAGGCGACCGCCCCAGTCAAACTACCCGCCTGACACTGTCTCCTACCCGGGTTACGGGTATGGGTTAGAATTTCAATACAACCAGGGCAGTATCCCACCGACGCCTCCTCCGAAGCTGGCGCTCCGGGCTCTAAGGCTCCTGCCTATCCTGTACAAGTTGCACCAAAATTCAATATCAAGCTATAGTAAAGCTCCACGGGGTCTTTCCGTCCTGTCGCGGGTAACCTGCATCTTCACAGGTACTATAATTTCACCGAGTCTCTCGTTGAGACAGTGCCCAGATCGTTACGCCTTTCGTGCGGGTCGGAACTTACCCGACAAGGAATTTCGCTACCTTAGGACCGTTATAGTTACGGCCGCCGTTTACTGGGGCTTCAATTCGCACCTTCGCTTGCGCTAAGCACTCCTCTTAACCTTCCAGCACCGGGCAGGCGTCAGCCCATATACTTCACCTTACGGTTTTGCATAGACCTGTGTTTTTGCTAAACAGTCGCCTGGGCCTATTCACTGCGGCTCTTCTAGGCTATGAACCCAAAAGAGCACCCCTTCTCCCGAAGTTACGGGGTCATTTTGCCGAGTTCCTTAACGAGAGTTCTCTCGCTCACCTTAGGATTCTCTCCTCGACTACCTGTGTCGGTTTGCGGTACGGGCACCTTTCACCTCGCTAGAGGCTTTTCTTGGCAGTGTGAAATCAGGAACTCTAGACATACGTCCTCGCCATCACAGCTCAATGTTAAAGAATGCGGATTTGCCTACATTCACACCTTACTGCTTGGACATGCATAACCAACAGCATGCTTACCCTATCCTTCTGCGTCCCCCCATTACTCAAACGGTGGTTTGGTGGTACAGGAATATCAACCTGTTATCCATCGCCTACGCCTATCGGCCTCGGCTTAGGTCCCGACTAACCCTGAGCGGACGAGCCTTCCTCAGGAAACCTTAGTCATACGGTGGACGGGATTCTCACCCGTCTTTCGCTACTCATACCGGCATTCTCACTTCTAAGCGCTCCACCAGTCCTTCCGGTCTGACTTCAACGCCCTTAGAACGCTCTCCTACCACTGATACCAAAGGTATCAATCCACAGCTTCGGTGATTTGTTTAGCCCCGATACATTTTCGGCGCAGCGTCACTCGACCAGTGAGCTATTACGCACTCTTTAAATGATGGCTGCTTCTAAGCCAACATCCTGGTTGTCTAAGCAACGCCACATCCTTTTCCACTTAACAAATACTTTGGGACCTTAGCTGGTGGTCTGGGCTGTTTCCCTCTTGACTACGGATCTTATCACTCGCAGTCTGACTCCCAAACATAAATCATTGGCATTCGGAGTTTGTCTGAATTCGGTAACCCGGGATGGGCCCCTAGTCCAAACAGTGCTCTACCTCCAAGATTCTAACGTTTGAGGCTAGCCCTAAAGCTATTTCGGAGAGAACCAGCTATCTCCAGGTTCGATTGGAATTTCTCCGCTACCCACACCTCATCCCCGCACTTTTCAACGTGCGTGGGTTCGGACCTCCAGTAAGTGTTACCTTACCTTCATCCTGGACATGGGTAGATCACCTGGTTTCGGGTCTACGACCACATACTCATTCGCCCTATTCAGACTCGCTTTCGCTGCGGCTCCGTCTTCTCGACTTAACCTTGCATGGGATCGTAACTCGCCGGTTCATTCTACAAAAGGCACGCTATCACCCATTAACGGGCTCTAACTACTTGTAGGCACACGGTTTCAGGATCTATTTCACTCCCCTTCCGGGGTGCTTTTCACCTTTCCCTCACGGTACTGGTTCACTATCGGTCACTAGGTAGTATTTAGCCTTGGGAGATGGTCCTCCCAGATTCCGACGGAATTTCACGTGTTCCGCCGTACTCAGGATACACTCAAGAGAGAATGAATTTTAGACTACGGGGCTTTTACCCTATCCTGCGGACCTTTCCAGATCGCTTCGTCTAACTCATTCCTTTGTAACTCTATGTAGAGTGTCCTACAACCCCAAAAGGCAAGCCTTTTGGTTTGGGCTATTCCCGTTTCGCTCGCCGCTACTCAGGGAATCGAATTTTCTTTCTCTTCCTCCAGGTACTTAGATGTTTCAGTTCCCTGGGTGTGTCTCAGATGCGCTATGTATTCACGCAAATGTACTGCTCCATTACGAACAGTGGGTTTCCCCATTCGGAAATCTCCGGATCAAAGCTCACTTACAGCTCCCCGAAGCATATCGGTGTTAGTGCCGTCCTTCGTCGACTCCTAGTGCCAAGGCATTCACCGTGCGCCCTTATTAACTTAACCTAAAAGTTAAAAAGTCTTACACGTCGTGATTACGTAAATAATCACAACAGAATTTCTTGTTGTTTATTGTTTCAATGTCGTTTTATCCAGTTTTCAAAGAACAAGAGTTGAATCTTCATATAAAATGAACATTCAAAACTGAACTGCAAAACGTTAAGATACGAATAAAAATTCGTATTCCGATATTATCCTTAGAAAGGAGGTGATCCAGCCGCACCTTCCGATACGGCTACCTTGTTACGACTTCACCCCAATCATCTGTCCCACCTTCGGCGGCTGGCTCCCGTAAGGGTTACCCCACCGACTTCGGGTGTTACAAACTCTCGTGGTGTGACGGGCGGTGTGTACAAGGCCCGGGAACGTATTCACCGTGGCATGCTGATCCACGATTACTAGCGATTCCGGCTTCATGTAGGCGAGTTGCAGCCTACAATCCGAACTGAGAACGGTTTTATGGGATTTGCTCACCCTCGCGGGGTTGCGACCCTCTGTACCGTCCATTGTAGCACGTGTGTAGCCCAGGTCATAAGGGGCATGATGATTTGACGTCATCCCCACCTTCCTCCGGTTTATCACCGGCAGTCACCTTAGAGTGCCCAACTAAATGCTGGCAACTAAGATCAAGGGTTGCGCTCGTTGCGGGACTTAACCCAACATCTCACGACACGAGCTGACGACAACCATGCACCACCTGTCACCGCTGTCCCCGAAGGGAAAAGCCTATCTCTAGGCCGGTCAGCGGGATGTCAAGACCTGGTAAGGTTCTTCGCGTTGCTTCGAATTAAACCACATGCTCCACCGCTTGTGCGGGCCCCCGTCAATTCCTTTGAGTTTCAGTCTTGCGACCGTACTCCCCAGGCGGAGTGCTTAATGCGTTAGCTGCAGCACTAAGGGGCGGAAACCCCCTAACACTTAGCACTCATCGTTTACGGCGTGGACTACCAGGGTATCTAATCCTGTTTGCTCCCCACGCTTTCGCGCCTCAGCGTCAGTTACAGACCAGAAAGCCGCCTTCGCCACTGGTGTTCCTCCAAATCTCTACGCATTTCACCGCTACACTTGGAATTCCGCTTTCCTCTTCTGTACTCAAGTCCCCCAGTTTCCAATGACCTTCCACGGTTGAGCCGTGGGATTTCACATCAGACTTAAAGGACCGCCTGCGCGCGCTTTACGCCCAATAATTCCGGACAACGCTTGCCACCTACGTATTACCGCGGCTGCTGGCACGTAGTTAGCCGTGGCTTTCTAATGAGGTACCGTCAAGGTACGAGCAGTTACTCTCGTACTTGTTCTTCCCTCACAACAGAGTTTTACGATCCGAAAACCTTCTTCACTCACGCGGCATTGCTCCATCAGACTTTCGTCCATTGTGGAAGATTCCCTACTGCTGCC
Source organism: Psychrobacillus sp. FSL H8-0487 (assembly GCF_038008385.1). Classification (NCBI taxonomy): domain Bacteria; kingdom Bacillati; phylum Bacillota; class Bacilli; order Caryophanales; family Bacillaceae; genus Psychrobacillus; species Psychrobacillus sp. FSL H8-0487. The sequence goes on from NZ_JBBOZA010000001.1 coordinate 3,612,496, forward strand.
TCCCGTAGGAGTCTGGGCCGTGTCTCAGTCCCAGTGTGGCCGATCACCCTCTCAGGTCGGCTACGCATCGTCGCCTTGGTGAGCCGTTACCTCACCAACTAGCTAATGCGCCGCGGGCCCATCCTGTAGTGACAGCCGAAACCGTCTTTTAACATCTCCCCATGAGAGGAAATGGATTATTCGGTATTAGCCCCGGTTTCCCGGAGTTATCCCAATCTACAGGGCAGGTTGCCCACGTGTTACTCACCCGTCCGCCGCTAAATCAGAAGAAGCAAGCTTCTTCGTCATTCGCTCGACTTGCATGTATTAGGCATGCCGCCAGCGTTCGTCCTGAGCCAGGATCAAACTCTCCATAATAGTTCCTTCCGATATGCAGAGCACATCGGAAGGAACAAATTAGAACTAGTTTAAAAGCTCATTTTGTTTTGCTGGCATCATCATTAAATGATGTCCAAAATTGTTTTGCTATCATACTAACAAGTAGTTGAAAGCTATGTTTCTTAACGTTTTGCATGTTCAGTTTTCAATGTTCATGTTGTTTAAGTGTCGTCTTGTTTCAGCGACCTTTGTATCTTAACATCTTTTTAACATTAATGTCAACACTAAATCATAAAATTAATTAAAACGATTTGAAAAGGTGTGTGTCCCTTGAAAAAATTAGCTGTCTTAGTTGGTTTAGTAATAGTTTTAGGATTGGTTTTATTTAATGTACCAAAACAAATGCCATCGCTGCTCCCTGTTTTTCAGCTCACAGAAAAACCTGCTGTTATTTCAAAAGGTTCGTACGGCAATACAATTACAATAGATTTAACTTTTGGAAGGGATGACGTAGAAAAGTTTGTAACCGAATTACAAGCTCCTTATCCACATTTTTTTATAAGTATCGAATGGATTGAGCGATCTGAGGAAATTATAGAAGTAATGAAAGATAAAAATATACCTATCAGCCTCTTAGGTAAAAATGGATCAACTTATATAGAAAATCCCACTTTGTTTAAAAAAGAGGTTAAACAATTCGAACAAGTAATTGGGGAAAAACCACTTTGGTTTAGAACAATCGATTATGAGTTTCCTATTGAATTACAAAAGGACGCGTGGGGACAGGAAGTAAATTTGCTTAGTTCTAGTAAGTACTGGTCCAACAAAGTTCCAAGTTTTGAAAAGGGAGACATTCTATCTATTCCTCTACACCAAAACGAACGAATTGATATTCAACAATTAACAAAGATCGTTCAATCCACAGAAATGATTACCATTGAACAAAATATATTTGGCTTAAAAGTAAAAACTAAAACCTTTCCAAATTAAAAATTAATTAGCACAAAGAAAAAAAGTAATATAAAAGTTGCTCCGACAATCAGTCGGAGCAACTTTTATTAGTTCTTAGCAGATGCTGCTTCTCTTCTTTTCTTTCTTCGTTCTTCTAATTTCAACCGATCCACTTCTGACTGCGCGTTATATTTTGGCAAAGCCAGTAATTGGTATGCATTCACAGCAAGAATTGGGAATAATAAAAGTGTAACCCAACTATCGACATTATCTGCTCGTACCATTAATACCGGTAGCCACTCCAAAGTAGAAATGACAATCATAAAAAACAAAGCAGAGATGAGTGCATGCTTTTTCGTTAGATTTGCTTTAACGACTGCTACTACTACTGATGTAATGATTAAGACCGCAAGTAAGATAACGTATAGCCATATTTGAGCAGTAGTTTCTGCATTAGGTCTAAAACGGAACATGATCAAATCAAAAATAACGAATGCAATAATTAATAACTGTACCCAATTCCACAAAGTAAGAGTTCTAAAAATATTTACTCCCATTTGGTGAACGGTTAAATAGGCAAAGAAACCCATTTGAGCAATTACACTTATTGTAAAGCCCATTACTACCATAAAGGCAAAGGCAGCAAAGAATTCACTCCATTGTCCCGCTTCAAAATATACGGAAAAAGCATCATCCCAACGTATAAATAAACCAAAAATACCTGTGATTAAACCGCCAATTAACAAGGCATTTAGAAAGAATTTGAACCAATTTCTAATAGTCACTGCAATATTTCCTCCATATTTTCTATTTCCTTTATAAAGTGTAACAAGCCTTTTAGGAAAAATCTATTTCTTCCTACTGACTATACATATTTCCAAACCAAATGTGAACAATAATCGAAAGGATGGTGAACGGATATATGAAATACTTCGCACTATTATTAATGAGTATTGGATTTCTTGCTAGTTGTAGTTCTCCCGCTGCTCAGCCTTCTTATGAAGAAAACAAAAAAATGTTCATCGATGCTCTACAGACAGAGGATGGTAAAAAAGCGATTCGCACATTATTATCAGATCCTCAATTTAAGGAACTACTTGTATTGGACAGCGAACAAGTGAAAACTTCGGTGGAAGAAACGATGCTTTCAAAAGAAGCAGAGGACTTTTGGAAGGAAGTTTATTCGGACCCCAAATTTTCAGAAACAATGGCTAAGAGTATGGTTAAGCAACAAGAGGAATTGATGAAAGCCTTAATGAAGGACCCTACTTATTTAAAGGACTTAGAAAGCTTTTTTGGTTCAGCAGAGATGAAAAAAGAATTAGGAAAAGTATTGGAATCCAGCGATATGAGAAAAGAAATACAAAAAGTAGTGGAAGAGACTATTCAAAGCCCATTGCTACAAGCTAAATGGCAAAAACTAGTCGAGGAAGCTGGAGGTAAATCTGAAAAAGGTGGAGCAGAAGGAGGAGGAGGAGAATCCGGGTCCTCTGAAGAAGATAAGAAAAAAGAAGAAGAAAAATAAGGCCGCTCCACTAAGGAAACGGCCTCTTTTTTATGCTTTTTCAATAACTTTTTGTGCAATTTCCAGATAGATTTTCCCTGTATTATGTGTTTCATCATAAACGGATGGAGCAAAATCAATGTCGTTCCAGTCCGGTTGCCCTAAAGGTAGTTGCCCAAGTAATTCAGTACGAAGCTCATCGGCAAGCTTTGGACCTCCACCTTTACCAAACACAAATTCTTTTTCCCCTGTAGATTTAGACTCATACCATGACATATTCTCTATTACACCGAGAATTTCATGGTCTGTTTGAAGAGCCATTGCCCCTGCTCTAGCAGCAACGAATGCAGCTGTCGGATGTGGTGTAGTTACGACGATCTCTTTTGATGTAGGTAGCATTTGGTGAATATCTAAAGCCACATCTCCAGTACCTGGTGGTAAGTCTAGTAGAAGAAAGTCTAACTCTCCCCATTCAACATCTTTGAAGAACTGGTCCAGTACTTTTCCAAGCATTGGCCCTCTCCATACTACTGGTGTATTATTCTCTACAAAGAAGCCCATAGAGATTACTTTAACGCCTTTGCGTTCTACCGGAATGATCCGATCTTCAATGATTTGCGGGATATCTTTTACGCCCATCATATCTGGTACACTGAATCCATAAATATCCGCGTCTACAAGCCCTACTTTTTTACCTAATCGAGCAAGTGCCACAGCTAAGTTAACGGATACGGTAGATTTACCTACGCCACCTTTACCAGAAGCTATAGAAATAATTTTAACTTTGCTGTTTGGAGAAAGAATGTTTTCATTATCACTTTCTTTTGTTTTCCCTCGGAATTGTTCCAGTACCTCTTTAGGTAATTCCTCAAAACGAATACCTACTGTTGCTGCTCCAGCTTCTTTTAAAACTTCCACAACTTTTCCTTGTAGTTGCATTTGTTCAGCAGAATTTATTTTAGCTATAGCTAACTTTACACTTACATGATTTTTTTCTTCTTTAATTGACACTTCGGATATCCCGTTTGTTTCTTCTAATGTTCTATGTAAAAACGGGTCGTTTAATGCTCCTAGCAATGTACGAACTTGTTGCTCATTAATCATCTGTAGACACTCCCCTTAAGTTTAACTATTCGCCTCATAGTATACCATAATAGAGTGTCTACAATACGCTACTTTGTCTTAGTAAATATTATCCTCAACAAATTGAACTACACCTTCAGATATAGCTTCCACCATTTGCTTTTGATACTTTTCAGACTTTAGTAATTCCCGCTCTTCGTTATTACTTAAAAAACCAGTCTCTACTAATACTGCTGGTGCATTTGCTTTCTTCAAAATATATACCTGCTTAATCGCTAGTGCTTCTCGTTCTGTGTTTCCAATCTTTTCTCTAATAGAACCTTGGATAGATTTAGCTAATAATTCTCCACCCGCGTGCCCTTCCGCATGATAAAAGACTTGAGCACCTCTCCATCTTTCCTCTGGAACTGCGTTCACGTGCAAACTTATGACTATGTCCGCCTCTGAGTTATTCATAATTTCTTCACGTAACAATAGGTCGGCAACCTTTCTAGCTCTCGTAGTCGGAAAATCTTCATCCGGCTTGTGCTCAGCTATAGCATCACCTTCTTTGCTGCGCGTCATAATTACTGTCGCACCCTGTGACTTTAACTTTTTCTCTAGCTTCAATGACATAGCGAGTGTTATATCTCGCTCAACTGTATCCCCGTTACTAGCCCCACCATCAATTCCCCCATGCCCTGGATCAATGACAATTCTTACTCCACTCATAGGTTCAGGCAAGAAGAAACCAATATCACTCGCTTTTGTTCCATACACAACTGCAAGAAGGGATATCAAAAACAAAACCAAGATAATTAGCCATTTTTTCAGGTTCATCGCTCCTTTTTCACTCATTATACGTACAAAGGACAAATAGTATGATTAGAATTGTCCACGTATTTTTGAACTATAATAGAACGATGGGATTGCCAGTAAAGTAACTACCGAAATGATGAAAAAGACTAAAGCACCGCTGCTCATTGTATCTAACAGTACTCCACCTAGGCTCGGACCCACTATTCGACCGACAGACTTTACACCGGAAAGAGCGAAGTAAGTACCCTTCTCCTGATCCTCACACATTCCATCCAAATGGATATCGACCATGGTAAATACTAATACTTCGCCAGCAGTAAAAATAACCATCGCGGCTATCAACCATAAAATTGAATCACTTTGCCCAAAGAAAAATAATCCCATAGACAATAACCCACTTCCAATCATTAAGGAAGTAGTGGTGCTTATCAATTCTCCAAGCTTGTAAACGAAGTACTGAATGACTAATACAGTAATAGCATTTGTAGTTATGAGCCAAGCAAAGTATTGTATCGCTAGTTCATGGTGAAAGGACTTCCCTAAGTATTGACTAAAAGTGGAGTCAAACTGACTATATCCGAAGCTAATAAATATCAATGCCAACACAAAAATTAAAAAACTAGTATCCTTTTTAAAGACATGAAACGAATGAAATATTGACGGCTTCGTTGTGCTGATCGGATTCAGTTTCAACGGTATAATGATGAAGATCAATATATTAAGTAAGAAAATAAAACCTACAATAAAAAATAAGTTCGCCATTCCATACTGTTGAAAGTATACAGAAGTAAGCGGTGCAATTGCCGCAGATATATTAATCAAAAAGTAACGCATATTAAATATTAACCGTCGATTTTCCGGCTCTGTATATAAACTCAGTAATACTCGATAAGTAGGCTCCACCACTGCTTGACTTACTCCAAGCAAAGCAGCAAATGCGATAAACCCTGAATAATGCTCGATAAAAGGGAAATAAAAATAACAGATTAAATATCCAATGAGCCCAATAATAATGACTTTGTTTTTCGGATACTTATCAATATATGGTCCTACAAAAAAACTCATTACCAAATTGGATAGAGCCAAAGTTGATATAATCGTTCCAATTTGCATGCCCGAGTAGTGGAATTCGTCGAGCAGAAAAAGCGTTAAATAAGGCAACACTAAAAACGTTCCAAAACGAGCAATAAAAATACTAACAAGAATTGTGCTCGTGACAATATTAAATTTGCTTCTCATACATTTCCTCTTTTTCTTTCTATATCATTACTTTTTTTGATATGTATACACACTAACTTCTTTACCCTTTAAGATTACTTCTTTCTCTAAATGCATTCCATTTTTGTTGGCTATACGGATAGACCTGGTGTTTTCCTTCTGAATAAGAGAGATTAGACGCGTTAAACCTAACTGTTCAACTCCTCTGTTAAGTAGGGCACTTGCTGCTTCTATTGCGTAACCATTTCCCCAAAATTCTTTAGCGATCCAATAGCCAATTTCTAGTTCATCTTCTCCATCAATTTGTTGTGGTATTATTCCCGCATGTCCCACTGGAACTCCATCTTTTTTACGAATTAGCAGCTTTAAGCCATACTCTCCATTCTTCTTGTAGTGACTCTGAATTCTTTCTAAAAAGGCATGTGATTCTTCTCTATTCCGCGTATTGCCATTCCCTATATACTTCATCATCTGGGAATCGCTTAACATCGAATATAAAAAGTCCATGTCCCCTTGCTCATATTGACGAAAAATTAATCTTTGTGAGGTAAACTCCATATACTCCTCTCCTTTATAGGTATTATTGTTTTTAAATATACACCTCTCAAAATATACACACAATCACTTTTTAAACAATTGGACAATCGTCTATTTTCCCTAAAGACTAATAAAAAAAGCACTCCCCGAGAAATCTCGAGAAGTGCTTTGAACTGATAATATAATATTAACGTTTTGAGAACTGAGGTGCACGACGAGCGCCTTTAAGTCCTGGTTTTTTACGTTCTTTCATACGTGGATCACGTGTTAAGAATCCTGCTGATTTCAATGCTGGACGGAAATCAGGATCTACTGTAAGTAGTGCACGTGCAATACCATGACGGATTGCTCCTGCTTGTCCTGTGAATCCACCACCGTTAACGTTTACGTGTACATCGTAGCTACCTAAAGTTTGAGTAGTTACTAATGGTTGTTTAATAATTTCACGTAAAGTTTCGTATGGTACGTAGTCTTCTACGTCACGTTTGTTGATAACGATATTTCCTTCGCCCGGTACTAAACGTACACGTGCTACTGAACTTTTACGGCGACCAGTGCCGATATATTGAACTTGTGCCAAGTGAATGTCCTCCTCTTAATTATTATCCGCGAAGCTCGTATGCTTCTGGTTTTTGTGCTGCATGTGGGTGTTCTGCTCCAGTGTATACATGAAGCTTGCTGAACGTTTGACGACCTAAAGAGTTTTTAGGAAGCATTCCTTTAATAGCTAGCTCAAGCATTTTTGTTGGGTACTTAGTACGCATTTCTAAAGCTGTACGTTGTTTAAGTCCACCAGAGAATTGAGTGTGACGGTAGTAAATTTTGTCATTTAGCTTGTTCCCAGTTAAATGAATTTTTTCTGCATTAAGAATGATCACATGATCACCTGTGTCAACATTCGGTGTGAATGTTGGTTTGTTTTTTCCACGTAAAATAGCTGCAACTTCTGAAGCTAGACGACCAAGTGTTTGGCCTTCAGCGTCTACTACTAACCATTTACGTTCTACTTCGTGACCCTTAGCCATGAATGTTGTACGCATGTATTTTGTCCTCCTAATTCAATCATAATCGATCTAAAATTTTCTATATCCTCATACCAATAAGTTTCGGGGCTTATATTGTGGGGTTAAGAAATACCATACATCATCATACCCCGGAAACAACAATTAGTCAAGCGTTTTTCGTAAAACACCTGGTGATGTTGTTTCATCCACCATACGCTACTTTTTCAAGGTATAAACCGTGTGCTGGCGCGGTTTTCCCTGCTTCCTTTCTGTCACACGATGAGAGGATCTTGGAAATACTCTCCACACTTTTTTTTTGAATGCCAACTTCCCATAATGTACCCGCAATTATACGCACCATATTATATAAAAACCCACTTCCACTAATGACCATTTGAAGTTGTTGAGTTTCTTTTTTCACTTCAAAGTTAATAGAGTAAATAGTTCTCACAAAGTCATTTACATTCGTCTTCGCTGCACAAAAACTTGAAAAATCATGGGTTCCCAGTAAATGTTGAGCTGCTTCCTGCATCAATGCAATATCTGGTTTGTAACGATCTGCATGGACGGAAAAATCACGCTCAAAAGGACTATGTATTTCACTAAGTGACCAAATATAACGATACGTTTTTCCAACAGCATGGTATCTGGCATGAAAATCATCCGATACTTGCTCAATCGACAAAATACGAATATCTCTAGGAAGTTGAACATTCAAAGCAGTGCTCCAACGATCTACCGGAAATGTTAGTGGACTATCAAAGTGAATAACTTGTCCTGTTGCATGAACACCAGCATCTGTTCTTCCACTCGCAACTATTTTTACAACTGTGCCTTTATGAATCGTTTCTAAGACACGCTCTATTTCTAATTGAACAGTCCGTTTCCCTGGTTGAATTTGATAACCAGAAAACTGACTTCCATCATAACTAATAATCGCTCGAAGTCTCATCCTACCCCCTCCTCATCAGTTTCTAAAGTAAACCAGTATTACAGCTAATACGACGAGCGTAAGGAGGGTTAGCGTGTCTCTGAGCGCCCATTCTAGCTTCCGGTATCTCGTGCGACCTTCGCCCCCTCTATACCCTCTTACTTCCATCGCTGTTGCTAAGTCTTCTGCTCGCTTAAAAGCACTAACAAACAACGGGATAAGAAGTGGTACAATTGCATTCATTCTTTCCTTCATATTCCCCGTTGTCATATCAGATCCTCTAGCCATTTGTGCTTTCATAATCTTATCCGTCTCATCCATTAAAGTTGGGATAAATCTTAACGAAATAGACATCATAAGTGCCAATTCATGTACAGGTAATTTCCATTTTTTTAATGGATTCAACAAGATTTCTAATGCATCTGTTATCGAAATAGGTGTAGTAGTTAATGTGAGAATTGATGTTAAAATAACGAGTACGGTAAAGCGAATTGAGATGAATATCCCTTGCTTCAAGCCTTCCTCATAAATTTTGATAAACTTCCAATCCAATATAATTGGACCTTCTCGAGTGAAAAACAAATGCAATAAAAACGTAAATATAATTAAAAAAACGACCGGTTTTAACCCATTAATCAAAAAATATAGTCTAATTTTCGATAGTTTAATGATAAGAAAAGTAAACACCAACAAGATCCCGTAGGTAATCCAGTTATTTGCAATAAAGACAACCATAATAAAGAAAAATACAAATATTAACTTTGCACGAGCGTCTAAACGGTGTATAAAAGAATCCCCCGGAATATAGCGACCAAATATCATTTTCTCTAGCATTAGATTTCACGCTCCTTTTTCAACAGGCGTGCAAGTTCCTCTGCTAAGGCCTCTTCCGTTAAACAAAGACTTGGCAGTTTTTTGTTCATCATCTCTTCTAGTTTCTTTTGAAACTTAATAGATTGAGGTAATTCTAAACGATAATCCATTAAACGATCCTCATCAGAGAATATCTCTTTTGGTATTCCTTGCAGCACACATCGACCATTATGCATAATTGCAATTCGATCTGCATATCTTGCCGCATCTTCCATGCTATGCGTTACAAGAATAGTCGTTAAGCCTTTTTCTATATGGAGTTTATAAAACAGGTCCATAATTTCTTTCCGACCTCTTGGATCAAGCCCAGCTGTCGGTTCATCTAATACTAATACTTCCGGATTCATCGCAAGGACTCCCGCAATAGCAACTCTTCGCATTTGCCCACCAGAGAGGTCAAAGGGTGACTTTTCCATTACCTCTTCAGGCAACCCAAGTAACCTCACTAATTCAATAGCACGTTGTCTTGCTTCCTCTTCTGGCACCCCAAAGTTCATAGGTCCAAACATAATATCCTTTAAAACTGTTTCATCAAATAATTGATGCTCGGGAAATTGAAAGACTATCCCTACCTTTTGTCTAATTTCTCTTAGTTTTTTGTTCTTTTTACCTGCCACAACTTCCGTGCCACCTATACGAATAACACCTTCTGTAGGCTTCAGCAAAGCATTTAAATGCTGTAGCACTGTAGACTTCCCTGAGCCTGTATGACCAATGATAGCTTGATAAGAACCTGAGGGAATTAGTAAATCTACATCGTATAAAGCTCTTTTTTCAAATGGTGTATCTTTGGCATACGCATAACTTACTTGTTGAAGTGAGATGTCCATAAATCATTCACCAACTCTTCTTCTGACATATGGTCTGCTACAAGTTGCACACCTTGCGCTCGCAGTAGCCTAGACATATTCATTGCAAAAGGAAGATCCAATCCTAAATCGATTAGCTCCTGCCCTCTTTCAAATACCTCATGTGGTGACCCTGTTGCATATTTCTCTCCCTGATTCATAACAATTACACGATCAGCGAGAAGTGCTTCTTCTAAATCATGTGTGATAGAGATTACTGTTAGATCAGTTTCTTTCCTTAACTCATGCACTGTTTGAAGTACCTCTTCTCTCCCCTGAGGATCTAACATAGAAGTTGCCTCGTCTAACAGCAAAATACTTGGTTGAAGCGCGATAGCTCCCGCAATGGCAACTCTTTGCTTCTGTCCACCAGAGAGATGGTGCGGCTCACTATTCATAAAGTCACTCATTTTCACTTTTGCTAATGAAGCATGTACTCGTTCCACCATTTCCTCAAAGGGGATGCCGTTATTTTCTAACGCAAATGCAACATCATCTTGAACTGTTGCTCCAACAAACTGGTTATCTGGATTTTGAAATACCATTCCCATTTTAGAGCGTGTGTCCCATAAATTATGTTCGTTTAATGGTTCTCCAAATATCCGTACTGTTCCCGTCTGAGGAAATAGAAGACCATTCATTAATCGTGCTAATGTCGATTTGCCAGACCCATTATGGCCAACAATCGCCACCCATTCACCTTCATTAATAGTATAAGAGACATTCTGTATAGCTGGGCGTATACCGATATCTTCCTCTGCATATGTAAAAGTAACTTCCTGTAAAGAAATAATTTCGCGTTTCATCCTTTACCTCCTCTGCTCAACTCAGCTGTGCTAATAGTTTACAACATTTTACGATAAATTAAAAAAGCGCGCACCTCATTTTGAGAAATGCGCTCTTCTATAACTTATTTCTTGATTGGTTGCTCAAGACCAACCAGAAAATGAGGTGCGTAGAGCTAGACGAGACGCCACTTCTTAAAATTCAAAGAATTTCATAAGCCCGCTCATCGTAACACTCTGCTTTTATATTGTCGTATAAATCTGTTTGAAAAAAAGAGGGCGGTAGAAACCCACCAAATACCCTCTTCAATTTGGCAGACGAATAAACGTCTGAAAATTAAATTAAACTAACTCAATTACTACTACTGGTGCTCCGTCTCCGCGACGAGGTCCAGCTTTCATAATACGAGTGTAACCGCCTTGACGATCAGCATAGCGTGGTGCTACATCATCAAACAATTTTTGTAAAGCATAGATTGTTGATTCGTTTCCTTCTTCATCAGTAGAAGTAACGACCTCACGACGAATGTAAGCCGCAGCTTGACGACGAGCGTGTAAATCTCCGCGTTTACCTAAAGTGATCATTTTTTCAACAACAGAACGTAATTCTTTTGCACGTGCTTCAGTAGTTTGAATACGCTCATTAATAATTAGGTCCGTTGTTAAGTCACGTAACATCGCTTTACGTTGAGAACTTGTACGTCCAAGTTTTCTGTAACCCATGGATGTTTCCCTCCTTTGGTGAATAATTCAAGTCTTGCTATATCAAAACCCGTTTAGTCTTCTTTACGTAATCCTAAACCAAGCTCATCTAACTTCGCTCTTACTTCTTCTAAAGATTTACGGCCAAGGTTTCTTACTTTCATCATATCGTCTTCTGACTTGCTTGCAAGCTCAAGTACTGTATTAATACCAGCGCGTTTTAAGCAATTATAAGAACGAACAGAAAGATCAAGTTCTTCAATAGTCATCTCTAAAACTTTTTCTTTTTGATCTTCTTCTTTTTCGACCATGATTTCAGCAGTTTGTGCCTCGTCTGTCATCCCTACAAAAATATTTAAGTGCTCTGTTAAAATTTTCGCTCCAAGAGAAATCGCCTCTTTAGGACCTGTGCTGCCATCTGTCCACACATCAAGTGTAAGCTTATCGAAGTTGGACATTTGCCCAACACGAGTATTTTCCACTTGGAAATTCACGCGTGAAACTGGAGTATAAATAGAGTCGATCGGGATTACGCCGATAGGAAGATCCTCACGTTTGTTTTGAACAGCAGGAGTGTAGCCACGGCCTCGACCTGCGTACATACGCATACGGAAATGACCATTTTTGCTGATTGTAGCAATATAGAGTTCCGGGTTTAAAATTTCTACGTCACTGTCATGTGTAATGTCAGCAGCAGTAATCATTCCCTCACCTTTAACATCAATCTCAATGACTTTTTCCTCGTCAGAGTAGATTTTTAAAGCTAGCTTTTTCACATTCATAATAATAGATGCTACATCTTCCACTACGCCTTCAATAGTTGAAAACTCGTGTAAAACGCCATCAATTTGAATAGAAGTAACTGCAGCTCCTGGTAAAGACGACAGAAGGATGCGTCGTAAAGAATTTCCCAAAGTATTTCCATAGCCACGTTCAAGCGGTTCTACAACAAATTTACCAAACTTGGTATTTTCGCTGATTTCTACACTTTCAATCTTTGGTTTTTCGATTTCGATCATTCCAATTTACCCTCCCTCAAAACATCGAATGTATAGGTTCTTTCCATCATGAATTCGATCGTTAACTGATTGCTGTTAATACAACCTCAGTCTGTACAATAAATGATGTTCTCAAACAAGTTGAGTATCACCTATTAAACGCGACGACGTTTTGGTGGACGGCAACCATTATGTGGTACTGGTGTTACGTCTTTAATTGCTGTAACTTCTAGACCTGCAGCTTGAAGTGCGCGAATTGCCGCTTCACGACCAGCTCCTGGTCCTTTAACTGTTACTTCTAAAGTTTTAATACCATGTTCCATTGAAGTCTTTGCAGCAGCTTCTGCAGCCATTTGTGCAGCGAATGGAGTAGATTTACGAGAACCTCTAAATCCAAGAGCTCCAGCACTTGACCAAGAAAGTGCATTTCCTTGCATGTCTGTGATAGTCACAATTGTGTTGTTAAATGTTGAGCGAATGTGAGCAATACCGGATTCGATATTCTTTTTCACACGACGCTTACGTGTTTGTTGTTTACGTGCCATGTTAAGAAGAAACCTCCTTTACCGATTATTTTTTCTTGTTAGCTACTGTTTTACGTGGACCTTTACGAGTACGTGCATTGTTCTTCGTATTTTGTCCGCGTACTGGTAAGCCTCTACGATGACGGATACCACGGAATGATCCGATTTCCATCAATCGTTTAATGTTTAGTGATACTTCGCGACGAAGGTCACCTTCTACTTTATATACACCGATTTGTTCACGGATTTTGTTTAGTTCGTCTTCTGTAAGATCACGTACACGTGTTTCTTCAGAAATACCAGCTCCCGCTAATACTTTTTGAGAAGTCGTTTTACCAATACCGAAAATGTATGTTAATGCAATAACAACGCGTTTGTCGCGTGGAATGTCAACACCAGCAATACGTGCCATATGTGTCGTGCACCTCCTTCTTATTATCCTTGTCTTTGTTTGTGTTTAGGATTTTCACAGATTACCATTACTTTACCGCGTCGGCGAATTACCTTACATTTTTCGCAGATCGGTTTCACAGATGGTCTCACTTTCATCTAACCTAACCTCCTTAGTAGTCCGGAGTGCAAAAGATTATTATTTAAAACGGTACGTAATACGACCGCGAGTTAAATCGTAAGGAGAAAGTTCAATTGTGACTTTATCTCCAGGTAAAATACGGATGAAATGCATACGAATTTTACCCGATACATGCGCAAGAATCGTATGACCGTTTTCTAATTCTACCTTAAACATCGCGTTTGGCAAAGTCTCAACAACTGTTCCTTCGACTTCAATTACATCATCTTTCGCCATCAACCCTGTCTCCCTTCTATATACAAATCAGGTTCTCATCAATACTCAAACGTAATTTGCTGTTAGTATAGCCTCAATAGGAACGAAACTATTCGTTCAAGCATATGTTTGGAAATCATGAGAGATGTTCGAAAGACACTCGTAAGGTTTCGCTTATAGCAATCCACGGAGTAGACCGTCTCCCTCATGTCAACATGTTCGTACGAATGTGTTGGATGAGTTCCATAGTACCCGTTCGTTACACAGATGCTTCCACGAAACCCATTATACATCGTAAGTATTTTAAATGCACGTGGACAAGGGAGTCCGCGCTTTTGATGCATTCCTTTTCCTCCGAACGTATACCGGGCGCAATATGCTTTTGCAGCTCTCGAAAAAAACATTTTCGTTCTTTGCATACTACCCGGGTATTCAGTCGTCTGCGACAGGCACCGGGCAATTATATGCGGTTGCCCTGTAACAGAGCATCAAGATCAGCGAATACTAGTTTAATATCCTGCTGTCCATCTATATTAGATAAAACACCTTTGTCTTCATAAAAATCAAGCAAAGGTTGTGTTTGCTTCATATTTACTTCCAGACGGTTAGTTACCGTTTCCGGATTATCATCAGCACGTTGATAAAGCTCTCCACCATCTTTGTCACATACCCCATCTTTAGCAGGTGGATTAAAGACTAAATGATAAGCAGTTCCACATTCTTTACAAATGCGGCGACCTGTTAGACGTTTGATTAATTCTTCTTGTTCTACTTGAATATTAAGCACATGCTCAATAGATTTGTCGATATCCGAAAGCAAAGCATCTAGTGCATCTGCTTGTGGAACTGTACGAGGAAATCCATCAAGTAGGAATCCTTTTTCACAGTCTGGTTTACTTAATCTTTCGCGGACAATACCAATCGTTACTTCATCAGGTACCAAGGCACCTTGATCCATAAACGATTTTGCTTTTAAACCTAGTTCCGTACCATCTTTAATAGCTGCACGAAACATATCGCCTGTAGAAATATGAGGGATTGCGTACTTCTCAACAATTTTATCTGCCTGCGTACCTTTACCAGCACCAGGTAAACCCATTAAAACGATATTCATACGAAAATGCCCCCCAGGACTATATAGTTGATTTTTAGGAACATTAACGTCCCTAAAAACCCACCTTATTTCATAAAGCCTTTATAATGACGTTTAACTAGTTGGGATTCTAGCTGTTTCATCGTTTCGAGTGCAACCCCAACTACGATTAACAAACTTGTTCCGCCAATTTGTGCTGATTGCGGTAAATCCGCATACTTCACAAATAGCATCGGCATGATTGAAATAATAGCTAAGAATATAGCTCCAACAAATGTTAAACGATACAAGACGCTAGTTAAATAGTTTTGTGTATTGATCCCTGGACGAATTCCAGGAATATACGCACCTTGCTTTTTCAAATTGTCTGCTACATTTTCTGGGTTCACTTGAATGAACGCATAGAAGTAAGTAAAAGCAATGATCAAAGCAATATAAATTGTCATACCAATAGGTTGTGTATAATCTAATGCTCTCGTAATAGCATCGGTAGTGTTATTCTGACCGAAGAATAAAACGATTGACTGAGGCGCCATAAGAAACGCTGATGCAAAGATTACCGGGATTACTCCCGCAGCATTAACTTTTAAAGGTAAGTGAGTCTGTTGACCGCCTGTTTGAGCAGCACCAGAAACACGTTTCGCATATTGAATTGGAATTTTACGCAACGCTTGTTGAACGTAAATTACTCCAACTGTTACTGCGATAATCGCCAATAAAAGTAGAATGATGATTACTATATTGATAAACAGTGCATCTCCTGCACCTTCAATTTGTTGCGCATACACTTGGTTAACTGCGTTTGGAATGGCAGCAGCAATACCAGCGAAGATAATAATAGATATACCATTACCAACACCTTTAGCGGTAATTTGCTCTCCTAACCACATTAAAAATGCAGTTCCGGCTGTCAAAACAAGTGCAATAACTAAGTATGTCAATATACCGTCATCTTTTATTAAAGAACCACTATACATACGGTTGAAACCGTAAGACATAGCAATTGCTTGAACAAAAGCTAACACAATTGTGAAGTATCGAGTGAATTGTGCAAGTTTCCGTCTTCCGACTTCCCCTTGTTTTGCCCACTCAGTAAACTTCGGAACAACATCCATTTGTAGTAATTGTACTATGATGGATGCAGTGATGTAAGGCATGATACCCATTGCTAAAATAGAAAAGTTAGCAAGGGCTCCGCCACCGAATGTATTAAGGAAACCAATCAAACCCATTTGGTCTGTTTGTTTTAATACATCAGCATCAACGTAAGGTACTGGAACAAATGTCCCAATACGGAAGACGATTAACATCAATAAAGTAAAAATGATTTTATTTCTTATATCTCTAACACGCATAAAGTTGGAGATTGTCTGAAACATTAAACCACCTCTGTTGATCCGCCAGCGTTCTCAATTGCTTCTTTTGCTGATGCAGAGAATTTATGAGCTCTTACAGTTAACTTTTTACCAAGAGTTCCATTACCTAGAATCTTGATACCAGATTTCTCACTGCTCACAACACCTGTTTCTATTAATAGAGCAGGTGTAACTTCTGTGCCGTCTTCGAAACGATTTAATGTGTCAAGGTTCACAATTGCGAATTCTTTACGATTAATGTTCGTAAATCCACGTTTTGGTAAACGACGGAATAACGGGTTTTGACCGCCCTCAAATCCTGGACGAACGCCTCCGCCTGAACGAGCGTTTTGACCTTTATGACCTTTACCTGATGTTTTACCAGTTCCAGACCCGATTCCACGTCCGATACGCTTGCGCGAAGAACGAGAACCTTCTGATGGCTTTAACTCATGAAGTTTCATATGGTGGCACCTCCTTATTCTTAAAATAAAACTTATATTTCTTTAGTTGTTACTAGATGAGCTACTTTTTTAACCATGCCACGAATAGCGACATTGTCTTGATGCTCAACTGTTTGATGCATTTTACGTAATCCAAGAGCTTCTACTGTTTTGCGTTGAGTTGGTTTAGTACCAATCAAGCTTCTAGTCAGGGTAATTTCTAGTTTAGTTGCCATTGTAATTTCCCCCCCTTATCCTAACAGTTCTTCTACTGATTTACCACGCAATTTAGCAACGTCTTCAGCACGTTTTAACTGAGTTAAACCTTGTACTGTAGCACGTACCATGTTAATTGGTGTATTAGAACCAAGTGATTTAGAAAGAATATCTGTAATACCAGCTAATTCAAGTACTGCACGAACTGGTCCACCAGCAATAACTCCTGTACCAGGCGCTGCAGGTTTAACTAGAATAGAACCGGCACCAAAATGTCCTACAACTAAATGAGGAGTAGTCCCTTTAACTCTTGGTACTTCTATTAAGTTTTTCTTCGCGTCTTCAACAGCTTTACGGATAGCATCTGGAACTTCTTGTGCTTTACCAGTACCAAATCCTACATGTCCATCTTTGTCACCGACAACTACTAATGCAGTAAAACGGAAACGACGTCCACCTTTTACAACTTTAGCAACACGGTTGATCGTTACTACGCGTTCTTCAAGTTCAAGTTTGTTTGGGTCAATACCACGCATGAAATATGTCCCTCCTTCTTCTTAAAATTCTAAGCCGTTTTCACGTGCAGCTTCAGCTAACGCTTTAACACGTCCATGATATAAGTAACCGCCACGGTCAAATACAACAGATTTGATGTTTTTTTCTGTAGCGCGTTTTGCGATTGTTTCACCGATCAATTTAGCAGCTTCTACATTTCCAGCTGTTCCATTGAAATCTTTATCCATAGTGGATGCACTTGCGATTGTAACACCTTGAGTATCATCAATCAGTTGTGCGTATAAATGTTTATTAGAACGGAATACATTTAAACGAGGACGTTCAGTAGTACCCGTGATTTTTGTACGAACACGTACATGACGTCTCTTACGAACTTGATTTTTGTCTTGTTTCGTAATCACAGTGGTCACTCCTTTCTAATGCGAAAAGCATTATTTACCTGTTTTACCTTCTTTACGGCGTACAACTTCGCCTTCATAACGAATACCTTTACCTTTATACGGCTCTGGTGGACGAACTTGACGAATGTTAGATGCTAAAGCACCAACACGTTCTTTATCAATACCGCGAATGATAATTTTTGTATTTGCAGGAACTTCAACTACTAGTCCGTCTTCAGGAGTGAACTCAACTGGATGTGAGTACCCTACATTAAGTACAAGTTTAGTTCCTTGTAATTGTGCACGGTAACCTACCCCAACTAATTCAAGTGCACGTTCAAATCCTTGAGAAACACCCGTGATCATGTTAGCTAGCAAAGCGCGAGTTGTACCATGAATCGTACGGTGCTCTTTTGAATCCGAAGGGCGTACTAAAGTTATTACAGTACCTTCTTGCTCAATTTTAATATCTTGGTTAAAAGATTTTGTTAATTCACCTTTTGGTCCTTTTACAACTACTGTGTTTTCAGCGCTAACTGTTACAGTAACTTCTGCAGGAACCTCTATTGGTTTTTTACCTACTCGAGACATTTTGTTGCACCTCCATTCGTTTGTTGATTATTACCAAACGTAAGCTACGATTTCTCCGCCAACTTGTTTAGCGCGAGCTTCTTTATCTGTTAATAAACCATTTGAAGTAGAAACTAAAGCGATTCCTAAACCGTTCAATACTTTAGGTACTTCGTTTGTTTTAGCGTAAACGCGTAGACCAGGTTTTGAAATACGTTTCAAACCAGTAATAACGCGCTCGTCATTTTGACCATATTTTAAGAAGATACGGATGATACCTTGTTTGCTATCTTCTACATATTCAACATCACGGATGAAACCTTCGCGTTTTAAAATCTCCGCGATTTCCTTTTTCAGGTTTGAAGCAGGAACTTCTAATTTCTCGTGACGAACCATGTTAGCATTACGAATGCGTGTAAGCATATCTGCAATTGGATCTGACATTGTCATTACATTTACCTCCTTCCCAGTTATAGGGGATTACCAGCTTGCTTTTTTAACGCCAGGAATTTGTCCCTTGTATGCAAGTTCACGGAAACAAATACGGCAAAGCTTGAATTTACGATATACAGAGTGCGGACGTCCACAACGCTCACAGCGTGTGTATGCTTGCACTTGGAACTTTGGCGTACGTTGTTGTTTAACGATCATTGATTTTTTAGCCACGTTTTCGCCTCCCTTATTTTACTTTTGGAATGGCATACCGAATTGTGTTAATAACTCGCGAGCTTCTTCGTCAGAATTCGCAGTTGTTACAATTACGATGTCCATACCGCGTACTTTCGAAACTTTATCATAATCGATTTCAGGGAAGATCAATTGCTCTTTGATTCCTAGAGTGTAGTTACCGCGACCGTCGAATGCTTTTTTAGAAACACCACGGAAGTCACGTACACGCGGAAGAGAAATAGCGATTAATTTATCCAAGAAGTCATACATACGTTCTCCACGTAGAGTGACTTTTGTACCGATTGGCATACCTTCACGTAGACGGAATGTAGCGATCGATTTTTTAGCTTTCGTAACTACAGGTTTTTGTCCTGAAATAATTTGTAATTCCTCAACAGCTGCGTCAAGCGCTTTTGTATTAGAAACAGCATCACCAACACCCATGTTGATAACAATTTTATCAACTTTAGGTACTTGCATTACTGATTTATATTCAAATTTGCTCATTAGAGCAGGAGAAACTTCCTTAAGATACTTTTCTTTTAGGCGGTTCATGTGTGTACCTCCCTTCTCTTTACTTATTTAATAATTTCACCGGATTTTTTCGCAACACGAACTTTTTTGCCATCTTCCACTTTAGAACCTACGCGAGTCGGCTCGCCGGTTTTAGGGTCAATTAACATAACATTCGATACGTGGATTGCAGCCTCGTGGCTTACAATTCCTCCTTGCGGATTAGCTTGGTTTGGCTTCATATGTTTTTTGATGATGTTTACACCTTCAACTAACACACGGTCTTTCTTAGGAAAAGCAGTAAGAACAACACCTGTTTTACCTTTGTCTTTACCTGAGATTACCATTACTTTGTCGCCTTTTTTAACATGCATTCTTGTCGCACCTCCTTGATTGGCACTTTCATGTAAATTAAAGAACTTCTGGAGCTAATGAAACGATTTTCATAAAGTTGCTGTCGCGTAATTCACGAGCAACTGGTCCGAAGATACGAGTTCCACGCGGGCCTTTATCATCTTTGATAATAACGCAAGCATTTTCATCAAATTTGATATAAGTTCCGTCTTTACGGCGTACGCCGCTTTTAGTGCGAACGATTACAGCTTTAACGACGTCACCCTTCTTGACAACGCCACCTGGTGTTGCTTTCTTAACTGTACATACGACGATATCGCCGATATTAGCAGTCTTACGTCCAGTACCACCAAGTACTTTAATAGTTAAAACTTCGCGTGCACCTGAGTTGTCAGCAACTTTCATACGAGTTTCTTGTTGGATCACTTAGGTAACCTCCCTTCGGAATATATTAGTTCCGAACTTATTATTAGATAATAACCGCTTTTTCTACAACTTCCAATAGGCGGAAACGTTTAGTAGCTGATAGCGGACGAGTTTCCATGATACGGACGATATCTCCGATTTGGGCTTCGTTCTGCTCATCATGAGCTTTAAATTTCTTAGAATACTTAACACGTTTACCGTATAACTTGTGTTTTTTATGAGTTTCAATTAAAACAGAAATTGTTTTATCCATTTTATCTGATACCACACGGCCAGTGTATACTTTGCGTTGATTACGCTCAGTCATGCCAGAAAACCTCCTTTATCAGTTGTTTGCACTGATTTCTCTTTCACGAACCACAGTTTTCATACGCGCGATCGCTTTACGAACTTCGCGAATGCGAGCTGTGTTTTCTAATTGACCAGTCGCCAATTGGAAGCGTAGGTTGAAAAGCTCTTCTTTCAGTGATTTTACCTTTTGTTCTATTTCTGCAGTAGTAAGGTCACGGATGTCATTAGCTTTCATTAGATTCACCACCAATTTCTTGACGTTTGATTATTTTACATTTAATCGGAAGCTTATGTGATGCTAATCTCAATGCTTCACGAGCAACTTCTTCAGAAACGCCAGCTATTTCAAACATAATTTTTCCAGGTTTTACAACTGCTACCCATCCTTCAGGAGCACCTTTACCTGAACCCATACGTACCTCAAGAGGCTTTTTCGTATAAGGTTTGTGAGGGAATATTTTAATCCATACTTTACCGCCACGTTTCATGTAACGTGTCATTGCAATACGGGCTGCTTCAATTTGACGACTTGTGATCCAGCTTGCTTCAGTTGCTTGTAAACCAAACTCACCGAATGCTATTTCTTTGCCGCCTTTTGCTTCACCACGCATTTTCCCACGGTGTTCACGACGATATTTAACGCGTTTAGGCATTAACATATTATTTGCCTCCTTCCTCAGAGTTCTTCTTAACTGGAAGGACTTCACCACGATAGATCCATACTTTAACGCCAAGCTTACCATAAGTTGTGTCAGCTTCAGCATGTGCATAATCAATGTCAGCACGTAATGTATGAAGTGGTACAGTTCCTTCGCTGTAATGTTCAGCACGAGCAATGTCAGCGCCGCCTAAGCGTCCAGATACTTGAGTTTTAATACCTTTAGCGCCAGAACGCATTGTGCGTTGAATTGCTTGTTTTTGAGCACGACGGAAAGATACGCGCCCTTCTAGTTGGCGTGCAATACTTTCTGCTACTAATTTAGCATCTAAGTCAGCTCGTTTTATTTCAACAATATTTATGTGTACACGTTTACCAGTTAAATCGTTCAAGTGCTTGCGAAGTGCTTCCACTTCCGTACCACCTTTACCGATTACCATACCTGGTTTAGCTGTGTGAATTGAAACATTAACACGTTTTGCAGCGCGTTCGATTTCTACAGTAGAAACAGAAGCTTCTTTCAAACGAGTTTCGATGTACTTACGGATTTTCAAGTCTTCGTGTAGTAGAGTTGCATAGTCTTTACCAGCGTACCATTTTGACTCCCAGTCACGAATGATGCCTACTCGTAATCCTATAGGATGTACTTTTTGACCCACGAATTATCCCTCCTTCTTCTCTGATACCACGATTGTGATGTGGCTAGTACGTTTGTTAATAGCACTTGCACGTCCCATAGCACGTGGGCGGAAACGTTTTAATGTTGGACCTTCATCAACAAAGACTTCAGAAACAACTAGGTTATTTACATCTAAATCATAATTGTGCTCAGCGTTGGCAACTGCGGATTTTAATACCTTTTCAACTACAGGCGATGCTGCTTTTGGAGTAAGTTTTAAAATTGCAACTGCTTCACCGATTTGCTTACCTCTGATTAAATCAACGACTAATCTTACTTTACGAGGGGCAATGCGCACTGTTTTAGCAATAGCTTTTGCTTGTGACATTTTAATGACCTCCTCTCAAATTAGCGTCTTGTTTTCTTATCATCAGAACCATGACTACCTATAGCGCGTGTTGGTGCAAACTCGCCAAGTTTATGACCTACCATATCTTCAGTTACGTATACAGGAACATGTTTGCGTCCGTCATATACAGCGATTGTTAACCCGATAAAAGTAGGGAAAATTGTAGAACGGCGAGACCAAGTCTTAATCACTTGTTTTTTCTCAGAGTCCTTTTGTGCATCGACCTTCTTAATTAGATGATCGTCTGCGAAAGGTCCTTTTTTCAAGCTACGACCCATGCTGAAACCTCCCTCCGTGATGACACCACGGTTCTATCTGCGAACCGTAGTAAGACCACTTTATTTTTTACGACGACGAATGATAAGTTTGTCGGATTTGTTTTTCTTGTTACGAGTTTTGTATCCAAGAGTTGGTTTACCCCATGGAGACATTGGTGACTTACGACCGATTGGAGTTTTACCTTCACCACCACCATGTGGGTGATCGTTCGGGTTCATTACTGATCCACGTACAGTTGGGCGTTTACCTAACCAACGATTACGACCAGCTTTACCAATGTTCACAAGTTCGTGTTGTTCGTTTCCTACTTCACCGATAGTTGCACGGCAAACACCTAGGATTAAACGAACTTCACCAGATTGTAAACGTACGATTACGTACTTACCTTCTTTACCAAGTAATTGAGCAGATGTACCAGCAGAACGAACTAACTGACCACCTTTACCAGGTTTCATTTCAATGTTATGGATAGTAGTACCCATTGGGATGTTTTGTAATGGAAGAGCGTTTCCTGCTTTGATATCAGCTTCTGGTCCTGACACGATTGTCATTCCCACTTCTAAGCCTTTAGGAGCTAGGATGTAACGTTTTTCCCCATCCGCATAATTAATTAATGCGATATTCGCAGTACGGTTTGGATCATATTCAATAGTAGCAACGCGTCCTGGTATACCATCTTTATTTCGTTTGAAATCAATGATACGGTATTGACGCTTATGTCCACCACCATGATGACGAACAGTAATTTTACCTTGATTGTTACGGCCGCCTTTACGTTTCACAGGAGCAAGTAGAGATTTCTCTGGCTTGTCAGTTGTGATTTCAGCGTAATCTAATGAAGTCATGTTACGACGTCCGTTTGTCGTTGGTTTATACTTTCTAATCGCCATGTTATTCCCTCCTTCTTGATTATTAATTCCTTTTTATAAGGATTAGATTTCGAATAACTCGATTTCTTTGCTTTCTAGAGTTAACGTAACAATAGCTTTACGACGCTTGTTCGTATACCCACCAAATTTACCTACGCGTTTGTATTTTCCTTTGTAGTTCATGATGTTAACTTTCTCAACATCTACTCCGAAAATTTCTTCAATTGCGTATTTAACTTGAGTTTTATTGGCACGAGTGTCCACTTCGAAAGTGTACTTTTTATCTGCCATTACTTCAGAAGAACGCTCGGTAATGACCGGACGTTTAATAATATCACGTGCTTCCATTATCCAAGCACCTCCTCTACTTTTTCTACTGCTGCTTTAGTCATTACAACTTTGTTATGACCGATTAAATCTAAAACGTTAATGCCTGTTGCAGACACTACTGTGATTCCAGGGATGTTACGAGCAGCTAATGCTACTGTTTCATCTAAATCAGCAGTTACGAATAACGCTTTTTTATCGATTGAAAGGTTAGATAACACTTTCACGAAGTCTTTTGTTTTTGGTGCATCAAATGCTAAACCTTCAAGTACTACGATACTTTCTTCACGAGCTTTTGTTGAAAGCGCTGAAAGAAGTGCTAAACGACGTACTTTTCTAGGTAATTTGAAGCTGTAACTACGTGGAGTTGGTCCGAAAACAACACCACCACCACGCCATTGTGGAGAGCGGATAGAACCTTGACGAGCACGTCCAGTTCCTTTTTGTTTCCATGGTTTACGTCCACCACCAGCAACTTCAGAACGGTTTTTCACTTTGTGATTACCTTGACGAAGTGAAGCGCGTTGAGAAATGATAGCGTCAAATAAGACAGATTCATTTGGTTCGATACCGAAAATTTTATCGTTCAATTCGATTTCGCCAACTGAAGTTCCTGCTTGATTGAATAATGATACTTTTGCCATTCCTGTTTCCTCCTTTCTTTAGAGAATTATTTCGATTTAATAGCAGCTTTAACTACTACTAATGATTTACGAGAACCAGGAACATTACCTTTTACTAATAATAGGTTACGTTCAGCATCCACTCTTACGATTTCTAAGTTTTGGATTGTTACTGTATGTCCACCCATTTGACCAGGTAATTTCTTTTGTTTGAATACACGGTT
Organism: Psychrobacillus sp. FSL H8-0487; assembly: GCF_038008385.1. Lineage (NCBI taxonomy): Bacteria > Bacillati > Bacillota > Bacilli > Caryophanales > Bacillaceae > Psychrobacillus > Psychrobacillus sp. FSL H8-0487. The sequence goes on from NZ_JBBOZA010000001.1 coordinate 3,637,191, forward strand.
CGGAGCAACTGGCCCCATTGAACCTGGACGACGGTGGTAACGAGATCCATGGGCCATTGGTCCACGAGATTGTCCGTGGCGTTTAATAACACCTTGGAAACCTTTACCTTTAGTAGTACCTGTTACATCAATTACATCGCCTTCTGCAAAACTTTCTACCTTGACTTCTTGACCAACTTCGTAATTAGCTGTATCCAAGCCGCTGAATTCGCGGATGAAGCGCTTAGGAGCAGTGCTTGCTTTAGCTACGTGCCCTTTCGCAGGTTTGTTAGAAAGCTTTTCGCGCTTGTCTTCAAAACCTAACTGAATAGCTTCGTAACCGTCTGTTTCAACTGTTTTCTTTTGAAGTACTACGTTTGGAGTAGCTTCAATAACAGTTACAGGGATTAAGTCACCGTTCTCAGCAAATACTTGCGTCATACCGATTTTTCTACCTAAGATTCCTTTGGTCATCCGTCACACCTCCTATAATAATTTGTGTTTTTTATTTTTTACCATTAAAGTTTGATTTCAATATCAACGCCAGATGGTAAATCAAGCTTCATTAACGCATCAACAGTTTGTGGTGTTGGGTTAACGATATCGATAAGACGTTTATGCGTACGCATTTCGAATTGCTCACGAGAATCTTTATACTTATGAACAGCACGAAGAATCGTATAAACAGATCTTTCAGTCGGAAGTGGAATCGGACCCGATACACTTGCACCTGAACGTTTAGCAGTTTCCACAATTTTCTCAGCAGATTGATCCAGAATTCTATGATCATACGCTTTTAAACGGATACGAATTTTTTGTTTTGCCATTACTTTCCCTCCTTTTCGCCTATTTTCTAGACATTCTCCACGAAAATTTTCCGTACACTCGCCATGGCAAAGCGGCCGGGTGTGTCGGTAACCTCTCGCTTCATCGCAGTCAAAGACCAACATTCAACATTATACACATTAAAAAAATATTTCGCAAGTGTTTTTTACGAAATTATTTTTAAAGTTATAACCGCATTACTTTTCTATAATACTTATGTTTTTCTAAGCCGTTTTCTAGTATATAAAATTCTAGTGAAAATAGCAACTGATAACAATAATAATATATACACAACACGCATACTCTTCTTCAAGCTCTTTAAAGTTACTATAACTAGAAAGGGATATCTCTTCTATAGAGATATCCCTTTCTAGTTATTACTATAGAACAAACACAACTGCAATCCATCCGAAAAGCACGAGCGGAATATTATAAGCAACAAACGTGGGAACACAAGTATCCCATATGTGGTTATGTTGTCCATCTACATTCAATCCTGCAGTTGGGCCAAGCGTTGAGTCAGAAGCAGGTGACCCGGCATCACCTAAAGCACCTGCTGTGCCTATTAATGCAATTGTTGCTAATGGACTTAATCCAAGTTCCATTGCAAGTGGTACAAAGATGGCAGCTATTATTGGGATAGTAGCAAATGATGAACCGATCCCCATCGTTACAACCAAGCCTACTATTAACATAATCAGCACTGCTATACTCACATTACCCTGTAGTAATCCCGAAGATGCTTCTACAAGACTTTCTACATGCCCCGTAGCATTAATAACCGCTGCAAATCCATTTGCGGTAATCATAACGAATCCTACAAAGGCCATCATACGCATTCCTTCAGTGAGAAGTACATCCGCTTCTTTCCTTTTTAATGCACCACTGACATAAAGGACAACGATACCAGCAAGCGCTCCGGCAATCATAGAATCGGTTTCAACTTGAACTGTCAAAGCCGCAACCAAAGAAATAATAGTAAAAACTATACTACTTTTCTTTACATCTACTTCTAGATCATTCACTTCTACTTCTTGCTGCTTATAACTTCTGGGTTTCCGAAACAAAACAAATGCCATTACAAGTCCAAATACCATTCCTAGAGCTGGAACTGCCATCGCCTTAGGAATATCGCTTAAAGCTATTTCTAATCCTGATAACCCCATCTGTGTAGCAACGATGTCTTGATAAATTGCACCAAACCCGTATGGCAAAAACATATACGGAGTAATTAAACCGAAAGCTAAAATACAAGCTATCAATCTTCGATCCACTTGCAACATATTTAACACTTTTAAGATGGGTGGTACCAGTAATGGGATGAAGGCAATATGAATCGGAATTAAGTTCTGTGAGAATACAGCCATCATAAGTAACAACAAGAATACTAAAGCTTTCACTAGCCCTACTTTATTGGAGTCTCCTTTACTCTTTACTAACTTCAAGATGGCTAACACTAATAACTCAGGTATACCAGTCTTGGAGATAGCGATGGCAAAGCCTCCTAGTAACGCATAGCTAAGTGCTATGGTCGCCCCAGCACCTAACCCACCTGTAAATGCATCAATGGTTTCCGCAACGGATAAACCGGCTGTAAGGCCTCCTACAAGGGCCCCTATAATTAAGGAGAATACTACGTTGATACGAAGTAAACTCAATACTAACATGACTATTACCGCTATTAAGACAGCATTCAACTTTACCACTCACTTTCATGCACTAGATTACTAATAGGTAGAAGTTTATATTTTTTTAATGAAAATGTCAATAGATTATATAATAATCTAAATCACTTTTAAAACTAACCTTGTCGGAATAAACAAGTCTATCTCCTGAGCACAAGCCTGTACTAATAAAATATTACTCATTCAATATCTATGAAAAACTCTATGCAAAAACAAAAGCCTGACCTCCAAATGGAAATCAAGCTTTTGTATTATAAGGCTGCTTCTACTACCTTTCGATAATAACCTGCTGAAAGAATTGCAAAGATGGAGTAAAGAACAATATATATACCCATTGTGATCAATAAGGGAGCAACCAACTCGGTGCCAAATAAAATCCAACCCGATTTTACTGCAAAATAACTATGTGCTAAGCCTATTATTAATGGAAAACCGAAGTTAAACAACTGCTTACGTCGGATCCCACTCATAATCTCATTAGTAGTAAAGCCCATTTTGCGTAAAATTTTATAGGTTCCTTTTTCTTCATCCGCCTCAGACATTTGTTTAAAGTACAGAATACTACCTGTAGCTATTAAAAACGCTAAGCCTAAAAATCCACTTATAAAAATGGTCATTCCAAGTGAATCTAACATATTTATGCGATAATCTTCCTGTGATTCTACACTGACTGTGTTTGTTGCTCGATCATTACCTGGAATTGGCATTTCCACTGACACTTTATTTGCTTCAAATACTTCTTGCGCCTTTATTAATTGATTTTCTTCCTTCAAATCCATACCAACTATTTTTTGGTTCTTAGTAAGAGGGTCATTAAGTAGCTTTTGAAAATAAGTGTCTGACACTACGACTGTAAAAAAACCAAAATAGTGATAATCAGGTATTAGTCGATCCTCTATAACTTCCTTAATAAATATTTCATCTTTACCTGTAGAAGTATTAAACTGTATAGGTTTTTGTCCTTCTATTCTTATGTTTTCTGCGCTCAAACTATCGTAACCTATTATATAACCTTCCTCTTCTTGTAATTGAAGATTAGGAAGCTTTTTTTGAATTGCCTTTAGGCTAACAACTTGTACACCTAACTCGGTGGACAAAGTTTTATCTAACGCAGCTTTCTTGATCAATAAAGTACGGACATCTGATGGAACCGCTAGTATGTCAATATCATACCTAGTATATTGAATTCCTTCTTTATCAAATTCTCCAACCATTTCAAAACCAGTATCCTCATACATTATAAAATCATAAGGTACTGCTTGATTCGCCACTGAGTCCGTTGAATAGTAGGAGATGTAGGTTAATGTTAATATTGCTAGCGTAGTCGCGGACAATACTGTAATAGTAGTCAGAGACATCGCATTGGCTTTCATACGATGCATGATCGTCGATAACGATAATACATCTTGAATAGATAGCAAACCTTTTTTACTTTTTCTTATAAGGTTTAGGATTAACGCTACCGAGAATCGAAATACAAAATAGGTTCCACCAACCGTTAAAGCAAGTATAGAAACCATTTTGAATAACAGTATATTGGCAGAAGGTAAGTTATCCAAATCTAATAGTGTCGTTGATAAATAGTAGCCATACCCTATAGAAATCAATCCTACAAATCCTAAAAACATCTGAAAGGCATTAAACTTTTTGACCCTTTCATCTGCGACTGCGGTTGTTGTAATTAGAGCTAGTAGAGTTACTCTTTTAATTCTTATCGCAGTTTGTAAAATTACTATCAATAAAAGTACCGAGAAAACAACTACAGTAACCATTAACGCTTCCATAGAAAATGAGAGCTCTACAAATACATCCTTTTCTACTATTTTTAAGAGTATCATTACAAATATTCTTGAGGTAAGTAAACCTACTAATACACCAATGAGAATAGCACTGAACCAAAGAATAATATTCTCAATTGCTATTAGTCTAGCCACTAGGCTCTTGGACATGCCGACTAGTTGGTATAAACCTATTTCCTTGCTCCGTCTATTCATGAAGAGCTTATTAGCATAGAGTACAAAGAAAGTTACGATAAATAATAATAAATAGGAAGCTGCTTTTAATGCAGCTGAAGATCTACCAGTACCGATTTCATTAACGATTGCTGGATTGTACTGTAAAGTAACAAAAGAATAATATAATGAAACACTGAATACTAAAGCAAAAACATAGAGATAATAACTCTTTATATTTTTCCTCATACTTCTTAAAACCAATTGATTAAGCGTCATAGCCATCACCACTCAATACACCTTGGGTATTCATGATCTCTTGGAAAAATTGTTTGCGATCCTTGTCACCCTTATACAACTCAGAATATATCTGTCCGTCCTTTAAAAATAGAACACGTGAGCAAAAGCTTGCCGCTACAGAGTCGTGTGTTACCATCATAATCGTGACTTTCTTTTCTTTGTTGATTTTTTCCAAATTACTTAACAATGCAGTAGCAGATTTGGAATCTAGAGCTCCAGTTGGCTCATCTGCAAATACAATAGAAGGATTACCGACTAGTGCCCTTGCCGCTGATGTTCTTTGCTTTTGTCCACCAGATATCTCATTAGGATATTTGTTTAATATATCTTCAATTCCTAAAAGAGCTGTAATCTCCCTTATCTTGTCCTCCCCCTCGCTCTTAGAGGTTTTCCCTACAGATAATGGAAGATAAATATTTTCTTTAACTGTTAGCGTATCCAACAAATTATAATCCTGAAAGATAAAACCAAGCTGTTCTCTTCTAAATTTGGAAAGCTTCTGTTCTTTCATTTTTTGAAGATTATTATTGTTAATCTCAATTATTCCAGATGTAACTTTATCAATTGAAGCTAAGACATTTAATAGGGTTGTTTTCCCTGAGCCCGAAGGTCCCATAATCCCAACAAATTCCCCTTCTCGTACTTCTATGTCAATATCCTTTAACACTTCCTGAGTATTGGATTTTTTACCAAATACTTTTTTAATCTTTCGACCTCGTAAAATAACCATGGTCTACCTCCTACCTTTTATTAACTTCATTTTACCCATTATTTCAAGATTAATCGTTCGTTTTAGGTGACAAACAAAGAAAGTAGATGACATTTTCGTCACCTACCTAGTATTTCTTGCATCTCATTTTGTATGGGGAATTGTAAGGAAAAGGTAGAACCAACACCTATCTCCGAAGTAACGTTTATATTAATCCCAAGTTTTTCCGCGGAATTCTTAGCTAAGTATAGCCCCATTCCAGTTGAAGCAGCACTTTCTCTTCCAACCCTACCGGTAAAGGACTTTTCAAAAATTCTAGGCAAGTCCGCTTGCGATATTCCTACCCCTTCGTCTTTTATAGAAAGGACTAGATGACCCAAATTGTCTATTGTTGTACTTATATGAATTTCTTTGTGCTCTTTGCTATATTTCACAGCATTTGATACGATTTGCCTTACAATAAATGCTAGCCACTTGTGATCAGTAAGTGTTGTTTTATCTAACCCTTCTGTTTCAAATCCAATATTCCGTTGCATACACCACGGCTTCAATTCTTTAATTTCCCGGAATATAACTTTTTGCAGATTTACTTTTTCTATAACGTTATCTTTCTCAATAAATGGTAGTCGTGTTTTATGAAGTTGTTGGTCTAATAGCATATGCATTCTAAGCCATTCTACTTCTAGTTGTTTCTTAAGGATCGAATCTTCTACATTATCTATCATTAGCTTCATACTCGTAAGCGGTGTTTTCATCTCATGTATCCAAGAAAGGGTCTGGTCCTTTTCTTCTAGAAAAAGTATATGGGAACCATTGAGCTCATGTTTTCCTGATTGAATAATTTCTTGTATCTCATCCATCATCATCTTATCAAAAAGGGATTGTCCGTCAGGTAGTCTAGCTATAAGCTGATCGAACGTCGAATCACCACGATTGACCTTTAATACATTTTTAATAAACTTTGTTTCCCTAAAATACCTCCATAAAAAAAATACTAAAAATAAAAGTAGATTAGTACTATTCATATATAGAATAGAAGTATTAGTAAAGTTCACGTCTAATGTAAGGAGAATATTTAGCCATAGCTGTAGAAAACTAAAAAATATAATCCAAGCTGATCGTTCTTTTATATATAATAGAAACAGCCTCATAGCCCCTCCTTTGTTATTGCTATATAACCTAATCCCTTTTTGGTCACGATGACTTCTTCCAACCCAATTTGCTCTAGTTTTAAGCGCAATCTATTAACATTTACAGAAAGTGTATTGTCATTCACAAACTTTTCGTCATCCCATAATCTTCTCATAAGCTCATCTCTAGAAACAATTTTATCTAAAGACTGAACTAACACTCTTAGGATAAACAACTCATTTTTAGTAAGTTCAACCTCTTGATCTTCTCTGGAAATAGCGCTTCTAGAATAATCAATGATAGCATCATTCCAATGCACAATATCTAATTGCTCATCCCCATAATCATAAGTTCTTCGAAGTATTGCTTGGATTTTCGCCAATAACACTTCCATATTAAAAGGTTTTTGTACAAAATCATCTGCACCCATTTGCATTGCCATAATCATGTCCATTGGATGATCTCTAGACGAAAGAAAAATAATAGGAACTTTCGAGTGTCGACGAATTTCTCGGCACCAATGAAAACCATCATATGCTGGAAGTTGAATATCTATAATAACCAACTGTGGTTTCTCTTCTAAAAAAGTAGGAAGTATTTGCTGGAAATTAATTGGGCCAATTACTTCAAATGACCAATGAAGAAAATGATCTTTTATCAAATTGAATATAGAAATATCATCTTCTATTAACAAAATTTTTTGCATTTTATACACCCCTTTACTCAGTGTACACAATTTTAGGCATAAAAAAAACCATCTCGTCGTCACGAGATGGTTTTTATATAAGAATTATAGATTACTTAGTGATAGTAGCAACTACACCAGCGCCTACAGTACGTCCACCCTCACGGATAGAGAATTTAGTACCTTCTTCGATAGCGATTGGTGAAATTAGAGATACTGTCATTTCGATGTTGTCTCCAGGCATAACCATTTCTACGCCTTCTGGTAAGTTACAAACACCAGTTACATCAGTTGTACGGAAGTAGAACTGAGGACGGTAGTTTGAGAAGAATGGAGTATGACGTCCACCCTCTTCTTTAGAAAGAACATAAACTTCAGCTTTGAAGTCTGTGTGTGGAGTAATTGTACCTGGTTTAGCTAAAACTTGACCACGTTGGATATCTTCACGAGCTACCCCACGAAGAAGAGCTCCGATGTTGTCTCCAGCTTCTGCATAGTCAAGAAGTTTACGGAACATTTCAACACCAGTTACAGTAGTTGATTTAGCTTCTTCTGTAATACCGATAATGTCTACAACGTCACCGATTTTAACTTGGCCACGTTCAACACGTCCTGTTGCAACTGTACCACGACCAGTGATTGAGAATACATCCTCAACTGGCATCATGAATGGTTTGTCAGTTTGACGTTCTGGTGTTGGGATATAGCTATCTACAGCGTCCATTAATTCAACGATTTTTTCTTCCCATTCTGCTTCGCCTTCAAGAGCTTTAAGAGCAGAACCTTTGATTACTGGAATGTCGTCGCCTGGGAAATCGTATTCAGAAAGAAGATCACGAACTTCCATTTCAACTAATTCTAGTAATTCTTCGTCGTCTACCATATCACATTTGTTCATGAATACAACTAGGTATGGAACACCTACTTGTTTAGATAAAAGAATGTGCTCACGAGTTTGTGGCATTGGGCCATCAGCAGCAGATACTACTAAGATACCACCATCCATTTGTGCTGCACCTGTGATCATGTTTTTAACATAGTCAGCATGTCCTGGGCAGTCAACGTGTGCGTAGTGACGAGTTTCAGTTTCATACTCAACATGTGAAGTATTGATAGTGATACCGCGTTCTTTTTCTTCAGGTGCATTATCGATATCAGCGTAAGACTTAGCTGTTCCACCCATTTTTTTAGAAAGAACTGTTGCGATAGCAGCAGTTAGAGTTGTTTTACCATGGTCAACGTGTCCGATAGTACCAACGTTAGCATGTGTTTTGGAGCGGTCAAATTTTTCTTTAGCCATTAGAGAAGTCCTCCTCAGTAATTGTATGATTTTTTATTATAAAAGTAAGGGACTAAACGCCCCTTAACTTTCATAGACTACAAATTAGTTATACTTTAAATTTGGTGATAATTCAATTATTCACCTTTATTTTTTTTGATAATTTCTTCAGAAATTGATTTCGGAACATCTTCATAGTGATCGAATGTCATTGAGAAGACTCCGCGTCCTTGCGTATTAGAACGTAAAGACGTTGCATATCCGAACATTTCAGCAAGCGGAACCATTGAACGCACTACTTGTGCATTTCCGCGAGCGTCCATACCTTCAACGCGACCACGACGAGAAGTGATATCACCCATGATGTCTCCTAAATATTCTTCAGGAATAACAACTTCAACTTTCATGATAGGCTCAAGAATTACTGGGTTTACTTTAGATACAGCATTTTTCAATGCCATAGAAGCAGCAACTTTGAAGGCCATCTCATTGGAGTCAACGTCATGATATGATCCGTCGTATAATTTTGCTTTAATATCGATTAATGGATATCCAGCAAGTACACCATTGTTAAGTGAGTCACGAAGACCTGCCTCAACAGCTGGAATGTATTCACGTGGAACTACCCCACCGACAACAGCATTTTCAAACTCAAAGCCTTTTCCTTCTTCATTTGGAGAGAATTCGATCCAAACGTGTCCGAATTGACCACGTCCACCTGATTGACGTACGAATTTACCTTCAACTTTAGCTGAAGAGCGGAAAGTTTCACGGTAAGATACTTGAGGAGCACCTACGTTAGCTTCTACTTTAAATTCGCGACGCATACGGTCAACTAAGATATCAAGGTGAAGTTCACCCATACCAGCGATAATAACTTGACCAGTTTCTTGGTCTGTATGAACGCGGAATGTAGGATCTTCTTCTGCTAATTTAACAAGAGCAGCACCCATTTTATCTTGGTCAGCTTTAGATTTTGGCTCAACTGATAACGAAATAACTGGCTCTGGGAATACCATAGACTCTAGAATTACTAAAGCTTTTTCATCACAAAGTGTATCACCAGTAGTAGTATCTTTTAGACCTACTGCTGCAGCGATATCTCCAGCATGTACTTCTGAAATCTCTGAACGAGAGTTCGCATGCATTTGTAGAATACGTCCTACACGCTCACGCTTACCTTTTGTTGAGTTTTGTACATATGATCCGGCTTGTAACGTACCAGAATATACACGGAAGAATGTTAGTTTACCAACATAAGGATCCGTCATAACTTTAAATGCTAATGCAGAGAAAGGTTCTGAGTCATCCGAATGACGTAAAATTTCTTCTTCGCTATCTGGGTCAGTACCAACCATAGCAGCAATATCAAGTGGTGATGGAAGGTATGCAACAACTGCGTCTAGAACTTTACGAACACCTTTGTTTTTGAATGCAGTACCACACACTACTGGATAGAACTCTACGTTTAGGGTACCTTTACGAATACCGTTAACTAATTCTTCGTTCGTGATTTCTTCACCATTTAAATATTTATCCATTAAGTCTTCGTCAAGTTCAGAAACCGCTTCAACTAGTTTTTCACGGTATTCTTGCGCTTGAGCTTTGTACTCTTCTGGAATTTCTATTTCTTCCATATCAGTTCCTAAGTCATTAGGATACATAGTTGCTGTCATCGTAATTAAGTCAATAATTCCGTTGAATTCATCTTCTGCACCGATAGGTAATTGAATTGGATGAGCGTTAGCTTGTAAACGATCATGAAGCGTTCCTACAGAATAAAGGAAGTCCGCACCCATTTTATCCATTTTGTTAATGAAAACAATACGTGGTACGCCATAAGTTGTAGCTTGACGCCATACTGTTTCAGTTTGTGGTTCAACACCAGATTGAGCATCTAGTACTGTAACCGCACCATCAAGTACACGAAGTGAACGTTCAACTTCAACAGTGAAGTCTACGTGTCCAGGTGTATCGATGATATTTACACGGTGATTATCCCAAGCAGCTGTTGTTGCAGCAGAAGTAATCGTAATTCCACGTTCTTGTTCTTGCTCCATCCAGTCCATCTGTGATGCACCTTCATGAGTTTCCCCGATTTTGTGGATTTTACCAGTGTAGTATAGAATACGCTCCGTAGTAGTAGTTTTACCAGCATCGATGTGAGCCATGATACCGATATTACGTGTTTTTTCTAAGGAGAACTCTCTAGCCATATTGTATTTCTCCTTCCATAGTCGGATTAGAGTATAGTTTTATAATAATATTAAAAAAGATTCTACCAACGGTAGTGAGCGAATGCTTTGTTAGCTTCAGCCATTTTGTGTATATCTTCACGTTTTTTAACTGATGAACCAGTATTGTTAGATGCATCAAGAATTTCGTTAGCTAAACGTTCTTCCATCGTTTTTTCTCCACGAAGACGTGAATAGTTTACTAAGTAACGAAGACCTAGTGTTGAACGACGATCAGGACGTACTTCAACTGGTACTTGATAGTTAGCACCACCAACACGGCGAGCACGAACTTCTAGAACTGGCATTACATTGTTTAGGGCAGCTTCAAATACTTCTAATGGATCTTTACCAGAACGTTCTTTTACAAGTTCAAACGCTCCGTATAGAATTTTTTGAGAAGTACCTCTTTTACCATCAACCATCAATTTATTGATTAAACGAGTTACTAGTTTTGAATTGTAAATTGGATCTGGTAACACGTCACGTTTGGAAACAGGACCTTTACGAGGCATGTGTTTTCCTCCTTTCGACGAATGTCAAATTATTAATTATATTATTTTTTTGCTGCTTTAGGGCGTTTAGCGCCATAAAGTGAACGACTTTGCATACGACCAGTAACACCAGCTGTATCAAGAGCACCACGTACGATATGGTAACGTACTCCTGGTAAATCTTTTACTTTTCCTCCGCGGATAAGTACAACACTATGTTCTTGTAGGTTGTGTCCTTCTCCTGGAATATAAGCAGTAACCTCTAACGTATTAGTTAAACGTACACGCGCATATTTACGAAGTGCTGAGTTAGGTTTTTTCGGCGTCATAGTACCAACACGAGTACAAACCCCACGTTTTTGTGGAGAGTTTAAGTTAGTACCAGCCTTTTTGAAGCTGTTATAACCTTTCCCTAGTGCAGGAGACTTTGATTTCGTGATTTTGGATTGACGAGGCTTACGTACTAATTGGTTAATTGTAGGCATCGATTATTCCTCCCTTCATTTGTTCTTGTTAATACCACACATCCAGGTGGTTCATTTTTTGGGTAAAAACAAAGTCTTTGTGATTTACACAAAAACTGTTACACAGTAATAGCTACTACTGACGCCGCTAAGCGCAGTCCACAAGCCTTACCAAGATCTACTTTAGACTCAACATAGTTAATTGAAACATTGTTTTCTTGTGCTGTTGTTCGTGCTAGTTCAATGATTCTCTCTTCTATATCTAGTGCAATATAAACTTCTTTGACAAGCCCTTTTTTCATTGCTTTTACTGCTTGCTTTGTACCTATGATTGTTTCTTTCGCTTGTTTCACTTTTTCATAAGACATTTGCATATCCTCCAAAGGGTACAAGTCAAATAACTATCAACCTTAAATATATTATCACTCATTGAAAAATGTGTCAACAGTAATTATAAAATATTAGGGAGAAATAAAACTTCTTCTCCCTAACATTCAATTGTTTTACTCTGCGTTAACTAACTCTTTTCCAGAATCTGCTTCGTTGTCCGTGATTTTAATTTGGCGATAACGTTGCATACCTGTACCAGCTGGAACTAATTTACCGATAATTACGTTTTCTTTCAAGCCTAATAATTCATCACGTTTCCCTTTAATCGCTGCGTCTGTTAAGACACGAGTCGTTTCTTGGAACGATGCTGCAGATAAGAATGATTCTGTTTCAAGTGAAGCTTTAGTAATACCAAGGATAACTGGACGACAAGTTGCAGGGATTTTACCTTGTAAAACTGCTTCTTTATTCGCTTCAGCAAATTGATGGATATCTAGTAGTGATCCTGGAAGTAGGTCTGTTTCCCCAGCTTCAATCACACGTACTTTACGAAGCATTTGGCGTACCATAACTTCGATGTGTTTATCCCCGATTTCTACCCCTTGCATACGGTAAACTTTTTGTACTTCTTTTAATAAGTACTCTTGAACAGTTGAAACATCTTTAACTCTCAACAATTCTTTAGGATCTATAGAACCTTCTGTTAAAACTTGACCACGATGCATTGTATCGTTTAGTTGTACTTTTAAACGAGCATTGTATGGTGCCAAATATTTACGAGTTTCTACATTCCCTTGAATTGTAATTTCTTTTTGGCCTTCTCTAATTTCATCAATTTCAGTAACAGTTCCTGAGATTTCAGATATAACAGCTTGCCCTTTAGGATTACGTGCTTCAAAAATTTCTTGGATACGCGGAAGACCTTGAGTAATATCGTCTCCTGCAACCCCACCTGTATGGAATGTACGCATTGTTAACTGAGTACCTGGTTCACCAATTGATTGAGCTGCTATAATACCGACTGCTTCTCCTACTTCAACTGTGTCACCTGTAGCTAAGTTTAAGCCGTAACATTTTTTACAAACACCATGTTTTGTATTACAAGTAAATGCTGAGCGAATTGTTAACTCATTAATACCTGCTTCTTCAATAACACGAGCGACGTCTTGTGTGATTAACCCGTCTTTTTCTAGAATCAGTTCATTTGTAGTTGGATGGAAAATTGTTTTCTTCGTATGACGACCGACAATACGTTCGCCAAACTCTTCAATAACTTCCGTACCTTCCATAAGTGAACCAATTAATAATCCGCGGTCCGTTCCACAATCTTCTTCACGTACAATAACATCTTGTGCAACGTCTACTAGACGACGAGTTAAGTAACCTGAATCGGCAGTTTTAAGAGCTGTATCGGCAAGACCTTTACGAGCACCATGTGTAGAGATGAAGTATTCAAGTACTGTTAATCCTTCACGGAATGATGACTTGATCGGAAGTTCAATAATACGACCGGCCGGATTGGCCATAAGTCCACGCATACCTGCAAGTTGAGTAAAGTTAGATGCATTACCACGGGCACCTGAGTCACTCATCATGTAGATTGGGTTCATATGATCTAGTGTTTTCATCAGTCTATCTTGAATAACTTCTTTTGCTTTACTCCAATGTCCAATAACACTTGCATAACGCTCTTCTTCCGTGATTAGACCACGACGGAATTGCTTGATAACTTTATCTACTTTACTTTGTGCTTCTTCAAGAATTTCACCTTTGTCTGGAAGTACTACGATATCAGAAATACCAATTGTAATACCAGCTTTAGTAGAGTATTTAAATCCTAGGGCTTTCATGCGATCAAGCATTTTCGACGTTTCTGTAATATGGAAACGTTTAAATACTTCTGCGATGATATTTCCAAGAATTTTCTTCTTGAATGGCTCTACAAGTTCCATAGACTCGATATGCTTTTTAACATCTGTAATTGTTGGAACAAAATATTTCTCCGGAGTTTCAATTTGTAGATTGAAATCTGTCGGTTCATTAATGTATGGGAACGTTGCTGGAAGTATTTCATTGAAAATTACTTTACCTACAGTCGTTAACAATAGCATCTTGTTTTGTTCTTCTGTAAATGTTTGATTTTTTACAGATGCTGCTGATATTGCAATACGTGTATGCAAATGCACATGACCAGTATTATAAGCAATAAGCACTTCTTCTGGCCCGTAGAACGTTGTACCTTGGCCCATTGCACCTTTACGCTCAAGTGTTAAGTAATAGTTTCCTAAAACCATATCTTGAGATGGTGTAACTACTGGTTTACCATCTTTCGGGTTCAAAATGTTTTGTGCTGCTAGCATTAGTAAACGAGCTTCAGCTTGCGCTTCAGCAGATAAAGGTACGTGAACAGCCATTTGGTCACCATCAAAGTCAGCATTATATGCTGTACATACTAGAGGATGAAGGCGAATTGCGCGTCCTTCTACTAATGTTGGTTCAAAAGCTTGAATACCAAGACGGTGAAGAGTAGGGGCACGGTTAAGTAGCACCGGATGCTCTCTAATAACATCTTCTAATACATCCCATACTTCAGCATGCATACGTTCAATTTTACGTTTTGCACTCTTAATGTTGTGGGCTAAACCACGTTCAACAAGTTCTTTCATCACAAATGGTTTGAATAATTCAATCGCCATTTCTTTTGGAAGTCCACATTGATACATTTTCAAGTTTGGTCCTACTACGATAACCGAACGACCAGAGTAGTCAACACGTTTACCTAGTAGATTTTGACGGAAACGACCTTGCTTCCCTTTTAACATATGTGAAAGTGATTTTAATGGACGGTTACCTGGTCCAGTTACCGGACGGCCACGACGACCATTATCAATCAATGCATCTACAGCTTCTTGTAACATACGCTTCTCATTTTGAACAATAATATTAGGAGCGCCAAGATCTAATAGACGTTTTAAACGGTTATTACGGTTAATAACACGACGATATAAATCATTTAAATCTGATGTAGCAAAGCGTCCACCATCTAATTGAACCATCGGACGTAATTCTGGAGGAATTACTGGTAGAACATCTAAAATCATCCAGTCAGGTTTGTTTCCTGAGTTACGGAAAGATTCTACAACTTCTAAACGTTTAATCGCACGTGTACGACGTTGACCTTGAGCTGTTTTCAACTCTTCTTTTAAATGCTCTGTTTCACTTTCTAAATCAATTTCAGTAAGTAAACGCTTGATAGCTTCAGCACCCATTGCAGCTTGGAATTTAGTACCAAACTTATCGCGATATGCACGGTACTCTTTTTCTGAAAGCAATTGTTTCTTTTCAAGAGGCGTGTCTGCTGGTTCTATTACTACGTAAGAAGCAAAGTAAATTACTTCTTCTAATGATCTTGGAGACATATCCAAAAGTAGACCCATACGACTTGGAATCCCTTTGAAATACCAAATATGTGACACAGGAGCAGCTAGTTCGATGTGACCCATACGCTCACGGCGTACTTTTGAACGTGTTACTTCTACTCCACAACGATCACATACAACACCTTTATAACGAACGCGTTTATATTTTCCGCAATGACATTCCCAGTCTTTTGTAGGACCAAAAATACGTTCACAGAACAAACCGTCTTTTTCAGGTTTTAATGTACGATAGTTAATTGTTTCAGGTTTTTTTACTTCTCCATAAGACCATGAACGGATTTTATCAGGTGAAGCTAAACCAATTTTCATATACTCAAAATTATTAACGTCTATCAAGGAGCCTACCTCCCTTTAGTCTTGTGTCTTTTAAAAGACTTTTCCAAGTAGCTCTGCATTATGCAATTTTATACGGAAACACGGACAGGCATCACCTGTCCGGTTTTTATTATGCTATCTATGCGCAATTACGCTTTTTTATTCTACTGTACTAACTGGTTCCTCTTCTGTTGCAATCGGTAGTATACCAAGTGCATCAGCTGCTGGAATGTCATCATCTTCATCTAAATCGCGAAGCTCAATTTCTTCTTCGTCAATTGTAAGCATTTTAACATCCATACCTAGACTTTGTAGCTCTTTTATCAATACTTTGAATGATTCAGGAACTCCTGGTTCTGGTACACTCTCCCCTTTAACGATTGCTTCATATGTTTTCACACGTCCAACAACGTCATCGGATTTAACTGTTAAAATTTCTTGTAACGTATAAGCGGCACCATAAGCTTCTAGTGCCCATACTTCCATTTCACCGAAACGTTGTCCACCAAATTGCGCTTTTCCTCCTAGAGGTTGTTGCGTAACAAGTGAATAAGGTCCAGTAGAACGTGCATGTAACTTATCATCTACCATGTGGGCAAGTTTAATCATATACATAACCCCAACAGATACGCGGTTATCAAATGGTTCACCTGAGCGCCCGTCATACAGGATAGTTTTACCGTCACGATTAAGTCCAGCTTCTTCCATTGTGTTCCAAACGTCTTCTTCGTTAGCACCATCAAATACTGGTGATGCCATATGAACACCAAGTAATTTAGAAGCCATACCTAAATGGAGTTCTAGTACTTGCCCGATGTTCATACGAGAAGGTACCCCAAGTGGATTTAACATGATATCTACTGGTGTGCCGTCTGGAAGGAATGGCATATCTTCTTCAGGAAGAATACGCGAGATAACACCTTTGTTACCATGACGTCCGGCCATTTTATCCCCAACGGAGATTTTACGTTTTTGAACGATATAAGCACGAACTAATTGGTTAACACCTGGAGATAACTCATCGCCATCTTCACGATTAAATACTTTTACATCTAATACAATCCCGCCAGCACCATGTGGAACACGTAGGGATGTATCTCTAACTTCACGAGCCTTTTCACCGAAAATTGCGTGTAGTAAACGTTCTTCAGCTGTTAGTTCTGTAACACCTTTAGGCGTTACTTTCCCAACAAGAATGTCTCCGTCACGAACTTCTGCACCAATACGGATAATTCCACGGTCGTCCAAGTTACGCAATGCGTCTTCACCGACATTTGGAATATCTCTCGTAATTTCTTCTGGCCCAAGCTTTGTATCACGTGATTCTGATTCATACTCTTCAATATGCACTGAAGTATATACATCATCTTTCACTAGACGTTCACTCATAATTACGGCATCTTCATAGTTGTATCCATCCCATGTCATGAAAGCTACTAGAACATTACGTCCTAAAGCAAGCTCTCCTTGTTCCATAGAAGGACCATCTGCAAGAATATCCAGAGGTTTAACACGATCACCAATTTTTACAATTGGACGTTGGTTTATAGATGTCCCGTGATTTGAACGCTCAAATTTATGAACTTTATAAGATGTTAAATCACCTTTAACTTCTTTGCCATCCACTTCTTCGATACGTCTAACACGAATTTCTTTTGCTTCTACGTGTTCAACAATACCATCGAATTTTGCAATAACTGCAGCACCTGAGTCACGAGCGTTTACATGTTCCATACCAGTTCCAACAAATGGAGCTTCTGGGTTTAATAATGGAACAGCTTGACGCTGCATGTTCGCTCCCATAAGAGCACGGTTGGAGTCATCGTTTTCCAAGAACGGAATACATGCTGTCGCAGCAGAAACAACTTGTTTCGGCGAAACGTCCATGTAGTCAATTTGTTCTTTTCTAAATACGGTGTTATCTCCACGGAAACGACCTACTACTTCTTCTTTAAGGAATGCTCCTTCTTCAGATAATGGAGAGTTTGCTTGTGCTACCACATAGTTATCCTCTTCATCCGCAGTTAAATAGTCGATTCGTGATGTAACTAAGCCGGTCTCAGGATCAACACGGCGATATGGTGTTTCTATAAATCCAAATTTATTTACTTTCGCAAAACTGGAAAGTGAGTTTATAAGTCCAATGTTTGGTCCCTCAGGCGTTTCAATTGGACACATACGACCATAGTGAGAGTAATGTACGTCACGTACTTCAAATCCTGCACGCTCACGTGTTAAACCACCGGGCCCAAGCGCCGATAGACGACGTTTATGCGTCAACTCAGCTAGCGGGTTTGTTTGATCCATAAACTGAGATAATTGCGAGCTACCAAAGAATTCTTTAATAGATGCAATAACTGGACGTATATTGATTAGTTGTTGTGGGACGATAGATTGTGTGTCGTTAATAGACATACGCTCACGTACTACACGTTCCATACGTGAAAGACCAATACGGAACTGATTTTGTAGTAACTCGCCTACAGAACGTAAACGACGGTTACCTAGATGATCAATATCATCCGTGTTCCCAACGTTAAATAACAGGTTAAAGAAGTAACCAATTGATGAAACAATGTCAGCTGGCGTAATATTTTTCACTTCTGTTTCTACATAAGCGTTACTTATTACGTTAACTTCTTTTTGTTCTTCATCATTCGGCGCATAAATTTTAATCGATTGGATTGTAATATCATCCTCTAAGACACCACCTACTTGAGATAATGTTTTAAAGCCAATACCATTTTCAAGATGAGGAATTAGGCGATCTAGTACACGACGATCAATTAATGTACCCGCTTCTACTAAAATCTCTCCTGTTTCCGGATCCACTAGCGTTTCCGCTATTGTTTGGTTAAACAAGCGATTTTTAATATGCAATTTTTTATTCATTTTGTAACGACCAACGTTCGCTAAATCATAGCGTTTTGGGTCAAAGAAGCGAGAGTATAGTAAGCTCTTTGCACTTTCCACAGTTGGTGGTTCACCAGGACGTAGACGCTCATAGATTTCCAATAACGCTTTTTCAGGCGTTTCTGTATTATCTTTTTCTAGCGTGTTACGTAAATATTCGTTGTCACCAATTAAATCGATAATCTCTTGATCTGTTCCAAAGCCTAAAGCGCGAAGTAAAACAGTAACTGGTAATTTACGTGTACGATCAATACGAACGTATACTACATCTTTTGCATCAATTTCGTATTCTAACCAAGCACCACGGTTAGGTATTACTGTTGATCCAAAACCTTTTTTACCATTTTTGTCTGTTTTATCATGGAAGTAAACACTTGGTGAGCGGACTAACTGAGATACGATTACGCGCTCAGCTCCGTTAATAACGAAAGTTCCAGTTTCAGTCATTAGTGGGAAATCACCCATAAAGACATCTTGTTCTTTCACTTCGTCCGTTTCTTTGTTGTGGAGACGTACTTTTACGCGAAGTGGTGCTGCGTATGTTGCGTCACGTTCTTTGGATTCGTCGACCGAATACTTCGGTTCATTTAAACTATAGTCGACAAATTCAAGTGATAGATTGCCTGTAAAGTCCTCGATTGGTGAAATATCCTTAAACATTTCACGTAAACCTTCCTCAAGGAACCATTCATAAGATGCCGTCTGAATTTCAATTAGATTCGGAAGTTCTAGCACCTCACTAATACGCGCAAAACTTCTGCGCTGGCGGTGTTGTCCGTATTGAACTAGTTGACCTGTCAACTCATTCACCCCTCAATTAAAGCGATATTAGGTCTTTTCGATATGAACATTTTGGTGTATGATATCGAAAGACAAAAAGAAAACGAGTTCTTAACAAGAGCTCATTTTCGATTAACCAAACTTTTTCTCGGCCAGTATACCCATTTGTATGACTTCTCATTCAAAAGGGCCAAAAGGGCATACGTCCTCAAAATAATAATTTTGCATTTTCTTATAATATCATAGCGATTTTGTCAAGTCAATCTTTGTAGCTTTGATAATCCAATAACCTCTAGCCTTATCAACAAGGTCTACTTGACCAAAAATCTCTTCTAAATAACTAAAAGTTGATGGTGCCCCTTGTTTCTTTTGAATCACAATCCACAATTCTCCCTTTGAAACTAACTTTTCATAAGATTCATTATAGAAACGAAAAATAGTTTCTTTCCCAGCGCGAATCGGTGGATTAGTTATAATAGCCGCAAAGTTCGCAGTGTCAACCGCTGACAATCCATCACTTTCATAGATTCGTACATTTTGTATCCCGTTAGCAGCAGCATTTTTTTCTGCAAGTTGGATTGCACGTGTGTTAACATCTACCAAATGAACTGTTCTTCTCTCATTTGCTTTTGCAATAGAAAGACCTATCGGGCCATATCCGCAACCTATATCTAAAATTGGACCTTCTAGATCTGGAGCTTCAAAAGCATCGATTAATACACGGGAGCCAAAATCTACTTCGCTCTTACTAAATACACCTGCATCTGTTTCAAATCGAAAATTATGCCCAAGCAATGTGAAATTCCAATGGCGTGGTTTGCTTTCCGTTTGAGGTTTCCTAGAGTAATAATGATCAGACACCAAATCACCCTCCATAATACATACGAAGAAAAGCCCGTCGTTTGCAGACGAGCTTTTTTCTTCGAACTGTACAAAAATTACTTAACTTCTACGCCTGCGCCAACTTCTTCAAGTTGTGTTTTGAAAGCTTCTGCTTCGTCTTTAGAAATGCCTTCTTTAAGTGCTTTAGGAGCATTGTCAACTAATTCTTTAGCTTCTTTTAATCCTAAACCAGTGATTTCACGAACCACTTTGATTACTTTAATTTTTTGATCTCCAGCAGATGTAAGAAGTACATCAAACTCAGTTTTTTCTTCAGCAGCAGCAGCTCCGCCACCAGCAGCCATTGCCATTGGAGCAGCAGCAGTAACACCGAATTCTTCTTCAATTGCTTTTACTAAGTCGTTTAATTCAAGAACTGTCATTGATTTGATAGCTTCTAAGATTTGTTCGTTATTCATTTTATTTTCCTCCTATTATAGGTAATTTTAGGCTGTAAGCCCTTTTGTAGTTATTAAGCCGCGTAATAAATTATGCGCCTTGTTCTTCTTTTTGTTCTGCAACAGCTTTTGTTGCAAGCGCAAAGTTGCGCATTGGAGCTTGAAGTACTGAAAGAAGCATAGAAAGTAGTCCTTCGCGTGATGGAAGTTCTGCTAATGCTTTCACATCTTCAGCAGATGCTACAGTTCCTTCGATAATCCCAACTTTAATTTCAAGTTGTTCATTCTTTTTAGCAAAATCATTAATGATTTTAGCTGGTGCAATTACGTCATCGTTAGAAAATGCTACTGCGTTTGGACCAACAAGACTTTCGTTAATCCCATCAACTCCAGCAATTTCAGTTGCACGGCGTGTAAGTGAGTTTTTGTAAACTTTGAATTCCACACCTGCTTCACGAAGTTGTTTACGTAATTCTGTTACTTGTGACACGTTCAAACCGCGGTAGTCAACAACTACTACGGAAGCAGCAGCTTTAAACTTCTCTGCAATTTCTTGAACTTTTACTTTTTTCGTTTCGATTGCTTTGTTCATCTTGGCACCTCCTATAAGAATTGGCCATTTATACCGACAAAAGAAAAGCCTCTGTTCTACGAATAGACACAGAGGCAGAAAGTCATCATCTAAAAAGAATCTGAATTTACTTGTCCTCGGTAGGAAATTAAGCGATCTATCGCCCCTACTGTCTTCGGTACAAACGTATATTTAACAACAAAAGTCATCTTAACAGATAATCTTTTGAACGTCAACTATTATTTGATTGATTGAGCGTCAACTTTTACAGCTGGTCCCATAGTAGTCGTGATATTCACAGACTTCATATAAACACCTTTAGATGCTGCTGGCTTAGCTTTTTGAACTACTTCAAATACAGCTAAGAAGTTTTCTACTAATTTATCGTCTTCAAAAGAAACTTTACCGATAGGAGCGTGAATAATCCCTGCTTTGTCAGCACGGTATTCTACTTTACCAGCTTTAATCTCTTCGATAGCTTTAGTTACATCAAATGTAACTGTACCAGTTTTAGGGTTTGGCATTAAACCTTTTGGTCCAAGTACACGACCGATTTTACCAACTTCACCCATCATGTCAGGTGTAGCAACGATTACATCGAAGTCAAACCATCCTTGTTGGATTTTGTTAATATACTCAGTATCGCCTACATAGTCTGCTCCAGCAGCTTCTGCTTCTTTAAGCTTTTCGCCTTTAGCGAATACTAATACACGTTGAGTTTTACCAGTTCCGTTTGGAAGTACTACTGCTCCACGGATTTGTTGGTCATTTTTACGAGTATCGATTCCTAAACGAAAAGCAACTTCTACAGTTGCATCAAAGTTAACTGTGCTTGTTTTTTTCGCAAGCTCAACAGCTTCTTTAGCTGAATATAATTTTGAAGCTTCTACTAATTTAACTGCTTCTTGTAATTTTTTACCTTTGTTAGCCATTATAAATGTCCTCCTTGATAGTGGTTTTAGCGGAATAAACCTCCCACGTGTAAAGGTTGTAGTTATCCTTTATGAACAACTACAACCTCCCAAAAAACAATGCGTCATATCAAAATGCACATCAAGTATTAGTCTTCGATCGTAATACCCATGCTACGTGCAGTACCTTCAACCATTAACATAGCTGCTTCAACAGATGCTGCGTTTAAATCTGGCATTTTTTGTTCTGCAATTTCGCGAACTTTTTCACGTTTCACTGTCGCCACTTTTACGCGGTTTGGTTCACCTGATCCAGATTGAATACCTGCTGCTACTTTAAGTAACACTGCTGCCGGCGGAGTTTTTGTAATGAAAGTAAATGAACGATCTTCAAATACAGAAATTTCAACCGGAATGATTAGACCTGCTTGATCAGCAGTACGTGCGTTGAACTCCTTACAGAATCCCATGATGTTAACACCTGCTTGACCCAATGCTGGACCAACCGGCGGTGCTGGATTTGCTTTACCAGCAGGAATTTGTAATTTAACAACTTTAATCACTTTTTTAGCCACGAGACACACCTCCTTAAGTCCGTGATGTGGTAATTGGGTTGCCCCTCCCACTCAAATATCTGTCTCTCAGCTCTGCGCTGATAACATTAGAAAAATTAATACAGACTTATTTTCAGTCTGACCTTTGAAATGATATCATTCTTTTCCACCTTTAGCAAGTGGAAACGGAAATTATATTTTAATAACTTGTTCGAAGTCTAGTTCCATATTAGTTTCGCGACCAAACATGTCTACAGACACAGTTACTTTGCCTTTATCTAGATCAATCACTTCTACCTTACCTTGGAAGTGCGCAAACGGTCCTTCTAATACTTCTACCAATTCTCCAACCGTGAAATCTACTTCTACTACGCGATCAGCGTCACCCATTTGTTTCAACATAGATTGAACTTCTTCAGGAGCTAAAGGTGTTGGTTTTGTTCCGCCACCTGATGAACCAAGGAACCCAGTTACACCCGGCGTATTTCTAACTACATACCAAGCATCATCTGTCATTATAAGTTCTACAAAAACATATCCAGGAAACGTTTTTCTTACAACTACACGCTTTTTACCATCTTTAAAGTCTGTTTCTTCTTGTTCAGGGATATATACTCGGAATATCTTATCCGACATACCCATTGTTTCTACTCGTTTTTCTAAGTTCGCTTTTACTTTGTTTTCATAACCAGAGTACGTATGAACCACATACCAATTTTTTTCCATAGTGTCAGGACTGATCGTCCGTCCCCTCCTTTTCTCAAGACAAATGAAAAAACCCGTTCGTTTAGTAGACGGGCTATTTTCAAATATTTACATACTAGTTATTATAACGCTAAATACCAACGGAACAATTCAGAGATACCTAAGTCTACCACAGCAAAAAATACAGCCGCCGCTACTACAGTAGCAAGCACAATAACAGTGTATTTAGAAAGCTCTTTACGTTTAGGCCAACTTACTTTTCTCATTTCACTCATTACATTTTTGAAAAACCCACCAACATTAGCCATTTAGCTAAACCCCCACACAAAAAATCTATCTTATTTTCTATTCATAACGTTTGTTTGTGAAGCGTATGCGCATTGCAATGTGCACAATACTTTTTCCGTTCAACTCGGATTACATTTTCTTTAGATAAAGGAATCGTATAATTACGATTGCCACATTGGACACAGCTTAAGACAGTCTTTTTTGCCATATTATCACCTTTTTTAAGCATATAAGTCTTTTTCAAGATTATCATCTTACACATACCATGTCAACAAAATACCAATTAAGCGTAATTACTATCAATCTCCATATAACGTTCTAGTTTACGCTTCACTCGTTGTAATGCATTGTCAATCGACTTAACATGACGATTCAATTCTTCAGAAATTTCTTGATAAGATTGGCCGTCCAAGTATAGAGTAAGTACTTGTTGTTCCAATTCACTAAGTATTTCTGCCATCTTGCCTTCCATATAATCGAAGTCTTCTCGATTAATGATTAATTCCTCCGGATCATCTACAACTGAACCAGCAATCATATCCATCAATGTTCGATCAGATTCCTCATCATAAATAGGCTTATCCAATGATACATAAGAATTTAGCGGAATATGTTTTTGTCGAGTGGCTGTCTTAATAGCAGTTATTATTTGTCGGGTGATACATAGTTCGGCAAATGCCCGAAAAGAAGCAAGTTTCTCCTCTTTAAAATCTCGGATTGCCTTATACAACCCAATCATACCTTCCTGGAGGATATCTTCTTTATCGGCCCCTATTAAAAAGTATGACCTTCCCTTCATGCGGACGAAGGAACGATATTTTGTTATTAAAAAGTCTAG
The DNA here is from genome assembly GCF_038008385.1 of Psychrobacillus sp. FSL H8-0487. Lineage (NCBI taxonomy): Bacteria > Bacillati > Bacillota > Bacilli > Caryophanales > Bacillaceae > Psychrobacillus > Psychrobacillus sp. FSL H8-0487. Next base: position 3,661,853 of record NZ_JBBOZA010000001.1, read on the forward strand.
CGCTTCAGTGTTTCCTTGATGTACCATCTCTACAAGCTCTTCATCTAGTAAACTATCTAATTGTAGATTCTGCTCTGTCTTTTCCAATGAAGTCACCTCAGCTAACAAGAATATTATTCCAAGTATACAGGAAGGAAATTTATAGCGTCAATGAATCATTTCATTCCTCTTCGCCATTTTTCGAAAATTTCCGCAACTTCTGCTGTTAATGGGATATTAGAAGCGGGTTTGTCATCCTGAATAGTTTTCACTTTTTTTGTTATTTTGGAGGAAATCGACAACATTTCAATTTCTAATTCTCTAGCTGACTTTCTAAGGGCCCCTTGGCCAAATATGACCCTTTGCTCGGTCAGATCAGATGTAGCTACGTAAATCTGGACTCTTCTACCACTCAATTCTTTCGTTAACTTTTCAATACGCTCATCTGCAATTTCGTTTTTTCTCGTATAAATAACTTCTACGTTATATTGCTTCTTTTTATTTTCAATACCAGGCACCAAGTGTGCATCAAAAACTACAATGACTCGGGTACCTGTATATGCTTTGTATTCTGCCATTAGCTCGATCAAGCGGTCTCTAGCTTCTAGTAATTTCACTTCTTTTAACTTTCTTAACTCGCTCCATGCGCCGATGATATTATATCCATCGACAAGTAAAATTTGCATCTTGTTAGCCTTTTAAGGGATTTCTGACGCGCCATATTTCGTATAACAACACAGAGGTCGCTACCGAAGCATTAAGACTCGTCACATGACCGACCATTGGCAAATAGTAAAGAAAATCGCACTTTTCTTTTAACAGTCGACTCATACCTTTACCTTCACTACCAATAATGAGTGCCAAGGGTAGGGTCGCATCCATATTTCGATAATCAGTAGACTTTGCCGCATCAGTGCCCGCAATCCAAACCCCACGCTCTTTTAGTTCATCTACCGTTTGTGCCAAATTAACCGCTCGGTAAACTGGAATATGCTCAATAGCTCCTGTAGACGCTTTTGCAACTACCGCTGTAAGTCCAACCGCTCTTCTTTTCGGAATAATAATTCCGTGGGCTCCAACAGCATCTGCCGTCCGCATGATAGAACCAAGATTATGAGGATCTTCAATTTCATCTAAAATAATAAAAAGAGGATCCTCTTGTTTGCTAGCTGCTAGGTCAAACAAATCATCTAATTCTGCATAACGGTATGCGGCAACTGAAGCAACTATTCCCTGGTGATTTGCATCTGTTAAGTTATCCAGCTTTTTTTTAGGTACGAACTGTACAATTATTCCAGCATCTCTTGCTAATTGAATAATTTCTGTTACCCCACTTTTTTGAATGCCTTCTGCAAGCCAAACTTTGTTCATATCTCTACCTGCTCGAAGTGCTTCTACTACAGGATTTTTCCCTGCAATAAGTTCTCCAGTTTGTTCACTTTGATCGTTTATCTCTGTCATTTATTTTTTCGCCCCTTTCTGTTCATCTATAAAGTTAATAGAGAAATCCAGTACTTCTTGCAAACGTTCTGTTTGTCCACTCAAGTATAGACTACCGATTACTGCTTCAAACGCTGTACTGTGATGATAAGTAATAACATCTGTATTTTTGGGAACTGAACCAGACTTTGCATTACGACCTCTTCGTAGGACAGCTTGTTCATCTTCCGATAAAAAGTCCTTTTCCATCATTTCTCTTACTAACGTTGCTTGCGCTTTAGCTGACACATATCTAGTAGCTTCTTTGTGCAAGATATTCGGTCTGACTCGTCCAGAAAGGATGAGGTGTTCTCGAACGACTTGTTCGAAAACAGCATCACCCATATAGGCAAGTGCTAAGGAATTTAGTTGTTTTACATCGGATGGTTTTAAATTTTCCACCAGTTTATCCTCTTTTCCATCGGATACCCTGTGCAGTATCTTCCAAAATAATATTTAACTCTTTTAATTGATCTCTAATTTCATCGGCACGAGCAAAGTTACGGTCTTTCCTAGCTTGATTGCGTTCTTCAATCAATGCATCAATTTCTTCATCCAGTACTTCCTTTTCTTTCGCAAACGTTAATCCCAGAACAGCATTCAAATCATCCATAACTAAGATAAATTGTTTTAATACAATTTCAGATGTTTGTTTTTCTAGTAAATACGTATTCGCAAGTTTCGACAATTCGAAAATAGCCGCAATACCATTCGCTGTATTAAAGTCATCATCCATAGCTGTTTCAAACTGTACTTTTACATTTGCAATTTTTTGTAACCAAATGTCATCATGATCCCCTAAATTTGCAGTGGTACTTAATCTGTGAACTAAGTTATCATAAGCAGTCCGTATACGATCCAAACCTGCCTCCGCTTGCTCCACTAATTCTTTTGAATAATTAATGGGATTTCGATAGTGAACACTCAGCATGAAAAGACGTAATACTTGTGGATCTATTTGCTGACGAATATCATTTACCAATACAAAGTTGCCGAGTGATTTCGACATTTTTTCATTGTCTATATTTATATACCCATTATGCATCCAATATCTCGCAAATGTCTTACCGGTTCTCGCCTCGGACTGTGCGATTTCATTTTCATGATGTGGAAAAGTTAAGTCTTGCCCGCCCGCATGAATATCAATCGTGTCTCCTAGTATTTCTCGGGCCATGACAGAGCATTCTATATGCCATCCTGGACGACCTTTCCCCCAAGGACTTTCCCAATAGATTTCTCCTGGTTTTGCTGCTTTCCAAAGTGCGAAATCTAGTGCATCCTCTTTTTTGACACCCGTTTCAATTCTAGCTCCGACTTTTAAATCGTCTACCGATTGATGAGAAAGTTTACCGTATCCATCAAATTTTCTCGTACGATAATAGACATCTCCATGCGATTCATATGCATAGTCTTTTTCCTCTAATACTTTAATAAATTCAATAATTTGATCCATATGATCTGTAACTCGTGGATGTGAATCTGCTCGATTACAGCCCAGTGCCTCAACATCCGCAAAATAAGCGTCGATAAAACGTTCCGTGAGCTCTGAGACTTCTTCTCCCAGTTCATTGGCCGCTTTAATAATTTTATCATCTACATCTGTGAAGTTTGAAACATATGTCACTTCATATCCGCGGTATTGTAAATACTTCCTTACCGTATCATAGACGATTACAGGTCGTGCATTCCCAATATGAATATAATTGTAAACAGTTGGTCCACATACATACATCTTAACTTTGCCTTCTTCAAGCGGTATAAACGGTTCTTTTTCACGTTTTAGCGTATTAAAAATTTGGATTGTCATGACTATTTTCCCTCTTCTCTTTCGTCAATTGGTCTATTTCTTTTTGAAGCTTCTCTATTTTGTTTTCCATTTGTTTGCAATGGTCGGTAAATGGATCTGGTAGGTCCTGATGATCTAAATTTCGCTTCACTTTTATACCATCTTGAATTACGACTACACCTGGGATCCCAACAACAGTAGAGTTAGTAGGTACATCTTTTAATACAACAGAACCTGCCCCGACTTTACTATTTTCACCAATGATAATAGATCCTAATACTTTTGCTCCAGTAGCGACTAGCACATTATTATGAAGAGTAGGATGTCTCTTTCCCTTTTCTTTTCCGGTACCACCTAGTGTGACACCTTGGTAGATCGTGCAATCATCTCCAATTTCACAGGTTTCTCCAATGACCACTCCCGAGCCGTGATCTATAAAAAAGCGTCGCCCAATTGTCGCCCCTGGGTGAATTTCGATTCCTGTAAAAAATCTACTAATTTGTGATATGGCGCGTGCTAAGAAAAAGAATTTCTTTTTAAATAAGGCATGTGCAACTCGGTGACTCCAAATTGCATGTAGACCTGCATAAGTTAAAATAACTTCTAACTTGCTATGTGCTGCTGGGTCCTGTTCAAATACTACCGCAATATCTTCTTTCATTCGTTTGAACACATGATTACCTCCTTTCATTTACTCCATAAAAAAAGTCTCTGTCTATAAATATAGACAGAGACGCAATAGCGTGGTTCCACTCTGATTGGAAAACAGAAAAAATTTTCCCACTTAGCATCTTTAACGCAGATGATACGTTCAGCCTACTTAAAAGTTCGGCATGACGCTCTAAGGTGCATTTCAGTAACTCATAAGCTCAGACCACTTTCAGCCGGTGATGGTCCTCTCTAAAGAACGTGCGTTACTTACTTCTCCTCGTCTTCGCTTGCTATTCATTTTGCTTTCGAATTTGTAACACCATTTTCACACCTTGGTAGAGGAAAGTCAATCTTATTGTTTTGCAAATTTGGCAACACGAGCGATTACTATTTCTTTACCAATTAGACTGATTGCATCAGCTAGTTCAGGACCGTGCATTTGACCAGTTGTTACTACACGAATTGGCATGAAAAGATTTTTCCCTTTATGTCCAGTTTCCTTTTGTACCGCTTTAATAGCAGCTTTAATCTCCGCTGGTTCAAATGTCTCTAAGCCCTCTAGCTGTACTTTAAATGCAGCCATTACTTCAGGAACCTGTTCTCCGGCCAATACTTCTGTCGCTTCTTCAGTATATGCAATGTCGTGATCAAAGAATAGTGATGATAATTCAACAATCTCCGCTCCAAAACTCATTTGATCATGGTAAAGTGCAATAAGTTTTGTTGCCCACGTAAGTTCTTCTTCTGATAGTTCAGTTGGTAGCAATTCTGCTTTTTGTAAATGTGGCAATGCTAACTCAACTACTTTTTCTAATGGCAACTGTTTAATATATTGGTTGTTCATCCAAGTAAGTTTTTGTTTGTCGAACATTGATGGTGATTTAGAAAGACGTGATACATCAAAGTTTTTAATGAATTCTTCTTTAGTGAAGATTTCATCCTCCCCTTCAGGAGACCATCCTAATAGGGCAAAGAAGTTAAACATTGCTTCTGGTAAATACCCTAGGTCTTTGTACTGTGTAACAAATTGGATGATTGACTCGTCACGTTTTGAAAGCTTTTTACGGTTTTCGTTGATGATTAACGTCATATGACCATACTTAGGATATTCCCATCCGAACGCATCAAAAACCATCAATTGTTTTGGTGTGTTCGATAAATGTTCTTCCCCGCGGAATACATGAGAGATTTCCATAAAGTGATCATCTAATACTACAGCATAGTTATAAGTTGGAATTCCGTTCGCTTTCACTAATACCCAGTCACCAACATCTTTAGATTCAAAAGTAACCTCTCCACGAACTAAATCTTCAAAGGTATAGGTTACATTTCCCGGTACACGCATACGAATCGTGTACGCTTGTCCCGCTTCTTCTTTTGCTTGCACTTCTTCTGCTGATAAATGACGGCATTTACCATTGTACATTGGAGCTGCAATACCTTTTTCTTTTTGCATTTCACGTTCTGCTTCTAGTTCCTCTGATGAACAGAAACATTTATACGCATGGCCTTTTTCTAACATTTCTTCTGCATGCTTTATATATATATCTAAACGCTCCATTTGGCGGTAAGGTGCATAAGGTCCACCAATATCTATGGATTCGTCATATTCGATTCCTAACCATTTTAAGTTTTCAAGTTGAGATAACTCGCCACCCTCTACATTACGCTCAATATCCGTATCTTCTATACGAACGATGAATTTCCCGTTATGGTGACGTGCATATAAATAGTTAAATAATGCTGTACGCGCTCCTCCTATATGTAAAAATCCTGTTGGACTGGGTGCGTAACGTACGCGAACTTCTTGTGTCATAAGTGTATCCTCCTAGTTTTCTTTCCATCAAATTAGCCTTGGTGCAGTTGCACTTATTTAAAGTATAAGGCAACTAACAATGACTTTAACTTAATCCATTCTACCACTGGTTATACGTTTATTAAAGTTAGTCCTTTTTCAGAAGTAATATTGTTGCCATCGATGCTATTCCTTCTTCACGTCCTGTAAATCCAAGTTTCTCGGTTGTTGTAGCTTTCACATTTACCTGAGAAACATCTGCTTGAAGCAACTCCGCTACACGCGCACGAATTGTTTCGATATGTGGTGCCATTTTTGGCTTTTGTGCAATTATTGTACAATCGATATTTCCTAACTTATACCCACGAGCGTCTACTAGTTTCCAAATATGTTCTAGTAGCTTGGCTGAATCTGCGTCTTTAAAGTCTGGATCTGTATCCGGAAAATGTTTGCCGATATCTCCTTCTCCTATTGCACCTAAAGCAGCATCAGTAATTGTATGTAGTAATACGTCTGCATCTGAGTGACCAATTAGTCCTCGTTCATAAGGAATATCAATTCCTCCTATTATTAACGGACGATTATCCGCAAATTCATGTACATCGAATCCTTGTCCAATTCTCATCATATTAAAATTCCTCCTGCTCTCGCTTATTTAATATTGCTTCTCCGTATAGAAGATCTTCACTCGTTGTCATCTTGACATTATCATAGGTACTTTCAACAATATGAACACGCTCTCCTAATCTTTCTACGAGCATTGCTTCATCCGTCCCAAGAAAATTATCCTTCTCAGCTAATCTTTCCGCTTTTTCTAATATTGTATACCGAAAAGCTTGAGGCGTTTGAATAATCCATAAGCTCTCTCGATCGACCGTTTCTTGAATTATACCATTTTCTACTTTTTTCATCGTATCTTTTGCCCGAACAGCTGCAACTGCTGCTCCAGACGTGTTTGCCTTTTCCACTAATTGTTGTATCACTTGCTGATGAATAAATGGTCTTGCCGCATCATGAACAAGGATGATTCCTTTAAATGAGCTAACTTTTAATGCAGCGTATACACTATGCTGGCGCTCTTCTCCACCTTCTGCGATGTCGGAAACCTTTGTAATACAATGCTCTTTTAGAAGCTGTTCAATAAAAGCCTTTTCCTCTTTCTTTACGGCTAATACTATTCGCTCACAATTAAGATCTCTTTCAAAAACGCGTAAAGTGTGTATCAAAATAGGAATATTGCGTAGCTCTAAAAACAATTTATTTTGACCAGCACCCATTCGCTTCCCACTACCCGCAGCTGGCAATAAAACAGTATATTTCATATTATTGGACCTCCGTTACATAGAAAAAGGGCGTATTCCTTTTGCAAAGGAAACAACCCTTCTTCGTTATTTCGAGTCTTGTGGTTTCGCAAATATCATTCGACCAGCCGACGTTTGAAGCACACTTGTCACTTCTACATTTATAGCCTGTCCAATGTATGCTTTACCGCCTTCTACAACAATCATCGTTCCATCATCTAGGTATGCGACGCCCTGATTGTGTTCTTTTCCATCTTTAATAACGACAACATGCATTATTTCCCCGGGAATAACAACAGGTTTCACTGCATTTGCCAAGTCATTAATATTTAAAACTCTTACTTGATGCAGGTCACAAACCTTATTTAAATTGAAATCATTCGTTACAACAATTCCATTCATCTTTTTAGCTAGACGAACTAATTTCAAATCTACCTCTTGTATATCTTCAAAATCCTCTTCCACGATTAATACAGCAGAAGATCGTTCTGTTTGAAGTTTTTTTAATACATCTAAACCACGCCGACCTCTAGTTCGTTTAAGCGTATCCGAAGAATCCGCAATATGCTGTAACTCCGTCAAAACAAATTGAGGAACGACTAGAACACCTTCGATAAATCCAGTTACCGATATATCTGCAATGCGACCGTCAATAATAACACTAGTATCTAGCAACTTATAAGTTCCTAAACTCAATTCTTGGGTATCGTCGTCCATAGTTTTCTTCTTGCTAGTACTTTGCTTAGAAGGAGTGAAAACTTGAAGAAGTTCATCGCGCTTTTTAAAACCGACTTGGAAACCTAAGTAACCTAAAACAATCGATAACAGCACGGGTACTACTGATCCAATTCCTGGTATAGCAATATTATTAAGTGCAGAACCTAGGAAAAAGGCAACAATTAAACCAATAACTAGACCGAGCGTTCCGAATAACAAATCTCCAATTGGCGCTTTTAATAACCGTTCTTCCATCCATTTGATAAAATTAATCAAGTAGTCGGTCATAAACAATGCAGCCACGTACAACAAAATTGCTCCTACTAAAACAGATACATACGGATTGTGAATCCAAGGGTTGTTAGATAAATTAAAAAGCTCATATAAGTGCGGTAAGAATAGTAACCCCAATGTTCCACCAATTAAAACAAAAGCAATTTGGATAATCCATTTTAACAAGCATGCCACCTCCATTAATTTCATTATACTTGCATCTTTCCCAATAAGTCTAATCAGACAAGCGCAGTTGCCCACTCTATTCCCAAAAATAATGGAAGAATGCTGGATAAAGGCTTCCTTTGCCTTTATCCGGCATTTTGAAACTACTTGATCGGTTGGACACCAGAGCTAGACATATAGAATGCCTTATTATTATGAAAATGCTTCTTTCATCGCTTCGTTAACTGTTTCGATTCCTACAATTTGAATGCCTGGAGGGTAATCCCATCCTCCGAGGTTTGAGGCCGGTACAATCGCTCTTTTAAAGCCAAGCTTTGCAGCCTCTTGAACACGCTGTTCAATTCTAGACACCCTTCTCACTTCTCCAGTTAAACCAATTTCTCCAATAAAGCAGTCAGTTGGTGTAACCCCTGTATCTCGGAAACTTGAGACGATACTTACTAGGACGGCTAAATCGATCGCAGGTTCATCTAATTTTACTCCTCCCGCCACTTTTATATAAGCATCTTGCGTTTGGAGTAGTAATCCCATTCGTTTTTCCAGTACTGCCATTAGTAAGGAAACACGGTTTTGATCAATACCAGTAGCCATACGTTTCGGATAATTAAAACTAGATTGAGTCACTAACGCTTGAATTTCTACTAAAATAGGTCTGGTACCTTCCATCGAGGCAACAATTGCAGATCCAGCTGCTCCATGAGACCGCTCCTGAAGAAATAATTCAGAAGGATTAAGTACTTCTTTTAATCCGGATTGGACCATTTCAAAAATGGCGATTTCATTCGTAGAGCCAAATCTGTTCTTCTGAGATCTTAAAATACGGTACGTATGGTGACGTTCTCCTTCAAAGTACAAAACAGTATCTACCATATGTTCCAATATACGAGGTCCTGCAATTTGTCCCTCTTTTGTTACATGTCCCACTAAAAAGATTGCTACATTTTTAGTTTTGGCAATCCGCATTAGCTCTGCTGTACACTCTCGAACTTGTGATACACTTCCCGGTGCACTTGTTACATCGGGATGATGAACAGTTTGAATAGAATCGACAATAACAAATTTTGGCTCTACACTCTCAATAGTTTCATTGATTAACTCCAAGTTGGTTTCAGCATAGATATAAAGCTCTGCTGATGTTACCCCTAATCGTTCTGCCCGAAGCTTCGTCTGACGGATGGATTCCTCTCCCGAAATATACAGTACTCTTTCTCCTTTATTCGCAAGTAAAGCAGAAACCTGCAAAAGAAGGGTCGACTTACCAATACCCGGATCTCCACCTATTAATATTAACGACCCAGGGACAATACCACCGCCCAACACACGATTCAGTTCAGCAAAGTCAGTTGTCACTCGTGGTTCATCAGCTGTTACTACTGAAATTATTGGGGTCGCCTTCTGTGCTGTGCCATCTGAATGCTGAAACGAGCGTTTCGGGCCTTTGGATATTATTTCCGTTTCTTCTACCATTGTGTTCCATTCACCGCACCCAGGACATCTTCCCATCCATTTTGCGGACTCATATCCACATGAATTACACATAAACTTCGTTTTCTTTTTAGCCATAATACCTCCTACTATGAAAAGCACAAGCGCCTCTGAAAGAATTGCAATAATGACGAACTCTGTCTTTATTGACCAGTCTGTAGCGATCGAACTGCTGCTTCCAGAGCTACAAGTTAAAAAGGGCATTCCGGAAATATTTTTCGGAATGCCCGCTATATTAACCTTCTGTAACTAACGATTTAGTGCTGCGAACCACAAATTCATTGTCTTCTACATCAAATATTACATGTTGCCCGTCTAATACTTCTCCTTTAAGAAGTTCTTCGGATAGACGATCTTCTACATGTTTTTGAATTGCACGGCGTAGAGGACGTGCACCGTATTCTGGTTCATATCCTTCAGTTGTAATTTTGTCTTGTGCTGCTTCTGTAATTTCTAATTCAATACCTTGTTCTTTCAAACGTTTAGATAATTGCTCTGTCATAAGTGAAACAATTTGTTTTAAATGCTCTTTTTCAAGCGAATGGAACACAATCATTTCGTCTAAACGGTTTAAGAATTCTGGACGGAATGCTTTTTTCAATTCTTCTAGCATTTTGCCTTTCATATCTTTATAATCCGTTTTGCCACCTTCTGTTAAGTTAAATCCAACGTATTTATTGAATCTAAGTGCATCCGCACCAACGTTTGATGTCATGATTACTACTGTATTACGGAAATCTACTGTGCGACCTTTAGAGTCTGTTAATCGTCCATCCTCTAACACTTGAAGAAGAATATTAAAGACATCTGGATGTGCTTTTTCAATTTCATCTAACAGGATAACAGAGTATGGTTTACGACGTACTTTTTCTGTCAATTGCCCACCATCGTCAAAACCTACATATCCTGGAGGAGATCCAACTAGACGAGAAGTTGAATGTTTTTCCATGTACTCAGACATATCTACTCGAATCATTGCATCTTCGTCTCCGAACATCACTTCTGCTAAAGCGCGAGCAAGCTCCGTTTTACCTACACCAGTAGGTCCCAAGAAGATAAACGAACCAATAGGACGTTTCGGATCCTTCAATCCCGCGCGAGCACGACGAATAGCTCTTGAAATTGCATCCACTGCTTCACTTTGACCAATTACTCTTTCATGCAATTTATCTTCTAGTTTTAATAACTTTTCAGATTCCGTTTGTGCTAATCTAGACACTGGTACCCCAGTCCACATAGAAACAACTGCTGCGATATCTTCTACTGTTACTTCAGATTCTTCTTTTCCTTGTTTTTCTTTCCAATTGTTTTTCATTTTCTCTAGTTCATCTTTGAGCTTCTGCTCTTTATCACGGAATGATGCAGCTTTTTCGAATTCCTGACTTTGAACTGATGCATTTTTTTCAGATCGGATTGCTTCTAGTTTAGCTTCTAATTCTTTTAGATTAGGAGGTGTTGTATATGAACGTAAGCGTACCTTAGAACCCGCTTCATCTATTAAGTCAATTGCTTTATCTGGCAAGAAACGATCAGAAATATAACGATCTGACATTTTCACGGCCGCTTCAACCGCTGCATCCGTAATCTTCACACGATGATGAGCTTCATAACGATCACGTAAACCGTAAATAATTTGAATCGCTTCATCTACTGAAGGCTCATCTACTTGAATTGGTTGGAAACGACGTTCAAGCGCGGCATCTTTTTCGATATATTTTCTATACTCATCCAATGTTGTTGCACCAATACATTGAATTTCTCCACGAGCAAGAGCAGGCTTCAAAATATTCGAAGCATCAATAGCACCCTCTGCTCCTCCAGCACCAATTAACGTATGAAGTTCATCAATGAATAGGATAACATTACCTGCTTGGCGAATTTCATCCATCACTTTTTTCAAACGATCTTCAAATTCCCCACGATATTTTGTACCAGCAACAACTGTACCCATATCTAGTGTCATTACACGTTTATCGCGTAGGATTTCTGGCACTTCATTTTGGACGATTTGCTGTGCAAGCCCTTCAGCAATAGCCGTTTTACCAACACCTGGTTCTCCAATTAGAACTGGATTGTTTTTTGTACGACGAGCCAAGATTTCAATTACTCTTGTAATTTCTTTACTACGACCAATTACAGGATCTAATGTACCTTCTCTTGCAATTTGTGTTAAGTCACGAGCTAGACCATCTAGTGTCGGTGTACTAGCTGGAGCTGTTCCATTGTTGCCATTGCCGTGCGCTTGCTCTGTACTACCTAATAATTGAAGTACTTGTTGACGAGCTTTGTTTAAACTTACTCCTGCATTATTTAGGACACGAGCAGCTACGCCTTCTCCTTCACGGATTAATGCAAGCAATAGATGTTCTGTTCCAATATATGAATGCCCAAGTTTTCGAGATTCATCTACGGAAAGCTCAATCACTTTTTTAGCACGAGGAGTGTAGTTAACAATTGGGCCAACTTCTTCTTTGCCTGCTCCTACTAGTTCCTCAATCCCTGCTTCAATTACTTTTAAATCTACTTCTATTGCCTCTAATGCTTTTGCAGCAATTCCACTACCTTCTCGGATAAGACCAAGTAATATATGTTCTGTTCCAATAGATTCATGCTTCAAGCGTATAGCCTCTTCTTGAGCTAGTTGTAATACTTTTTGAGATCTTTGTGTAAAACGATTAAACATCATTCAGATTCCTCTCCCTTTGTTTTCTGTTTTTCTTCTTTTTGCAATCTTTCCCTTAACAGCTTCGCGCGAAACATATCCCGCTCAGAAGTATTCAATGAAGTTCCCGCATATTTTTGTAGAAATCCTGGTTGCATAAACACCATACATTCATTCAAGATAGATACATCAACATCTTCTATGAGTCCCATATCTATTCCTAATCGTACATCCGATAGGCATCTCGCTGCTTCATCCGTTGCCATGATACGGGCAAATGATAAAGTTCCTAGAGATCGATATAGTCGGTCTTCTAGTGTATTGGCCGAATGCTTTAGAAGTGCATCTCGTGCTTCTCTTTCTTTTTGAATAATTTGTTCGGTAATACTCTGAAGATCAGCAAGTATGTCTTCTTCTGACTTACCAAGTGTGGTTTGGTTGGACACTTGATATACATTACCGAGCGCTTCACTACCTTCTCCGTAAATTCCTCTAACAACCATTCCAAGTCTTGAAATGATCGTAACAATTCTGTTCATTTGTTTGGTCATCGTTAATGCCGGTAAATGCATCATGACAGATGCACGCAAGCCAGTACCTGTATTTGTAGGACAACTTGTCAAATAACCAAACTGCTCGTCAAACGCATATGGTAATTCTTTATCTAATACACGATCTAGCACATCTGCTTGTGCATAGGCTTCTTGAATTTGAAGCCCTGGAAAAAGACATTGTATACGAATATGATCCTCTTCATTGACCATTACACTAACCGATTCATCATTTGATAATAAAACCGAGCCAGTCATAGGCGAGTTAGCGAGCTTTGGACTGATTAAATGTTTCTCTACTAACACTTGGCGACTTAGTTCCGATACATCCTTTATATGAATGGAAGAAAATTGCATATCTAATTCGTCACTTGCATCTAACAAAGTGGCAGATACAGATTGGTCAATTTTATGCGCCTCGTCTTCTGTAAATGCTAAAGGAAAACGATAGCCATTCAGATTTCTAGCTAAGCGTATTCTTGTACTCATCACGATATCTGAATGCTGTCCAACACCAGCCATCCAACTAGAAATGGAGTTATCTAAAAAGTGTTCAATTGACATTCGTTTGGTCACCTCCTCCTGTTGAAAGTTGACTTTCCAAATCTCTGGCTTCATCTCTCAACTTTGCGGCTTCCTCAAAACTTTCCGTGGCAATAGCATCTTTCATTTGAGTGCGAATGGCTTCTATACGTTTCTTTAAAGCAATCTTCTCTCCTAGTGCACCTGGAGCCTTCCCGGTATGCTTCGTGTTTCCATTATGAAGTCGCTTAAATACATTCGGTAACTGAGGGCGAAAACTGTTATAACAATTTGCACAACCAAATTTTCCTTCATCTAAAAAACGCTGGATCGACCAACCACATTCATCGCATACAATTATATTTTTTTGTTGTTTTTGTTGCATTGGTTGTTGTTCTGTTTGACTAAACCAGTTCGATAATAGTTGATGTAAAGATAGTGGATCTTGTTTGTACTCAACGTAAAACGGGTGGAGGCTATTTGCACAGACTTCACAATAATGTCTTTCAAGATGTTCACCATTATGCACTTGGGTAACCGTTACTTTCGCCGGTCTTTGTTTACAATTTTCACAAATCACCTTTAACACACCCCGTTCATTTTTCACTTTTTTCATATTTTAATGTTAATAACATGGCGCATAAAATACGAGACCTTAGTTCATCTCTGGCAGGTAATGGAATCACCAGAGTCGTTCTATTTAAAGCTGCTAAAATGAGTTTTGCTTCACGTTTAGTAATAACATCTTCATCGATCAATCGAAAAACAATATCTTCCGTGACCGATTCTGAAGCCCCATTTTCTAGTGTTTGTATAATATGCTCTATTAGATCAGCTTTTGTATGAGCTCGAACGCGGAGGATTCGAATATATCCCCCTCCACCTCGTTTACTTTCTACTAAGTATCCGCGATCTTGGGTAAATCGTGTATTGATTACATAATTTATTTGAGATGGAACACACTGAAACTTCTCCGCGATTTCACTTCGCTTAATTTCGATTTGTTCCTTACTTCCTTCTTCTATAATAGCCTTCAAATACCCTTCAATTATGTCAGATATATTTTTCATCTTCTCACCTCTTCTCACAAACTGACTTTGACTAACTTTGACTATATTATAACGAGAATTTTTTGTATGTGCAATTGATACGATTTGCACTTAAAAACAAGAAAAAACTACAAACCATTGTTTGTAGTTTAGGATATATTATTATGACTATTCCTATTCAATAAATCTTTTTTATCTTTCTAGAATGACTAATTGAACCTTCTATAGCTACAGCTAAATTAAATTTTCTTTTTATAATTATTTCGTTGAGACTTCGTAACTTGCTTCCATTTATTCGTTTCTGCTTTTTTGGCTGCAGCATCGCTTTTGCGGTCGATATGCGCAAGCTCTCGCATCAGTTTTACATAACTCTTGTATCGTTCTTGTTTAAGAGTACCATTATCAATAGCCTCCCGAATTGCACAACCAGGCTCTTTTACATGCTGACAATCACGGAAACGGCAATCTAATGCTAGGTCTTCGATATCCTGAAAACTAGCACTCACCCCATCACTTGTATCCCAAAGTTGAAACTCTCTCATCCCAGGTGTATCAATTAGTAAGCCACCTTCAGGTAACAGCGTCAACTCTCTATGAGTGGTTGTATGGCGCCCTTTACTATCATCTTCTCTTATATGATTGACAGTCATTACTTCTACACCTGACAAGGCGTTTATCAAGGATGATTTCCCAACTCCGGAAGAACCTAAAAGTGCACCTGTTTTATGAGAGGATAATAGACTTCCTAATCGATCGATACCTTCGCCGGTCACACTACTCACTGCAAATATATCCACACCAAATGCAATAGCCTCTACTTCTTTCATATAATATTCTAGGTCTTCACAAGCATCTTTTTTCGTTAATACAACGATGGGGGTCGCCCCTGAATCCCATGCTGCCAATAGATATCTCTCTAATCTACGAACATTGAAGTCATGATTAAGCGACATCACTAGAAATACAAAATCAACGTTTACCGCAATTAGTTGAATTTCCGTCGTCAATCCAGCCATTTTCCTAGAGAACTGTGAACTGCGAGGAAGTACTTCATGGATTATCCCCTTTTCCTCACCAGGCATCCGATCGAGCACTACCCAGTCTCCAACTGCCGGAAATGCTTCTCTATCATTCCCAAATTTAAATTTCCCAGAAAGTGAGCATAGTAGCTCTCCTTCATTGGTCATAACTCTATATAAATTTTTATGTTCCAGTAGTACGCGACCTGCAGTTCCACTACCTGTCATTTTTTCTTCCCAATTATTATTCCAACCATATTGTTCGATTAAATTCAATTCAATTTCCCCCTAATTTCCGTATGAATAATGCCCAAGCCACATTAATAGAGCTATAAGCTAAACAATAAAAAACCATGACTGCACGAATCTGCAGCCATGGTTCCCCGGTCATTAGTAAAGAAGCATATATCTGGTTAGAGACATACGGAGTGGGACATCATAAACTTACAGATTCGTGGATACGTATATTCATTTGCCATGATGCCTCACTCCTTTCTTTTCGTTATTTTCAGAATACTACAAGTATTAGCATTTTGTCAATATAAATTATGCAAGGTACGTATTTGTAATATGGGTATCATTATTAATTATAAAGATGACATCCTACAAAATGACCTGGTTCCTGTTCCTTCCAATTTGGCTTTTTTTCCGTACAAATGGACATAGCATGTGCACATCTCGTACGGAATACACAACCTGAAGGTGGATTAATCGGGCTCGGAAGCTCTCCATGCAAAAGAATACGTTCTCGTGACTCCTCTATGTCAGGATCTGGAATGGGAATCGCAGATAACAAAGCCTGTGTGTACGGGTGTAGTGGATTTTCATACAACTGACTACTAGTGGTCATTTCTACCATATGCCCTAGGTACATGACCCCTATTCGGTCAGAGATGTACTTGACCATCGATAAATCATGTGCGATAAACAAATAGGTTAGATTTTTTTCCTTTTGTAGTCGTTGGAGCAGCTTCACTACTTGAGCTTGAACTGACACATCCAAAGCTGAAATAGGCTCATCCGCAATGATAAACTCAGGATCTAATGCAAGCGCTCGAGCTATGCCAATACGTTGACGCTGACCTCCTGAAAATTCATGAGGATATCGATTAGCATGGTCTCTGTTCAAGCCCACATCCTCTAGTAATTCATACACTCTAGACTTTAACTCTTCCTTTTTGTATAGTTTATGTATTTCCATCGGTTCAGCAATAATTTCAAACACAGTGGAACGTGGATTTAAAGATGCATACGGATCCTGAAAGATCATTTGCATCTTTTTCAAGTAACCTCTTCTTTCTTTGTCAGTCATCTCATGCACATTTTCATTTTCAAACAGAACTTTTCCCTCTGTTCTATTGTACAATCCTAAAATAGTTCGGCCTGCTGTGGATTTACCACAACCAGATTCACCCACTAGACCAAATGTCTCCCCTTTGAAGATATCAAAACTTATCCCATCAACAGCCTTCAACGTCTCCCCATGTCCAATGTCAAAATGGCGCTTCAAATCTTGAACAGACAATAGAACTTTTTCCGTCATTTAAATCCCCCCTAAACGGCATATCTTCTAACTGCACAAATCTCCTTTTCTAACAGAGATCCTGCTAGCCTTAAAATTTCTACTGTTTTCCCCGTTGAATGCGAATGCAATAGTTGGCCATCCCCATAATAGAACCCAACATGCCTTACCGTTCCCGTCCCTTCATCATTCGCAAAAAATAGTAAATCCCCTTTTTTCCAAAGCGAAGGGTCTTGTATAGAAATTTCTTCTCCCGATTTAGCCTGGTCACTTGCATCTCGAGGAATTATATAACCACAAGCCTTCAACATATTGTACGAAAAACCCGAACAATCATAGCCATATGGAGACATGCCCCCCCATAGATATGGTAAATCTAAATAATTTTCCCCTAAAACCACCGCTTCCTCTGCAGACCTCTTCGGAATCTGATCCACAGAAGATGAAAATTGGGCATGTACTTTCGATAATAACGCTTTGCCGTGTGGCGTAAGAACGGTATAAAATACTTCATCCTCTGAGATTATCAGTAGAATAGTATTAAAGGCTAAAACGAGTAGCGGATTATGTTGTAAATCCCAGAGCTGTACTTTTGCAGAAGAAACTCTGGCGGAACCCCTGACATCCACTTGCTTTGTAGGTTGTATTTGCGAAAGCGGGATCCAACCTGGATAACCACGACTATCTTTTTTAGAGGGCTGCCAAATGGCAACAACTTTTGCCCATTCCTCTACTATCTCCTCCACAAGCACTGGTTCTCCGTAAAGCAGCTGCGTTTGCACACGATTTTCATCACATAAAGCTAACCTTTCTTTATACGGTAGTGCCTCAAGCCATTCCACCAATAACACAGGATTTGAGATTGCCGGAATATCTATCTCCCTGGCAGAGTTTGGTTCAGTCCAAATAGTTCCCACCTTTACAGCACAAACCCACTCTTTCTTTTCCACTGGCATCTTTTTGCCTCCTAATCCAAATTCACATGAACAATCCCTAATCCTGGTTCGTTGGAGAAGGTCATATCACTCTTATCATAGATAACACCACCGACTATTAAATCATTTTTTAGCATTAACGGTGCGTCAAAGTCAAAATATCGAATATTCGGCTGGCTAGCTGCAAAATGAGCAGCCGCTGTGATTCCCAATTTCGTTTCAATCATGCTGCCTACCATACATTTCACCCCACTTGCCTCTGCAAGTGTATTTATTTTTTGGGCGTGATAAATGCCACCAGATTTCATCAGCTTTATATTTATCAAATCAGCAGCTCGCATTTTTAGAACTTGTTTAGCATCCTGCACAGAAAAAACACTTTCATCCGCCATAATTGGAGTATATGTATGATCGGTAACATACTTTAGCCCTTCGAGATCCCAAGCAGGAACTGGCTGTTCTACAAATTCAATTGATAATCCTGTATCCTCCATTAAGCTAATTGCTTTTACGGCCTCTTTAGCATTCCATCCCTGGTTAGCATCGAGCCTTAACTTTGGCGTCATTCCCACACGATCTCGAATAGCACGAATGCGTTGGATATCATCTTTTATCTCACCAATACCTACCTTGACCTTTAGAACTTTAAATCCATCCTTTATATACTGTTCTGCATCATCTGCCATCTCGCTAGGGTCATTCACACTAACTGTAAAATCGGTTTCTAGCTTTTTCCGATAACCTCCAAGAAATTGATATAAAGGAAGACCTGCATGCTTAGCAAGTATGTCATATAGGGCCATGTCTAATGCCGCTTTAGCACTTGTATTTCTGACTAAGGCTGTGTTTAGTTTCTGGAATATCTGCTCACTTTGTAAAATGTTCATACCAATCAATTGAGGTGCAATTATCTCGTTAATAGCGTATCGAATACTGTCCATCGACTCGCCTGTAATTACATGTGTCGGTGGAGCCTCTCCATGACCTACTATGCCATCACTCGTCGTAATAGTTACATACACTGAGTAAGCCGTCGTCACAGTTCGTAGAGCAGTTTTAAATGGTTTAGTTAGAGGGACTGACACATCAAAGGTTTCAATTGATTTTATATACAATCTCGTCTCCTCCTTATTCAACTCCAGGTAATATAGTTAGAGATAAGTTATTCGCATCCAATTCTGCTTCCATTCCAAGTGGGACGGCAAAATGAGGCTCGCAATGTCCTATTTTAAATCCTTTCACTGCAGGCTTACCTAATTTTCCAATGTAGTGATCAAACACTTCGTCTAAAGACAAAGTAACCGGCCTTTTTTTAGGTTCTGCACCACTAAAATCCCCAATGACAAACCCAGCTGCCGCATCTAAAATACCAGCTTGGCGTAGTTGGTTTAGCATACCATCTACTTTGTAAGGCTCTTCCCCTACATCTTCTATCAGGAGAAGTTTTCCTTTTGTATCTACCTCATATTTTGTACCTACACCATTAGCAAGTAATGATAAATTTCCTCCTGTAAGTTCCCCTCTTACGATACCTGGAGAAACTTGTGCCAATGGAGAGATTGCTTCAGTATAAAATAGCTCCATTGGATTAAACAACTGTTGAAACATTTTTTTGGATAGCTCGGAGAACGTATCTTTTCCCACATCTGAAGCTAACATTGGTCCATGGAAGGTGACGATATCCGAATATAGATTCATACCTGTATGTAGAAAAGTTATATCAGAGTAACCCCAAAAAACCTTTGGATTCTCATGCATCAATTGAAAATCGATTTGATCTGTGTAACGTGCAGAACCATAGCCTCCACCCGCACAAATAATGCCTGCAATATTTGGGTTAGCGAACATCTCATGTAAATCTTCTAAACGTTCCTCATCAGTGCCAGCTAAGTAGCCATGTACATTTTCTAGACTTTTTCCTAATTGATAAGATAAGCCAAGCTCCTCTAAAAAAGCAAAAGAGCCCTTTAAGTTCTCTAGATTCGGTGGACTTGAAGGAGCAATAATACCGATAGTATCTCCTTTTTGCAATCGTTTTGGACGGATTTTCATATGTAATTTCTCCTTTATAATGAAGCCTTAATAAACCAACTCACTGCAAATTTTAACATATCTAATAGGAAAGAAAAGGGCGGTACCAAATGAGGCACCGCAGCTTTCGCATAGTTGCTAGGGCTTTTCTGGCAACTATTCTTTGTCAGCCCACTTTAAGTCCATATATCCAACTGGATGTCTTACGATTCCTGAAATTGTTGGTTTTTCAAGTGTTACTTGGTTGTAATAATGTACTGGGAAAATTGGCATTTCGTCCATTAATAACGCGTCTGCTTGAATAAGCATTTCCCAACGTTTTGCTTCGTCTGTTTCATTTTTTATATCAGCGATTAGTTTATCAAATTTTGCATCTGACCAAGTAGTACGGTTCATAGAGGAACCTGTGATGAAGCTTTCTAAAGCATTCACTGGATCTGCATAGTCAAATAAGAAGGAAGAGCGAGACAATTGGTATTTAAACTCTTTTTGCTCAGTCGCAAACACACTTGCTTCTACATTTTGTAATACTACATCTACTCCTAAAACTTCTTTAAATTTACTTTGCAGTGCTTCCGCTATTTTCTTATGAGTATCACTTGTAGAATAAGTTAACGTTACTTCAGGTAACTCTGTGTAACCCTCTTCTTTCATACCTTCAGCTAAAAGTGATTTTGCTTTTTCTGCATCAAAGCCTACCAGTTTACCAGCTGTTTCTCTGAACTCCTTACCATCAGGCCCTATAAAACCATAAGGAACAAAGCCCTCTGCTGGTTTTTCGCCATTTTTCGTTACAAACTCTACGATTTCTTGTTGATCAACCGCTAAACCAAAAGCTTGACGGATTTTTTTATTTGTAAAAGGCTCTTGTGATACGTTGAAACGGTAGAAATATAACCCTGCTTGATCTTCATTTTTCAATTCAGGAGAATCCAATAACTGATCTGCCAATTCCGCCGGTACACCAGATACATCTAATTCCTCTGTTTCGTACATTTGGTATTCGGTATTGGAATCATCAACCATAGCCCATTCCACTTTATCCAGCTTTACAGTATCGGCATCCCAATAATTTTCATTTTTTGCAAATGTAAAGCTTACATCATGCTCCCATGCTGTTAACTTGAACGGGCCATTTCCTACGAATGTATCTGCTTCTGTATACCAGGTTGCATTCTCAGTAGCCACTTTTTCATTAACTGGGAAGAAACTTGGGTTAGTAATGATGTTTAAGAATGCTTCTGTTGGAGCATTTAATTTCACTTCAAATACTTTTTCCTCTACCGCTTTAATAGCAACGTCCTCAGCTGCGCCTTCCCCACTATTATAGGCTTCTGCTCCATCAATGAAATACGCTAAAAATGCTGCGGGGGAAGCTGTTTCCGGATTTAACATATGCAACCAACCATAAACGAAATCACTTGCTAATACAGGCTCACCATTAGACCATTTCGCATCGTCGCGAATTGTAAATGTATACGTTAGACCATCTTCTGTAACATCAATTTTTTCAGCTGTTGCAGGTTCTGCTACATGGTCCTTTGACAGCCGTACAAGTCCTTCCATTAGATTATTCAATGCATTCCAAGAAACCGCATCAAATCCTACAGATGGATCAAATGATGTTGGTTCATTTCCATTATTTAATTTGAGTATTTTTTCTGTTTCAGTTTCTACTGCTGTTTCCTTCTCTTCTCCTTCGTTTCCTGTATTAGTTTCCTTTTTTTCACCTGCATCTTTCGTGGCTGTACAAGCACTTAACACAAGGACAAATAATGCTACTACAAATAACATTAACCATTTCTTCATCTTAGTTCCCCCTTTGTAATATATATGTGAATGCACTTAAGCGCGCTCATCCTATTTTAAGATAACTCTTGTAATACTTTTGCACGTTCGTCCTGAAGCCAACAGTCAACCGCATGTGATTCAGATATCGTTGTCGTAAAAGGATAAACATGATCACATACTTCCATTGCATACGGACATCTTGCCGTGAAAGGACATCCTTTAGGTGGTGAAAATAAATCTGGTGGCGTCCCTTCAATTGGTTGTAATTCTTCCTCAACCAAGTCCAGACGAGGAACTGAATTTAAAAGCCCTTTTGTATATGGATGCTCCGGTGTGTAAAATATTGCACGTTTATCCCCAATTTCTACTACTTTTCCGGCATACATTACGGCAATTCGATCAGCTATTTTCGCAACGACTCCTAAGTCATGAGTGATTAATATAATGGAAATATTCGTTTTCTGTTGAATCTCTTCAAAGAGTTCTAATATTTGTGCTTGGATCGTTACATCTAGTGCGGTAGTTGGTTCATCCGCAATTAGGAGCTCCGGCTCACATATGAGCGCAATGGCAATCACAATTCTTTGTCGCATTCCTCCTGAAAATTGATGAGGAAATTGCTTTAAGCGCTCTTTAGGATTCGGAATTCCCACCAGTTCCAACATTTCTATCGCTTTATGTTTCGCCTCTTGTTTACTTACTTTTTTATGCGTTCGAAGCCCTTCTGTTAATTGCTCCCCAATCGTGAGCGTTGGGTTTAGTGCTGTCATAGGATCTTGGAAAATCATCGATATGTCTACCCCTTGAATTTTCCGAAGTTGCGGCTTCGACATCCCCGTCAACTCTTTCCCTTTAAAAAGAACACTACCATTCTTAATAATCCCGGCAGGCTCCGGTATTAACCCCATAATGGCATTAGAAGTAACACTTTTTCCACATCCTGATTCCCCTACTATAGCCAGTGTTTCCCCTTGATGAAGATCGAAACTAACCCCCCTAACAGCTTCTACCTCTCCACCATACGTTCGAAAAGAAACTTGGAGATTATTTACCTGAAGTACTTTTACATCTGACCTTATCTTCTTTGTTTTCTTTCTATTCCTTTGCGTTTCAGAGGTACCTACTGGAAGTGATTTATCTACTTCATTAACTCGCTGTTTTACGTGTTCCTTCGCAATATCTAACTGTTGTTCATTCATCCAATCTACCTCCTAAGCTTCGGATCTAGCGCATCCTGAAGTCCGTCCCCTAGCACATTAAAGGCGAACATCGTTAAAGAAATAAACAATGCTGGGAAGAATAAGCGCCACCAATGACCAGATAATATAACAGGAAGTGCATCATTTGCCATAACACCCCAACTTGCAAATGGAGCTGCTATCCCTAAGCCTAAAAAACTTAGAAAAGCTTCCGCAAAGATTGCACTTGGAACTGTAAGAGTCATTTGAACTATAATAGGACCCATTGTATTCGGCAATAAATTTTTCCGGATAATTCTAGAGCTCTTAGCACCAAACGATTTGGAGGCTGTTACAAACTCATAGTTTTTTATCTGTAGTACCTGTCCTCGAACAATACGCGCCATTCCTACCCATCCTGTAACAGTAAGAGCTACTATGATTGTCGTTAAACTTGCCCCCATGATAACCATTAACAAAATAACAACTAACAAATGGGGTAATCCATAAAGTACTTCTACTATTCGCATCATAATGGAATCCGTACGTCCACCTTTATAACCACTAATACCACCGTAAATAATGCCAATAAAGAAATCGATAAGCGCAGCCATTACTCCTACAAATATAGAAATACGGGCGCCATACCAGGTTCTTGTAAACACATCTCTTCCTGCTTCGTCGGTACCAAACCAATGAGCAGCGGATGGAGGTTGGTTTTGGTTAGGGTAATCAGTAGCGGTAACCGAATATGGAGAAAAGATAGGACCAAATATAGCGAAAAGCATCAATAAAATGAGAAAAATTAATCCACCCATTGCCAATTTATTTTTTCGTAATCGACGCCAAGCATCTTTCCAGTAGGATAATGAGGGTCTTACAACCGTTTCTGCTCCTCCATGCTTCTTTGGTAGAGGTTGAAACCACTCATCTTTTACATGCTGTGGGGACACTACTTCTTGTGAATTTGTCATTAGGCATCCCCTTCTTTTCGGTGTAATTTTATACGTGGGTCCAGTAATCCGTAGACAATATCTACAATGAATAGCATGAACACTAGAAATGCGCTATAAAACACAGTTGTACCCATGATTACGGGGTAATCTCGATTATTAATACTCTCCACGAAATATTTCCCCATACCTGGAATGGCAAAAATACGCTCGATTACAAAAGTACCTGTTAGTATTCCAGCAAGCATCGTCCCTAAAATTGTTACAACTGGCATAAGTGCATTTCTTAATGCATGGCGAACAATTATCCGTACGGGAGATAATCCTTTAGCACGGGCCATTTTAATATAATCTTGTGTAAGCACCTCTAACATACTAGATCTAGTTAAGCGAGCAATAATAGCGGTGGGTCCCGTTGCAAGGGCTATTATAGGCAATATCATATGTAACGGACTAGACCAGGTTGCTGCCGGTAGCAAGTCCCAGGTCACAGCAAGTTGTTGAATAAGTAATGTTGCAAGTACGAAGTTAGGTACAGATATACCAACTACTGCAAATGTCATGGCGAAGTAGTCTACCAGGCCATTATGTCGAAGTGCAGCAATCGTACCCAGTATGATCCCTGAAAGCAAAGCTACTAAAATAGTAGCCATCCCAAGTTCAAAGGAAATCGGGAATCCCCGCGCTAACAATTCATTTACGGATTCATTCGGCTTCTTAATAGATGGCCCAAAGTCAAATGTGACAATGGATTTTAAATAACTTAAATATTGAATATGAAGGGGTTCGTCTAGTTTATAAAATTTTTCTAAGTTTGCTTGAATGGTAGGATTAGTCGTCCGCTCTCCCTCAAATGGAGAACCGGGTATTAAGTGCATCAATACGAAGGTTAATGTAGCAATGATGAGAATTGTCGCAATCATCATGATAAAACGCTTAACAATATATTTTCCCATTCAAAAGCCCCCTT
This sequence comes from Psychrobacillus sp. FSL H8-0487, assembly GCF_038008385.1. Classification (NCBI taxonomy): domain Bacteria; kingdom Bacillati; phylum Bacillota; class Bacilli; order Caryophanales; family Bacillaceae; genus Psychrobacillus; species Psychrobacillus sp. FSL H8-0487. The sequence continues at coordinate 3,686,688 of NZ_JBBOZA010000001.1, forward strand.
AACAGAATTTAGCTTGTAACGCTAATTCCACCATAACAAGCATTGCTCGATATGCTTCTAAAATATCTTTCGCTTTAAACTCCACCACTGTAGTATCTTTTATAATTTCACAACCCGGCATTAAAGCCGCCCACTCCGCTTGACCATAGTTTACAAATTCAATTCTTAGTACTGGTTTTTCAGGAGGAGTTAGAGGCTTTATTTGATCTCGTTTTTCTATAGCCTCCACTATTTTCTCTCTAAGCAAGGCCTGTGATTTTAAAGGATGTAACGTCTTAACAGCTGAACGAGAAATAGACTCCTTCACCACTGCAGTCACGACACCAGGTAGAAGGTCCTCCGCTTCCCTACACGCACCGTCATCTCCTGCCACCATAATAACTGGCACACCATAATATCCTGCTACAAATGCATTTAATCCAAGTTCTCCAACTACTACTTCATTTATGTACATATTACGAACCCCAAATATCATCGAGTGACTCATTACACCGGGTTGTCCAGCCCTTGAATGATAACCTGCAAAAACAGCTCCTAAATACGTTTCATCTAGTGCATGCACCATTGAATAAGGCTTAAAATCCCCTGTGATTAAGGAAGCATCTGGATGTAATTCTTCTACCAGGAGATTATTCATTTTAGAGTGACTGTCATTGACTAGTACTTCTTTTATACCTTTTGATAAAGCACCTTCCACAATGGCATTTGCTTCTTGAGTCATTATACGTCTCGCCCGTTCGTAATTATGCTTGTTGGACTCTACAAACGTGTAATCTGGCAAACCTGTTATTCCTTCCATATCGACCGATAAAAATAGCTTCATATTATTCCCCCGTATCTTTCTACTTTTCTCTTTCTTTTAGAAACCGAAATAATTATAAACTTTATCAAAATATACTGAATATTACAATACATCTAAATACATAGATACATTGTATCGAATGATTAGAAAGAAAAGCTTTACATTAAAATCATAATAAAAAAGCAAATGCACTTTGATATAAAGGCATTTGCTGTTGTTTTCTTCATAACGAAGAAAACTAGAATACAGATGAATTATCTATTCTGACCTGGGAAGAACTGTTGCTGTCCGAATTGTTGTTGCCCAAACTGTTGTCCGTAAGGTTGACCAAATGATTGTTGTGGAAACTGTCCTTGTTGCATAGGAAATGCCTGTTGGCTGCCGGGTACCATTACATTTTGATTTGTAACTGTGTAAAAGTGCTGAGGAACGTTTACGATATGCTCTCTATTCACATTTACAATTGGATGGATAACAGGCTGCATTCTAGGTAAGAACGAATCACGCACTCGGTATTGCGGAGGACAAACAACTGGTTGAGCAGCTGGTTGTTGCCACTGCTTTTGTTGACAAGGATTACAGGAACAGGGTTGTTGATGTTGATGTTGATTCATTGTTAATTCACCTCCTTCTTGCACTACTATTAGTAAATGCAAGAGGAGAAGAAACTAACTAGACAAACATCCCCATTAAGTAAAAATAAAAACAGCTTGATAGGCTTTATTGGGAAAGAAGAAGTTTCAATCTAAGCTAAAATGGTAATACTATAAGGAATAAATATAAGTATTTTGGTTGATTCTATAATATTTTATTAGTATAGTTAAGCGTTTAGGATAAAAACGCGAGAGAGGGAAAACATGAAAAAATTATCAAAGGTATTTTATATAACGATTGGTTTAATAGTTTTAGCTGTTGGATACGGTGCTTTAGCCCCGGAAAGTTTTGAAGCTTTTACTAGTACTATTAAAACTTTCGTTGCTTCATCATTTGGTTGGTACTATATGTTACTTATGACGCTAATGTTAGTATTAAGCATCTTCTTCATCTTTAGTCCCTATGGAAAAATCCGACTGGGAAAAGATTCAGATCGTCCGCAATTTTCAACTATTACTTGGATTTCTATGTTGTTTTCTGCTGGTATGGGAATTGGGCTTGTCTTTTATGGGGCAGCTGAACCCTTGTCACATTTTGCCATTGATCCTGCCACAGCTGAACCAGGTACGAATGCAGCTTTTAAAGAATCCCTTCGTCAAACTTACTTCCACTGGGGATTCCATGTTTGGGCTATGTATGGGGTTGTTGCATTATCTCTTGCATTCTTCCAATTCCGTAAGGGGGAACCAGGCTTAATCTCCTCCACTTTGAAACCAATTTTCGGCAAACGAATGGAAGGCCCATGGGGTACTCTCGTAGATGTGCTCGCTGTCTTTGCCACAGCATTTGGCGTTGCTACTTCTCTTGGATTCGGTGCTGTTCAAATTAATGCCGGCTTAAATTACTTATTTGGCTTCAAAATTGGCATTACGTCTCAGATTATCATTATAGCGGTTGTCACCGTCCTCTTTGTAGCATCTGCTTGGTCTGGATTAAGTAAAGGGATAAAATATTTGTCCAATATAAATTTACTATTAGCTCTTGCTTTACTTGGTTTTGTCGTTATTATGGGACCTACCTTACTGATTCTAGATATGTTTACAGATTCTTTCGGAGGTTATTTAGGGAATATTGTACAAATGAGTTTTCGTACATCCCCATTGAATGGTCATAATCGAGAGTGGCTAGACAATTGGACTATCTTCTATTGGGCTTGGTGGATCTCATGGGCACCATTCGTTAGTATGTTCATTGCTCGAGTATCTAAAGGTCGTACAATACGTGAGTTTGTTACAGGTGTTCTTGTAGCACCTACTTTACTGGGAACATTTTGGTTTTCAGCTTTTGGTACAACAGCCATTGACTTTCAGAAAAGAGGCATTGCTGATTTAGCACAAGCATCTACTGAATTGACTATTTTTGAAATGTTCCATATGATGCCTTTCTCTACAGGTATTTCTGTTTTTGCTGTGTTATTAATTGCTTCCTTTTTCATTACTTCGGCAGATTCTGCCACTTTCGTTCTTGGTATGCAGTCGACCAACGGGTCACTGACTCCACCGAACAGAGTGAAGCTCGCTTGGGGAATCACATTATCCGTAATCGCTATTATTTTGTTATCCGTTAATGGATTAGCGGCATTACAAAATACAATTATTATTGCCGCCTTACCATTTTCATTCGTAATGTTACTTATGATTATTTCACTGTTTAAGGCTTTAAAAGCAGAAAGAAAATAATGAAAACAAATGAAATGCCAAGGGTTTATTCCCTTGGCATTTCATTTATGTTTAAAACTTTACTTTCTTTCTCATTATCAAATGAGACCCGAGAAAGAAAGTTATATTTTTACTCAGCTACAGTATTCTACAAATGAGTATGGAAAGTAGTCGAGATCTTACACGGATTAACTCCAAACTTCTCTAGAAATATCAACAATGTTTTTAATCTTTTATACCGCTGTTCTTCTGTAAGCTTATTACCATGATGTCTAGAAGCAAATCTGCATTGCGGACTAATACTCAACTGCTCCAGCGGAACATATTGAGTTACTTCTGTGTTCAAAGAAGTCTAAAGCCCGCCAGTAAACTTTCTGGTCTTAACAAACTTTCTACAGTGTCCGCTCGAAATGGTGCTTGAATAGCTGTTTGAACTGTCCATTTATCTCACTCCTTCTATGGTAAGATGGCAAATGATCGAACTGGGAATCCAGAGGCTTTTTCTGGCTTCGGGACGATATTGAAAATAATGGCTCCTGTTGCAGGAAGCTTATCTAAGTTCGTCAATAATTCTATTTGGTAAGTGTCTTGTTCAAGAACATAATATTCTCCGTGTAATGCGCCGTTTTTTAGATAATCCGCACTTGAATCCGTGTCGAATGTTTCATGTCCTATTGCTTTAATCTTTCGTTCTTGAAATAAAAACTTTAAAGCTTCTAATCCCCAACCCGGCGCGTGATTATTACCCGCTGCATCCATATTGTTAAATTCCTTTTCGTCTGGCCAACGTTTACTCCAATCGGTTCTAAGAGCGACAAATGAGCCTTCTTCGATTTTTCCGTGAGCTTTTTCAAATGTGAAAATGTCATCCACCGATAAAGTAAAATCATTATCTTCAGCCGCTTCCTTTGACTGATCAATGACGACTAATGGTAATACCAATTCTTTCAATTCGAGTTCTTCTAAGTAACGCGTATCCCTTACAAAATGTATAGGTGCATCTATATGTGTGCCGTACTGTCCTGCAAATTGAAAGCTTTGTGCAAAGAATCCATCATCATGATTAAACAATGTGTCGATTTCAGCTGCTTTAAAAGCGGCGAAATGTGGTGAATTAGCTCCAAATGTGTGTGTTAAATCTACCCACTGCTTTTCCTTCAATGTGTTGAATGCTTTTAGTAATTCCGATGACATATTGATTTCTCCTCCTATTTTTTATAGTTAAAATCAAATAAAACCCCTTCTTAGAAACAAGAAGAGGTTTACACGTCATCGGTGAATTAGTCTCTTCTTATCTTCAAGCATAACGCTTCTGGAATTAGCACAGTACAAATTTTTGCCTGTTGCTGAGGTATCATAGGGCCAAGTCCCTCCACCTCTCTTGATAAGAAAGTTGTTTTATTTGATTAACACCTAGTATACAAATAGAAATTACCTAAGTCAACCATTATTTTCTTTTTATTTAGAATATAATATTTTTAATGGTGGAAGCATCATAATTTTCTTTTCATTTCCTCTGTTTTTTAGGTACATTAATAATATGAAGACTATGAGATAATATGAAAAGAGATAGTGATGAAAAGAGGGGTATGTATGATCCATACGATTGGCATAACGACCGATCATGAAATAGTAAATGACTTTCCTATAGAAGATATAAAACGGAGAAAGTTTGAATGGTACTGGATTGACATTGCCGAGCCAACCAAAGAAGAAGAACTTTTGCTTAGTTCTTTCTTTCGTTTTCATCCACTGGCAATTGAGGATTGCTTACAAAGGCTACAGCGTCCTAAAGTGGACTATTATGATGGTTATAACTTCTTTGTTTTACATTCTTTCAATGAGGAAACATTAGAAGCGGAAGAGTTAGACATATTTGTTGGTCAAGACTATGTAGTGTCATTTCATTTCCATCCGATGCATGAAATGGAGCAAGCACGGCAGCGTATTAGACAAAATTCACAAGGCTGGGATAGAGGTGCTATCCATGCAACTTATAATATCATCGATACAGTAGTAGATGCCTATTTTCCGATTGTCTATAAAATTGAAGGCTATTTAAATGCTGTAGAAGACAAGCTTACTTATGATATGCGCCATTTTTCTATGGATTCAGTGTTTGATCTACGAGGAGATTTGTTGCGTTTAAGACGTACAGTTATTCCTATGCGAGATTTACTTTATAGAATATTAAATTCAGAACGAATGAATTTACAGCAAACAGAACACACCTACTTTGCCGATATTTACGACCATTTAATACGACTGACGGAAATGATTGAATCTAATCGAGAGCTGACAGCTGATATACGTGATAGTCATATGTCGATAAACTCTAGTAGGATGAACCGTATCATGATGATCTTAACGATTGTATCAACTGTTTTTATACCCTTAACGTTCATTGTTGGAGTATACGGTATGAACTTTGCAAACATGCCTGAACTTGAGTGGAAATATAGTTATTTCGTAGTACTCGGTGCTATGGTCCTCATCGCTTTTTCTATGCTTAGTTGGTTCAAATACAAAGGGTGGTTTAATTTGTTTAAAGATTAATATAAGAGAAACCGGGCATAAAAACGCCCGTCCCTTGAAGGTCAAAACTGTTTCTTTCGTTTTCGAGGGACTTTGGACAAACGTCTTGCTATATGATTACCGATTGAATTTTTAGTGATATTGGTTGTGATTTGGTCACAACCAATATCGCTTTTTTTAAGTAATCTTATGGCATTTATCTGCCCGTCGCCCTTCTACAACTCTTAGAACTAGGTAAGTATGTTTTGAGAAAAGTATTACAGAGTAGTATCCTTAATTCAACAGACAATTTTATCACTATATTAGCTTGGGCGACTCATATCATCTAAGCGAAAGGCTGCAATATCTTAAAGTTAAGTACTACACATTTGATTGCAGTGGAAGGTGGCGACTCCAGCGGAAAAAGCGTTATGTGAAGACCCGCAGCGTAGCGAGGAGGCTGAGGCAACGGCCGCGCAAAGCGTCCACCTGAAACGGAAATCAGCAGTACTATTCATTCTTTTAAGTCACCCTAATTCATTTTTCACGTTACATTTTTATATACTTCCTGGGCACATAATGAGTATAGAACATATATTTTCTTTTAAAAAAACGAGTAAATTCTAGATGAATTTGCTCGTTTTTATTGATTGGCTGTCCAATAGTAAAACAATGCAGTAAAAGTAAGTTTTTCTGTGTGCGTTAAATTATGCGCAAGAGAGACATGGACATTCATTGCTTGTATTTCAAATGCAGGATGCGTAGCATATGGGAAAATTCCAAACCGATATGTCGCTAATCTTTGACCACCTAAATCATGAACGTCAATGTCTCCATATACACTTTTCGCTTCCATTTGAAGTAGTTTTTCGTTATTTGCATCAAATATTATAGCTCTATTTTTTAAAGTCATTAGTGGCATAACAATAGTAGTTGCGTGTAAACGATTATGATCTAGTACCTTTATTTTCATAAACTTAAGCTTATTGTGAATGGTAAACGTAGACACTACCTTCTCATCCATCGTTATTATTCGATAAGTAATTGGAAAGAACATTCCCATTTTGAAAATATTTAATGTGGTTAGTTTCCTTCGAAAGGGCTGTTCTTCGGTAGGACTTATTTTATATAATCGCTCCCCTGTACTGGAGACTAAATAGGTCTGTGGAATTAACGAAACGTCGCGTTGGAAATTAAGTTCCTGAATCGGAAAACTAGCTGAGTAATAATTGCTATCCACTTTTTTCTCTTCGGGCAATTTTTCTGCAGCATGTTGAAACAAAAAAGAAGAGCTATATAAAACAAGTAATGTAAAGCCAACAGCAAAATGAGTTTCAAAGTCTTGCCACATAACATCTTTGAAAACTATAAGCAAAACTATGTATATTCCTACTAAGCTTATTGATGCGAATTTTGTATATTGAGCTGATTTTTCATAAATATGTTTCAAGTTTCTCACCTCTAATAGTCTTTACGAAGAAATAGCAAAATAGTTCCAAAAAAAAGCTTTCCCTATGTGTTACAGGGAAGCTTTTAGGAATTACATATTTCTAAAACAGACTGTACTGATTCTACTGATCTATCTAGAGCAAGTTTCTCATCACTAGTTAAAGGAAGTTCGATAATACTTTCTATGCCGTTTCCTCCAATTACTGTTGGTACACCTAAATATAAATCATTATAACCATATTCCCCTTCTAAATAGGCTATAGAAGGTAATATTCGTTTTTTATCGCGAATAATCGCTTCAGCCATCTCTACAAGAGAAGCCGCTGGTGCATAATAGGCGCTACCGTTGCCAAGAAGAGAAACAATTTCGCCCCCACCTTTCCTTGTCCGTTCAACGATTGCAGCTAATCTTTCCTTAGAAATAATCTTTTCTAAAGGGATTCCTCCTGCATATGAATAACGAACAAGAGGAACCATATCATCGCCATGACCACCTAGTACAAATCCTGATATATCTTCCACCGAAATATTTAGTTCCTCCGCAACAAATGTATTAAAGCGTGCAGTATCTAGAACTCCGGATTGACCAATCACTCTATTTTTTGGAAATCCAGTCGTCTTATAACATACATAAGTCATTGCATCTACTGGGTTACTCAATATGAGAACGTAGCTATTTGGTGCGTACTTCTTCACTTTTTCCGAAACAGCGCGCATGATTTTGGCATTTGTACTTACAAGATCATCTCTACTCATACCAGGCTTTCTTGCAATTCCAGCTGTAATAATGACCATATCAGCATCTTTTATATGTTCATAATTGGAAGTTCCCATAATCTTCGTATTAAAACCCTGTACCGGTCCGGTTTCTAATATATCAAGGGCTTTTCCTTTAGCAGGGTTTTCTAACTCTGGAATATCTACAAGTACTATATCTCCTAGCTCTTTTTGGGCAGCCATTAATGCAACAGTTGCTCCAGTATAACCAGCACCTATTACTGCAATTTTATTTCTTCGAAAAGCCAAGTATTTTCACCCTTTCCGATGTTTATGAATCGATTGATGGAGGTGCTTCAGATTTCACTGTTTTAGTACGTAATGCTTTCATTGGTTGTTCTGATTCCAAGTGTTTATTGTAATCTAGTGGTTCAATCATATCGTATACGCTTTGGTCAGGGCGTGGAATAACATGAGCTCCTAATAATTGCCCCACTCTTTTTGCTGCTTCTTGCCCAGCATCTACTGCAGCTTGAACTGCTCCCACATCTCCCTGAACAATCACAGTTACAATACCTCCGTCTATCATTTCTTGTTTAATCAATGTAACATTGGCAGACTTAATCATGGCATCTGCAGCTTCGATGGACCCAACTAACCCCATCGTTTCAATCATCCCTATTGCTTGACTCATTATTTTCACCTCTTTCTACTTCTGTCGAGTCGATAATACCGATGATTACAGCATCAATCGGAATAGGATTCTCTCGCATAATATAGCGTGATGACCCGCCACTCGTAACAAGAACGTCATCTCCAATCCCAGCTCCTATTCTATCGGCTGCAACAAACTGAGTTCTCACGGGTTTTCCCTTTACATCTACTGGCTGGATTATGAGTAGCTTTAACCCTTGTAAACCTTCTTCCTTACGAGTAGCCCAAACATTTCCGATAACTTTTCCTAGTTGCATGCTATCATCACCTACTTCTGTTTTCTAAATGATATGGATATACCAAGCTCTCTTGCTGTATCTCGAGCAAGTGCAGTTATAATGGTTCCTTTTTCAACTACTACTTCTTGTACTTTTAATTCTTTGACATCATCTTTAGAGAGTAATTTTTTTGGATAGATTAAAGAAGAATCTACTTTGCTTCTATCTATTTCTGGGGCTGCTTTAGGTACATTTACCGAATCAGACTTCACCAAATGTCCAAATGCTTTTTTTGTTATTAGACCTGCATTAGCCTCATCCGTATCAATATGCATTTCTAGACGGTATCTTTCCGAAACACGAATTTTTACTTGTCGGTATGAGATCGGCCTAATTCCATCTGTTTCTATCGTTACATATTCACCATTTTGTACACCAAAATGAATTGCATCCGTAGGAGCCATATGAATATGTGCTTGTGCAATAATTAGACCCTCCTCTAGATAAAGACTTCCTCTAGGTCCAATTATCGTAAAAGCTCCTGATCCTTCAATATCTCCTGATTCACGAAGTGGGGGATTCAATCCCAACTTCATCGCATCTGTCCAACTTACCTCAGCTTGCGTCATTTGACGTGCAGGTCCCAGAACTCGAACATGTTCGATACTACCTTTGGGTCCTGCAAGTACAACTGTTTCGTTAGAAGCAAATTGACCAGGTTGAGATAGTTCAGCTCTTACGGTGAGCGCATATCCTTTACCGAATAATACTTCCACATGGTGTGAAGATAAATGAACGTGACGGGCAGAAACAGCGATTGGGATTAAATCGTTCGGAGGCGTTGCTTCAACTTTCCCAAGTTGTCCCAATACCTCCCCGACAATTTTTTCAATCAATTGCTGATTCATAGTGGAACCGCCTTTCTATAAACCTCTTATTAGTTTTCTAATTTAGGCAGAATCATTTCTAATTCATTATGAGGTCTTGGGATAACATGAACAGATAGTAATTCTCCTACTCGTTGTGCTGCCGCAGCACCTGCATCAGTTGCAGCTTTTACAGCACCAACATCTCCTCTAACCAATACAGTTACGATACCTCCACCAACATGTACTTTTCCAACAAGGTTTACGCTAGCAGCCTTTACCATTGCATCTGCTGCTTCAATTGCTCCAACTAATCCTTTTGTTTCTACCATTCCTAAAGCTGTACCTTCTCTTGACATATCCGTTTCCTCCTAATAGGTTATTTAGATAATTTGTTTACTATTTCACTAACTAAGTCCTTCACTATTTGCGGGTCGACATTACTAGATGCCATTGACCGCAATACGCTTTCTACCACTTGATCCGTTACATTGTCTGAATTATTACTTGCTATGTTTACTGTAATCTTAGGCAGGGTTAAATTTACTTCCTTTATTCCGTAAGCCATTCTTTTAATATTCAAAAGATGCTTTGCAGATACATTGTCAGAAGTTATGTTCCCACCAAAGGTCCCGCACCCTAAGGTCATGGATGGCATTAAACCTGTAGTACCGCCTACGGCCCCCACCGAGGACATTGTATTGACTAGAATTCGTGACACTGGCATTTCTAAAGCAAATTCACGTGCTACTGAATCTGTTTCGGTATGAAGAGACAGACTATGTCCCATGCCCCCTAGCTCTAAAAGAGATACACAGATTTCTTTTGCATGTGTAAGATCGGAAGCAATATACATCGCAAATATTGGTGATAATTTTTCAAGTGAAAATGGTATATCTTTTCCTACCTTCGTTTCTAGTCCTACAATTATGCGCGTATCGGAAGGTAATGAAATACCCGCTAGCTTTGCTATCGTTTGAGGACTTTTCCCAACAATTTTTGGATTTACCTTTCCTGGCACCGGGGAAATTATCTTTTCCATTACTTGCTTTTCCTCATCTGACAATATATAAGCGCCATTTTTCTTCAGAGCCCTCGTAACTAGTTCTGCAACGTTCCGATCCACTACTATGGATTGTTCTGTCGCGCAAATAGTGCCGTAGTCAAAGGATTTACTATTAACAATATTCTCTACAGCTTTTTCAATTTTTGCAGTACGTTCAATATACACGGGAACATTCCCTGGACCGACACCGTAAGCAGGTTTCCCCGAACTATATGCGGCCTTTACTAATGCCCCTCCCCCTGTAGCTAGGATAAGATTTATATCCTGATGCTTCATCAACTGCTGTGTTGCTTCCATGGAAGCCATTGTTAAACATTGCACCAAACCTTTTGGAGCACCCGCTGTGACTGCTGCTTCCTCGCACACTCTCAATGCTTCTTGTGTACACTTCACTGCATAGGGATGCGGACTGACAACAATTGCATTTCTTGTTTTTAAAGCTATAAGTGTTTTAAAAAAGGCAGTGGATGTTGGATTTGTGGTGGGAATAATTCCTGCTATAGTTCCAAATGGAACCGCAATTTCAAGTACTTTGTTCGTTTTATCTTCCCCAACAATACCAACAGTTTTTAAGTCTTTAATACTTTCGTACACATCACGAGATCCTACTTCATTTTTTATCTTTTTATGTTCTGCTACTCCCATACCTGTCTCTTCCACAGCCATTTCCCCAAGTCTTGCAGATTCAGCAAAAGCGGCATTTGCTACGGCTGCTACAACTTGATCGACCTGTTCTTGGGAAAATTTCACGTATAATTGCTGCGCTGCTTTGGCACTTTTAACGGCAGTTCTCATTTCCTGTAACGCCAATAAGTCGGTATCTATGACGCTAACCATAGCCATCACTTCCTTTCTAATAATCTAGTGGGCGTTTAGCCATATTAAGAATGGCTTCTCTAAATGCATCCGCTGCTGCTTGGCAAGAAGACTGACTCCCCGCTACTAATCCACCTCCAAAGTTGGTTTCGGAAGGTGGAGCAAAAAGCTCTCGCACTTGAACATCTGCCGCTTTCAAAGCAGCATCTAACCCAACAATTGCTTCTATAGGAGGAGCGATTAAATAAGCAAGAGATCTTCCCTCCTGTACCCTAGCCATCTGGGCCAAATAGCTTCCGCAACTAGAAATGACCTTTGCATAGAGGGCATGACTTTCATCTTCATTTATTGCTTCAAAATACGCATCATTTTCAATTGTAATTCGAATGGAATCAAGTCCACTTTTAACTTCCTCCGGAGAAGATCCCGCGATAATACCGATAAATTCACCCGAAAGAGGACCAGATGGATGCGCTGCTCCTGCATAAAAGCTTTTCGCATATACTACCTCTACATCTGCCTTTTTCGTTGCTTCATCCGCAGCCGTATACCCAACATCATCAATAGTTGTTGTAAACAACCCAAGACTACGCTGATACGGCTTTAAGTTAAATTTTTGAGCGAGTGCTGTATCTACATTGGGTATAACCTGCATGGATAAAATCTCAGCAAATATCTTTTTCACCTTTTAATAGATACCTCCTATCCTTCTTTTCTCACTAGTGATACTCCGCTTGCCTCATATTTCAATATCTTTTGTATAAGAGAACCTAAATATGCCCCGGCCTCAACTGATGGAATTCCACCTTTATGGATATTAGAAACGACCATTCGATCCGCTTCAATTGTCCCGATTCTAGGTTTGTAACAGATATACGCACTTAATGATTCTGCCGATAAGAGCCCCGGTCTTTCTCCTATCAATATAATGACAATTTCAGGTTGAAGTAGTTCTCCAATTTCATCCATCAAAGCTACTCTACCCTTGTCTACGTAAAAAGTTGTACCCATTTCTATATTCAAATTTTTCAAGGACTGCTCCAAGCTTAGATAGACGTCTTCTAAGTTTTCTTCTAATGCTTTGGCACTTAAACCATTTGATGCTACTATTTGGACTTGTGGAGAGTGCCTGCATTTATCTAATACAACTTTTTTAGAGTCATCAGAAAGCCTTCTACCTAAATCGGGGCGACGAATATACTCTTCTTTATCTAGTACTCTTGTGTTTACTTGAAAGAAATTTAAACGTTCTAATATCTCTTTTGGCACCTCTCCATAAACGGCATCTACTGCTGCTGCGTGGTCAAAACGAAATTGTAGCCAAGTATTTGTTTTGGGCCTCGTCCCTGCCCTACCAACAGCAATCCTTGCAGGGGTTTTCTTACATAAATCTATTAAATACTTCTCTTTATCCTGTTCTATAGAAACTTCTTCTCTTTTTGTCTGTGTTTTTTTGTTTTCTAGCTGATGGATATTCACATTGGACGGATAAAATTTCACTTCTCCAGCGGGGTTTGTAAGAATACTTGTTTCTGTTAAACTCCCACTTGGATTCTTTGGAAATAAATTAATGTTTTGTTGCTCCTGTAATTCATTCATCTGAAGTTTTTCAACAACCATTTTTGTAATTTCTTTGATCAATTGATCATTCACATAAGTCATCTCCTAACGTGTGAATAGACTAGGGTCTCCTGCTCGGCCACTCAAACGACCATTCTCATAAATCCCCATCTTCTCTAACCATTTCAAAAATTCAGGAGCGGGTGTTTTATTAAAAGTTTGTAATAAGGTAGCAACATCGTGATAGCTCATCGATTGATAATTCAACATACAATCATCCCCCATTGGAGTTGCAATGATGAAATTAACACCAGCTGCTGTTAAAAGAACACCTAAGTCTTCAATATCATTCTGATCAGCTTTAATATGATTTGTATAACAGATATCTACACCCATAGGTATGCCGTGCATTTTCCCCATAAAATGATCTTCTAGACCTGCTCTTATTACCTGTTTGCTGTTATATAGATACTCCGGTCCTATAAACCCTACAACCGTGTTCACGATGAAGGGATCAAAGTGACGAGCAAATCCATAGTTACGAGATTCTAATGTCATTTGATCAATACCAAAGTGTGCTTCCGCTGAAAGCTCTGAACCTTGACCTGTTTCAAAATACATAACTTGTGGACCAGTCCCAGTCCCTTGTTTTAGAGCTAAATGACGTGCTTCTTTAATAAGTTCAGCCGATATACCGAATGAACGATTGGCAACTTCTGTACCCGCTATACTTTGGAAAATCATATCTGCTGGAGCACCTTGTTCAATTGCTTTCATCTGCGTTGTAACATGTGCTAAGACACAATTTTGTGATGGAATTTTCCAGTCATTGATAAAGTCATGTGTAGCATGTAACAATCGTTTTACACTTTCAACTGAATCATCTACTGGATTTATCCCAATTACGGCATCGCCAATTCCATACGATAGACCATCCATTAGTGAAGCAATCATTCCGTCCACACTGTCCGTTGGATGGTTCGGTTGTAAACGAGATGAAATAGTTCCTCTTTGACCAATCGTTATATTACAAGTGGATAAAATTTCAATCTTGTTAGCTGCATGTACTAGGTCTAGATTGGACATTAGTTTTGCTACTGCCGCAATCATTTCAGAGTTTAGCCCTTTACTAATTCTTTTTAATTCTCGGTCGCCTACTTCATTGCTTAAAATATATTCTCTTAGCTCTGCGACACTCCAGTTTTGGATATCACCGTAAATCTTTTCATTTAAGTCTTCCTCAATTATTCGGGATACTTCATCTTGTTCTATAGGGATTAAGGGATTATTTCTAATATCACTAAGCAAAATCTCACTAAGAACGGACTTTGCAGCAATTCGTTCCTGTACTGTTTCTGCAGCTACCCCCGCTAGGCGATCACCCGACTTTTCTTCATTTGCTTTTGCCATAACTTCCTTCAAGTCTTTGAATGTATAACTAATACCGCCTAACATTGTCTTAAAATTCACTTTTGAAAATCCTCCTTTACGACGAGTGGAATGTTAGAGTTTTCACTACGACTGGTACTACTCCTGAATCGAGTTCTTTTCCAATATCCATGTAGTCGCCATGATCTACACTTACTTGATCAATACAGATAACACTTTGAGGAACACTCATAGCTAGCAGTGTTTGACCAATTACTTTTGCATGGTCTGTCTCTAATACAAGTACAATAGGTAGTAACGGGTCTGACCGTTTTTCCATCACATGTATAATAGCTTTTGAAAGTCTTTGGATATCTCGAAATCCCATATAAGGCAGCTCTGAGATATACAACGCAAAATTTTGTCCCTCTCCAGACGCGTCATACATATCTGTAGCCTTTCTGATCTCACCATCAAATTCTGCTAAACCTTGTTCCAAATTAGAATGAAAGTTAAAACTATAAACAGGTAAATTTTTTAAAGGTAAATCACTTGCAGATATCTGTATCGTCGCCCCACTAATCTCTGTCGTTTGAGTTCCTGCGCCTAGTACAGTCGCACGTACTGTTTCAATGGGCTCAAGCCACTTAAAGCTTTGAAGACTTTTATTCCCCTGTAATTCTCTTGCCAATTCAGGACCAATATCGTCATATTGAGCAAGCCGCTTATCCTTTACTTCATGGCCGTAGACACATTCAGCTATTCCACCCGAGAGTACAATTGTATCGACTGTTTCTTTCCAGTTAGGAGAATGTCCAAGTAAAAGTAACTGATCAATTTCATTTGTCTCATTCCTCAATACTCGATTTAGTGACTCCGCCATAAACTGTGTTACTAATTGAATCGCAGGTGCGGTCTTTGAATCACCTACACGCAAAGATAACCTCAGTGCTACAAGTAATCGCTGTACCGGAGCAGAAATGGATTTAATCTTTTCATCCTCAAATTCTATTAATCTTCCTCCAATATGCATTGTACAAGTACCAAGAAGTACCCTATCTCGATAGACAGCAATATTCGCAGTACCTCCACCAATGTCAATATTCGCAATTATATCTTTGGAACGAGTAGAATATTCATATGCACCAGAACCTTTTGCAGCAATAATACCTTCCAAATCTGGCCCTGCCGTTGCTACTAAAAAATCTCCTACTTCATCTGAAAGATAATGTAACATCTCTTTTGCATTATGTTTTGTTGCTGTTTCGCCTGTGATAATTACAGCACCTGTTTCAATTTGGCTAGCTGTAATACCAGCATTGGCATATTCTGCACGAATAATTTTCTCTATTTCTGACACATGAATGGTCGATGTATCCTTTAGAGGTGTCCTAAAGATAGGACTCTTATATATGATTTCCTTGTCAATAATCTCAATTCTTGGTACGAGAGTGGTCCCGGCTGTATTCATTAAGGAAAAACGACTAATAATAAGCTTTGTCGTACTGGTACCTATATCAATTCCTGCACTAAAAATTGTTTCTTTTTTTTGATTTAAATTGATCAAAACAGCATCTCACTCCTATCAAAAGCTTTCAGTAAGAAGAAAGAACAACTAATAATCATATAAAAACGCCTCTACTAAACACATAGGATTATCCATGTGAAAGTAAAGGCGTCGTTGCCAATTTATAAACTTGTATTTTGATATCTGTAAATATATCAAAAATTCCGTTAACTGTAAAGCTGATTTGTAAATAGGAGATCCTCACTTTGTTCATTTTCCACATATCTCTTCATGGATGCCATATCATTCATCTTCACTAATGCCTTTAAATGTTCCATGCCTGTTCCTTTAACCGAAGAAGTAATAACTATTGGTCCGTATGAAATAACTGAACGAATCATTTCAATAGAACGCTCTAAGTTTGCGTCGTTATGGTCACTCTTTGTTATTACACCAACCGGCAATTTTGAAAAGCCCATGCTAAACCCTGGTGGAAAAATCATCTTAGAGTTTGTTGCATCCTGTAAATAAAATACATGCGTAACTTCTAAGGCTGTAGCCATAATGTTTTTGTAAAAGAATGGATTTTCTGTATATTCTCCTGGTGTATCAACAATCCAATCATAATAGACCAATGTTTGTGTTTTAAAGGCAGGAACAACTTTCCCTAGCAAAGAATTCGTCAATGTTGATTTGCCTGCACCGATTGAACCAATGAGCATTGCTCTATTTTTCATGGCTTTACACATCCTTAAGACTTTGTTATTTCTGCTGGCGTATATCCTAGTCTTTCAGAAAGAAATCTATTTATCTCTATCATGGACATTTCTACTTCAGATACACTTCCCACAATTACAAGACTTCCCGTAAATCTATCTAAAAATCCAATTTGCACATTCGCGGCTTTCGTTGCTAAATCTCCCGCAATGATAACCGTCTCACTTGGAGTACAAGTCATTATTCCTAATGCTCCGGCCACTTGAATACCCAATTTTACAAACATATCAGGATCTGGATTAGCAATTAGGTGACTTAATGTAATTTGTTTTCCAGGTACAAATTCTTGTATGAATCTTTTTTTCTCTACACTCATTTAAGTACTCCTTTCATGCGTAATATAGAATTCCTTACGCTTGTACTGGAACTGCCTCTTTTCTAATATCCTCTTCTAGATACTCTCCATCTTTAATAATCCCAGCAGCTCGGTCCTGTTCCTCTAACCTCAACGCAGTAGGTACAGACAACCAGTACGCAAATGCAATTGCACATATACCCGCAATTAATTTGCCTAGTATAACTGGCAGTATAATATTAGGTTGAAAGTTAGCGGTAAATGATAAATGATCTCCTAATAAGAAAGCAGCACATACTCCAAAAGAGATATTCAAGACTTTATCCTTTGGTCTCATGTAGCGAACTAAAGAGAACATGGCTAGAATATTAGCAACTGTAGCTAATATACCCGCACTTCCTACAGAGGTAAGACCGATTTTGCGTCCTCCTGCTTCTAGAGGTCCCGAAGCATATTTGCGTAACAAATACACCATTGGGAAAGCACCCGCTAACATAATACCGATATATCCAGCGGTTTCAAGCGCTCGGAATTGGTCTGCCTCATCCGCCATAATCGGATCAAAGCCCCACCCACCAAAGACTGTTGAAAATATTCCTGTGAATATTTCTACAATGGAGAAAACTAATACTAATTTAATACCGGCATCCATTACTCGCCCAAATATCATAAAGCCCTTTATCATTCCATTTGGGAAGAATTTTAGTCCCGCTGCAATCAAGACTACAAAAATAAGCAAAGGTGTTAAGTTGATGAGTATTTGCCCATAACTTATGACGAACTCGTATGTTGAATCGGTGGTCGTGCTTATAACATCTCGAACCTTGGTATCAAATAGAACGACTAAAACAGAAGCGATAAATGCACCAATTGGAATAGTAAGTACTCCTGACATAATACCAAGCGCCATGTATTTATGATCTCTTTTGTCTAGCATTGCCAGTCCCATTGGGATTGAAAACACGATTGTTGCTCCTGCCATATACCCTACAATAAGTGCCATTATCCACCCTTCATATGAATCTTTTAGTGCATTTGCTAACTGATATCCCCCCATATCCGATGCCAGTATGGCAGTGGCAGCTATTGCGGGATCTGCTCCTATAGAATCGAATATAGGTCCAACAAATTTATCGATAAACCATGTTAAATACGGAATTGATGCCATAATACCCGCAGCAGGAACAAAAATATGACCAACCGCATGTAAACCAGACATAAATTCTTTCCCTAACCCCTTATCTGGATCTTTTATCGCCGCAAAAGCTCCAAGTACTGCACAAATCATAATTATGTACACTACCACTGTTCCTATCATCGCCATTTCTTTTTCCCCCTTAAGAATTAATATATAATGCCCCATTTAAATTCTTTATTTTCACTAATTGAATAGATCACACCCCCCTTAAAGAAATACAAAAAGGCACTTAAAGAATAAATTCTTTAAGCGCCTTTGCTTATATATTCACTTGTATTTTAAAATTATCTCTTTTGCAACTGACTCCATTGTCATCTGCATAGACATACTAGAATCTCTTAGTCTCTTAAAAGCCTCGGGTTCAGTTATCTCTTCAGCTTGCATTAATAACCCTTTGGCCCGTTCAATTACCTTTCTTTTCGCCACCTCTAGTTTTGCATCATGGATCTCTTTTTTGAGTCTCATTGCTTTTTCTGATTGATGTAAAGCAATTTCTACCGCAGGCATCAAATTAGCTTCAGAAATAGGTTTTACTAAATAACCGACTATATTATCTTGCTGGGCTTTTTCTACAAATTCCTTTTGACTATAAGCAGTTATTATGAGGATAGGTAAATCTAGTTGATTTGCAATTACCTTACTAGCCTGTAACCCATTTATTTTTGGCATCTTAATATCCATAAGTATTAAGTCTGGCTTATGAAAAAAAGCTAACTCTATTGCTTTATCTCCATCCCCAGCTTCTGCTACTACTTCATATCCATGATCCTCAAGCATAAGCTTTATATCCATTCTAATGATAGACTCATCTTCAGCTATTAGTATTCTCTTTTTCATGATAGATAATAACCTCCGAACTTATTGGGAATGTTACTACTGCATGTGTTCCCAGTTTCACAGGCATGTATCTAAACTCTCCATTTAAATCATTCAATACAAGGTTATGAACTATTTCTAAACCTAAGGATGACTTAGACTCTTTCATTCCGACTCCGTTGTCGAAAATATGAAGTTCTAAAAACGTTTTATTTGAATAGAAGCTTACAACAATTTCTCCCGCTAAATCTTCTGGGAATGCATGTTTCAACGAATTTTGAACAAGTTCATTAATAATGAGTGCTATGGAGACCGCTTTTCTGGATGTAGTTAATATCTTATTACCATTCGATTCAATGACTAGGTTAACTTTTATTGCATACTCATTTAACACAAGAGTAGAAGAAACCTTTCTAGTTAACTCTATAATATTCACATCTTCATCATCTGTATTAGAGTTGGCTAATATCAGTTCATAAACGGAGGAAATACTATATATTCTATTAAGAGTATCTTCAAAATATACCTTACTTTCTTCAGGAAAACCTTTTCTCATTTGAAGTCGCAACAAGCTTGCTACCGTCTGTAAATTATTTTTTACTCGATGGTGAATCTCCTGTATAACAACAGATTTCATCATTAGTTCTTTTTCTTTAGTTCGCAGCTCTGTGACGTCTTGAATAAGCAGAAGCGTTCCTTTAAGCTGTTCTTTCTCTTTTACTCTAATTTTTTTTACTATCAAATTTTTTCTATCTATAGTTAAGTCGAATATAAAGACATCTTCTTTAAAATCATAAACAGATTGAAGGAAAGGTAATAATTCTAAAATAGGTTGATGTTGGATTTTATCCATCAGAGTCATTTCTGTTATAAAATTTACTCCAGCTGGATTAGAGTAAGTTAAGCAATCATCTTTGTCTGTAAGAAGGAAAATTTCCATTAAAAGATCTGAAATCATTGGCACTTCCCTGGAGTTACCTCCCAATACTTCACTTAGCTCATCTTGACCAAATGAGACATTTTTATAACTACTACCAATCGGCGTGTGATTATATATTTCTTCTTCCGAAATTAAAACACCAATTACTTGATGTTTATCATTTTTGATCGGGATAACACTTTGTTCTACCGTTTTTCCTTCTTGTGTGACTGCCTGACTAGTAAGTGACTTTTTTCCAGCACGGTAGCTATAAAAAACTCCGGGTTCGAATGATTCGAAAACAATCTTCCCTACTACCGAATTTTCATAAATAGACTCCGATGTTCTAGGAAATGCCTCCGCAACAACTATAGCTTGTTCTGAATTCTTCATCATACAGTCTATAAACATATATGCATTATTCAAATCGGCATATAGTTGCAATGTACTGGCAACATTCTCTAAGATTATTATTTCTTCTAAAGTTAACTCCGTATAGAGTTGACATATCTGTTTCAAGGTCGACTCATTCAAAGTAATTAACCTCGCCTCTACTTATTTGAATTATTTGAATTTATTATACGGAGAAATATACGTTTGGTCAATTATGTCTTTTAACAACTGAAGATCAAAATACTGAACAAAAAAACTGTAAACACACTGCTTTAAGCAATGCACTTACAGTTTTTCATTGTTTTTCCAACGCTCTTCCAAATAGCTTACCGATAAAATACCATAAAATATATATCCCAATTACTATACATACAAAGAACAGAGCACTCTCCATTTTTTCCGGAAGACCTATGGGCTCTAAGAATATTTGAATCGTTACTAACAGATAAATGATACTTGCAATACCTGCTAGTAATACGATACCGATAATAGATAGTTGCGAATAAGTTAGTTGTTTAATATGATGCCGATGCTTACTAAATTCCAAGAGGATTACGAGTATAATTGCCGTGAAAGTGATAGTAACTTCTTGAAGATAAATTGAATTGATCAAATATATGACAAGCAACATAACCATCAAATATTTGTAAAGGTCATCAATTTGTTTTAGCACTTGAGCCACTTCCTACTCTTTTAGTATTTCATTTCTAGGCGTTGCTTACGATGAGCGCGTCTAGCAGGTCCCGTTTCAAATAGACGTTTTTCCTCTTCTGTTTCTGGATGTATGCCCTTAACAGGTACAGGTTTCCCATTATCGTCAACCGCAACCATTGTTACGTAAGATTCTGTTGTTAGTTTTTCTTCCCCTGTAAGTAGGTTCATGGACGTTACTTGAACATAAACTTCCATGGAAGAACGACCTGTAGAAGAAACAACTGCCTCTAGCTCTAATACATCCCCCACTTTAGCAGATGAAAGGAAGTCAACAGAATCTATAGAAGCTGTCACTACAGCTCCTTGTGCATGTTTCATAGAACATATCGCTGCAATTTCGTCGATAAAAGCAAGTACTCTTCCTCCAAAAATTGTTTCGTGGTGATTTGTATCTGGTGGCAATATTAAATGTGTTTGAATAGTTCTTGATTGACTCATTGGATTCGTGTTCATTATTCCTAACTCCTCTAATCTAAATAGTATATGTTTAGTATAGCATGTTCATCAATTTGAGCCAGAATTTGCTGCTGCAGCGCTTGTTGCTGCCATAGTCGAAATCATAATTGCTTGCTGTGCTTGTAAAATAAGCTCTAGAGAAGTTGCCATGGAAATTGCGGCAGTTGCATAAGCTTCTTTAGAGGATCTTAAAGATAATCCGAAAGCAATGGGAAGAGCCGAGTCTTTGTACCATGAAAATAATTTCGTACTTGCAATGGATTCATAGGTTGTTACAACCTCGTTCAGTTGTTCTTCATCTAATTTTAAAGCTGCCATAAATCCAATAATCGGATATTGTGCTGCGGATGTTTTTATTTTGACGCTTTTCAAACCATTGCGGATAATAACTGCCCTATTCACCATATTTTCTTCATATTCAGGGTTAGAGTACGTGAGAACCTGCGACATCCATTGTAGTTCATTCCCTGTGTAGAATTTATGTTGCTTTAGTTCTTTATAATAGCGATTCATCGTTTCCGCTCGAACTGCAGTATCACCTTCCATCTTCCCTAGAAACATTGCATAAGGGTAGTCATCTGTAGAGGTTAAAAAACGATGATACGTCTTCATATCATCCATTAACTTTTGTGCCATCTTCAATTCAAATGGCCATTGCTCTTTTTGATCTGACATCATAAGAGCAGCTAAATAAGTATAGCTATTCATTTTAATACCAAACTGTTTTAAAGCATCTGCTTTTTCCATATACAGATTTACTGCTTGTTCCGGATCTGCTCCTGATACATCTAGAGTTGCTACAAAAAGAGGATGTAAATGTGAGCGTAAAGCAGAAAAGATTCCAGCTCTTTTTTTCAAATGACTAGACACTTCTTTATATCTACTTTCATCAAATTCTTTTTCTAAAGTTACATAATACCCTGCAAGTGACAAAGTTATACGTTTATCTACAGTCCAACCTAATGTTTTTTTCAGTGCATTAAATGTTTGCTCTAATCTTTGTTCAACTGTCATACCAATCACTCCTTTTCTAATTTACGCTATTACTCTAATTTAGTTTCAACTTTTGTTATAATTAATGCATCAAGAAAAGTAGGTGTCTATAATGCGAATTAATAAATTTCTAAGTGAGGCAGGAATTACTTCTAGACGCGGTGCCGACAAGTGGATTACTGATGGAAGAGTAGTGATTAACGGAAAAACTGCAGAACTCGGTAGTAAGGTTGAAGCGGGCGATGATGTTCGAGTTGATGGCAAACAAATTGTTGTGGAGCAACCACTCGTTTATCTAGTATTAAATAAACCTGTAGGTATTACTAGCACTACAGAAACTCATATAAAAGGTAATATTGTCGACTTCGTTAATCATCCACTTCGTATTTTCCATATTGGGCGATTAGATAAAGATTCTGACGGTTTAATACTTCTTACAAATGATGGTGATATTGTAAATGAAATTCTACGTGCAGAAAACAGCCATGATAAAGAGTATATTGTGACAGTCAATGAAAAAATCACCGACACATTTATAGAAAAAATGGCTGCCGGTGTAAATATTCTAGGGACAACAACATTGCCATGTAAAGTAAAGAAAATTGGACCAAAAACCTTTAACATTATCTTGACCCAAGGCTTAAATCGTCAAATTCGTAGAATGTGTTCCGCATTAGGGTTTTCAGTGAAAAGATTACAACGAATACGAATCATGAACATATCTATTGAAGGTCTCCCTATCGGAGAATGGAGAGAACTTACACCTACTGAAAAAACAGAGCTCTTTCAGACGCTTAACTATTCACCAAAACGGTAATAGTGTGCAGCAGAGGGTTAACATGGCATATTGATTGGTAAATTTATACTCATGAAAAAAAGCAGCTCCAACAAAATGGAACTGCTTTTTTCATATTATGTGTTTCCCGCTACACGTTTTTCGAGCGGTTGGAATAATTTCTTTTTATCGACATTCGGACGAATGACTTCTAGTTGTTCAAGTGCAAGTTTTGCGCCATAATCCATTCCTTGGCAACCTGCTAATAACAGTAAGTCCCCATCCCTAACATCGTAAAGACCATGTTTAATAGCTTCAGGCAACTCTGCGTAAAGTTGTACTTTGATACCCGCTTCTTCCATAACTTCGAGGAATACTTCAAGCTCACTCTCCGAAACTACATCCTTTTGAGTCACATGGGAACGACTTAATGTCGCAATCACTTCATGTATACCAAGTTTAGGTGCCCATTTAGCAATAGTCTCTGCATTCTCTCTATTCACTGTCACTCCACGATCTCCACGAATAGCATAAACAAGCTTGATACGTTCAAAGTCCATTTTTTCTAAAGTTCCAAGCGTGATGTCAATGTTTCCACTGTTTGCAAAGTGGTCATCAATAATTTTAAAATCATCTTCAAAAATAATTTCAAAACGACGCTCTACGCCTACAAACTCTGCCAAACTTTTTTGGATAGTAGCTACTGGCACTTCACATAATAGTGCAATCACAATACTGACCATTGAATTATATACAGAGTGAAAACCTGGAGTTGAAAGTTCAATTGTAAATTTTTGCTGAGGTATTACAAGATCCTGCGTTACTAAATCTTGTTGAATTTCCACCGTGAATTTGGCTCTTCCTGTTGATAGGTCTAAATTGGTACAGATAACATCTGCAGATTGATCTTCAACACCAATGGTAATAACTTTTGCTTTCGTTTTGTTCATAAGTGAAGCAGAATAAGAATCATCCAAGTTTAAAATAGCTACTTTATCAGCACCAGCATTTCGAATGAGACTAGACTTATGATGAAAATAGTTTTCAAACGAAGAATGCAAGTCGATATGCTCGCGACTAATATTATTCAATGTAACAATATCAAAGTCTACACAGCCTACACGATTTAATTCCAATGCAGAGGAGGAAACTTCCATTGTTGCATGACTGACATTCTCCTCCACCATTTGTGCATAAAAACGTTGTAAATCAAGTGATTCTGGCGTTGTTAATTCAGAAGGCTCGGCATAATCCCCAATTTTCACTACAACTGTCCCCATTAGCCCTGTTTTAAAGCCATGGTTTTCTAATATGGCATTCGTCATAAACGAAGTAGAAGTCTTCCCATTAGTCGCTGTAATCCCTATCGTCTTCAACTTCCGTGTCGGGTGATTATAGAAAGCATCTGCAAGAGTAGCTAGAGCCACACGTCCATTTTCCACTTTATATTGCGGTAACTCAATTCCATCGATAAAGTCCTCTACTACTAGAGCAACGGCACCATTCTCAACAGCTTGTCCTGCAAATTGATGTCCATCTACTTTGAATCCTTTTATACATACAAATACTTGTCCTTTTTCCACTTTGCGTGAATTATAAGCAAGTCCTGTTACTTTTATTGGTCCAGCATTTTTAGTTTCTAAAACAGGTATATGCTTCAATAAATTTGTAATCTCCATCAAACAGCCACCTTTTATAGTAAATCTTCTCCATCAGTTTACCTCAATTTCGATAAGAATTAAACTCATACAACTATTATTAGTAGAATTCTCTTTAAACAGGTGATTCTGATTAAGAATTAGTTACATACTCCGTTAATAAACAACAAACTTTGAGAAAACAAGCTAAAAATAAAAACCAAGAAGCGATTTAATTCGCTTCTCGGTTTTTATTTACTGTTATAATGTTCTTTACAAAAAGCAAGAACGACTGCTTCTTCTTCGTCTTCTAAACCAAAGTCTAATACTTTACCGTTACTCCGATTTAAGAAATGGTATTGTACAATACGCGCTTCTGTTTCTTCTACGACTAGAATAACACGTAAGTCTAATGAATTATTTTCATCAAAAAGTTCATCGTCTTCAGGTACTTCTAATCCAAGTAAGAATTCATAACGATCGCCTGTTATAATTCCTGTTGGATCGTTTAACTTATCAACTTCGTAGGATGTTATTTTCAAAAAGTCCACCTCCGTACTTATAGTTTATCATTTTTTCTAGATAATAATCCATTTTCATTATTATTGATATAATAATGCTTAGCAACTACCAAGTTTAGGAGTGAAAAAATGCGTCTAAATCCAGAAAAATTTATTTATATTTTAGTTCCTTTATATCTTTTACTATTAATATTCGGTAGAAATATAAATGAAGTGCTGTATTCTATATTGTCTTTTGTCTTGGGAATTAGCATGCTTTACTTGGCTTATAAACTTTTAAAAAAACAACAAAATCGAAAAAAGAAATAAATCCAATATTATTTTAGAACGATTTTTCTAATTCTAGCATCATTGCATATGCTCCTTTAGATTTGTTGGAGCATATAGCTACAATAACGTTATTATGTGGGTAATAAGCCGAGTGAAAACTCACTCCTGGATCATATCCCATTACATGATACTTATGGATTTGATTTTCTTTTTTCTCTATCCAAATACCATACCCATAATAACTATTAGATTCCTCTTGAATATGTGGGGTCATTAATATTGCCTTATCATTCAATAATTTATCTTGTATTAGTGCTTCCCAAAATAACACCATATCATCAGCAGTGACAAATCCTCCACCATCTGATCCTCCTTGTATCGGAATAGAATACATATTCGTTTTCCATGTGCCGTCTTCGTGATCTATATAACCAATTGCTGTTTTAGTAGGTAATGCATCTAAGGCAAAATAACCGGAATTGCACATCCCTGCTTTGTCCATAATATTTCGTTGAACATAGTCTATGAAAAGCATTCCAGTCAATTTTTCTACTATTAAACCAAGTACTATATATCCCGCATTATTATAATAGAACTTTTCACCGGGTATAAATCTTTGCTTCTCGCTTTGAAAAAAGGGTAAAAAATCATGCAAACGGCGGATATGGTACATCGGAGTACTTATCCATAACTCTTCAAAGTCATCCATTATTTCCTCATCAAAATAGTCTGGAATACCTGAAGTATGCGTTAAAAGATGATGGACTGTTATGCCTTCATGAAAATGTGGAAAAGAAGTATCTAAGATTTCTTTTAATAGGCTATCAAATCTTAGTTTTCCAGCTTCTACAAGCTGAGCAATCGCAACTGCAGTAAATAATTTACAACCCGAAGCAATCCCAAAACGTGTATGCTTCTCATTTAGTACTGCATCTGTACGATTTGCATAGCCAAAACTTTCTTGAAACTGTACCGAATCACCTTGTTTTACAACAATAGATCCTGAAAATTGGTTTTCTGTTTGTCTCTTTTTTAATTGTTCTGTTAAAATTTCCATAATAAAACACCCCTATTTTGTATATTGATCAATCCAATTGGTTGTTGTACTTTCCATTAGAGCGTTTTGAACTTTATCTTTAAATATGCTCGGATCTATTAAACTCTCAAAATCATCTCCAAACCATTGCTCCACATTCTCTCTGGTCATCACATAGGATCGGTCTGAAAAACGCATATCTATTACTTCTAAATTTTTTATCAATACAAAAGCAGCTGTTGTATTATATATAACTGCTTTTTCGTCGCTACTCGTGTTGTAATTTATAGCGGCTGTGAATGTATCTGGCTCCAACTCTACCGAGTACTTATAATTAGAAAGTGGAAGTTTATTAAATAGGTTTGTAATGTTAGAGTTATTGCCCATATAATCATTTTCATATGCAAGTACTTTATTGAAATTATGAGTTTCTACAGACAGTTGTTTCACATCTTCCTTTTCGACTTGTTTCTGATTATTACTAAGTACATAAAATACTCCTATTAATAGTACTAAAGCGATTCCGACTACAAGCCCTATTGTCTTTTGCAATTATTTTCCCCCCTCTACTTTTTAAACAATTTAACCAACTCATTAATGATTAATGGCAGCAAGCTAAGTGCAATGACAATTAGCCAATCCACCGAACCCAATGATTGAACGCTAAATAATTTAGCTAATGGTCCAACCGAAACTATTAGGACTTGAATAATTACGCCAACTAGAATAGAAGCTAACAAGAACTTATTTTTGAATATACCTACTTTAAATACAGATTGGTTCATAGATCTAAAGTTCAGCGAATGGATTAACTGTGAAAAACTAAGTGTAATAAATGCCATTGTCTGTGCATGCATTAATACATTCTCGGGAACACCCGATGTTACGCCATTTAAACCAATCATAAAAGCTACAAGGGTAATTATACCGATTAACAATCCGTTCAATATTAAAAATGGTAGCATTCCATGAAAAAGTCCCTCTTTTTGTCTCCTCGGTTTTTCCTTCATGACTCCTGGTTCCTCTGGATCTACACCAAGTGCCAATGCTGGGAATGTGTCTGTCACTAAGTTCACCCAAAGAATATGAATGGAACGGAGTGGGGTTGGCCATCCAGCCACAATAGCAAAAAACAGCGCAATGATTTCACCTAAATTACAGGAAATTAAAAAGATAACCGACTTTTTTATATTTTTATATATATTTCTACCTTCCTCTACCGCTTTCACGATAGAGGCAAAGTTATCATCGGTCAATATCATATCTGACGCACCTTTTGCTACATCAGTTCCTGTTATTCCCATTGCAACTCCAATGTCTGCTTCTTTAAGGGACGGCGCATCATTCACACCATCTCCTGTCATTGAAACAGTATGACCGGCAGACTTTAATGCTTGCACAATTTTCACCTTATGTTCAGGTGATACTCTTGCAAAAACGTTTGTTTTATTACATGCAGTCTTTATTTCTTCGTCTGTTATATTATCCAGTTCAATACCTTCCATTACTTCTGATTCTTGCTTGGCAATACCTAACTCACGAGCAATGGCAAAAGCAGTATCTCTATGGTCTCCAGTTATCATCACTGTTCGAATACCAGCTTTTTTACACACTTCAATAGATTCCTTCACTTCTAATCTCGGTGGATCCATCATTCCCACAAAACCTACAAATATTAAATCCTCTTCAGACCCTACTAGTCCTTTATGTCCCTCCACTTGGTAGGCCGCAGCTAATACACGAAGTGCAGACTGTGACATGGTATGTGAAGCAGAGATAATTTCTGCCTTTATTTTCTCGGTTAAGGGCATGACACCTTCTTCAGTCATTATTTGATTACAATGATTTAATAATCGATCTATTGCACCCTTTGTCATGCGGTAATATTCATTTTCATGTATATGCACTGTAGTCATTAACTTCCGGTTCGAGTCGAATGGAATTTCATGAATACGTGGGTACTCTTTTTCTAGTAAATCTTTATCTAGATGGTTTTGAACTGCTGCTGCCACTAATGCTATTTCAGTGGGATCACCAGTTTCTGCATCTTTTGTATATGTAGCATCATTACATAATACAAAGATTTTCATCAATAGATTTTGTATATCGTTTTCTAACTGAAAATCTTTTAGGGCATGTATTTGACCGTCGGCATAGAATTTCGTTACTGTCATTTTGTTCTGGGTGAGTGTTCCGGTTTTGTCGGAGCAAATAACATTTACTGAACCCAATGCTTCGACAGCTGGTAATTTTCTAATAATGACATGTTGTTTAATCATCCTCTGTACACCGATTGCAAGAACAATAGATACAATGGCAGGCATTCCTTCAGGAATAGCAGCAACCGCCAAACTTACAGCAATCATGAACATTTCTAGAAAATCTCGCCCCTGTAAAATTCCTATTAGAAACATGACCAGTGAAATAATCAAAGCCCCTATACCTAGGTATTTCCCTACTTGTGCCAGGCTTTTTTGTAATGGTGTTTGCTCATCTACAGTAGTATTTAACATACCGGCTATTTTACCAATTTCAGTATCCATCCCTGTAGCTACAGCTATTCCTGTTCCTCGTCCGACTGTTACAAGCGTAGACATAAATAGCATGTTTAGCTGATCTCCAAGTGGAATATCCTGTTCGTCCTTTTCTAACAGAGCAAATGCATCTTTATCAACAGGAACTGACTCTCCCGTAAGTGTTGCTTCTTCTACCTTCAAATTAGCAGACTCTATTAGACGAATATCACATGGGATATAAGAACCTGCCCCTACCACCACAAAATCTCCAGGCACAACCTCTGCTGAGTCTATTTCTTTCATTTCTCCATCTCTTTGCACAATCGCTTTTGGGGTAGCCATATTTTTTAGTGCTTCCAGTGCATCTTCTGCTTTGGATTCTTGAATAACTCCCACAACAGCGTTAATTATTACGACCAGTCCTATAATAAGTGCATCTGCAATCTCGCCAACAAAAGCAGAAACGACAGCAGCAACTATCAAAACATAAATGAGAACATTGTTAATCTGTGAAAATATTCTCTCTACCCAAGTTTTCTTGCGATTAGTAGCTAATCGATTGTGGCCGTATTGCTGCAATCGTTTTTGTGCTTCTAGCTCCGTGATCCCTTTGTCGTTTTTAACATGAAGTTCCTGGAACACTTCTTCTTTAGATTTTTTATACCATATCATCTCGGTTTCATCTTTCCTTTCTAGTAATTGTTTAATTTACGATATTTTGTTCCACCTAAGTGGAATAATTTGTTCAGTACCCTTACAATAATATTAATATTAGAAAGATTGAAGGAGATAGATGAAATGAGTCATCTAAACAAAGAATTATTTGATTTTATCATGACCAATAAATCGGAAATAACAGATGCATGGTTAACTCAACAGTCAAAAGATAATCCAAGCTACTCCCTACCACAAAACAATACATACTTGAGAGATGAAAATGGAGCTTTAATAGAAGCTATCTCTTCTGTCTATATCCGTGATCAATTTGAATATCTTGAATATATCAACACCCGTTCTGCAGTAGTCGCAGAAAAGAGAGCAAAAGAAAAATTCCCTTTGTATGAAAGCATCCGAAGTTTTCGTAATGTCCGGATTGCCTATTGGGCTTTCGTTCAAAAATTTATCCAACAGTCTACAACTCCTGTAACTGGAAAACAGGTCGCGGAATGGTCTAATTTGATGAATACTGCATTTGACCACATCATTGAAAACTTTGCAAAGTATCATCATATATATACAGCAAATCTTCTCGCTACCCAACAAGCTCTGATTACAGAGTTAAGTAGTCCTGTTATTCCTATTAAAGAAGGGATAGGAGTTTTACCTTTAGTAGGAAATATTGATACCGAACGTGCATCCATTATTTTAGAAACCACCTTGGAACAGAGTTCTGCTAAAAAGCTTAGTACCCTTTTTATAGATTTATCGGCAGTACCAGTATTAGACACGATGGTTGCCCAACAATTGTATCAGCTGCATTCTGCACTAAAACTTATTGGTGTGCATGCTATTTTCTCCGGAATTCGACCTGAACTTGCTCAAACGGCAGTTTCACTAGGTATTAACTTTGCAGATATGCAGTCCTACTCCACATTAATGTACGCTTTGAAGGCTAATTCTTAAGTTATTCACAGTGTATCCACAGTACACAAATTTCCGACGAGTTACCCACATGTTAATAACTTTCCAAAAGAAAAGCGACAATTATTCCACTGTGGATAATTAGTCGCTCTCTTTTATTGAATCGTTATTTTTCCTTCTCTATTTACTAGAATTTCTTTTCCAGTCTCCAGAACTATTTCTAGTGGAGAAGTTTTACTCATATTTTTAGAAAAATACCATTTCCTCTGTGGGGGAACTAATAAAATAAACGTATCTTTTTTTCCTAGAAAGTTTAATTCATCCGGTTCAATTTGGACATGTCCGGAAATAGGAATACCAATACTTTGCAGCTTTTCTCCTGTTTCCTCTACAAAGGGAGTAGTAATGCTTACCTCACTTAGATTTAAAAATGACTCGATGCTG
The DNA here is from genome assembly GCF_038008385.1 of Psychrobacillus sp. FSL H8-0487. Classification (NCBI taxonomy): domain Bacteria; kingdom Bacillati; phylum Bacillota; class Bacilli; order Caryophanales; family Bacillaceae; genus Psychrobacillus; species Psychrobacillus sp. FSL H8-0487. The sequence continues at coordinate 3,717,938 of NZ_JBBOZA010000001.1, forward strand.
AAATCACTCCATTTGTCTACGTTTCTCCTTGCTATTAACTCAATCACATTACCCGTTGGATCTTCAAAGTAGAAAGCATCTGCTTCAAACCGAGCATAATAGATTTCATCTACAGATGCTTCTCTATTTAGCAACACTCTCCCTTTTGCCCAATGCTTTGCAAGGGTGAATTGGTTACCTGGTATATTAATGGCAAAATGATAGGAAGTCTGTAAATCGGAATGTCGAAAAATGAGCGTCGAAGTTCCAATTGATAGTTGGAAATATTCGTCTGTAGATTGTTCTATAGGAAGCTCTAAAACATTCCCATAGAAGCCTCGTAATTGTTTTAATTGATTTGTATATAGCGTTACTGTCTTAAACATATTCTCTCCTCCATTACTTAACGTCTATAAGTTCAAAACGCTCGCAAACTAGTAACATCTCTTCTGAAAACTCCCTATCTAATTCTTTTAACTCATTTGAGAAAAATTCGATATGTACCTTACGCCAATGTTCATAGCTAAGATCCCCTTCTCCTTCTGCATAAGCAAAATCCAAAGGTACCTCTTTCATCGGCATTATTTTCACGTCCGATGTCCGAATTATACAAACTGGTTCATCCTTACTATTAAGTACAATACTATAATCGTTTACCATAGGAAGTGGCTCATTCTCTAACTCATAATGTAAATGCAATGAGCAGGTAGCAGATTTTACTCCATCCTTTACTAGCTGAGCCAATTCATCTGGAATACCACCAAACTGCCATGCAGTGACTGAAAGCGGCTTTTCTTTTCCAACAAAATACGTATCCCAATACTTTTTAGCTAATGCATTCATCATAAAAACCTCATTCAATTTATTTTTTCTTTAAATTCAGTATATTAAACTACGTCTGTAATTACTATTGCAAAGGTAGATTTATTCTTACCTTACATACGTATTAACATTAGCACTCCAACTTGTTTATAATTCTTGTATATTTGTTATAAGCATTTTGCTTTAAAAGCATGCTCAAAACTTTCCAATCCAAAGGAGCCATTTAAATGACTAATAAACTCTATTATGAAAATCCCAACATCCAATCCTTTCATGCAAAAGTAATTGAACAGCAGCAAGATTATGTTGTTCTTTCCAAGACTGCCTTTTACCCTACCGGTGGTGGTCAGCCGCATGATCTTGGCCTGTTAAACGACGTTGAAGTGACAAATGTAGAAATAGTTGATGGTGAAATTAGACATTTCATTAATAATCCTTTACCTGAAAATACTTTGGAGGTAAAGGGACAGCTTGACTGGAAGAGACGTTTTGATCATATGCAGCAACATGCTGGTCAACATATCCTATCGGCAGCCTTTGAACAATTATTTGGATTCCAAACGGTTAGCTTCCATTTAGGAAAAGATACAGTGACGATTGACTTAAATGCAGCCGAAGTAACAGAAGCACAGTTAATAGAAGTAGAGCTACGTGCAAATCAAGTAATTCTAGAAAATCATCCTATTGAAACAAAGTGGATAACGGAAGATGAATTATCAAACTTCCATTTACGAAAAGCGACATCAGTAAAAGAAAATATTCGACTCGTCATCATTCCTGACTACGATTACAATGCATGCGGGGGAACCCATCCATCCTCTACTGGGCAAGTAAGAGCTATTAAAATTCTTCAGACAGAAAAACAAAAGAAACTTGTACGAGTGGAGTTCATATGTGGGGAAAGAATTCTTACACATTTACATAGAAAACACCAGGTACTTGTAAATTTAGTTAGTACATTAAGCACTCCCGAAGACAAAATTATTAATGCAGCCAAAAATCTTTTAGCACAAAATTCCGCATTAGAAAAGGAAATAAAAGATCTATCCAATTCTCTTTTAACATATAAAGCAAGAGAGTTAAGAGAAAACTCAGATGGAACTACGATTACTTGTATACTCGAAAATAGATCGATGCAAGAGCTTCAAAAACTAGCTAAATTAGTCATCCAAGACACCCCACAATCTATGTGTATTTTAGTCTCTCACAATGATGACAAGCTACAAATTGTCGTTGCGAAAGGAAGTAATGTAGTACAAAGTATGAAAGATCTCATTACACATATTTTGCCTTTTATCCATGGCAAAGGCGGGGGCAACGAGAACATGGCTCAAGGTGGTGGAGAGAAAATAATAACAAGTGAACAATTAATCGAAATAGCTAAATCATATATCCATTAAGCACCGTTCCACAAATGTCCTCCTGACATATACTAAGTTGATTACTCTATGAAAGGAGGATTAAGCAATGAACAATCAATTTCCTTTTCCACAAGGTCCAGGCGGTCCCCAAGGATTTCCACCTATTGAAGGACAACAATTTAGAAATCCACAGTTTCCTGGAAGTATGATGCCACCATTTGGAAATCAACAATTTCCTGGGAACTTCTTCCCTCCGTTTGGTCAACAACAAGGGCCATCATTCCCTCCTAGCTTTCCACCAGGGGGTCAACAAGGTGGTCAACAAGGCGGTCAACAAGGAGCTCCGACTAGCCCACCACCTTCTTTCGTTCCACAAAGACAAAGTGTCGGGGTATTTGCTGTAGATCCTGGTTCCATCCGAGGTTGTCTATTCCGCAATACGTATGTCTGGCTGAATAACGGCAATTCTTTTTGGCTTTACCCTACGTTTGTCGGCAGAAGATCTGTATCAGGGTTTAGATGGAACGGATTCATGTGGACTTACTACGGAACAGATTTGGAGAGAATTTCCTCTTTTCAATGTTTTTAATCTAGAAAATGTACCGAGCATATTGCTCGGTTTTTTTATTTCACTTAAATAGCATAACTATGTACTCTTTACAAATATTATTTTTCGCCGTAACATATATTTAGTTAGCTAAGTAATTTGGATTTACATAAAAGGAGAGTTTCACTCAATGAATCCACTTATTCACGAGCTTTTTCAAAAATATCGTTTTTTAAAACAGGAAGTTAATCATACTTTAAAAGAATTTAATTTATTCGCTTCGCAGTGGTCAGTTCTTTACTGTATCCAAAAGCATAATGAAATGACATTGACACAGATTTGGAAATACTTAAACGTAGAAGCACCCACTATTACAAGAACGGTTAATAGATTAGCTGAGCTTGGTTGGATTGAAATCTCTTCTGGTAAAGATAGACGAGAAAAAATTGTAAAACTGTCTGAACATGCGCTACAACAGTTTCCAGTTATCAACGAAGCGATGAAGGAATTTGAGGAACGAGTTCTCAATGGCTTGTCCAAAGAAGAAGAACTTCAATTGTTTGAACTGCTACAAAAGGTAAAATAAAGAGATAAATTAAAGTTAGAAGGAAGCGATTGACCTAGACGAAGCCACATGTGGCATCTTCTAGGTTCTACTTCGTGCTTTGATGGGTTAGTATATCTCTGAACTCTTACGATGATATGGACGCCAATGTAGGATTACTGGACTCCCTTTGTTCAGACCATAAATACGAGATATACAGGAGGATTATTATGTTAAAAACTAAAGAGCCTATATGGACGAAAGCATTTATAAGTTTGTTTACTACAAACTTTTCTATTTTTATAATTTTTTATGGACTTGTATCGGCACTTCCACTTTACGCTACAGATGTATTATCGCGCTCAGACGAAGATGCGGGTCTATTAATGACTATCTTTTTAGTTTCTGCAATTGTTACTCGTCCTTTTTCTGGGAAAATATTAGACCTAATTGGAAAGCGCAAGGTATTATGGCTTACTCTGTTCCTGTACTTAGTATGTACAGGCCTTTATTATTTTATTGAACCTTTTGAAGGCTTGTTAGTACTACGATTTGTACAAGGTATTTTCTTTAGTATTGCTACTACCGCTAGTGGTTCGATGGCTGCAGATAATATTCCTATTTCTAGACGTGGTGCTGGACTAGGCTATTTTACGATGTCTACGAATTTAGCAGTTGTAATCGGGCCGTTAATAGCTTTGACCCTTATGCAATCTTTTTCCTATGATGTCATGTTTTTATCTTTAACGGTTTTGCTTCTAATTGGCTCCATCGCAGCATTACTAATACCTGAGGGTAAAAAAGTGGAAGTTACTTCCCCTAGATCGAAGTTAACGTGGAATGATCTTTTTGAAAAAAAGGCATTACCTGTTGCTTTAATAGCCAGTTTAGTTGCTTTTTCTTATGCTAGTGTACTTTCTTACCTATCTATTTACTCCCAAGAAAAAGGTGTACTTCACTTAACTAGTAGCTTTTTTGCTGTCTTTGCTATCGTGATGTTAGCGACACGACCATTTACAGGGCGAATCTTCGATGAAAAGGGACCAAAATATATTGTTATTCCAGGGCTTGTCTCGTTCATGATCGGACTTGCCTTACTTGCTTTTATGAACTCCCCATTCCTTTTCTTACTCTCTGGTGCATTTATCGGCCTAGGTTATGGTGCTGTAGTTCCGAGTTTTCAAACACTTGCAATTCAGTCCACGAAGCATGAACGTAGTGGATACGCTACGGCAACATTTTTCACGCTTTTTGATACTGGTCTAGCTATAGGTTCTTACATTTTAGGACTTATCGCCACTCGACTTGGTTATCAAAATTTATATCTCTTCTCTATTATATCTCTCATTATTGCACTGGTTCTGTTTATTGTAAGAGTAAAAAAAGGACCACGTCCTGTATAGCATAGAGGGTGTACCCTTTATTAGTTAGTTTTTAATCTATGTATATAAAAGCCCTTATTTTGGTAATACTGGAACCATTAAAGTATTTCAAGGAGGACAATACATGAGAAAGCAAATCGTAATTCCATTACTAATAGCAGTCACGGCACTAGGAGGGTGTAATTTCCCTTCTGCAGACGCTGATCTAAAAGATGCAGTGCAGGTTTCATTATTGAATACAGAAGGTAAAGAAGTAGGGAAAGCCACTTTGTCCGAGCATTCCAAAGGAGTGCATATATTATTAAAAGCAGAGGGTCTTACTCCTGGCATTAAAGCAATTCATTTCCATGAAAAGGCAAGCTGCGAAAAACCTACCTTTGAATCCGCGGGTGCTCACTTTAATCCAACTGGAAAAGAGCACGGGTTTGAAAATGCAAAAGGCTATCATTTAGGAGACTTACCAAACATTGAAGTTGGAGAAGATGGTACAGTAGAGTTAGAAACTGTATCTCCGGCGGTTGTTTTGACTGCAGGAAAAAGCAACTCATTATTAGATGCTGATGGAAGTGCCCTTGTTATTCATGAAAATGCGGATGATTATAAAACGGATCCTTCCGGAAATTCTGGTGGAAGAATTGTATGCGGGGAAATTAGCAAGTAGTTTGGAGGTTTAACATGAGAAAAATAGGCTGGTTACTACTTTTTGTTATAGCGCTATTCTTTACTAGACCTTTATGGGAAGAGTACACAGTAGAATACGTTGATCTGGCATTCCTAAACCCCGTGGACGACTGGATTGATTCACTGGAAGTAGAACAATATTTGGATGAAGTAAAAGCATACTGGATGCAGGCAAAAGATGAACCAGCCTCTCATATTGCAGCATCAGATCAAAAAACTTTACCAGGTACTGGAATTGAGTTAGACGAAATAAAAATAGGGATGAAAAAAAGTGAGATTGAGAAAATTCATGGTAATGCTAAACGAGTTAGTCTAAATGAATATAGTTTAGTATGGCATACCTATCATGAAAACTATCAAAACTTTATGATGGTTTCCTATGATAGTAACAACCGGGTAAATGCCATGTTTACCAATCAGCCTTCTGAATCTTCTTTTTTAGGTCTACAAATGAATAGTACTAGGGAAGAAGTAATCTCACAATTGGATGAGCCTATTAAGAAACTGAAAAAAGGGAATATCATCTACCTCCTACCTGATGCAGGTGAATATGATTTGTTCTTAATTGATAATAACTATGTAACTTTTTTCTATGATCTCCATGAAGATAATACAATAACAGCCATTCAAGTAGTCGAAAAATCTGTAGAAAAAAATCATAAATCTACTTTTGGGGTACCTTCGGACGAACTGAAGAAAGGATTTGAATTTCAGCTTTTTGATCTTACGAATGCTGCTCGAGTAGTTCATGGTCTTTCTGTTCTATCTTACGATGAGAGTGTGAGCAACACCGCTCGAAAACATAGTGAGGATATGGCAATTCATAACTATTTTAGTCATGAAAATCTAGAAGGAAAATCTCCATTTAATCGATTAGAGGAAGATGGACTGAGTTTCTCTTATGCCGGAGAAAATCTAGCATATGGACAAACTAGTAGTATTTTTGCTCATGAGGGATTGATGAATTCATTGGGACATCGGAAAAACATTTTAAGTGTTCATTACCAAAATCTTGGTGTCGGCACCGCTTTTGATAAAAAATCGACTCCTTACTACACAGAAAACTTTTTCACGAACTAAGAGGTTGTCTCTAAGTCAGTGTTCACTGATTTTTAGGGACAACCTCTTTTTGTTTACTCATTTAAAATGTTTTAACGCTTCTCTCTTACTTAAGGGAGCAAGTGTATGACTTCCAACAAATTCTTGCACTACTTGGGGACTTGTTTTAGCATATTCCCTCAATACCCAGCCAATGGATTTTTGAAGAAAGAATTCTTTTGATTCTGCATGACGTTGAATGGTCGCAAATAATAACTCTTCATTTGTTTTGTCCTTGTATTTTAACTGATGTAAAATAGATGCTCTATTCGTCCACCTATTCGAGGACTTGGCCCACTCGACCATCACGGCTTCTCCTTCCATTCTGTTTGCCAGGACAATATCCCCTACTATTTTAGGAGCGATAGAATCTACACTATCCCACCAAGATTTCATTTCAATGAGTTTTAGACAAAACAGTAGATCCTTTACAGCTAACTGTTTTTTATAATTGGATAATAATTCAATTGCTATGTAATGATATTCTCGTTCTTCTAACTGGAACAATCCCCATACTTCCTTTTCCATATCTTCATACGGTGGAAGTTCCATTTCATTAGTCATCGCTTTAAAAAGCTGTCGACGTTCTGGTGTTTTAATCCCAAGAAAGGGGAAATGATTTTTCATATACTTGGCCATGGGTAGTGCGATTTCATCATTTCGTTTAGGCTCCATATAACCTTTAACTTGCTCTATTGTCCACTCTTTTTTCACTTGAGAGTAAATCCTTTACTCGCCAAAAATTCTGCCATATGAGGTCTTCTAGGCGTCTCCAGGAATTCAGCCATCGACTTAGTCCAATTTGCGGTTTTCTGATTGGAGCCACGACTTTTATAATAGTCTTCCATTGTTTGATCATACTCAGGTAATAACACTTCATATTTGGCACTATTATAGTTATTTTCATGTAATACTGCAGTCACTGGCAAACGAGGTTTGACCTCATTTTGCTGATCTGGAATACCAAGAGTTATAGCAAATAGAGGGAATACTCCTGTTGGCAATTCAAACAATTGACTAATTGCTGCTGGTTCGTTACGTACTCCCCCTATATAACAAATACCAAAACCTTTTGCTTCTGCTGCAATGACTAAATTTTGCGCAAAAAGAGCAACATCAACTGCTCCTACTAACACATTCTCAGTTGTATCTATAGCAATATCTGTTTGCTGTAATTTACCTGCCACCTGTAAACGGTGAAAATCAGCACATAATAATAATGCCGCTCCAGCAGTTTCAAATTGCGTGGGATTTTTAGATAATCTACCTAGTTCTGCTTTTTTCTGTTCATCACTTACCCAGATAACACTATATGCTTGCACGAAATGTGAACTAGCAGCATGCTGAGCAGTCTCCACAAGTTCGGATACTTCCTCTTTTGTTAATGTATAATCTTTATACTTTCTGACAGACGAATGCTTTCTTAATAATTCTTGAACCAAAGTAAGAACCCTCTTTCATCATAAAATTACTTTTAGTATAACCGAAAATAGCGAAGTAGAGAGTTATACACTCTTTACTTCGCTTCATTCATACTTGTAATTGATTGTTTTCTTCTTGTGTAAATGCTCGAGATCTTGTTAAAAATCGTTTTCCCTCTACACCTTCCAAGGAGAACATTCCACCACGACCTACCACTACATCTATGATTAGCTGCGTATGCTTCCAATAGTCAAACTGACTTTTGTGCATATAAAATGGAACATCCCCAATTTTTCCAAGAAGTACATCTTGGTCACCTATGATTAGATCACCTTCCGGATAACACATAGGAGAAGAACCATCACAACAACCACCAGATTGATGAAACATCAAAGGTCCGTGCTTAACTTTCAATAGATCAATGAGTTCTAGTGCAGCGTCAGTAGCAATTACGCGTTCAACCATCTACACTCACCCTTTCTACAGCATCAGAAGAAGCCTTGCTTGTTTTCACTATAACTTACAAGAAGGTTTTTCGTTTGTTGATAGTGATTAAGCATCATTAGATGATTTTCTCTACCAATACCCGACATTTTGTATCCACCAAATGCTGCATGTGCAGGATACTGATGATAACAATTTGTCCATACACGACCTGCTTGAATTTTACGTCCAAAACGATATGCAGTATTCATATCACGTGTCCAAATACCAGACCCTAAACCGTATAACGTATCATTAGCTATTTCTAGTGCCTCTTCTTTTGTTTTAAATGTCGTTACCGAAACAACAGGTCCAAAAATCTCTTCTTGGAAAATACGCATTTTATTATTTCCTTTAAAGACTGTCGGTTTTATATAGTAGCCTTCTGCTAGTTCTCCGTCTAATTTGTTTTGTTCTCCACCGATTAAACATTCTGCTCCTTCTTGCTTTCCAATATCTAAGTAAGAAAGGATTTTCTCCATTTGTTCAGTTGAAGCTTGTGCTCCCATCATGACAGATGGATCTAGTGGATTTCCTATTTTGATAGCTTCCACGCGCGCTATGACGCGTTCAATGAATTTATCATAAATAGATTCTTGTATTAGAACACGCGAAGGACAAGTACATACCTCTCCTTGGTTCAAGGCGAACATAACAAACCCTTCTACCGCTTTATCCAAAAATGCATCATCTTCGTCCATAATATCTTCGAAGAATATGTTTGGTGATTTCCCACCAAGCTCTAACGTTACTGGTATTAAATTTTGCGATGCATATTGCATAATTAAACGTCCAGTCGTAGTTTCCCCAGTAAATGCAATCTTACTAATTCGTGGACTTGATGCTAAAGGCTTTCCAGCTTCTAATCCAAACCCATTGACAATATTTACTACTCCAGGCGGCAAAAGATCTCCAATTAGTTCCATCAACACTAGGATAGATGCTGGTGTTTGTTCTGCTGGTTTCAAGACCACACAGTTCCCGGCAGCAAGTGCCGGTGCTAGCTTCCATACAGCCATTAGAAGAGGAAAATTCCAAGGAATAATTTGTCCTACCACTCCTAATGGTTCATGGAAATGATAAGCAACGGTATCATTATCAATTTGACTTAAACCACCCTCTTGTGCACGAATGGCACCAGCAAAATAGCGAAAATGGTCAATAGCTAGTGGGATATCCGCATTCAACGTTTCTCTAACTGCTTTCCCATTATCCCAAGTTTCAGCTACTGCTATCAATTCAAGGTTTTCTTCTATTCTATTCGCAATTTTATTTAAGATATTTGCTCTTTCCGCAACTGAAGTGGAGCCCCACGCATCTTTAGCACCATGTGCTGCATCCAATGCTAGCTCAATATCTTCTGAAGTAGAACGGGCAACTTGTGTAAATACTTTACCTGTAATTGGTGTAACATTTTCAAAGTATTGTCCTTTAACAGGGGGTGTCCACTCGCCATTAATATAGTTTTCATACTTGTCCTTAAACGAAACCTTCGAGCCTTCTGTATTCGGAAATGCATAAACCATTTTCTATTTCCTCCCCTTCATATCTATTTAGCACATTCCATATATTATGTAAGACGCAATCTATGTATGCGCTTTCAAAACTATTAAAATAAAAAAATAGTCTTACCGTCATTTTGACAGACTATATGGAATATTACAATAATAACGGTTTCATTAAATATTAAAATTGACTACAATGTCCCTTTTAGAAATAGAACTTTCAATATTACTATTCTCACTTCTTTTAGTAAGGTCAGTAATTCTTCCTTCCTATCTATAGATTTTTTCTATAAAATAAATATATGATTACTTTCAGGAAAGAGGAGATTAACGTTGAGTGATTTAACATGTGAAATCAAACCTATCAAAACTCCCCACCGAAGTACCCCTAAGAAAGTCGTATTTGTTCGCTTATTAATGATAGCAATAGGTGCTATCTTAATGTCTATTGGCTTAGAACTATTTTTAGTCCCTAACCAAATATTAGACGGTGGTGTTGTAGGGGTATCCATCATTATTTCCCACCTAACTGGAGTTCGTTTAGGTATTTTTATATTCATCCTGAACATCCCATTCTTTTTCCTCGGATATAAACAAATAGGAAAAACCTTTGCTTTATCCACATTATTTGGCATAACAATTCTATCGATATGTACTTCTTTCCTCCATAATATTGATGCTATTACACCTGATTTACTACTTGCTACTGTATTTGGAGGTATCGTTCTAGGAACAGGTGTTGGGCTAGTTATTCGTTATGGCGGCTCCCTTGATGGTTCCGAAATACTTGCTATTTTATTTAACAAGGCTACTCCATTTTCAGTTGGAGAAATCATCATGATTATAAATCTTGTCATCTTTGCAATTGCTGGTTTTGTTTTTACTTGGGAACAGGCTATGTATTCGTTTTTAGCATATTTTATTGCTTTTAAAACGATTGATATTGTAATTCAAGGATTAGATGAGTCAAAATCTGTCTATATCATTAGTGAAAATATAGAAGATATCGGTGATGCAATTATGGACCGGTTGGGTCGTGGATTAACTTATTTACACGGTGAAGGAGCATACACTGGGGATAATAAAAAAGTCATTTTCACCGTAATCACTCGATTAGAGGAAGCAAAACTAAAATCCATTGTGGAAGAAATAGACAGTCATGCCTTTTTAGCTGTTGGTAATATTGCTGAGGTTCGAGGAGGCCGCTTTAAAAAGAAAGATATTCATTAGACTGTAAGCTCCGACAAGCTTTATGCTGTAGCTGAAGAAAAAGCCGACTCAAATGAGTCGGCTTTTTTCTATATTAAAGCTTTTTCTTTACTGAGCATCGTTCCATTTTTCGCCAGATCTGTATGGAATGAAAATGCTTTTTCTAGGACATGCGGAGTTTGACCGCCTCTAGTTAATGCTTCTTCATAGTAATCTTGTAACTGCCTTTTGTACATCGGATGTACACAGTTATTAATGATTAACTCTGCACGTTCTCTTGGCGCTAAACCCCGAAGATCTGCATAGCCCTGCTCTGTTACGACTACATCTACATCATGTTCCGTGTGATCGACATGAGCCACGAAAGGTACAATACTGGATATGTTACCGCCTTTGGCAATAGATTTAGTTACAAAAATAGCTATTCTAGAGTTACGAGCGAAATCGCCTGAACCACCGATTCCGTTCATCATTTTGGTACCAGATACATGTGTAGAGTTAACATTTCCGTAAATATCGAACTCTAAAGCTGTATTAATAGAAATAAGCCCTAAACGACGAATGATTTCCGGATGGTTTGTAATTTCTTGTGGTCGTAACACTAATTTATCTCGATATTCCTCCAAGTTACCATACACTTTATCCATCATTTCTTGTGAAAGTGTTATTGAACATGCAGAAGCAAAATTAACTTTGCCAGCATCGATTAGCTCAAATACGGAGTCTTGAAGAACTTCCGAATATACTTGTAGATCTTCAAATTCCGAGTTAATCATGCCGCCAAGCACAGCATTGGCAACAGAACCTATACCCGCTTGAATTGGAGCTAACTTATTAGTTAATCTACCATTGCTCACTTCTTGACGCAAAAAACCGATTAAATGTTGGGCCATTTCCTCTGTTTCTTCATCGGGTGGGACAATAGGAGATGGTGAATCCAAATTGTTAGTAAACACGATTCCTCTTACTTTAGATGCATCAAAAGGAATTCCTATTTGACCAATACGATCCTCTACTTTTGATAAAGGAATTGGTAATCTACTTCCTGGATCTGCAGGTTCGTATATATCATGAAGGCCTTCTAACATTTCCGATTGTGCTACATTAATTTCTATAATTATATTTTTTGCTTGCGAGACAAAAGTTGTAGAGTTACCTACAGATGTGGTTGGAATAATCATTCCATCTGCAGTAATTGAAACCGCTTCCACAATTGCAAAGTCAATAATTGGCAATACACCCGAACGTATTAACTCCGCTGTGTGAGATAAGTGCTGATCCACAAACAAATGATCTCCTGTATTAATATGTTTGCGCATCGTTGCATCCGCTTGAAAAGGTAAGCGTTTATGCACAATTCCTGCTTCGGATAGTAATTTATCAATATCAGATCCTAAAGAAGCACCTGTAAATATATTCACTTTAAATGATTCATTGGCCGCTCTCTCTACTAGTGCAAATGGAACCGCTTTCGCATCTCCCGCACGTGTAAATCCACTTAACCCTAATGTCATCCCATGTTGAATCCATGAAGCAGCTTCTTCTGCTCCTACTACTAAATTATGTAAACTAATATCTTTAACACGATCCAAATTGTTAAACATAAAGTATCCCCCTCAAAAAGTGCATTTAAATTATTTTACCCCCTTTTGTCACAATTTTGTTGAAACTTGTCGAAGACACATTTTATTTGTCCTAAACAGAATATATTCATACCAGAACAGAACAAATTTCCCTAGACAGTGATATTTAAGCGCTTTTTATAGAAATTAACAAAAAAAACGCTTGAATGTCAGAGTAATTACCCCTTATTCAAGCGCTTTGTATTAAAATCCCAACAATTTCCGGAAATAACTTGCATAAGATTGACTAACAGAAATTTTTTCTCCATTTGCCATAGCTAGTACAAAAGTTGAATGTGTATCCGGAAAAATCTCTTTAATTTGATGTACATTAACGATAAAAGAACGATGACAACGTATGAACATTTCTCTTGGCAATCTATACTCAAATTCTTGAAGTGTGTTAGTATGATTTCCTTTGAAAGATGTAGTTACAATATGAGTTTTACGATCTTTTGCCTCTAAGTAAATTACATCGGAAAAAGGAGTTGGAATCCAACCGTCTTGTGTTTTGATAGTTATGACAGATTTCCCCTCTGTAAATGCCGGGTAAATAGCTAGCACACAACCTTCTAGTTCCCCTTTATGTAAGAAAGGAACGGCCATTCCATGATATGGGACACCAAAAACCTCACGATTGATAAATTCCGATACCTTTTGTCTACTTTGCAATGCTTTATAAGCTAAAGTTTCCTCCTTTAACAAATCTCCAGGAAGAATCTTTAAATCGATACGTTTACTAGGGCGATAATAAATATATTTTTCTGTATCAGTAACAGCAATAGACACTTCATCTGAAAATAGTTCACCAATTACATTTAATAAGGCAACTATGGATAAATCCTTCATCCTTCCATCCCCTTTTTTAGTTAATCTACTGACAAACGACTATTTCACGTGTAAATTGTTGTTTTTTCGTTATACACCGGTCTGTGATATGCAAACCTACAGTATTTAGTCGATCATCCATTGACTCAATCGTAACGATAACTACTTTTTTGGCAATTCTACGAGCGTGTTTTAAAATAGTAAACTGGTCTTCCCAAGAAGCATTTGTATATAAATTATACGGTAAATCTATTATTGCGACATCATACATCTCTTCGATGTCTTCAATTGCACTCTTTCGAACATCTCCAGTCAGTCCAAAGTATGCTATATTTTCCCTAGAACCTTCACATACAAGCGGGTTAATATCTCTTCCTACAATATCAATCCCCATAGATAATGCCTCTACTAGTACCGTACCAATACCGCAGCAAGGATCAATAGCTTGAATACCTTTCGGATGTGGAACTGCAATATTCGCTACTGCTCTGGCAACTCTTGTACTTAGTGCAGTAGAATACTCTCGCGGTTTCTTCATATGATTAAACCAAATAGGTTCGCTTTTCGTGTATAACCCGAAATACCAACGACCTTCAAATGGCACTACAGCGAATAACTGATCCGGATTTTGTAGATCAAAGTTACCTTGCATATCACTTCCAATGGCTCTTTCTATACGAAGCCTCTCCGCATTCTCCACCTTATCTTTTCCTTGGCGGTCATTTATCTTTAAAAATATTACTTTATTCGTTTCTTTTTCTGAACCAAAATTGGGTGCTTGGGAGATAATTTCCTCCACTTTGTCCCCTTCAGCTAAAACCTCTAGTCTTCCTTTCATAAAAGGACTTCTACTAGGATCAATTTTTATGAAACTCTTTAAAATTTTTGTTTCGGTGTCTTTGTCAAAAAAAGAGCGCATCTCTAAATGACACAGAGAGCGTTCGGCCTCGTTATAAGCATATGTATATATAAATGCCAGTTGTCGGCTGTTGTTCATCAATATATTCCCTCCAATAGTGCCTCTATTATATCATGGGTCACCGTTCAAATCATTTTTACAACAGTGAATAGTAATTCATAATTTTATAGAATATAATAAAAATAGGTTTCAGAATTATTGGAAAATGAGGGATATGGATGGAGTGGGATGTCATAGTAGTCGGTGCTGGACTAGCAGGACTTGTTGCTACCGCTGAACTTGCGGATGCAGGAAAGAAAGTTTTACTACTGGATCAAGAGTCTGAAGCATCATTTGGAGGTCAAGCCTGGTGGTCATTTGGAGGATTATTTTTAGTAGATTCCCCAGAACAAAAAAGATTAGGTATTCAGGACTCATATGAACTCGCATGGCAGGATTGGCTTGGAACAGCTGGGTTCGATCGGGAAGAGGATCAAGATTACTGGGCGTTGAAATGGGCGGAAGCTTATGTTCGGTTTGCAACCGAGGAAAAACGTGATTGGCTTCACGAACAGGGTGTTCGATTCTTCCCCGTAGTAGGTTGGGCGGAACGAGGAGGCTATCTTGCAGATGGACATGGAAACTCAGTACCAAGGTTTCATATCGTATGGGGTACCGGACCTGGTATTGTGAAACCTTTTGAAACTCGTGTTCGAGCTGCCATATCCAAAGGAAATGTAGAATATAAACCTCGACACCAAGTAGACGAACTTGTCATGGAGAATGGAAAGGTCATTGGTGTGAGTGGTTCATTATTGACTCCTAGTTCTGCTGGTCGTGGAGAACCAAGCCCAAGAGATGTGGTTGGCCATTTTCAATATGTAGCTAAATACGTAATGGTAACGAGTGGTGGAATTGGCGCTAACCACGAACTGGTAAGAGAAAACTGGCCTTCACGGCTTGGGGAACCTCCTAAACGTATGATTTCTGGAGTGCCAGAACACGTGGATGGACGAATGCTAGCCATTACAGAGAAAGCTGGTGGTCGCTTAGTAAATAAAGATCGCATGTGGCATTATACAGAAGGTATTAAAAACTGGAATCCAATCTGGCCACTTCATGGAATACGTATATTGCCAGGCCCATCCTCCATCTGGTTAGATGCCACAGGACAACGATTCTCTGCTCCAAACTTCCCTGGTTTTGATACTTTAGGAACGCTAGAGGCTATCCAAAGAACTGGGTATGACTACTCTTGGTTTATACTTACCGAGAAAATTATTGAAAAAGAATTTGCCCTTTCAGGATCTGAGCAAAATCCAGATTTAACGGGGAAAAGTATCAAACAGGTTTTGAAGCGAATTTTACCAGGACCCACTGCTCCAGTGAAGGCCTTCATGGAAAATGGAGAAGATTTCATAGTATCTAACAATTTATCCGACCTAGTAGATGGGATGAATAAAATTACTGGCGATAATCTCTTAAACTTAGAACATATTGAGAACCAACTACTAGCTAGAGACCGTGAAATGGATAATAAATTTACAAAAGATCTTCAAGTAACGGCTCTTCGAGGAGCTCGAAACTATATAGGTGATAAATTAATACGTGTAGCATCTCCCCATAAATTATTAGATCCTAAAAATGGTCCTTTAATTGCTGTTCGGTTAAATATTGTGACTAGGAAAACACTTGGTGGATTGCAAACTGATCTCGACGGCCGGGTACTAAATGATAAAGGCCTTGCCGTCCCTGGTCTTTATGCTGCCGGTGAAGTAACTGGCTTTGGTGGAGGAGGAGTTCATGGGTATCGCTCTTTAGAAGGGACATTTTTAGGTGGTTGTATCTTTACAGGAAGAGAAGCAGGAAGGGCCTTAGTTCGTAGCCTAAATCAAACTTAACTCGATTACTGAAGTTTCCTATTCTGAATTAGTTACGGACGACATGCGTTGTATATCCATGTCGTCTTTAACCAATTTACCGTAAGTATTTGTATATTTCTTCTCCAATTTGAGCAAGAATTCGTTTCGAAAGTAAATCATCTTCATCCTTTGATAAAACCGTTGCAATTAACTTTCGGTTCCCTACATAAAAGATTCCAGCGTCGTGACGTGTTCCAGGAATCCATCCAGTCTTATTGGCTAACTCCCATGGCGTCATCCCATAATCAAAATTAGAGTATGGAGACGGTAACCTTTCAGGTAAACAATCACGTACCTGTTGTTTCTTCATCACTTCTACCATTTGACGGCTTGCTTTACCACTCACTAAATCTCCCATAGCCATCTTATGTAAAAGTATAGCTATATCCACTGCTGCTATCCGATTAGCACCTTTGGGATTAGACTTACTCAACATGAGCTTGTTATAAAAAGTACTATATATCATTCCTGCTTCCTTCATAGAATTTTGGATATCGTCAACTCCTACAAGGTCGATTAGTAGATTAGTTGCCGTATTATCACTTTGAATAATCATCAGCATTATGATGTCTTGAAGGGGAAGAGATAATCCTGGAGTAAAATGTTGCAATACACCAGAACCTCCCACATACTCTTTTTCATTGAGGATGATTAAGTCCATTAAAGACAAGTCTCCTCGGTCCACTGCTCTATAAACTGAGGCCATGATTGGTACCTTAATGACACTTGCCGCATAAAAAAGCTCCTGTTCATTATGTTCCCATTTCTCCCCTGAATTTAAGTCCTCTAAGACGATTCCCCAAGTGCCTTTTGACTGTTCTACGAGTTTTTGTACCTTGCTCACAAGCTCTTCCACAATTCTTCCCCCCTATAGAAAATCTATTTATTTTATTATAGACTAACACTTATTTGAATATTACATTAATTATAAACTATAAAAAGCAAATAGATTTATAGATTTACAATAAAGCTCGGTTTTAACTTTCTATCAACTGAATATTAAATTTTTTATGTTATAGTAAAAGAACAATTGAATAATGTGTAGACTTAGGTGTTCGTTTACAAAAGTAAATGAACTTAAAAGGGAAGTCGGTGAAAAACCGACGCTGTCCCGCAACTGTAAATGGGATCAATTCTACTATATCCACTGTATGTCATTATGGGAAGGATAGAAAAGCGATGACCATGAGCCAGGAGACCTGCCTATTTCAAGTACACACCAAAAACCTACGCGGATAGGGGGTGTTAAGTGCAGCTATGAACAAGCAAATGCTTGAAATTGCTGTCGTACGAAAAAGCGCAATGAAAACACTGGAGATATTGACTCTTTTCGGTGTGTATTTTGTTACGTTTCAAACGTCTCGACAACAACCAATCATATCCAACTAGCATCTTCTTTTAAAAGAGGATGCTTTTTTATGTTGAAGAAAGGAATGTTGAAATGACTATCGGCACGAAAGAAGATTATATAAATAGATTTAAAAATGTATTAATGACTAATAATATTGGAAGCTCATCCATTTCACTGGATTTGATATTTGAAGCCTTTGGAAAAGAAATTGATACTATCTCAGAAATACACGAACAAGACAAAACTAAATATGTACTCAATTTACAAAAAGCATATAAACAAATTAAAGGTGAGATTTCAGGAATGAAAGAAGATTAAATAAAAAAAAAGCGAACCGATTTTGAATCGGTTCACTTTTTTATAGGTCTTGATAGTCTCTTTGAAATTTACCGCCGTCTTTTACTTCAGAATGATAAAGAGCTTTTAAAGCAAAGCTTTTCTCTAAATCATGCTCCTTCATAACCTCTTTTAAACGTTTGCTTAACTCTGGGCTATATTTCACTAGTTCTTCCATTTTCGATTTCGAATATTGCATGAATTGTACCTTCTTTCTACGTTGTTAGTCTATCTAGTATAGCACTGATACAGGTGTTTTCGCCCTAATTTGCTATAATTAAGTTCAGAGGTGAGTACATGCACAAAACTATTGGAATTCTTGCACATGTAGATGCTGGAAAAACTACTTTTTCAGAGCAACTGCTTTACCATACAAATACCATTAGACATAGAGGACGAGTGGACCACCAAGACTCGTTTCTTGATAGTCATACTATAGAGAAAAATAGAGGAATTACTATATTTGCCGATCAAGGAATCTTTACCTACAACAATTCTACCTACTATATTATCGATACTCCGGGACACGTCGATTTTTCTCCAGAAATGGAACGTGCTATCCAAGTGATGGACTATGCCATCATTATTATTAGTGCTGTAGACGGCATTGAAGGACATACGGAAACTGTTTGGCAATTACTGCGAAAACACCATGTCCCTACCTTTTTCTTTATCAATAAAACCGATTATGAAGGCACGGATCCAACAAGCGTTCTTGCTGAAATTCGCTCCACCTTATCAGAAAATGTGTGTGATATAACGACATCTTTTGACGAAGAACTAATTGAATTTCTTGCAGAGCGAGATGAAGTTCTCTTAGAAACTTATATGGACAGTGGATTCGATAAAGACTTATGGACACAAACGCTTAAACTAATGGTGAAAGAAAACAAAATCTTTCCTTGTGCTAGTGGTTCAGCATTGAAAGATATAGGTATTGTCGAATTTCTAGAAAAACTAGATTCGTTAACCACTACTTCCTATAAATCAGACGATGTATTTGCAGCACAGGTGTATAAGATAAGACATGATGAAAGTGGGAATCGTGTTACCTATTTGAAGTTAGTGAATGGGACATTGAAAGTACGCGACAGTGTAACTTACAATGAACAAACTGAAAAAATAACGCAAATCCGCCAATATAGCGGCAATAAATTTAAAACTACAGATCAGGCTATAGCAGGTGAACTAGTAGCTGTTACTGGCTTAACAAATGCCTCCATTGGGGATGGGCTCGGTGTATTCGCCCAGAAAACTGAATTTGATATGATTCCAACGTTAAAATCTAAAGTACTCTTTGATGCTTCTGTACATGTAAAGGAAATATTACGTTGCTTTAAATTATTAGATGCAGAAGACCCTTCTTTACGTATCTTTTGGGATGAGTACTTTCAAGAAATACACGTTCATGTAATGGGAGTTATTCAACTAGAAGTACTCGAACAAATTGTTTTGGAGCGTTTTGGTTTCCACGTATCTTTTGGAGAGCCTAAAATTCTATACAAAGAAACTATTGGTAACTCCGTACATGGATATGGTCATTTTGAACCTTTAAGACACTATGCAGAAGTGCATTTACTAATCGAGTCTGCTGCAAGAAATAGCGGAATTACCTTTACAAATATATGTCATGCGAATGATCTATCGACAGGCAACCAAAACTTAGTGAAGCACCACCTTTTCGAAAGAGATCATCACGGTTTACTAACAGGCTCCACCTTAACTGATGTGAAAATTACTTTACTCACAGGACGCGGACATAATGAGCATACACACGGTGGAGACTTTCGAGAAGCAACCTACCGTGCACTTCGGCAAGGTCTGGAAAAAGCGGAAAATATACTTTTAGAGCCATTTTATGATTTTACGATTAAAGTAAATATGGACTTAATCGGTCGAATACTCTCTGATATCCAACAAGCAGCAGGAAGCTTTGAACCTCCAGAAAATAGTGGAGATAATGTTTTCATAAAAGGAAGAGTACCCGTAGCGACCTTTATGAATTACAGTACGACATTCGCATCTTTTACCCATGGCAAGGGATCTCTTAGCTTAGTTTATGGAGGTTACGATCGCTGTCATAATACTGAGGAGATAATTGACACACTTGGTTATAACAAAGAAGCAGACCCTGAGTATACATCTACATCTATTTTCTGCGCTAAAGGAAAAGGATATCCTGTCTACTGGCATGAGGCGGAAGCAGCAATGCATTGCCTATAATCTTAAGAAGGAATAATTCATGATAGCAGAAAAAGAAAATAGGAACTATACCGCACAATACGAAAAACAGTTCGAACACCAGTAGAAACAGTATGGGACATACTAGCAGATAACGAGAAATTGCCAATGGTTGGAAGCTACAAAAACACTCCACTATAAGCGGAGTGTTTTATATTTAATCTAATCGGAAAACTAAAAACCGTTCATTATTATTTTCTTCATATAAACCAGGAAGGCGAATCTCCTTCCATAATTCAAATACTGTTTGAATTTCGAGAAAGTGACTATATTCTGAGGTTGGATAGTAGAGAATGACATCCACAGATCGAGGATGGTCTTCAACTGACCGTAGGATATTATCTATAACTTTTTGAAAAATTTGCAAAGAAAACGGATTAAAAAGGTAAAATCGATTATCTTCCTTTTCTATGTCATACCCTTCTGCAAATATATGTTCAAACTGAATCGAAGCTCTTGAACTTTTAGCACGCTCCATATATTTAGCTAAGTTCTCCATTGCCTCCTGATAGAGTTGGCCATTCATTTCTACCCCAACCACTGAAGCATGCAAATGGTGATAAACGTAAAATGGGAACCTCCCCTTGCCACATCCAAAATCTACAAAGCGATCTGTTGATTTCCACTCGTCATATTCGTCAAAAAGAATCTCCAATGCGGAATATGGGGTCGCTTCGTATCGATTATAATGAGACGATTGGTGCTGCCATTCTCTTACACCTTCTGTCTTAATACGTAGTAATCTGTCATGATCTTGTTCTTTCACACGTTCCCCCCTAACTCACTCTCCTCCAAACACATGCTGCTGCACCCATGCATTTGTTTTTCCTATTTCACTTTCAACATCTTTTAAAAAGTTAACCGTATAGGGCTCACCTTTTAAAACAGCCGTAGATATAAAGCTAGGATTTTCTAAAGTCATAATTTGTTTACCATTCACATTTTTCTTTAAAACTTCTATTTTAGCAATTCCACCAATATTAGTATACTCGTCTTTTTGACCAGAAAAAAAGTTTCCTAATGAATAAAACACATGTGTTTTATGACCATTTCCCGACAAAATTTGTTCATATGGTTGGATAACGTGGGGATGGTGACCGAATATAATATTTGCACCAGCGTCTGAAATAGACCTGGCTAGCCTTTTCTGTGTATCATTTGCATCTAAATTGTACTCCGCTCCCCAATGGATGCTAACTACAACAAAGTCTACCTTTGCTTTTAATTCCTTTATTTCTTTTATAATTCGAGTTTCCTCTATTCGGTTCACTAAATAGTCCTTACCAACTGGAGTTTCATGACTATTAGTTCCGTAGGTATAACCTAGAAGTCCAAATGATATATTTTCCACTTTGAATACCCGATCTGTCTGTTGGTCTACTTCTGATTTAAAAGCACCGATATATGGCATTTCAGCCTTTTCCATCTGTTGAATTGCTTCTAAGAGTCCCTCTTCGCCTTGGTCAAGTGAATGATTATTAGCTATCGATAACACATCTACACCAATATCTTTTAAATCACTTATAATATGAGGCGGACTAGAAAAGTTTGGGTATCCAGATACTCCAAATGTTCTTCCGGCCGGTAAGGATTCTTGATTTGCTATTAACAAATCTATGGATTCTAATTCCTGCTGTACAGGAGAAAAGGAAGGAGCAAAGTTTGTATAATTGTAAAGAGGTAAATGGAGTAATACATCTCCAATCATCCCGATTTCTATTTTTTCTTCCTCATATTCCATATAAAATGTCGAAAATTGTTTCCCGTGGAACTCTTCATTAAAATGAATAGGTTTCTCTATTTGTAGATTAAAATATAGCAAGATAGAAATAAGAATGACTAGAAAAGCTACTATGGTTTTAATATATACCACCTCCACCTTAATCATTCTCTACAATATCGTTACTTATACCGAAAAATCTTTATATATATTTATTAGGATATTAGCCGCTTTCTATTCTCAGCCCTTTCATAGTATACAAGACAGCCACTTTAATATATATATTTGTAGCTGAAAACTGTAAAGGAAGGTAGAAATGAACGCAGAAAATAGCAAATGGTACAAGTGGCTACCTAATAAAGATCGCCACTTAAGAGTACGAAAGAAAGGTTCAAATAGCTCAAAATCTAACGATAAAGTAGGCGTTGTGCTTCCTGTATACAACCAAGAAAGAGAGTACTTGTTTGAATGTGTACAGGCTATCGAAAACCAAAAATACCGCAACTTTGAGTTAGTAATTGTTATCGATGGCGCAAACGCCCAAACGGTAAAAGCAGTATATGAAGCATCGAAGCTTCTAACGTGTAAATACACTATTATTCACCGCATTTTCAATAAAGGGATCGCACACTCCTTAAATGAGGGCTTTGAAAGACTATTAGATTGTGCCCTACTTACTTGGATATCTAGTGATAATATACAATGGCCAAACTTTCTTGAAAAGTTAGTAGCGACGATGAAGAATGCTACTCCCGATACAGTTTTAGTATACTCACTTTATCATCCTATCGATGAAAAACGAGTATCTCGAGATATAAATAACACTTGGTATCCTGCACTTACTGAAATGATGAAACGACCAAAAGAAGAAATAATGTTAACTTGTTTTATTGGTGCATCCTTTCTTTTCACTAGAGAAGCATATGAACAAGCCGATGGTTATGATCCTAAATATGGACTAGTTTCTGACTATGAGTTTTGGATAAGATTAATGCCTCTTGGTGAATTTCTATTTTTGCCAGAACCTCTTATGGATTATCGTTTAAACGGGAAATATTCATTAACAACAATAACAGCCTCTGAGGAGCTATTTCTCCAAAGTATGTCTGCAAGTATAGACCATAGAAGAAAAAACGGTGATATCCCGAAAGTTACTGTTATTATTACGGCCTGTAACCATGGGAATTATATAAAAAATTGTATACAAAGTGTACTAAATCAAACCTTTTCAAGCTTCCAGGTTGTTGCTATAGACGTTGGTTCTACCGATTCGACTCTAAGTGAAATATACTCTATTCACGATTCTCGAATCATCCCTATTCACATTAGTAAAAGAACCAAGGCGGAAGCTCTCAATATCGGATTACAATATGTTCTTGGTGAATATGTACTAGAGTTAGACGGAGATGATTGGCTTGATCCTTCTTCGTTAGAGATTATGGTAGGTGAAATGCTCTCACTTCCATCGAATGTAGGTTTAGTCTATGCAAATAGACAAGTTTGGTTTGAAGAGAACGGTGGATTGCTTGAAGGGCCAATTTATAAAGGGATTTCTTATAAGGACAAATATGAAGTGTTGGAAAAATTTCAAACGCATTGTCCAAGATTGTATCGTTCATCCACACTTAAAGAATTGAATGGGTGGATAACAACAATCCAAGGAGAGCCTCTGTTAGCAGATGATTTTGCAATGTTCCTTCGTATTGCTGAGGACTTCGAACTTCACTGGGTTGACAAAGACTTATATCATCAACGCAGACATAGTACCAATATAACTATAAAAGAAAAAGAAATATTAAATAACCAATTTCGTATGATTGCTCAAGAATCATTACTTCGCTGGGGGAATGTGTACGAGGCAAATTTTGAAGTAATTGACGGAACAATAACGAAAATCATGCTTGTTCCTACCGGAAAAGAGATGACTCAACGGTGAAGGTATTAATTATTTTTGGTACTCGACCAGAGGGGATAAAATTTGCTCCAATTATACAGGAACTGGTGAGCTCGAAAGAAATGGATTGCATCCTAGTAAATACAGGACAACATCGTGAAATACTCGATCAAGTATTATCATTATTCTCAATTAGACCGCATTACCAACTAAACCTTATGAAACCAAATCAAACACTGGAAGAAATAACAGCTGAAATGATCAAAAAAATTGGAGAAGTATATGAAAAGGAAAACCCTGATTTAGTGTTGGTACTTGGTGATACTGTAACTACTTTTACAGGTGCCTATACAGCATTCTTACATCGCATTCCTGTTGGCCATGTTGAGGCAGGATTGCGTACATTTAATATGTATTCTCCTTTCCCAGAAGAAATGTACCGAAAACTTGTAACGAGTCTTAGTAGCTATCATTTTGCCCCTACGGAAAAGAGTAAAACAAACCTTTTACATGAGGGAATTCCAGAGAACAGCATTTTTGTAGTAGGTAACCCCGTAATAGACGCACTTTTAGATGTTTCAAGTAGACCATATATCTTCCCACCAAATATACAAAAAATAATAGATAACAAGAGACGTATTATTTTAGTTACGACCCATCGGCGCGAAAATTTCATAAAACTCGAGGGAATCTACCTCGCTTTCAAACAGTTATTAGTGGAATTTGAGGATATTGATATCATTTTCCCAGTTCACCCAAATCCGAATGTCAAAAAACAGGTCCAAGATCATTTGATAACAAATAATATAAACTCCCGTATACACCTGATTGAGCCCTTGGACTATGAATGCTTTTCTCATCTTATGAAACTTTGCCACCTTGTAATTACAGATTCCGGAGGCATACAAGAAGAAGCACCTGCACTTAATGTTCCAGTGCTAGTAGTTAGAGAAAGTACAGAACGAATAGAGGGTATCGAAGCCGGAACCTTACAATTAGTTGGGACAGACAAGGAAAAAATTCTAGCCACAACAAGAAAGCTACTTGAATCTCCAAGTGAACACGCAAAAATAGCAAAAATCCCTAATCCTTATGGGGATGGTACCTCTGCAAAACAAATAATTGAATTACTAAAAAACATAGAAAAGAAGTTATGAGTATACCTACTCATACTTTTTTCTATTTACATATGGGATAACAGTGTAATCACAAAAACGAGGCTACATTTAAAAAAGTAGCCTCGTAATGATTAATGAATATTATTTAACTAATAACCCACCTTGTTGTTATATACAACAGTAGACAAGATGGAGGAACAGTCCAAAATTGGCCACCATTTGCAAAGAGCATTTGTTTAACAACATTAATTCTTCTCTAATGTATTCAGTTATTTATATTCTCCTTTCAATAGCAATCTGATTCTAACTAACTAGTTTTTTAAAAAAGGTTAATAATTTCTTGATACTTGTTTTATTAGTGACAATAAGTTTTCTTTTATTTACAATTTGATCTGAAAGAGTATAATGTGGGATGGTACAAAAGAACATTTACTGGGTATAATGGATTGCAGACAGGTGCTGCGGATAGTATATAAACAAGCTTCACTTTATTTGAGAAAATGGGGTGGTATCAAAAATGAACCAAGAACAACAACTGACGCTTGTTGAACATTTAACAGAACTTAGAAAAAGACTTATCATTGTTACATCGACATTTATCCTCTCACTTGCCTTAGGGTTTTGGTTAGCTCCAAAAACGCTTACGTTTTTAAAACAGCAACCAACTGCTATGAATGTGGAGTGGAATGTTTTCGGTTATACAGATGGCTTAATGATCTATGTAAAATGCGCACTAATACTAGCCATCTTAATTACTCTACCAATTGCATTACATCAGATATGGTTATTCGTAAGACCAGGCTTAAATGAGAACGAGGCAAAAGGGACAGGCTATTTTATCCCTGTGTCATTCCTTCTTTTTTTACTCGGGATTAGTTTCAGTTATTACATTCTTTTCCCTTTAATGCTGAATTTCATGTCGAATATTAATGATTCCATTGGTGCTTTAGAGACATACGGGATGAAACAATATTTCACTTTTATGTTTAACTTAGTGATTCCCGTAGGCATAGTATTTGAATTACCGGTTATTATACTTTTTTTAACCAAATTGGGTATAATAACTCCAGATCGACTGAGAAAAATGAGAAAGATATCTTATTTTGTACTAGTTGTTGTAGGAGTTTCCATTACTCCACCAGACTTCATCTCAGATTTCATCATTGTTATTCCATTGCTGCTGCTATTTGAAGTTAGTATCCTTGTTTCCAGCTGGTCTTATAAAAAACAACTTGCGAGACAAGCGCTTGAGGATCAAATTTTAGACAAATAGTTTGAGACACAATAGCCATTGAAAATTTGTACATCACCATATTAGAGGAGGAACTTCCATGCCAAACATTGGAGTACCAGGATTAATCATCATTTTAATAATTGCTTTAATCGTCTTCGGACCATCAAAATTGCCTCAATTAGGTAAAGCAGTCGGTCAAACATTAAAAGAATTTAAAAATTCCACAAAAGACATCGTGGATGATGTAACACAAGAGTTTAAATTAGATGACAAAGATACGGACACTAAAAAGAAAGCATAAGTGTCTATAGAAAAAACCAACTATTCTTTCGAATAGTTGGTTTTTTTGATTTTATCAAGTTGTATTTAAATAGGAGCTGCAACGGGTTTTCCAAAATAATAACCTTGAAATAACTTATAGCCCGTTTCTTTCAGCCATTCAAAATCTTCTCTCTCCTCTATACCTTCTGCTAGAGGAATCGATCCCACTTCTACTGCCTTTTCTAAGAACTTTTGTGCAACTGCTTGTTTATTTAGATCATTGGAAATTCCTTGCACATATTTCATATCTAACTTCATATAATTTGGTTTTATATCTGCCAGCATTTCCATCGTACTATATCCTTCTCCTACATCATCTAGTGCATATTCAAAACCTTTTTCTTTATAAAATGCAAGAATTTTTTTTAAATGCTCTATGTCTTCTACTTTTTCCGTTTCTACCACTTCAAATACTAGTTGAACTGGATCTATACCTAATTCTTCTGCTAATGCAGTCGTAGATTTCAAACAAAATTCAGGTGAATAAATAGAGGTAGGTATAAAGTTAATAAATGCTTTCTTTCCTTTAAGACTTGTTGCATGTTTTACTGCGGTCATTCGACATGCTCGATCTAAAGAGTATAGCCTTCCTCTTGCCTTAGCAGCGGAAAATATTTCATTTGGATAAATCATAGAACCATCTTCCTTTGGAAATCTAGCTAGTAATTCATAAGCAAATACTTGCTCCTCTATATCTACGATTGGTTGATAATGACAAATCATAAGTTGTTTTTTGATAACTTCATCAATCCATTTAACGTCTAATACTTCATCTATTTTTTCCATAGGCTCCCATGGCTGTTTTGAAATTCTGTATGTAATTTGAGAGGCGTCCATATGATCGTGGCTGAAGTCTATAAAATCTCTCACATCTGATTCTTTAACAATAAACGTATTCCCTTTTGCATCTACTAAAATGTCCCGGCGTTTCATATGCTCTAATACACCAGCTAGTAGGGGGATGTTTGAATCTCCTTCTACCTTGAACTCAATTTTTAACTCATTTACTTGGCAATTATTACACTCCAAATTTTACACTCCTTTTATGTTCTAATAGCTTAGAATCTTAAAAAATCCCCTGTTCAGCACTTTGCTTCACAAGGGATAAGCTACTTAGAAATTTTTGAAAAATACTCGTATAACATCTGCCCCACCTATAAATGTCCCAAGCGATCCAAATAAGTTAGTTAATACAACAACAAGTAATACCCTCGTAACTTTGTTTCTCCAAAACCCTTTGATCGTAAAGACATCTTCTGATAACTTTTCAAAATCAGCTATCGTTGGACGTTTGATATATGCTTGGGCAAGCCCAGAAAACCAGCCTGACGCTAAGATAGGATGAAGCGCTGTAACTGGTGCTGTGACAAATGCAGCTAGAATTGCCAATGGGTGTCCTAACGCTACCGCTGCTCCTACTGCAGCCATAGAACCCGTCCATAGAATCCAACTGAGTGCTTGGTCAAAACCAGCAGAAGGATTTGTAAAGAATGTGATCACTATTAGCGCCACAATTAGAATTGGAATAGCCCAACCGATTATTTTAGGAACAATTGACTTAGGCGGAATAGCCGAAAGCTTTGCTAAATCTTGCTCCTTATGAATTTCCTTTGTAATACCAGGGACATGTGCAGCCCCTAAAACGGCTATAATTTTCTTACCTGGTGCTTCCTTAATTTTTTGAGCCAAGTACTGATCACGCTCATCGATTAAAGGTGTTTTTAACTTTGGAAAGGTTTCCGTAAACTCAGCTAGTACAGCATTTAACGTATCCTTTGATTTCATATTCTCCATTTCTTCTTCCGATATTGTATCCTTACTGAAAATACTAAAGAAAACCGAAGTAAGTAATTGAGATTTTCCAGTCCAGCCAAGATTATGCCATATACGTGAAAAAGTAGTTTGAATATTACGGTCCGCTAATACTATCTCAGACCCGTTCTCATTTGCACTTGCAATACCTTGTATCATTTCTTGGCCAGGTTTAATATCAAACTGTTTAGCCATCCGATTTTGGAATGATGAAATCGCCAAGTTCATTAATAATAGAGTAGCTTTCTTATCCTTAATAACCTTAAAGATATCCGTCTGCCTCCACTTATTATTATCTATAATAGATTGGTACCTTTGCTCATCCAATTCAATACAAACAGAATCTGGTTGTTCTCTATCGATAACTTCCTTTACCTGTTCCGCACTCTGTCTTGATACATGTGCTGTACCGATTAATATAATTTCTTTATCGTTGACATATAAACGTGTAATATTTTCCTCGGACATAAACTACTTCCTTCATTTAGTGTATTATCTCTTAGTCAGAACATTAGAGATTCTCTACCTTTCATAATGAAGTAGATTATCTTAAATTTCAACGATGATTCCATTTTATTTTAATTTTTTTGAAAAAATCTTATTTGGTTAGGAAGATCTTCTTCTTGCTAAGCCCGTGAAAAACGTTTCTTCGCATAAACGTAAGTTGCTGCCAGCGCCAAAACTAATACTGTTCCCTTAATAATATCAAATGCATAGTAAGGCAAATTCAAAATTGTTAGCCCGTTAAGTAGGATGCCAATTACCGCTGCTCCAAAAAAAGTGCCTAACGCATTAGGCTTCCCAATTCCTAATACCGAATAGCCCACGAAAACTGCAGCAACCGCCTCCATTAAAAGTGGGGTACCGGCATCAATTTGACCTGACCCGACTCTTGCAGTAAATAATACTCCAGCCAATGAAGCAAAAATACCAGAAATGATGTACGCAATGAACTTCACTTTGCGTGTGTTCACTCCTGACAATATTGCCGCTTCCTCATTGCCACCTGTCATATATAAAATACGACCCCACCGTGTATGATTGAGAACAATATAAGCTACTACAACGAGTATTAACATAATCCAAACAGGTACAGGTAAACCAAGTAATCTACCTTGACCAATCCAAAGAAATGCCTCTGAGAATTGCCCTGGAGCAGTTCCACCCGAAGTAAGGGGCATATTATTGTAAATAGAATAACCTTCTGTATAAGTTCGATGGAAGCCCGCAACGATATACATCGTACTTAATGTTGCTAGCAAATCAGGTATACCTATAATTACAATAAGGAAACTATTCAACAACCCCACTAATACTCCAACTACAATAGGTACAATCAATACAAGCCATAGAGGCATCTCGTACCAAACCATCAGAGAGGCTGTAACAACTGTAGATAGCGACATAGTTGAACCTACACTTAAATCAAAACCTCCTACTACAAGTGTGAAGGTAACTCCCAATGCTAATAGGGTAACGATTGAAATAGATCGCAGAATATCTGTGAAATTTGCATATGTAAAAAAGGCATCGCTTATTGAACTAAAATAAATAATAATACAAATAAGTAACGCAATAGCTCCAAACTTGAACAAAAAATTTGTACCTCGTTCTTGCAACTTATTCCTCTTTACCGCCGCTTGCATAAAGCAAAATCCTTTCCTGGGTCGCTTCTTTCCGTGATAGTTCCTTCACGATATGACCATCATACATAACTAAAATGCGATCAGAAATCCCTAGAACTTCATGAATTTCACTTGAAAAGTAAAGACAACCCTTCCCTTTTTCAGCAAACTCACGAATCATCCTATAAATATCAGTTTTTGCACCAATATCGACGCCTTTTGTTGGCTCGTCGAACAAATAAAGAGAGGAATCAAGCGAAGTCCATTTGCCGATAGCAACCTTTTGCTGATTTCCTCCGCTCAAATACACAAGTGGTGTCTCAGTACTACTTGTTTTAATTTGTAATCGTTTAATAATCTCTTTTGCAAAGGACTTTTCTTTCTTTTTATCCATAAATAAGAGACGAGAAAAATTTTGTAAATTAGGAAAAGACGCATTGGTTCGTAATGATTCTTGAACAAATAGCCCTTCTTTTCGTCTTTCTTCTGGAATAAGAACTAGACCGGCTTTTATCGCGTCTTTGGGATGCTTTATTTTTAAGGTGTTTCCTAGGATTTCCATACTTCCTTCTGTATATGGAGAATATCCGAATAACGTTTTAGCTAACTCTGTTTTCCCCGCCCCTACAAGACCGACAATCCCAACAATTTCTCCTTCAGACACTTGAAAAGAAATATCCCTTACCTTTTCTCCTCTTGATATATTTTTAACACGAAGTAATGTATTTCCTAATACATGTTTACGAGCAGGAAAATCTTTGCTATAAGAAGTTCCTAGCATAGCTTCAACAATCTCTTCTTGGTTAGTCTCAGAAGTATTATAGGTCCCAACTAACGTACCTTCTGCCATAACGGTCATCCGATCGCAAATCTCAAATACTTCTGGTAGTCGATGTGATATGAATATGCACCCTACTCCTGTCGCTTTTAGCTTTTTAATGACTGAAAATAACTTGGTAGATTCATTTAGGGATAGAGGTGCCGTCGGTTCATCGAAGATAATAACCTTTGCAGAACTTACAAGTGCTCGCGCTATCAATACCAACTGTTTTTCTGCTAGAGAGAGCATAAATGCAGGTATTTCTACTGAAATATTGACTACCTGTAACTGCTTCAGGGCATTCCGTGCTTCCCTATTCAGTTTCTTTTTGGAGATGAACATATTAGAACCAGCAACAATCTTATCCAGCAATATATTCTCTGCAACCGAGAGTTCCGCAACGATGGCAGTATCTACCTCTTGATATACACAATAAATTCCAAAATCCTTTGCGACTTTAGGCGAACGTATACGTATTCTTTCTCCTTCTAACAAAATTTCTCCCACATCTTGCTCATACACACCAGAGAGTACTTTCATAAGCGTGCTTTTCCCTGCGCCATTTACCCCAAGTAAAGCGTGAACCTCGCCTTTTTTAAGTTCAAATTCAGCATTTTTCAGAGCATTTACATTTCCAAATGATTTATCTATAGCTTTCATGGAAAGAAAAGGATTCAGCATCGATTGCTCCTTTCTGAAAAAAGCTGTCCCATTAAACAGGACAGCTTAAATTCTTTTAAGTTATCTGTTTTCCTCTAATCCTTTTAATTCATCTGTGTAACCTTGATCACTTGCTCCCCAACCTTCAATATGATCACTGAGTTCATTAGTTGTTACTGTTTCTTTCGGCAATTTAGATGCTTCTACAAAAACTGGTTCTAATACTACTTTTTCTTCTACATTGCCTCCGCTTATTTTTTGATATAAATAACGAACTTGAATACGGCCGATATCCTTAGGATCCACTGCTGCCGAGGCAACCCAGGGACTATTCTCATTTTGAATCATCTGTAAATCTTCATCACTCATATCGATACTATATACTTTAATATCTGTACGTCCCGCTTGCTCTATCGCCCGAACTGCACCTTTGGCAAACTCGTCCCAAGCAGCCCAAACAGCGGTGATTTCACCTTTGTTGGGATACTGCTTTAATACCGCTTCCATTTGTGACTGGGTATCTAAAGCTGTATTTTGCGTTGCTGCACCGAATGTGGCAATTTCTTTTATCCCTGGATTCTCTCCTAGAAAATTCTCATATGCTACTTGTCGTCTTTCCATTGGAGCAAAACCCGCTACCCATATTTTCACGATATTGGCTTTCCCATTTGAATCTTCCGCTAGTTTTTCTAGCGTCATTTGAGCCATTTTTTCATCGCCTTGTTCTAAAGAGGTTACTCCCTCAACTTCTACTCCCGCATCAAATGCGACAACCGGAATTCCCTTTGCAACCGCATTCTCAACTCCTTGGTTCAGTGATTCTTTTGTGCCATGATCTATTAAAATACCGTCAACTCCTTGATTCACAGCGGCATCCAAATTGGACGCCATTTTAGATAAATCTCCTTCAGAAGTAAACACCGTTACTGTTCCACCAAAATTCTCTACTTGCTCCTTTACCCCTTCAATATATTGAGCTGAAAATGTCCCTAAATTTTGTTGCATAACTAATGCAATTTTCTTGCCGGCTAACGGATTTTCTTTAGCCTTGGCATCACCGTTAGAGCTAGATGACTTAGTTGTTTCTCCTTCAGCTTTTGGCTGACATGCAGCGAGTAAAACCGCTATTACTAAAATCGTAAATATTAACCAGTACTTATTTGTTTTCATAATCCTTCTCCTTTTCAATTGAATCGACTATTTGAGTTGAAATATTTTCAAGATAGTTTGGATAAATAATACCTATTTCTGTAATTATGGCAGTGATATATTTAGCTGGTGTCACATCAAAAGCAGGGTTAAATACTTTTGTGTTTGATGGGGTAATAGCTTTGCCGTTAATATTAATAATTTCCTCTACTTTCCTTTCCTCTATTGGAATTTCTTCTCCATTATTTATGGACAAATCGAATGTAGAGGATGGTGCAGCCACATAAAATGGAATCCCAAATACAGATGCAAGAATTGCTAAGTTTAGGGTTCCTATTTTGTTTGCTGTGTCTCCATTTTTTGCTATCCGATCTGCTCCAACGATAATTGCTTCTATTCCCTTTGCGCCTATCGTATGTGCAGCCATACTATCTGTTATGAGCGTAACATCGACACCTGATTGTTGCAGTTCCCATGCTGTTAAACGGGCGCCCTGAAAGACAGGTCGAGTTTCACATGCAAACACTTCAAATTCTTTTCCACGTTCCTTCCCTAGATGAAAAGGAGCCAAAGCAGTACCATACTTAGCGGTGGCTATAGATCCAGCATTACAAATCGTCATTACCTTCGTTTTATCTTCAAGTAGAGAGAGTGCAAACTCGCCGATACTTTGACAGGACTCCTCATCTTCCTTGTGAATTATTTTTGCTTCTTCAATTAGAATCTGCTTTGCATCCGAAACACTATCTATTGGACTCGCTGCTTTCAACAAACGGTCAAGTGCCCAAACCAAGTTGACAGCAGTAGGTCGAGATTCACCCAAGTATGCTGCATCTCTTTTTAAGTATTCTAGAAAATCTATCATTGAATTTGTTTGATAACTCTGCGCCTCAATAGCTAATCCATACGCTGCCGTAATTCCAATGGCTGGAGCTCCACGAACTTTCAGAGTAATAATTGCATCGTGAACTTCTTTCATATTTTCTAGTGTTATATAGATAATTTCATGGGGAAGTTTCTGTTGATCTAAAATTATTAACCGCTTACCTTCCCACTTAATCGATAATGGAACATTCATTATTGAATTTCTCCTAACAGCTCAATTACAGCATCTATTGAGTTTATTTCATGACGACTCACTATTAGTCTTTCTCCAGCTTTAAGCGTTCGTTTTTTGGTTAAAATTCGTTGCTCATGGTTTTCAATACTATCTAAGTCTTTCACATGTGCTAGTCCAATCGTTCTACGAATTAGCTCACAGCCTGCAAACCCTACGGAATCATGGAATATTTTTTCTAGCACAAATGCCTCATAGCCTTCTATACTTTTATATAAATCGGACTCTCCTTTTTTCCAACACTCTGAAAATTTAGCGCAAAATGTGTTCCATGTATTCTGTATATGGGTATGTATAGCATCCCGTTGGTCATCTTGACGCGTAAAGGATTGAACTATTAAGTTCCCCAAAAATAAGCCAATATCAAATCCAATTGGGCCGTAAAATGCAAATTCCGGGTCAATTACTTTCGTTTCCGCTTCACTCGCAAATATACTTCCGGTATGAAGATCCCCATGTAACAAAGCTTCGGCTTCCGTCAAAAAACTTCTTTTTAGCTTGGCTACTTCCAATTTCAACAAGTTGTTATTCCAAATAGCTTCCACTTCTGCTTGTAATGCTGGCTCAAAGTCATTTGTTTCATGATCAAAAAAAGGATCTGTAAAGATTAAGTCTTCTGTGATCTTACATAGCTCGGGGTTAGAAAATTCTACAACAAGTGACTTTTTTTCAAAGGGGTGGAGTGCAAAGTCAGAAGTATTGAAAAGTGTTAAGGCTAGATATTCGCCAATATCGGTTGATAATTTAGGATAGGACTTTCCTTTTATCAAGCCCTCACGAACTATTTCAAGATGAGACAGATCTTCCATGATTGTGATTGCTAAGCTTTCATCAGTTGCATAAACTTTTGGGACTAATCCAACTGCGTATTCTCCATGTTTTTGTAATGCACTAGCTTCGATCTTTGCCCTTTTCAAAGTAAGTGGCCAGCTCTCCCCGATGACCTTTGCATAGGGTAAGGCCTGTTTAATAATAATGCCTTTCTCACCGGATCCATCTGTTACACGGAATACATAATTTAGATTTCCATCACCAATCTCTTCGCAAACTAATGGAGCTTCGCTAGAAAATAATGATAACTCTATCGCCAGTGAAATTACCGTTTCTTTAGTTAATGATTCATATTCTTTCATTACTACTACCGCCATTATGATCGTCCTCTCATTTACAAAATAAAAAACCTCTTTCCAAAAGAAAGAGGCTTAGAATAAGAGATTCTGAACCTCTTATCTCTCAGAAAGTAAACTTTCTGATGGAATTAGCACCGTGCCTTACGGAATTTTACATTCCGGCGCATAAAGCGCCCCGTCTCACAACGGTATTACGGTCGGTTGCTGGGCGTCATCGGGCCATTATCCCTCTGCCTGCTCTTGATAAGAGTGCGGTACAACTATGATGTTTGTTTAGAATCCTAGCATATTAGAAAAAGCTATGTCAATACAATTTTGAATAATGATAATTTTTCAATTTCTTGTTGACAGAATTTTTAATGCATGGAATAATCAATATAATTTATTAAATACAAACTGAATATTTTTTCTTATTTAGAGCAGGTGGAGGGACAAGCCCTATGATACCCGGCAACCGATTCAATTATGAACACGGTGCTAATTCTTGCAGTCAAATGGCTGAGAAATAAGAAGTTGTTAAGCTATTAACCTCTTCTTATTTGAAGAGGTTTTTTATATTATCTGTCTAGCTCTAGCGCCTAGGCACTTACGCTTTTCTAATATTAGGAGTGAAAAAATGAGTGGAATTACTGCGCACTATCAACTATACGGAAAGTCTGGTTCTTTTGAAAAAAAAGCGGATGATATTGCCCTTGGATTGACTATTGGTTCTTGGACCAATTTAGCTTTTTTAGAACAGGAACAGCTAAAAAAACATAAAGGAACTGTACGATCGGTTACTGAATTTGAAAATATTCTTCACCCCATTCATCCGGAAAGAATTAAAGGAGAAATTAAAGTATTCTATCCTGCCGCAAATTTTTCAGCAGATATACCAGCAATTTTAACTACCGTTTTCGGCAAACTATCTTTGGATGGAGAAGTAAAATTATTGGATTTAGAATTTGACACAAATATATTATCCCATTTCCCTGGCCCTCGCTTCGGCATTCAAGGTATCCGAGAAAGATTGGGAGTTTATGAACGTCCACTCATCATGAGTATCTTCAAAGGTGTCATTGGAAGAGATATCGAGTACCTAGCGCAACAACTGAAGCAACAAGCACTTGGTGGAGTTGACCTTGTAAAAGATGACGAAATCCTATTTGACAATCCACTCACTTCTTTTGAAACACGTATCAATACTGGTCGAGAGGTATTAAGACAAGTCTATGAAGAAACTGGTCATCGTACTCTATACGCAGTAAATTTGTCGGGACGTACATTCAAACTAAAGGACAAGGCCAAAAAAGCACGGGAACTTGGAGCAGATGCGCTCTTATTTAATGTTCATGCATACGGTTTAGACGTTCTTCAGGAGTTAGCAGAGGACGAAGAGATTCAATTACCACTCATGGCTCATCCGGCTTATAGCGGAGCATTCACATCCTCAGGATTTTATGGAGTTTCCACGGCACTTGCGCTTGGTAAACTTACCCGCTATGCAGGAGCAGATTTTTCATTATTCCCTTCTCCTTATGGCAGTGTTGCACTTGAAAAATCTGTAGCTCTTTCTTTAGGGAAAGAACTAACAAAGCCTAGTGAAGTAAAACAAAGCTTTCCGGTGCCTTCTGCAGGCATTCACCCTGGTCTCGTACCACTGTTAATGAATGACTATGGAATCGACAGCATCATTAATGCCGGGGGTGGAGTACACGGTCATCCGGCCGGTGCAACCGGAGGAGGTTTGGCTTTTAGACAGGCAGTATCGGCTGTTTTGGAAGGTATTCCATTAGAAGAAGCAGCTAAAACCCATTGTGAATTAAACACAGCACTTGAATTATGGAGGTGATAATATGAGTAATCTTGTAGTTTTTTGTGACTTCGATGGAACTATTACCAATCAGGATAACATTATGGCAATCATGAAAGAGTTTGCTCCACAAGAATGGACATCGATTAAAGATGATATTTTAGGACAACGAATTTCCATACAAGATGGTGTAGCAAAAATGTTCACACTCCTTCCTGTTGAGTCAAAAGATGACATTATCTCTTTTGTGCTTAAGCAGGCAGTCATCCGTGATGGGTTTAGTGAATTTGTCTCCTATGCAAAAAAACACAACATACCACTCTACATCGTAAGTGGCGGCATAGACTTTTTTGTCCACAAGCTACTAGAACCATTCGGGCCATTTGCAGGAGTCTATTGTAATACATCCGAATTTTTCAAGGATACAATTCACATTGAGTTTCCGTATAGCTGTGATGATCGATGTACTAGCCAAGGCTGTGGTTGCTGTAAACCCTCTATTATTCGTACCCTTCTTGACCAAGATGCTGTGAGCGTTGTGATTGGGGATTCCATCACTGATCTTGAAGCAGCAAAATTAGGTAATGTCGTTATTGCGAGGGATTTCTTAATCGAAAAATGCGATGAATTGAATATTCCCTATGAACCTTTTGAGAACTTCCACGATGTGATAAAAATTATTGACGCAAAGTTAGGTGTGGAAGTATGACTTTACAAGATAAATGGGAAGAACTTGCAGACATAAAAGATGAATTAGCCGTACGGGATTGGTTTATGGGGACGAGCGGTAATCTTGCTATTAAAGTACATGATAATCCTATGGAGTTCTTAGTGACAGCAAGCGGAAAAGATAAAAAAAAGAGAACAGCAGAGGATTTTTTACTTGTTGATGCAGATGGAAACCCAGTCGAAAATACACATTTAACTCCATCAGCCGAAACATTATTACACTGTGCAATATATCGCGAAACAAATGCAGGTTGTAGCTTACACATCCATACAGTTGCAAATAACGTTATTTCCGAATTATATGGTGACAAAGGTTCAGTGGATTTTCAAGGTATTGAACTTATTAAAGCTTTTGGAATGTGGGAAGAGGATGCCATACTATCGATACCCATTATCCCTAACTACGCCCATATACCAAAGCTTGCAGAAGAGTTTACACCGTATATTTCTGCAGACAAGGGAGTTATACTCATTCGAAATCACGGAATAACTGTTTGGGGAAAAGATGGATTTGAGGCAAAAAAATTACTTGAAGCTTGCGAATTTTTATTTCAGTATCAATTAGCACTACATCAAATACACTCAAAATAGAAAGGAAGATTGTTAATGGCTATTATTAAAATTCAAGGAACAAATGAAACAATTAAAGAGCAAAAAGAGGTAGCAGCATTTTTAGAGAACCAAGAAGTAATTTATGAGCATTGGGATATTAACAAACTACCAGAAAACCTTCGTGAAAAATTTGACTTAAGCGACGGAGAAAAGCAAGAGATTCTCCAAGCCTTCCAAATTGAAATAGATGATATCTCTAGTCGCCGTGGCTATCAAGCGGCCGATATTATCTCTCTTTCAGATTCGAACCCAAACTTAGACGAACTATTAAAAAATTTCGAACGCAAACACCTTCATACCGACGATGAAGTTCGTTATATTGTAAGTGGTCACGGTGTCTTCATCATACAAGGCAAGGATGAACGCTACTTTGAAGTTCATCTTTCACCTGGTGATTTGATATCTGTGCCTGAGAATATTACACATTACTTCACATTATCAGAGGACCGTAAAGTTGTTGCTGTACGCATATTTGTAACAACAGAGGGGTGGGTCCCAGTTTATCAAGAGGAAGCAGTAGAACAATAGAGGTAAATGCTCTTTGTAGGAATAAGAAAAAAGGAATGCTATACTAACTTTATCTAATAAGAAAGGAGAATGTACAATGATTATTGTAACGAATCGCATCAAAACCAAACCAGGATTTGCAGAAAAAATGGCTCCAAATTTCACAAAACCAAGCCCCCTTCAAGAAATGGAAGGCTTCATCAAAGTAGAGGTCGCTATTACTCAAGGACCAACTGAATATGATGAAATGAATGTAAATATGTACTGGGAGAAAGAAGAAAACTTCCAAGCATGGAAAGACAGTGATCTCTTCAAAGAATCGCATAAACGTCCCGAGTCTGGCTCTCCTGAAGCTTCTAAAGAATCTCCACTTTTAGGTAATGAATTAATCATTTCTAAAGTTGCCGCTTCAATAGAAGCAATTTCCAAAAACTAAAATAAAAGTGGAGGACTCATCTTCTGAGTTCATCCACTTTTTTCATGTCTATTCGGTAAATCCCCTTTATATCTCGTAATATACATCCATTTGTTTCAAAAATCCGTCTCATAGGGGCATTTCCTGTGTCTGTACTCCCTACATATATCTTGGCACCTAATGTTTTCAAAAGCTCTAAAGAAATAGCATGAAATATCTTTCCATATCCTTTTTGACGTTGCTCTGGAACTACCCCAAAGTAAAACATTCTACCTTCTTCTGTCGTGCATTGTTCAATATGAGGAATACTAATACCGTAGTTTCTGCCATTTTGAGAAAAGATAAAACATTGATCTCGCCAATTAGTACCTAATTCAAGTTCTAATGACTCCATTATTTGACTGATAGAAAACAGCTTATTCTTGTTCGCTGAGCCACTCCTACATGCATCATACAATCTAGCAAAATCAGAATCCGTAACTTGACTCTCAGAGAGAGCATCTACTTGAAAATCACTAGTATTTTTAAATGGTCCTTGTAGTGTCTTTGTGTACTCTACAATAGACGACACTTTTTTGAACCGACGCTTTAAAAGCCAATCCTCATTTTCTTCATCCATCAGAAGGGATAGATATGCTACATTTTGTTCTTTCCACTCTGTTAATAATTGATCGAACGCAACTAAATAATCTATATTTGGAATATGGGATACTTTATGTTGATCCACAAGCCAGTATTCTCGTTCTTTTTTTATCAGATTGAAAAGGTCCACCTTTCGATTCCTCCATACTGTTATTAACTTAATGTTCGTTTTAAAAATGTTTTAGTTCTTTCTTCCCTCGGGTTGTTGAAAATTTGTTCTGGAGGTCCCTCCTCAGCAATTACGCCTTTATCCATAAAAACAACCCGATCGGCTACTTCTTTAGCAAACTCCATTTCATGTGTCACTATTAACATTGTAAGTCCCGTACTTGCTAACTCTTTCATCACTTTTAATACCTCTCCAACCATTTCTGGATCCAGTGCGGAGGTAGGTTCATCAAATAACATGACATCCGGTTCCATGGAAAGTGCTCTTGCTATAGCGACACGTTGCTTTTGACCACCTGATAGTTGCTTAGGCTTGGCATTTACATAATGATCCATTCCCACTACTTTTAAGTATTTTAACGCAATCTTTTCGGCATCCTCTTTAGAACGTTTTAATACCTTTACTTGACCTACCATACAATTGTTTAACGCATTATGGTTATTAAATAAGTTGAACTGTTGAAAAACCATTCCTAACTTTTTTCGGTAGGCATGGATATCATGTTTTTCATCTAAAATATTCTCTCCACGATAAATAATTTGACCGCCACTAGGCTTTTCCAACAAATTTATACAACGAAGTAAAGTAGATTTTCCTGATCCAGAGGAACCGATGATGCAAATAACCTCTCCTTTGTTCACTGAAAAATCTATGTCTCTTAAGACCTCATGATTTCCGAAGGATTTACTTAAATGTTGAACTTCGATGACATTTCCCATAGATTTCTCCTCCTTCGTTTAATCGATATTCGCATTATTTTTAGGTAACATAAGTTGCGGTGGCGGCTGACCAATCATACTGTAGTTTTCCGGGCCGTCTAATCTTCTCTCTATATATCGTAATATTAATGTTACTGTAAACGTCATGACGAAATACAAAATACATGCTATAAAGAATGGTTCAAAGTATTTAAAGCTTATACCTGCAACTGTTTTCGCTTGAAAATATAGTTCCGTAACACCTATTACATTCAAGACAGACGTATCTTTAATATTAATGATAAATTGATTTCCTGTTGCTGGTAAAATATTTCGGATGACTTGAGGTAGAACAACACTCCACATTGTTTGAACATGATTCATACCAATTGCTTGTGCAGCTTCGAATTGCCCCTTATCAATGGAAATAACACCGCCCCGTACAATTTCTGCCATATATGCACCCGTGTTGATCGAAACGATGAATATTGCTGCTGTTGTACGGTCCATATCTATCCCAAAAGCAAGCGCAGATCCATAGAATATTACCATGGCCTGTACGATCATCGGAGTTCCTCTAAAAAACTCAATATATGCAGAAAGTATTAGATTTACTACTTTTAACAAAATACGTTTCATTTTTCTTTCAGGTTTAGGAATTGTACGAATAACCCCTGCTAGCAAGCCAATAACTGCACCAAAAATTGTACCAATAATTGATATTAATAATGTCATTCCTGCTCCACGAAGGAACATCGGCCAGTTATTAGTAATCATCGAAATAATATATTCAATGCTCATACATTTCCCTCCTTTCTTAGAAAAGCCGCAGACGCTGCTGGCGTCTGGAGCTAGATAGTTAATAATTAGAAAGCATATATTCCATATAAAAACCGACTGCAAAAAGATGCAGCCGGTATCACTTCACCCTTATTCTGCCGCTGGTTGGTTATTGATAGCAGCATCCATAATTTCTTGTCTTTCTTCTTCAGAAATTTCCGCTAAAATTTTATTAATATCTTCTGTTAAATTACTATCTTTTTTCAAGCCTACTGCTACTGCTGTATCCTCTTCTGCCGCTTTAAATCCATCCGTAAATTCAACCATTGCAAAGTTGGCATTAGCGGAAGAAGCACTAATTCCTTCTGGACGTTCAGACACATAACCATCAATAACTCCAGATTCTAATGCTACACGCATTGCAGAGAAATTATCAGATGCTGGTTGTTTTTGCACATCTTTGATTTGATCAATTACACCATAGTGAGAAGTATTTAACTGACCTGTAATTTTAGCACCACTAAAGTCTTGAATAGAAGTAGCCCCTTCAAAAGCTCCACCTTTTTTCACTACCATAACAAAGTTGGAAGTATAGTAGTTTTCCGAAAAGTCGATTGTTTCTTTACGCTCTTCTGTAGGTGACATTCCCGCTATAATTGCATCAATCTTGTCTGATTGCAATGATGGCACAAGCCCATCCCACTCTGTTTTAACGATAACTAGTTCCTTTCCTAATCCATCCGCAATACGTTTAGCAATTTCCACATCATATCCACCAGCATACTCTGCGTTTCCATCAATCTTCACTCCACCATTGGAATCGTCTAGTTGAGTCCAGTTAAAAGGTGCATAACCTGCTTCTAAGCCTACTGTAAATGTATCAGCCGTATCTTTAGCTGTTGAAGATCCCGAAGTCTCTTTATCAGCCGTTCCACATGCCGCTAATAACAATGTAATAGATACAAATATCGTTAAAAATGCTAATCTTTTTTTCATTCTAATTTCTCCCTTTTTATCAATATATGTTCTTGCCTATAAAAAAAGACAACTTGTACAAAAAAAGACCTGAGATGAACTCAGGTCGCAATATGTATAGTTGCCCAGGTCCTCTACTTTTCCCAAATGAGATAGCACACCATTATAAACCGGGATGTTTATAGTGGACAGTCCTGCAATTATTAACTACAGACCCAGCAAGTAATAACGAGTAATATTACAAACTTCGGCGACATTTCCTTCTCCCTAGCATCGTAGCTTCTCAAACTCCACTAAGGACTGTTAAATATCGCGCCTCTACCTCACTACACTAAGTGAGGTTATATTCAATTATGTTTCATAGTTTACAATACACATATATTTCTGTCAACTACCTCAGTATTAATACTTAGCTAGGTATATGTTATAATTAATGGTGGAAATATAAAAACAATGAGAATTTAGTTATTAATGTGTCTACTTACATTGGTAATTATTTTTTAAAGGAGAATGATATTATGAGATCTGTCCAAACTACAGATCACAAAGTAACAGAACAAATGGACTCAGATTATTCATTAGAAAAGGTACCCCGTAGCCAAAGAAATATGGGTTGGTTAAGTATAACCAATATTACATTCGGCATAGCCACTGCCATTTTTTACTTTCAAATGGGTAGTGTAATGGCTCTGCAATTTGGGGCACTAAATGCTATTATCTCCTCGATTTACGCAATAGTAGTTGCCGGTATATTAGGAACCTTCATTGCTTACTTATCCGCGAAATCTGGTATGAATGTCAATTTATTATCTAGAGGCGGTGGTTTTGGCTATATAGGTGCTTCCCTAACATCGTTCCTCTACGCGACAAACTTTATTATGTATTGTGCATTTGAAGGACTCATTTTAGTATCCGCGGTTCACACCTTCTTCCCTAACCTACAAGAATGGGCATTAATCATTTTCTTCGGTTTTATCGTTATACCTTTAAACTGGTTTGGAATTAAACAACTAGATAAGTTACAAAAGTGGTCTCTACCTATATTTGTAGTTTTCTTAATAACAGCAGTTGTTATATCATTTTATAAACCTTCCGTATTTGAAGGACCTTTTTGGACTTATTTACCTGAGGGCGTTCAAGTTGGAGGACAAGCCTTACTCCTTTGCATAGGTGTTCAACATGGAATAATGGGTCTAACAGCCCTACTAGCATCTGATTATGCTCGTTTTCTAAAACCAAAAGATATTAAAATTGGTTCGGTGGCAATCGGTTTTATTCCACAGATTTTCTGCTTCGGTATTATGGGGGGTCTTGGTATTTGGTTTGGTGTTCGCTTAGGTGAACCAAATCCAGGAGTTTATATTGTAATGCTTCTAGGTATTGGTGGAGCATTATTCACGATGCTAACTCAACTACGTATAAATATTACTAACATATATAGTAGTTCCCTATCGCTATCAAACTTCTTTGAAAACATTTTTAAATTTACACCTGGACGCAGATTTTGGGTGGTTGTAAGTGCAATTACTGCAATAATTCTAATGCTCGGTGGTATTGTAGATCATTTAGATACAGCTATGACATTTCAAGGTGTATTTTTACTATCATGGGCAGCTATATTGGTGACCGATGCATTGGTCGTTAAAAAAGCTTTGAAAATTGGGAATGGTTATTATGAGGCTCGACAAGAATTTCTCTACAAATGGAATCCTGTTGGAGTTGTTTCTTTAATCGTTGCTAGTGGCATAGGTACATTTGCAGCATTAGGTTATATGGGTTCATTTTTACAAAGTACCGCTGCTTTCTTTGCAGCTATTTTAGCAGCAATTC
Organism: Psychrobacillus sp. FSL H8-0487; assembly: GCF_038008385.1. Classification (NCBI taxonomy): domain Bacteria; kingdom Bacillati; phylum Bacillota; class Bacilli; order Caryophanales; family Bacillaceae; genus Psychrobacillus; species Psychrobacillus sp. FSL H8-0487. The sequence continues at coordinate 3,761,918 of NZ_JBBOZA010000001.1, forward strand.
TTACTGTTTTTATAGCAGTATTAACAAAAGGGAAATATTACAATAAAGGTGCTGCCGACGATATCCCCAAAGAGGATTATATTGCATAACAGTAGTTCCCCTTATTCACATTAAAAAAGTAATCCATTTTTGAGTTATTACTCAGGATGGATTACTTTTCACTTCTAGCATTTTCTTAGAAGAAAATTATAGTTAGTGAAAATAAGCTTAGCTTACCTTTAAAAGAATAATTTTAATCTATATTATCAACAGGAACTCAATCCTTCTTGTTACATGTTCACTTTCTTTTTTCTATACTATTGTTAACAACATTTGCTATATTGTGAATGGTATTTTCGAGAGAGTCTATTTTATTTTCAAAGCGATGTAATAAATAAATAGTGACTACAATAGGAAATCCAAAGTTTCCAATTAATTGTACGATGTTTTCCTCCCCAATCATGTGTACCCCCCTTTCCCTTTTATTTACCATTCCCAAACAATTGATATTCCCGTTGAGTAAAACCAATTAAAGTATGACTGTTGTATTGCTAAAACTTACTTGTCCAAAAACAATTTTATCTCACGTTAGTCTTCTTCCTCCTTTTTATTAATATTTTATTTAATTATACTAAATTTTTGTTATATTTAGAATAATTAAAGGTTGGGAAACATTACCTGAGTTCTTCCTTTATTACTATATAACTCAACCTATTTTCCTATTTTAATGAAAATTTACTACTTCTAAATCAATTCGGATAATTATTGTATCAATATTCTACAAATCTCTACAATATAGTAAGTCTTTCTACAATTTAGTAGTCGTTTTTGGTCGAACGATTGAAAAAGGATATTTAGATTATTTCAAGAATTAGTACATTACTAATTCATAAGGGGTGAAGAAAATGAGTAGTATAGGTCATATAATAAAATCAGAAAGAATAGACCAAAGTATGAAACAAACCACATTGGCCAAAGGAATCTGCTCTACATCCTATTTAAGTAAAATAGAAAATAGTTTAACGGTTCCAAGTGAAGAAGTAGTAAATTTATTACTCAAAAAACTAGATATAGAAATAGATCAAGTGTCCAGTGAAAAGGAAAATAAAGTGATTACATCCCTATCCGAATTATACAAAATAGGAGTTTTGAAGAGAGATAAAAACTTTATAAGGGGAGCTTTACAGAAATACACCGACGAAAAACTACACTTTTTACAACTAAATAATTATTACAGTTATCAACTTTACCTCTTCCGTCTACTGTTAATACTAGATGAGAAGAAGGAAAACCTGCAGTCAATCTATAAGGCAATTGTACAAATAAAAGACGAGATAGACGAGAAAACAAAGTTTATTCTTAATTTGAATTTGGGGATTTATAGTTATTTAGAGGGGAATTACCAAGCTGCATTAAACCGGTTAGAACTTTCATTAGGACACTTAAATAAAGGGAGTATTGAAGAATGGGAATTAGCTGATTTCTATAATGTACTTAGTTTAACGTACTCAAAATGTAATGAATTTTTTAATGCAATTAATTACGCTTCCAAATCACTACTTTACTATAAAGATAATCTGTTATTCGAAAGAGCTATTGATAATTACATTGTTATAGGAATTGCCTATAAAAAAATGAGACAATTTCAAGAAGCGGAAAAGAACTATTATTTAGCGGCAAAGCTTGCGAAAGACTATAAATTGATTAACTATGAGGAGGTGATTTACCAAAACCTTGGGTCCTTATATGCCATTCAAGGGTGTCCTGAAAAAGCAATAGAGTTTTATAAGCTTAGTTTAAAAATTAAAGAAGAAGACTGTAATGCGGAAGGATACTTACTAACAACTTTATCTATTATAAAAGAGTATTCCAAGCAATCTGACCATCAACAGGTTCTGCAATGGTGTCAAAAAGGATTAATAAAAATTGCTCAAGAAAAATCATCTACAAAAAATTACTTTGCTTATTTTTACCACCTTGAAATTTATAGTCATTACCTTAACCAAACGGAAGAACTTGAAATGGTATTAACAGAAGCTATAAGTTATTTTGAAAACGAACAAGATGGACGTCATGTTCAAAAGTATTCTATATTATTGGCAGATTACCTTTTTAAACATCACAAGTTTAAAGCAGCAAGTATATATTATCAAAAAGCAAATCAGGTTTTATTTAAACAAAAATTTATTAAGAATTGGGAGGATTTATAAAATGAAAAAGAAGATTGTATTGCTAACCTTATCAAGTATTGTCGTCCTAGCTCTAAGCTTTACAACGAACATAAAACATATTAGCGAGGACGAAACTCCAAGACCAACATCTATAGACAATTCGTTTATTTAAAAAACTCAACATTTGAAGCACAGTTTCAAGTCAGGTCTTTAACGAAGCACACCATTCATTACTAAATTTATCGTAGAGCTTTTCTGAGACTACAAAAAACCGGTCATCCAATTGGATAACCGGTTTTTTTGTTGTTATGACTCTAGAATATAGTGACCTTTTTCTATAAAAGATGTTACACCGTTTTCTTTAAAGAAAGATAATACGCTTCTTCTTTTTCTTGATCGAATCGGCCTTCCCACTTAGCCATAACGATCGTAGCTAGTGCATTTCCTACAACATTAACAACTGTACGAGCCATGTCTAGAAGACGGTCAATTCCAGCGATGAAGGCTAGACCTTCAAGTGGGATACCAACTGTTCCTAAAGTTGCCAGTAACACAACAAACGAAACCCCTGGAACTCCTGCAATACCTTTAGAAGTGACCATTAGAACTAGTACTAAAGTAATTTGTTGAGAAATACTTAAGTCAATATTATACATCTGAGCTATAAAGATTGCCGCGATTGCTTGATACAACGTAGAACCATCCAAGTTAAACGAATATCCTGTTGGCACTACAAACGATACGATATCTTTTGGTGCTCCGAATTTCTCCATCTTCTCCATTACTTTTGGTAAAACTGTTTCTGAACTTGACGTTGAATACGCTAAAAGAAGTTCGTCCTTTAGTACTTTTAGTAGATGGAATATATTGATTCCAACAAATTTTGCTATACCTCCAAGTACAATGATTATAAAGAATATCATTGTAGCGTACACAAGAATCATTAGCTTGCCCAGCGGCAACAAGGATTCGAGACCAAATTTAGAAACTGTTACTCCGATTAAAGCAAAAACGCCAAAAGGAGCAAATTTCATAATAAGATTTGTGACCCAGAACATCGCATCTGCTGTACCCTGGAAGAAAGCTAAAACAGGCTTTCCTTTTTCACCGATTGCCGCAATACCTAGCCCAAATAATACCGAAAAGAAAATAATTGGAAGCATTTCTCCTGCCGCCATCGCTTGCACGATATTATCAGGAACTATTCCTACAATTATATCTAATATCCCATGATCCTCTTTTTGGACTTGCTCTGTTGTTTGAACATATTGATCGATATCACCTTTAGCAAGGCTTGACATATCTATCCCTTCACCAGGTTGGAAAATGTTTGCTGCAAATAATCCAATGATAATAGCAAAGGTTGTTACAAGCTCAAAGTAAATTAGTGTTTTCCCACCCAATTTACCTAATTGTTTGATATCACCAGTTCCCGCAACACCTAAGATTAAAGTTGAAACAATGATAGGAACAACTATCATTTTAATCATATTGATAAACATGGTTCCTATTGGCTGCAAGTACTTTTCTACTGAAGGATTTCCAAAGAAAACTGCACCCACAATAATCCCTAGGATTAGACCTACTAATATTTGATATGCTAATGTAAACTTGAATTTCTTTTTCATATTATGCTATCCCTCCTAGTTGTAAGCGCTTTCCATATATAAATAGCTTAAAACTATTTTAAAGATAACCTATCAAATCCTACAAAATCCTACATTTTACTTCCCCGGACGAAGAGTCTTCTAAATTTGCTTATAACTTTCCAATACTTCGACGTATAACATTTGAAGAAACTTTTTAATATTAATCTTTATTTTGGAAGAGTTAAAGCGGTTCTCTCCTACCTCAATCATCAACCTTCGAACTTCTTGGAATTCAAAGTATCGGGGTGCATAATGCTCAAATTCTCTACTTGTATAATCGATTGAACCAATTGTAGCCATATGCTGGATTGCTGCTAATATAGTTCTTCGGAGCCGCTGCTCAATTGCTTTCATTTCCTTTTTTATATCTTCTGCATTCCGTCTTCTCGCAAGAGACTCATAAATATCGATTAATGCTGGAAAAACGTTCGACTCATTGTTTCTGTGCACTAACATTTCTATAATCTCTTTCAGGTCATTGCTGCCTACCTCACTCATTATCCCCATATCACCAAGCTTGATACTGACCAATTCTCCCACGTTTACCTTTTTTAGAGGGGGCATAATTGTATTGAAGCTTGCTAATGATTCTTTTATCGTTAAAAGCGAATTCCTTAACCGTTTTTGTTCTGCATTTTTCTGCAATATACTTTGAACCTCTACCCTATTAATTGGTTTATGTATAAAAAATTCAATTCCTTTTTTATAAGCTTCTCCTACCATTTCTTTATTAACAATTTGAGAAATCATGATAAATTGACCTTCAAATCCTCTATTTTTCAATTTTTCAATTGTTTCGATGCCATCTAAATCTGGCATGAGAAAGTCAACCAGCACTACATCTGGAAGTGTAGCAAGTATTGGAACTAAGCTTTTTTCACCATTTTCTGCTTCTCCAATTACTAATCCTAACTCGTCATCTGTTATGATTTTTCTTAGCATCATTCTACTTGCTGGATCATCATCTACAATATAGTAACGCAATATTTTACCCACCTTTTCTTATGTTTTCTGTTGGGATATTTACCTTAAAGGTAGTACCTTTATCAAAAGATTCAATTTGTACTTGGCCTTCCAAGGTTGTAATAATTTCTTTGACGTGGGATAGACCAATACCTGTTGCAGCTACTCCTGAATCATTAAATTTGGTAGTATAGCCTGGTTCAAATACAATGCCATGATCTTCTTTGGAGATACCTCCTCCAGTATCTTTGATAATAAACCACGTTAATTCTGACTCTTCACAAACCTCTATGCTAATTTTGCCTGTAGTTGATATAGCTTCTACTGCATTAGCACATATATTATTCAATAGTGCCAACAATGGAATTTGTTCCTCTGTGTCATAATCGACTAAAATAGTAGAGTGAATGACTATTTCTTTATTAAGTAATTCACTGTATTTTTCGTTCCCTTGAATAACAAGCTGTACAACTTCTGAGAGCGTGTAATGTTTGTTCCTTTCAACTGTTGTGATCTTTTGCAATCCTGCTAAAATCCGTTGAGAGTCCTTTTTTACCTCATGTATTTCTTGAGCAATTTTCAACGCTTGGGTACTTAAAGCAAGATGATCCTGGCTCTTTAATTTGCGGTATAAATCATGGCTAGAAGCAGTAATTTTCTCTATATGATTCATCGATTTTTGTAGATAAAGTGTTTCTGCATATAAGTTTGAACCAACCTTTAACATTTCTTGTATCCGCTTATTTTGCTCCATTATAATAATTGAGCTATATAAGCCTACTACAAAATAACTTCGAAAAATGGCTACCAATGCTAATAGTACCCATTCTTGAACCTCCAGATGCATATTGCTCCATAATAAATATCGAACAATATGCTCCACACTATTAGCTGTAAACTCCAAAACTGTGGCAAACGCTCCTAGAAGCAGAGGCGCCTTTTTAAACCGCTCTATGCGTATAACACTAAAGCCGGTTGCAAAAAGCAAATAAAATAAAAAAGCGGGTATATGATCTACTAATATTAGCCCAAAAGCCTCATCAGTAAATATCATATCCTCCCCAATTCGCACAAGAACAACCGTAACTCCTGTTAAAAAACCCGTGAATATTAAAGACGTCGGTTGAAATATTAACAGAAGAAAGAAAAAAGCAGCACTTCCTAATCCAAAACGGAAATCCTCCCCATTAAAAGGAATCACTTTAAATTCGCTAGCTATTACAGTTATTAATATCGTTAAAATTAGTACACTCCATTTATTAGCGACTAATTGGTGTCGTTTAAAAACCATAAAACTCTCCTATATGGATATATTTATTAGATATAAGTATAGCATTTCCAACGAAACTTTAGACAAAAGTACAATCATCCCATTGTATTATATATACATTTAAAACCCGCTATTATATAGTGAATTTAGGTGATGACATGAAAATGAAAATGTACGTTAATAATGACAAGATAGTTGCAGGAATGACCTTGAAAAATATTACAGAACTAGAACAAGGAAACATGGCTCTACATATTTGTGAAAATACGGAGTACATCCTTGAAAACCGAAAAAAACTAGCGACTTCTCTTTCTAGTGAAATGGACAATTTCGTTTGCGCCAATCAAACGCATAGTGCCAACTTTCATCGAGTAACGATTGAAGATAAAGGTCGTGGAGCTAGAACAAAGAATACCGCCATACCTGACACGGATGCTTTGTATACTTTTGAGTCAAATATTATTTTAACCAGTTTCTCCGCTGATTGTGTTCCCGTCATCTTTTACAACAAAGTGAACGGTCTTATTGGTGTGATTCATTCGGGCTGGCAAGGGACGATTAAGGAAGTGACCCTAAAGCTGTTTAGACACTTAAAAAAGGTAGAAAACTGTAACCCAAGTGACTTCCATGTACAAATAGGTGCTGCCCTGAGCCAAGAGAAGTTCGAAGTAGATCTAGATGTCTATAAAAAGTTTAATAACTTAGGCTATGCTAAAGACTTTATATATTTTAAGAGTTCAACTAACAAGTATCATATCGACAACCAGTTAACAGTGAAAAAACAGTGCGAGCTCGCCGGAATTCCTACAGACCATATTACAATTGATCCAACCTGTACGTTCATAAGTCCAGATGGATTCTCTTATCGAGAGGATCGACAATCAGGTCGGCATTTAAGTTTTATTATGAAAAAAGATTAACCTCCCAAAAGCACATCGACTTCGATGTGCTTTTTACTTATTGCACTCCTCACTAATTTTGAGTTATTTTCATATACTTTTATGATTGGTTTTTTTAAAAAGGAGGAACGACATGAACGTATACGTTAGATCCGGGGATTCGCTTTGGTATTATAGTCAATTATTCAAGGTTCCTTTTCGGCTTATTATTGACTCTAATCGGAATATCGACCCACAAACACTATCAATAGGTGCGCGTATTCAAATCCCAGGATATGTTACTACTTCTTACCAAATTAAATCGGGGGATTCACTGTGGTCTATTGCTAGTAGCAGAAATCTTCCACTGGATACACTTTTCCTTGTTAATCCTACACTTAATCCAGCGTTTTTAAGAATCGGACAGTCAATCAACATTCCCATTAGAGTGACATGGAGAATAGTGAATGGAAAACAGAATTATGATTATAGCACATTGATGAATGATATGAGACAACTACAAACTGTTTACCCGTTTTTAAGGATATCTTCTATCGGTAATTCAGTTGAGGGGCGGGAAATACCTGAAGTATTAATAGGAGATGGAGAAAAAAGAGTTCATTATAATGCTTCCTTCCATGCAAATGAATGGATTACAACTCCCATCATATTAACTTTTTTAAATGATTACGCATTGTCTCTCACTAACCAAACTCCTATTCGAGGGCTCAATACGCTTCCACTATACTCACAAGCCTCTCTGTCTATAGTTCCCATGGTTAATCCGGATGGTGTGGATCTTGTACTAAATGGTCTACCAGAAGAAAGTCCATGGAGAGATAGAGTAATTGAATGGAATAATGGCAGCTCTGATTTTTCAGGATGGAAAGCAAATATTCGAGGAGTCGATCTGAATGATCAATTTCCTGCTGAATGGGAATTAGAACGTGCCCGTAATCCTCAGGTACCAGGTCCCAGAGATTACGGAGGGGAAAGCCCCTTGTCTGAACCCGAAGCAATTGCAATGGCAGATTTGACTAGAAATAGTGATTTTGCAAGAGTACTTGCATTTCATACACAAGGAGAAGTTATCTATTGGGGATTTGAAAACCTCGAGCCACCCGAGTCTGAAGCAATGGTCACAGAATTTAGTAGAGTCAGTGGCTACGAGCCTGTGCAAACGATTGATAGCTATGCAGGCTATAAAGACTGGTTTATCCAGGATTGGCGCAGACCAGGATTTACGGTTGAGCTTGGCACAGGTATAAATCCACTACCCCTCTCCCAATTTGATGAAATCTATGAAGAGGCATTAGGTATTTTCTTAGCAGGTCTGTATGTATAAAATTTTAAATAGAATTGCATATATATTATCAGTCAGTCATCGTGATTATCATATCTCGACGACTGACTATATAGACTCTAATAGCTGAACACTAAAGATATTAACCAAATAAAGAAAACTATTCCCACAAAACCGAGTTCGAGAAAATGTATTCTTAATACCTTTTCATAACTCTGTGTTGCTTGTCGAACACCTAAAAAATCTACGTGGTGGATAATATAGACAAACCCACATAAAAAAATAAGGCCAGCTAAGCTATATACTCCACCCTCTAAAGTCATTACATTCATACCACTTATTTCGGCAAATGTATAACCTAGATCCTTAGCGAATAAATAAGAGAAGATTATTATTATAAATAGGAGCAAGGACAAGCTAAAGAGGTGATTTCTATAATCAAGTAAACTCATAAGCTTTCGGATTTTAGCAGTTTTGGGTTTTAGTTGTTCATCATCTTCCACTTGCATTTCTTCATGATACATTGCATAGAGGAAAGCTACTACAACCATTCCACAGAATAAGATTGGTGATAATAATTGAACGGCTAGCCCAAAATCGAAAACAGCTATAATTATTAAAATAATCAAGAGAACTACCATTGCCCTTTCGCCAAGTTCCTCTCTTTTTTCCCATACTTTGCGAATATACACTCTATTATCTATCTTAGCTTCGCGATCCTTCGGTATTTCTATGCTTAGAGGCTTTTTAAATTTGAAAAAGAAATAGGAAATAACGATCAAACATATCCCTATTAACAAATAAACAAATACCTCTCTTGGATAAGAAATAGACGAATCATATGACTCTACAATCCAAAGTCCATCCAATACTATACAGAATAGACCAACTACCAAAATATATGGAGCAATTTTACGAGCCATCTCTCCACCCCCTATATACAAGTTTGGATGATTAAATTGTATCATGTCCTATAACAATACTAATACGACATATGTATAAAAAATAAACGTTAAAGGATATTTGCCTTTGAACGTTTTTTTGTTCGAGATTTAAATCCACTAGTTATATTGAATTTTGCTCTTAAGTTTTCTGTTTCCTTACAAACTGACCACTACAGTTTTCTTTATATTGGTACTTTTAAAAACATCAATTCATTGCTAATGTAAATTCAATCTAAAAAATAATTTGAAAAAGGAAGGATTCAACTATGCAAAAAACAACAAGCTATTCTCATGTACGTACTTTCGATTTAATTATTACATCTATGTTAATTGCACTTGTCTTCGTTGCTACTATTTTGTTAAACATTAAATTACCTATCACAGCTAATGGAGGGTTAGTTCATCTTGGAACGGCCGTACTCTTTATCTCTTCTATTTTATTTGGCCCTAAAAAAGGTGCTATTGCTGGTGCTATTGGTATGGGCTTATTCGATTTAGTAGGTCCTTGGGTTTTATGGGCACCAATTACGTTTTTAGCACGTGGCTTGCAGGGTTATATCGTGGGAAAAGTTGCTTGGTCGAAGGGACGCAACGGAAGTAGTTTAGCACTCAATCTAATTGCTACAATTCTGTCGATTCCTTTTATGCTAGCTGTCTATTATCTTGGAGAAGCAATCATCTTTAAAAGTTGGATCATACCAGCAGCCTCTATTCCTGGAAACATCGTACAAAATGTGGTAGGACTCTGTGTTGCCATTCCAGTTTGTGTAGTACTAAAAAAAATTCCGTATTTCAAATAGCTATATAAAGAGGGACTAAAGATAATATTCTTTAGTCCCTCCATCTCAATGATCAGGTTATTTTCGCCAATATAATCTAAAAAACAGGGCTGCTTTTATCATTAGTATGATTTACTAATACTATTCACAAGCTACATCTTTAGATTTGAACGTTTTACAGCAAGTATCTGCAGAATGACTAGCTTCTTCAGAAATAGAGCGGTAATCAAATTCAGAAGCGAACTCTGTATTATTGTGGTTTGCATGGTAATCCATATCTATTTCAATTTTTTCGGCACCACAAACATTCCCTTTTGCGTGAAAAATACAATTTGATACAGCGCATTTCACTTCTACATTTGGCATAAATGTCCTCCTCATTGAAATTTATTAAGAAATACAAAATGTATTCCTTATAAAGTATCTTGTCCCATTCTACGATATTAATTTATAAGAATTTTTCTTCTGAAAGTCCTAGAAATCAAAAAAGAATCTTTAATCCATCAATAGACAGATTAAAGATTCTTTGGAAGACTTAATTATGAGCTTTCTCTTTCTTGCTTGGTAGAAGTGTTTCTGCAGTTGAAGCATGAACTTCCTGTAAAAGCTCAGGATTCTCCATTAACGATACGCCATATGATGGAATCATTTCTTTAATTTTTGGTTCCCACTCATCTACATGTTGTGGGAAGCATCTATAAAGTATCTCGATCATGGCATGTACAGCAGTTGAGGCACCTGGAGAGGCACCTAGCAATGCTGCGATAGAGCCATCCTCTGCGGTAACAATCTCTGTACCAAATTGAAGTGTGCCTTTACCACCAGTCTCTGTGTCTTTTATAACTTGTACACGTTGACCTGCAACTACTGTATCCCAATCTTCAAGTTTAGCATTAGGGATAAACTCACGTAATTCTTCAATACGTTTTTCTTTTGACAACATAACTTGTTGGATTAAGTATTTTGTTAATGATAACTCTTTTGCGCCTGCTGCCAACATAGTTGTTAAGTTATCTGGTTTCACAGAAGTTACTAAATCCATCATGGAACCAGTTTTTAAAAACTTCGGTGAGAAACCTGCAAATGGTCCGAATAGTAACGATTTTTTATTGTCAATAAATCGAGTATCAAGATGCGGAACAGACATTGGTGGAGCACCAACTTTAGCTTTCCCGTATACTTTTGCATGGTGTTGTTCTACAACCTTTGGTTTGTTACATACTAAGAATAGTCCACTTACTGGGAATCCACCAATATGCTTCCCTTCAGGAATACCGGATTTTTGTAATAAATGAAGACTTCCACCTCCGCCTCCAACGAAGACAAATTTTGCGGTATGGTATTCAATTTTACCTTCAGCGTCATTCTTTACTTTTACTTCCCATTTACCATCACTCGTGCGTTTAAGATTTTCCACACTATGATTATAATTTATATCAACGTTTTGGTTTTTTAGATGGTCAAGCAACATACGTGTTAAAGCTCCAAAGTTAACATCTGTTCCAGAGTCAATTTTTGTAGCTGCAATTGCTTCTGTTGCTGGACGGTCTTGCATAATCAGCGGAATCCATTCTTTCAGTTTTTCTGGATTATCGGAAAATTCCATTCCTTGGAATAAAGGGTTATTTGACATTGCTTCAAAACGTTTCTTTAAAAATGCGACGTTCTCTTCTCCTTGTACCATGCTCATGTGAGGTAACGGCATGATAAAATCTTCCGGATTATTTAGTAGCTTACTGTTTACCAGAAAAGACCAAAACTGCATGGAAAGTTGGAACTGTTCATTAATATTAATAGCTTTAGTAATATTCATAGAGCCATCAGGATTTTCTGAAGTATAGTTTAGCTCGCACAGTGCTGCATGCCCTGTTCCAGCATTATTCCATTCGTTAGAGCTTTCTTCCCCTGCTTTATCGAGTTTCTCAAATACTTTAACTTTCCACTCTGGTTTTAATTGCTTCAATAATGTTCCTAAAGTAGCACTCATAATTCCGGCACCTATTAAGATAACTTCTGTTTCTATTTCAGTTTCTCTCTTGTTCATATAAACCTTCCTTACTCCGTATTTGTTTAAAGGATGTACACTACTTAGGCATAACTTTATGTCAAGTTAAATTACAGAAATACATCTTTTCTATTCTAATATAACCATATCATAAATTACAATTATAAATATTCTATCTTCTACTACGAGTCCATTATAAGCTATTTGTAAGCGATTTTAAAGTCAGCAAAAAATGTGACTACTTCCAGTCAGGTAATGACATACAAAATCGCTGACTATATCTGCATTCATATAAGAATTAGTATGTTGGCTACTGTCACCAGAGCTAAATGCCCTTCTATAATTTTCTCCTCACAAAAAAAGCTATTCAGAGTGTAAATCCACTCGAATAGCTCTTTTTAAGTTATATTAGAATGCTGGAATTGCCGTTTCATCATAGTTTTTCTCTAAAAACTCACGTACTTCAGTACTTGTCATAGCTTCCGCTAGTTTTTTAATTGCTTCTGAATCCTTATTATCTTCGCGCGCAACTAAAGTAATAGCAAAGTCGTTGTCGTCTCCTTCTGTAAGGAGGGCATCACTTTTGGGCGTCAAATTCAATGGTGCAGCATATGCTGGTGTCATTACTACTGCATCTGCATCATCGTACATTCTCGCTAGCATCAACAAGTCTACTTCCTCAAACTTATAGTTTTTCGGATTTTCCAGGATGTCAGCTTTCGTATAGTAGGAACCTGTTTTTTCTTTTAAAGTGATGACATTATGCTGGGCTAACAATGCTAGTGAACGATCTATATTTGAAACGTCATTTGCTATTGCAATTACAGCTTCTTCCGGTAATTCATCCATCGAATTATACTCTTTAGAATATGTACCATAATTCGCAAAGTATATAGGAATAATTGGCACTAGATTTGCATCGTTATTTCTATTGAATTCCTCCATATAGGGAACGTGTTGGAAGAAGTTCGCATCTACTTCTTCTGCTGCTAGTGCAGTGTTAGGTTGAACATTATCTCCTAAAACAACTATTTCAAGATTAATTGATTGCTCTGCTAACTTCGGTTTAATAAGTTCAAGAATTTCTGTCATTGGAGGGATTAATGACGCTACTTTTAATGTTACTTCTTCATCATTTCCCTGCACTTTTTCTTTATCATTCTTCTCTTTCTCTTGGCTACAACCAGCTAAAATTACCACTAACAATGTTATTAATAAAAGAATTTTTCTCATATGTTCCTCCTGTTATCCCTGTTATCTAACGCTTATCTATTATTCTGGCGATAGTAGTACCAGTAAACTGAATGAGCTGTACTAGTATAATCATAATAATAATCATATAAATCATTAAATCCGTCTTAAATTGTTGATATCCATACCGTATAGCAAAGTCACCAATACCACCGCCTCCTACTACTCCCATAATGGTCGAGTAAGAAATAAAACTAATTATTGATGTAGTTAGTCCAAGAACAAGACCAGATCTAGTCTCTACATAAAGAAATTTAAATACTATTTCTTTAACAGAAGCACCCATTGAAATTGCTGCTTCCATTACACCTTTAGGTACGTCCAATAAAGATTGCTCGACTAGTCTTGAATAATGTGCAATAGCAATGATTGCTAAGGGAACAATTGCAGCTGTTGTGCCGATAGCTGTCCCTATGATTAATCTTGTAAAAGGAATTAAAAAAACAACTAGTAGTAAGAATGGAAAAGATCGAATTATATTTACCAATAAATTTAAAACAGTAAAAACCAATCGATTTTCAATTACTTCTCCCTTGCGACAAAGGAAAAGTAAAGTCCCAACCGGGAGACCGAATAGTATCGCTGCTCCTATAGATGCCCCAACCATTATAAATGTTTCACCAATGGATAACCAAATTTCAGCTTCATATTGAACCAATATATCAGGCATCATCCATCTCACCAGCCTTTGCTAATTGCTCTACAAAATAGCTAGGGCTCTTATCTATATGGTGGATCCCAATTGGTTCAGTTGATACGGTATCATAAATTTCTCCATTTGCCATAACCGTTACTCGATTACATATACTTTTAATTACTTCCATCTCATGGCTGACGATAACAATTGTAACACCTAGAACTTTATTAATGTTTTCTAATACTCCTAGTATTTCAGCACTTATATTTGGATCCAGTGAAGAGGTTGGTTCATCACATAACAAAACTTGTGGTTTGTTCGCTAATGCTCTTGCAATTGCAACACGCTGTTTTTGACCACCGCTTAATTGTGCTGGATATTGCTTTATTAAATCTTCTAATCCAACAAATTGAAGACACTCCATTATCCGATCCCTACGTTCCTTCTTTGGATAGTTAGCCAACTCTAACGATACTGCTACATTCTCGTAAACAGTTTTATTTGCCACTAGGTTAAAGTGTTGAAAAATCATTCCGATTGACTTGCGGGCTCGTCGAAGTTCTTTGCTGCTAAGATTTGTTAGCTTTTGACCATTCACTTCTACTTCCCCTTGATCCGGGAGTTCTAACAAATTCACAAGCCTTAACAAGGTGGATTTCCCTGCTCCACTAGCTCCGATAATCCCATGGACCTCACCCTTATCTATCGTTAGAGATACAGATTTAATGACTTTAAACTGCGAAAAGCTTTTACTGACATTAACTAATTTAATCATAAAAAAAACCCCTTTCTTTTAGTTGAAGGGTGATTACAATGTGGTTAATTATAACGCATTATGGTTGTACTGTCATTAAGCTAATACTATGGGACTAATCGTATCAAAATACTCCACAATTTTGTCCATAGCATAATAAGCGCAACTCAAACAGAGCAAATCGCAAGGTCCCATTGGGAATCGCAAGTCTGCTCTGTTTCAAGAAGTAATTAGCTTTGCTGGTACTCCAACGAATATAAATCATTCAATGTCAACTTACCAAAGCTAAAATCAGTTAGTCTTTGTGCTATTAAATACTGGGTAATGGCACCTAAAGTTATTGTGTCTTGCTCCTTTACATCAATAAGCGTTTTACCGTTTGGTAATGTCTGCACTGCTAGTTCTGGAAACTGCTCTTTAAAAACTATAAGGAACTCCTGCGAGAAATTTGATACACGAACCGTTGTTACCTTGTTGTCACTAAAACCAGGTGACACATCGTCTACTAACTTTAGTTCACCATTTTTCATAAAGAATATACGATCTGCGTATTGCTCTAGGTTCTCCAATAAATGAGAGGCAATAATAATTGTTTTACCTTCTGCTTTTTTTTGTAAAAGTATTTGAGATATTAGCTCTACGTGCGTTGGATCCAATCCATTCATCACTTCATCCATCAGCATCACTTGTGTATTGGAAACAATTTGCATAGCAAAGCATAGACGCTGACGCATTCCTAAAGAATAAGTGCCTGTTTTTTTCTTTACATAAGATTCCATACCAAGTTTTACAATTGTGTCATCTATTAATTTCGGATCGCTATTCCACATTTCCTGATAGATTTTCAGATGATTCTTACCAGAAACATGATTATATAAATCACTTTGGTCCGGCATCATAGATACATCCTGATGTATCTTCACCTCATTTGCTTTACTTGAATATTGTAGTTCATGATTTAAAATCACCTTTCCTTGATTGGGAGGTAAATAATTCATGATCACATTCATCAATGTCGATTTCCCTGTGCCATTTGGTGCTACTAAACCAATGATTTCCCCTGGTTGAAATTTAATCGATATATCCTTTAATACCTGTTTGTCTCCAAACTGTACACCTATTTTTTTTAGTTGCAACAAGTCTATCACCCTTTCCTAGGCTATTAACTTAAACCTTTTAAATTTACTCACAATCAGCGTCAATATCATCAAAAAGAGTGTACAACCTCCTACTATTGTTAACCCGTATTGATAGGTTAAATCAGGCGACTCATAAACAAAGTTTCTATATCCTGAAATGACTTGTCCTACTTGTACATATGATGTTGGATAACGTTCAATATCTGAATATGCCCCCATAACTCGTTCAAAATATATCCACTCAGCAGCAATTAGGAGAAAACTGACAAATAAATTAGCAAACTCCGCTTTCACAATTATACTTAGGAACAAACTGATCACTATAAAGAATAAGAACCAAATAGCCATAAACAAGACATTTTTTAATATAAATGTAATCATGGGCATATTAGTAAAGGTTTCTTCTATGTAAGAATAGATAGGCACCGGCAGTGAAAAATCACCAAATCCATTTTGTAATCCAATAACTATAAAACCTACGCATAGAGGAATAAATGTTAGAACACTTCCTATAAAAGCAACTATTCCTTTCATCAATAGCTTTTTCCAATCAGCTATGGGAAATCCTTTTAATAAACTAGGGTTACGACGATCTTTCAACACAATATCTACAGATAAAAAGATACAGCTTATAAATAATACGATTGGCAAATAATCATTTAGCATCCGTTGTAAAGTTTGCAGAGCAGTTCTTTCTTCAAACAACTGCATAGACAGCTCCGAGCTTCCCTCTACGTAACCAGTAAACCTGCTAGCTGTATAACCATAACCATAATGTCCATCAGCATGAGCATAATTATTACCATAGGTGTAATAGAGAGGGTTGTAGAAGAAGTCACCACTGTTGACAATTAGTTGGTCTGAATACAGATACCATCCCGCTGTTGCTTCTGCATATTTTAAGTAATCCTTATCACCAATTGCATCAATTCTTGCCTTATCATATTCATTCCACCGTGGGAATATGGCCAGTGCAAATGCAACGGAAGGATGTATATTGTCTTTCCCTTCGACACTTTTGATAAAATCATCTCTCGTCGTGTAACGTGCTTCCATCTCTGCTACATCGACTTTTTCAATAGGTTCGTATGAAGGTGCAATTTTTAATACAAAGTATATAGCTAAAAATAGTAAAATCACGTATACAGCTATGTTTTTCTTATTCGTAAAAAATTGACTCAACTCCCATTTAAAATAGGCCCACATTTTATCCACCTCCTATATTTTCTGTAGCTTACCTGTCGATAAAACCCATTTTATAATAGCCATTAGCAATCCAATGCTAATACACAAATAAAGCAATCCTGCATTGCTATTTAAGGCGACTGGCGTAGCTAAATTCAAAGACTCTCCATTTAAGACACTCGGAAAGTTAACATAGTTAAATGGATTAAACGGTATCAGCTCGATTAGCCCCGGGAACAAAATGGGTAAAACAACAAGCATAACTTGTACAAAAATAGTTAAATAAACATTTTTTAATAGTACATTTAAAATTACAGACAATAAAATCGCAAAAATCGCCAGAACAATCATATAAATAATCGAAACTGCTATGTATTTATAAATAGGATAAATCATTACGTCCCCATTAAAAACGGCTACAGGATAGGATGCCTGACCTAATCCTTTAAAATAGATTAGAGGTAAACTACATATGATGAGCTCAATTATGAAAATAACTACTATACTCATCGAAGTCATACATTTCGCTAACACATACTTACTAAAAGCAATAGGATAACCTTTTATAATAGAAATATGGCGGAAATCTTCTATCATAATATTAGACGAGTAAATACAAATTAGAACAAACCATACTGAGCCTACTACACTAAATAAAAACGCTAAAAATGGATAGAAACTTAGGGAGCCAAAAGACACTTCTAAACTATGTTTTTTTAAATATTTATAATAGGAAGAGTCCATTTCATTCTCTATCTTTGATGGCAAATTTCCAGCTACCAGATTATAATTGTCCATTTCAAATGCTTGTTTACGTAATTCTGTAAGCTCTATTGCGGTATCTATAAATAATTCTGGTTGTTCTGTTTTTAAGGCCATCCCTTGTTTCGGATATGTATAATATTGTTTAACGATATTTTTGTATATATCACTACCATCTCCGTACTCACTGGCATCTACAATTTGAAATTTATTCATAGCTACCTTAACTGGTAATGATTCACTTGATTTTTCTTTAATAGGATTACCTAACTCTGTTGAATTCGCATAAACAACCATCCCAATAATACAAAGCGCCACAATCAGACAAGCAAAAATATTTTTATTATTTGTTTTCTCTATAATAAATAGCGTTTTTAACATACTTCTCACATAATCCACCCCTTTTAACAAAAACAAACAAATAATTTGAATATTAAGTTAATTTTTATTACATATCTCCTATATTAACCATTCTCTATGTACTAGGAAAATACCTTTTTCAGAAAAAATAATCTGTAAAATGACTGTAATTTTTCTATAATTTGTTCCTCATTTTAGGTATTTATAGAAAATCTCTTTTTTCATGATATGATGATGTATTGGCGCGAAGGAGGTCATATCGTGAAATTAAATAAAGGTGTTATTTATATATTATTAGGTGCATCCTTTTTCGGCTTTACACCTATATTTGCTAAACTTGGATTTAGCTTTGGCTACTCGCTCGGGCAAATCAATATTGTACAAATGGTCATTTCCTTCTTTTTATTATGGTCCCTAACTCTAATCAAACGCGCCAGCTTCAAAGGCCTGAATAAGAAGAATATTGTTCAAATAATAATTACCGGTTGCTTAATCGGTTTAACTAGTATTTTTTATTATGGTTCGATGGAATATTTGCCGGCGTCACTGGCTATTATTTTAATGTTCCAGTTTGTTTGGATAGGCATTATTTTAGAATGGATTTTCAGCAAAATAAAACCTGCGCCTATAACTATATTGTCCATCATACTAATCTTAATAGGGGTCTTTTTTGCTTCCAATTTTGTAAATGGCGATATAGGTGGTCTACCACTTAAAGGGTTAATCTTTGGAATCCTCTCAGCATTCACTTATGCAGGGTTTATATTTTGCAGTGGTAAAGTTGCTGTAAATGTGGACCCATGGACGCGAAGCTCTTTAATGGTGACTGGTTCAACCATTTTAGTGTTCATTGTATTCATGCATGACATTCCTACGGTACTGCCATTGGAGAGTGACTTGTTGTCGATTGCTGTTGGTGTTTCGTTATTCGGAGCAGTGCTACCACCATTATTTTTCGCCGCTGGTGCTCCGTTAGTTTCAGGTGGAGTCGCCAATATATTAACGTCTATTGAATTGCCTATTGCCATTCTCTCAGCGAGTCTTATTTTGTCAGAAGTAGTAACGCCTTTGCAGTGGTTAGGCATCGCTATCATACTAGTAGCTATCGCTTGTAATGAACTAGGTACTAAACTGGTCCAAAGAATTAAAGAATATCCTTAATGCTAAGAAGAGTATTTACTCAAATATGTTGATATTTTTGTGTCTTCAAGCGGATGGAATATGGATCAGATCGAATTAATGAATTTGATATAAACTTCTCCTTACTAGTAAAAAAACCAGTCTGACTTTATTTAGTCAGACTGATTTTTTATTCACCTTTTTCTATTAGTGTAGTCTTCGCTTTATCTTTTAGCTTTTTATCTAGCAAGTCTATTTTAAAAGAATAAAGACTGTAAGCAGACTCAAATTTCAAGAGTTTGTCTATTGTCTACAGGCTGAAACACCCATAATTGATTCAAGACCAGATTAAAGTCTTCTCTTTTAAAAGTTCTCCTCAATTTTGTCTTTTTTTAACCTTTTAAACAAACTTTTGGACTATTAATGAGTATTCTTATATACTAATATCCTATAAAGGGGGTTAATAAAAATGAGTATTTATAATTATAAAGTGAAGAAGCCTAACGGGGATATTCTTTCTATGGAAACTTACAAAGATAAAGTGATGCTAATTTGCAACACTGCTAGTCAATGTGAATTCACCTATCAGTACGAAGATTTACAGAAGTTATATGAAAGACAGTTAAAGGATGGTTTTACAGTACTTTCTTTTCCTTGTGACCAATTTGGCAATCAAAATCCCGAGGATGGCGTGCAAACTGCCGCACAATGTAAGCTACAATTTGGTGTAAGCTATCCAGTTTTTGATAAAATTAATGTCAACGGCGACAACACGCACCCTTTATTTAATTATTTAAAGCATGAAATTGATGCACCGGAAATCGAAAAAAATACGTTTCAACAAAAAATGTTATTTGAAAATATCGAAAAGTATTATCCAGAATTTTTAATTGGTAATAATATTCGTTGGAACTTTACAAAGTTCTTAGTAGATCGTAAAGGAAAAGTTGTTGCTCGTTTTGAGCCAGATGCTTCTATGGTTGATATCCAAGATGCTATTAAAGCATTACTTTAATCAAGCATTATATAAAAAGTCCTTTTACAAGGGGTACCCTTTGTAAAAGGACTTTTTAAAATTCAATACATATTGGGCTTTCTTTAACATAACTAAATACCTAATCTAAATCTAGCCTATTTGTGATACGGTTCATTTTTCATAATTCTAAAAGCACGATAAATCTGCTCCACCAACACCAACTTCATCAATTGGTGAGGCAAGGTCATTTTACTAAAGGAAAGTTTTTCATCAGAGCGTTTCATGACATCTTCATGTAATCCTAAAGATCCTCCTATAACAAACGCAATTTTGCTTCTTCCATATGTCATGAGAGATTCTATATCGCCAGCCAATTGCTCCGAAGTTTTCATCTTCCCTTCAATTGCAAGAGCAATAACATATGTATCTGCTCCTATTTTTGCTAGAATTCGGTCACCTTCTTTTTTCTTTACAATTTCCATATCAGCTTCACTTAGATTTTCAGGCGCTTTTTCATCAGCTACCTCTACTAAATCTATTTTGGCGTATGCCCCTAGTCTCTTCGTATATTCTTCAATTCCCATTTTTAAGTACTTTTCTTTTAATTTACCTACTGATACAATTTGTATATTCACAGGTTATCCACCTTTACATTTCGTTTACAAACAAGTTATGCACAGCACTTATGCACATATCCACAACAGTTATCTACATCTTGTGTTTCAATTTTCATTAGCCACAATATATAATGCGGAGTTTTCACAGTATGAACAAACTGTGGATAACTTTTCCTCTTCTTTTAATTCCTCTAACATAGGAAAAGTTTTTTGTTCTGCCACAAACATGTCTAAAGCGTGGTTTATATGGGTTTCACAACTGAATATTCTCACTTCCATCACTCCTTTTATTGTCCGAATACTTTTAATAGTTATACACAAATCACTCATTGTTATCCACAACCTATTTTACCAAAGAAAAAACGAGTAGGAAAGCCACGCTTTTTTTTCCTACTCGTTGTGTACATCTTTTATTTACACTAATAAGTTATCCACATGTTTATAGTTCTGTTGTTTCCTTTAAAAGTAATGTTAACTCTACTAGTTTTCCCTGTCTATAGACTTTTACTTTTAGTTCTTCTCCTGTTTCTTTTTCGTTGTACAGATGTTTGCGGAGTTCAATAGTATTTTCTATTTTTTCACCATCCATTTCTACAATGACATCGTATGATTTCATCCCTGCTGCTGCCGCTGGAGTTCCTTCCACTACTTCATCAACTACAACACCAGTTGTAACTTCAGCCGGTAATTTTAATGTTTCCTTTTGGTGAACCGCCGGTACATTCGTTAAATCAATAAGTGTTATTCCCATAGAAGGGCGATTAACTTTTCCGTTTTGCTCTAAATCTTCTATAATTGGAATGGCTGTATTAACTGGTATTGCAAGACCTATACCTTCTACCGTGGATTCAGAAATCTTCATCGAATTTATTCCGATAAGCTGCCCCGCTAAGTTAATCAGAGCACCACCGCTGTTTCCAGGGTTAATCGCAGCATCCGTTTGTAAAACCTCTGACTGCCAATCCTCTAAACCATCGCCATTTAAATCTACTGGTATTGCACGGTCTTTACCAGATACCACTCCTGTTGTAACCGAGCCATAAAAATCAAGTCCTAGAGGATTTCCTATAGCAATAACTGTTTCACCTTGTTTTAATATATCTGAGTCACCAAACTCTATAACCGCTTCTACACCAGTATCATCAATTTCAAGCACCGCTAAGTCAGACCAAATATCTCCTCCTACAATACTTGCTTCTGCTTTAGATCCATCAGCTAATGTTACTTCTACTGATTTTGCATCTTCAATAACATGATAATTTGTAATAACATAAGCTTTACCATTTTCTTTCTTATAAATTACGCCGGAGCCTGTTCCCGCATCCTGAGTTGCTTCTGATTGGTTCCAGAAATTTGTTACGGACTGAATATTAGTTATCCCAACAACTGCACTTGAAGCTTTTTCTACAGCATCAGTGACATCTGTAGTAACATCTACTGAAAGCTGTTGTGTTTGTTTTGTTGTATCTTTTGACTTTGTTTCACTGTCTGATGGTAGGTTTGTTACTACAGAAGGTATTAAGAACCATACGAGTAAGGCACCAACAAGTACGCCTGCAAGTCCACTAAAGAAATAGCCAGCCATGCCTCGTTTTTTTCCATTCCTTTTCTTGGGTTCTATCGTGGGTTGTTCATTTGGCAATTGTGGTCCATAGGGATTATTTATATCCATCTTTCTCTTCCTCTCTATTTCTAATATGTCTGATACTAACAATGTACCCATTACACATTAAAATAAGATGAAAATTTCTTAAAAAATAAATAAAAGTTCCAAATACTACACCCATAGTATTCGGAACTTCGATTTTTATTTTTATACAAATACTAGCTCTGTAGGTTTATTGGCATCTGTGTCATGTAGATGCACATACTCTCCTGCAATCACACCACAGGATTGAAGTGTTTGCGTAACACTCATACGAGCTAAGTCTTTCATATTATTATCTTTACTTAAATGTGATAAATAGATATTCGTATTCTTCACATCAATTACTTCACTCATAGCAACTGCAGCATCCTCATTAGAGACATGTCCAACATCACTTAATATTCTTCGTTTAACGGACCAAGGATAACGACCCATCTGCAACATGCTAACATCATGATTACTCTCAAAGACAAAGGAGTCTGCTCCTTTAATAAGCCCTTTCATACGATCGCTCACATATCCTGTATCCGTGATTAAAACAAGTTTTCGATCATTTTCATGGAAAATATAAAACATAGGGTCGGCTGCATCATGAGATACTGCAAAAGATTGTATATCAATAGAGCCAAACTGTTTTACAGTTTCCATATCAAATTGAAATCTTTGGTCTAATGGTACGTTACCGATTAGTGGATCCATAGCAGACCATGTTTTTTCATTTGCAAAAATAGGAATACCATACTTTCTAGCTAAGACCCCTAACCCTTTAATATGATCGCTATGCTCATGGGTGATAAAAATTCCAGAGAGCTTTTTAATATCCCGATCAATTTCTTGAAATAACTGATCCATCTTTTTCCCACTTAGTCCTACGTCTACTAAAAATGAATGTTCCTCATTTTCCACATAAACAGCATTACCACTACTACCACTTGCTAACACACTAAACTTCATCTTTAAAACTCCTTATTCTACTGCTGATTGTTCCGTCTCTTTTTGCATCTCAATTACTCTTCCTTCTACTGCATTTACAAAGTATTCTTCCATTGTGCCATCTATTAGTTCTACAAGAATATGCCAAGTTGGTGCAAAAACTTGTGTCTCTGTTACCTGGGCTAACGTCGAATATCCAAGTTCAATATCTTTAATCATGGAGTCTGGTTTTAAAAGAATATTATCATACAGTATTTTTATCACCTGTAAATGAGGCAACAATTTTTGGGACTCATTATAATTTTCTAAGTCATCCAGTATAGTCTGTTCATAACCAATGAGCTCATTATTATCATTCCAGTGAACTACTAGCTTCGCATTCGTATTATAGTATACCAACCGTTTATTTACTTGCTGAAATAATATAGCTGTTTTGCTTTCTTCATCTATTTTCCATAGACCATAAGCTGAACCTCTTATCACTTGCTCTTGTACTATTTTTTCAATGGTATTTTCATCGGTTATTTTTATAGGTTCTTTAAAGGTACTCACTAGTTTATCTGTATTAAGGTTTTCTATTTCTTGATTCTCTAATTCTTCTATTTCCTCTAGAGTAAATTTATGGACAGTTCCTGACACATACGAAGCCTCTTGTATGGCATGATCAGTCTCTAAAATTTTTATATTATCGATAGCGAGTTTCTCTGAGATAGGTGTATCTGTCGGTTTGTCCATTTGTTGAGATTCATTATACCGACCTAAATATAAAGAAAGTAAGAATACGTTTAAAATAGAAAAGACAATTATAAAGATAGTTTTCGTTTTATTCCAGTCCATATTTCATCCCTCCTAATAATTCAGGAGATATGGGAATCCAGCTTCCACTCTCTAAGTAATACCAGGAAGGTTCTAAATTGAAGTGAGGTTGAGTCTCATCTCGAGATAAGTAATATCCTATTATGACATCATCTATAGTGTCCGTATTAATATCAGTTGCATTAGATAAAAAGTCATAAACAGACTGTCCTGAAGCTAGCTCTACTTCCCGTGTTTTAAAAGGGACAGCAGCAGCAAGTGTATAAAGAGGATGATAATATTGATACACTCGCTCAACTCCCCACTTCTGAGAGATTTCCGTTGATATCTCTCTACCAAAAACCGGTAAGTCTGCAAAATACAACTGATAGTTGATTTGACTATTGTCAGTGTTCATTCTGTAATACCGATAGTCATCTGTCCATCCGTTATGCTCATTGACAAAGTTCAAGCTATTTTGAATGAGATCTACTGGGACCCCTGGATTATCATTCTCCGAAGCAGGATGCACATAGCCAAAACTTCTACTATTATAATTCACTTTCATTAATGCGCTATCATCGGTGAATTGCAGTTCGTTCGTACCAACTGAATTACTTCTCACTAAGCTTGGGTTATTGAACAGAGCATCTTTGAATTTTTCTGATTCAATCTCTTTAATAGAATAGGTATAACTCAATATTTTTTCTGGTGACGATGAAACGTATAATGATAATTTATTGTCTGTAATTATTTCATTATATACTTGCATGTTTTCTGTGTACTTTAAGATACGATCCGTAAATCCTAATTTATTCACCTGTTCTGCGGTCGCTGTATACATCTTCTGTTGTGATGTACTTATAAAATACAAGTTCATGTGCTCCGGGGTTTCCTCACTCCAATCGATTATTAATCGATTAAAATAAGCATCCGGAAAAGCCGGATTTGCAAACTTTAAGGTCGTGCCTAAAACCTCTACAGGAACATCCGCCGCAAAAAACAAACTTGCACGATTAGGCTTTTTGATAAACTCATTTATTTGATCGGTATTTAGTTTATTACTTGCTAATTCAACCGTTTGAATTTCCCAATTTTTCATATTGTCGAGTATAAACTCAATAGGCTTACTGTTAAAAGATCCTTTTAACTCACCTTCTTGACTTATAATCATACGATAAGGTTTAATAACGTCTTCTATTTTCTTTTTTTGAGCAATGGATATATCTACAGTGGTTCCTTCGCTTGTTTGAATAACAGGAGAATATGTCCAGATAGCAAAAGTTAATGTAAAGCTAAGGAAAATAAGTAAGACCAGAACAACTGATTTTAATTGCTCAATATATTTCAATCCCACTCACCTTCCTCTTCAGTTAAAATATCTAGTGTGAAGAAAATAGTCGTTCCTTTCCCTTCATCGCTTTCTGCCCAAATTTTACCGCCATGGGCCTCAATCATTTCCCGGGCAATTGCTAAGCCTAGGCCTGTACCACCCATTGATCTTGCTCTCGCACGATCCACTCTGTAGAAACGATCAAAGACTCGATCTACATTTTCAGATGGAATCCCCATACCATCATCAGAAATCATAACTTTTAAGATAGAGTCTGAAACTACTACACCAAACCGTATGTTGCCCCCATCTGGAGAATACTTAATAGCATTTGAGATAATATTATCGATTACTTGTGTTAACTTATCTGTATCAATATCCACGTAATAAGCATTGTCAGAAAGCATTCGTACAAAGCTTACATGATCTGACTTAGAAAGTTCAAATCTATCGATAATTCTATTGAAAAACTGATTGAAGTTAACAATTTCTCTATTCAAATCATAATCTCTACTATCCATTTTAGATAATTGAAGTAGGTCATTTACTAGTCGAATCATTCTTTGTGTTTCTGTCTGAGTTACCTGTAAAAATGATGGTGCAATTTCTTCATCTTGCCAAGCACCATCAGCCAAAGCTTCTAAATAACTACTCATTGTTGTAAGAGGTGTACGGAGTTCATGAGACACGTTTGCTACGAACTCTCTTCTTTCCATATCAACTTTTTCATGTTCTGTATTGTCATGTAATACTGCTATTAATCCGTTGACAAAACCAGTTTCTTTTTGAATGACCGAAAAGTTGGCACGTAAAATAAAAGGTCTTTCTTTTGAGCTTAAATCCAAATTAATTGCTTCTTTTAAATGGATTAAATCTTCAAATGAATAGACTGGATCTATTCCAAGTACTGAAATGATCGGACGATTTAAAACCATTTCTCTTGGTATACGTAATAATCTTAGAGCCGGATCGTTTATAAGGATAACCCTACCTTTACGATCTGTCGCTATTACCCCGTCAGTCATGTTGGTTAAAACAGATGCTAGCTTTCTACGCTCTGCTTCCGTTGTTGATTGAGCTTCCTGTAATCTATTCGTTAAATGGTTAAAGGCAATTGCCAGCTGTCCGATTTCATCATTACCATAAACTCGTACTTTTCTAGAAAAGTTCCCTTTTGCCATTGCTTGTGCTTGTCTTCTCATATCGGAGATAGGACGTGTAATAGTCTGGGCAATTAGTATCCCTAATATTACTGTAATAACTAATGCTACTGCGGTACCTCCAGCAAGTATTCGATTAATTTCATTCATCTGACCAAAAACATTTTCAATATTAGACTCTACATATAATGTTCCAATTACTTCACCCTTATAAATAATCGGTGTAGCTAAATTCCAAATTCTATTTGTTGTTTCTCTATCTACCGATATATTATTAAAGGTGGCTTCTGCCGTAATGGATTTACGAACTAAATCATCCATTGATCGTTGGCCAACAATCGATTGGTTGTTTGAATCTGAGGTTGCTAAAATCTGATACCTAGCATCTATAACACGTACTTCTTTAATATCAATTGAATTGAGTTCAGACAAAATAGAATATAAACTTTGTTCTTTTGTTTGGTCTTCTTCGCTTCGTACTTTGATCATTTCTTCCCGGGCACTATATTCTATTAAGCTAACACGATCGGATATAGAGTCTTGAAAGTTTTTTCTCAGTGTTATTTCTAGTTCACGAACAAAATATAAACCTATAATTTGCATCGCAATAACAATAAGTAATACATAAATCAGCACAATCTTAACGTGAATCGATTTAAAGTAGCCAACTTTTTGCATTCCTTCTACTCCTGTTCAGGACTTCTTAAATAATATCCTACACCTCTTCTAGTTACGATATAGGTAGGATGACTTGGGCTATCTTCAATTTTCTCACGTAGACGTCGAATTGTTACATCCACTGTACGCACATCCCCAAAATAGTCATACCCCCAGACCGTTTGTAGTAAATGTTCGCGAGTCATCACTTGTCCTATATGTTTCGCCAAATAATGCAATAACTCGAATTCTCGATGTGTAAGCTCGATTGTCTCTTCTCTTTTTAACACTTGATAAGCATCTGGCTGTATCGTTAGTGGACCAATAACAATGTCATTTGTCACTACTTCTGCATCTTCTTGAATAGTTTGGTGTCTGCGCATATTCGCTTTAACTCTAGCAATTAATTCTCTTGTGCTAAATGGTTTTGTTACATAATCATCAGCACCAAGTTCTAAACCAAGTACTTTATCTATCTCTGAATCTTTTGCTGTTAGCATGATTATAGGAAAATCATATTTTTTTCGGATTTCTCTACAAACTTCCATTCCATCTTTGTTAGGAAGCATAATATCCAATAACATTAAGTCAGGTTGATCTTCCTCCACCTTTTTTAATGCCTCATCACCATTGTAGGCACAAACTACTTGATACCCTTCTTTTTTCAAGTTAAATTGCAGTATGTCTGCAATTGGTTTTTCATCATCTACAACTAATATTTTTTTACTCATTTTAAATTCCCCTTTTTCTATTATCTATATTTATTTTAAGTAAATTTTTTTAATAATAATCATATCTACTTTAACATTGTTTTAAACTTCCTGCATCCCTGACAGGTCATGGCCCCATAATTCGACTCACTTTGTCGAATTATTTCCCAGGAAATTTAATAAAGTGCAAATTCCGCCAGTGGGGATTTGCACTCTATTTTACTTGGATAAAAAAGAGACAGTCCATATTACGACTGTCTCCTATATATTATTGATTTAATACAGTTAATGGGTTAATCGTCACACCATTTTTTTCCACTTCGAAATGGAGATGAGTTCCTGTAGAACGTCCAGTGCTTCCCATTACACCAATTTTAGTGCCGGTTGGTACTACTTGACCTACTTTTGCAGAAATAGAAGACAGATGAGCATAAGTTGTTTTGTATCCATTTTGATGGTCAATGATTACACGGTTGCCATATGTCCCATCCGAACCAGCAGCAACTACTATTCCATTATCTGCAGCTTTTATCGTAAACCCACTTGGTCGTGCAATATCAATGCCTTCATGTTGGCGCCCCCAACGATGTCCCATTTTACTAGAAATATATCCACCTTCAGCTGGCCAAGCGAACACACCCGAGCCACGTGAGGGAATTACTTTCGTTCCTTTTAAAACGATATGATCTTTTGGCTCCACAAGAATTGTCTCTTCAATAACAGATTGCCCAACTTGTACCCCATTCACTTTACTAATTAAGTATGTCGCCTCTTTTTGACCATCCGAGCCTTCTTGTTTTACCTTCGTATCGCCTTTATACATATCTTCTGTTTCTTCTACTTTTTTTGTATGTAATATAGTTTCTACAGCCTTTTTCTCATACTGTACTTCTATATTAATAAGTGGTTTTAAGACTGTAACGTTTAACTCTTGGCCTATTTGTAATACGGTAGAATCTGTTATCCCAGGATTAAGTGCCATTAGTCCAGCAGATGTTAAACTATGCTTGTCAGCAATAGTTCCTAATACGTCACCTGTAGCAACTGTATATAACTCTTTTTCTAAAGTTCCTTCTAAAAGAAGTTTCACGGCATCGTCTGGTGAAACAATCTGACTAGGGTTTGTTTCTACTGTCACCCCTGATACCTTTTCTTTTATTGTTAAATTAGAAATACGAGTTTCGATTTCTTTTAAGTCGGGTAAAGTGTCACTAGTATTATTTCTAGCTTCCAGTATATTTAATTCTGCTTCTGAAACAAAGTGTAATTTTAGTTTTCTTAGAGCTTCGTTGTAAGCATCTAAGTCTTTGACGTAGACTGCCATCTCGTCATTGATTGATAATGCAAATGCTTTTGCTTCTACTTCTACTAAGCTCTCAAGCTTTTGAAGAGTAGCTTTATCATCAGTATTAGGAGTAAAAACTTGTTCCGGTACTACCGATAACTTAGATCCTGCCGTTAAAGACAAATCCTTAAACTGGGAGCTAGATTCTTCAACCTTTTTGTTAAGCATTGACTGTACTTTTGTTTGATCCGAAACAGCCCCGACATATTGACCATTCGTATATATATGGTATATTTCTTTTAATGTGCTGCTCTCACTTTCTTTTGCAAAAGCCATATTAAATGAAATACTTGAGATAAGTAAAACTGATACGGCTGCTTTTTTCACCATATTTGACTTTCCGTTTGATAGAACATTCAGTTTTGATAACTTTTGTTCCTCATTCTTACTTTTCAAAAACATGATAAAGCCCCTTCCAAACTATATATAAACTTTTACTTCATTTCACGCTACTCTAATTTAACATATTTGAAATGAAGATGTGTAGGATAACAGGACGTTGTAAAGAAACTGTAGTATTACTTCCATATACTAGTTATTTTTTACATATTTTATAATAAAATAATCCTTTTAACCTATTGCCTCTATTTATATAAATTAGTAATCTCCAAAATATTCATATATTATACATATACCGCCAAATATCTTTGTTATATTTGTCATAATAGAAGACTTATATAATAGCGAATTCCCGAATTTCTACATTAACAGACAAAAAACCGTCATAAAGCATGCTTTATGACGGTTTTTTTGCTTATTATTTCCAAACACTTGTAATGATGTTTGTTTGAGTGCGATCTGGACCTACTGAGAAAATCGAGATTTGCACACCTGTAAGTTGTGAAATTCGTTCCAAGTAATGACGAGCTGTTTCAGGAAGTTCATCAAGTGATTTACACTTAGTAATGTCTTCACTCCATCCTGGCATCTCTTCATAAATTGGTTCACATTCACCTAAAATACGAAGGTTAGCTGGATACTCTGTGATTAATTCATCTTTATATTTATAAGCAGTACATATTTTAACGGTATCTAATCCAGTCAAAACATCAATAGAGTTAACAGTTAAATCAGTTAACCCGCTTACACGACGTGCATGTCTGATAACTACTGTATCAAACCAGCCAATTCGACGTGGTCTGCCAGTAGTTGTCCCATACTCTTTACCAACTTCACGGATTTGATTTCCAACTTCATCAAATAGCTCCGTAGGGAAAGGACCATCACCTACACGTGATGTATAAGCTTTACAAACTCCTACTACATGACTGATCTTGGTTGGACCTACTCCTGCACCAATTGTTACTCCTCCAGCTACTGGATTGGAAGAAGTTACAAACGGGTAAGTGCCTTGGTCTATATCCAACATAACTCCTTGTGCACCTTCAAATAATACACGACGACCATCATCTAATGCGTCATTTAATACCTTTGATGTATCTGTAACGTACTTAGCAATCTCTTGTCCATAACCATAAAACTCTTCTAAAATTTCTTCTAATGTAAAGCCGTCTGTTTCATAAAACTTCTCAAACATTCTATTCTTTTCTTGTAAGTTAAGTTCTAACTTTTCTTTAAAAACTTCGTAATCCAGAAGATCTGCAATACGGATTCCTACACGAGCAGCTTTGTCCATATAAGCTGGTCCAATACCTTTACCTGTAGTACCGATTTTATTTGCTCCTCTACGAGCCTCTTCAACTTCATCTTGTTTTAAATGATATGGCAGAATAACATGCGCACGATTTGAAATGCGTAAGTTTTCAGTTGTAACACCACGATCATGTAATCCCTTTAGCTCTTTTACAAGCGCTCTCGGATCCACTACCATTCCGTTTCCTATAACAGAAATTTTATCTTTATAGAAAATACCTGAAGGAATTAAGTGAAGCTTGTAAGTTTCTCCTCCAAAAATAATCGTATGACCTGCATTATTACCGCCTTGGTAACGTGCGATTACTTCTGAGTGTTCGGATAGAAAGTCTGTGATTTTCCCTTTACCTTCGTCTCCCCATTGTGTTCCAACTACTACTACTGATGGCATTTGCCAGCACCTCCGTCAGACATTTTGTATGTCCTGATTCAAACATTGTTATTGTACCAATCTAAGTGTCCTTAGTCAACTGATTTAACACAAAAACACGAACAGAAAATGTGTAAGCGCATTTATTGTTCGTGTTTTCGATATAAAGTTCTATTCTCATTATAAATTATTAATGGAATTTTAAGTTCTTGCTCTTTTCTAATTATGCAGGTGGTGCTTGATGTTGACTCCAATCAATATTAACGAATTTGTTGAACTCTTTAACGAATGCAAGTGTAACTGTTCCAGTCGGACCATTACGTTGTTTTGCAATAATGATTTCGATCATGTTCTGATTTTCGGTTTCTTTGTCATAATAATCTTCACGGTATAGGAAGGATACAATATCCGCATCCTGCTCAATAGAACCAGATTCACGTAAGTCAGACATCATCGGTCGCTTGTCTTGACGCTGCTCCACTCCACGAGATAGCTGAGACAGTGCAATAACAGGAACCTGCAGTTCACGCGCTAAGCCTTTTAATGATCGAGAAATTTCTGATACCTCTTGTTGACGGTTAGCTTGGCTTCCACCACTACCTTGGATTAACTGTAAATAATCAATTAGAATCATTCCAAGTCCGTGCTCTTGCTTCAAGCGACGACATTTAGCTCGAATTTCATTAACTCGAATACCTGGAGTATCATCAATGAAAATTCCTGCATTTGAAAGACTTCCCATTGCCATTGTTAACTTGCGCCAATCTTCGGTTGTCAATGCCCCGGTACGGAGTACTTGAGCATCTATATTCCCCTCCGCGCAAAGCATACGCATGACTAACTGTTCTGCACCCATCTCTAAACTAAAGATTGCTACATTTTCATCTGTTTTGGTCGCTACATTTTGTGCTACATTTAGTGCAAATGCAGTTTTCCCTACAGATGGACGGGCAGCTACAATGATTAAATCATTTCGTTGGAAACCAGCTGTAATTCGATCCAAATCACGGAACCCTGTTGCTATACCAGTAACATCACCTTTTCTTGTATGAAGTTTTTCTATATTATCGTATGTTTCCACTAAAACGTCTTTAATATGCTCGAAATCACCAGCATTTTTGCGGCTGGCAACTTCCATCATTTTACGTTCTGCTTCTGCTAACAATGCTTCTACTTCGTCTTCCCGAGTAAAACCATCTTCTACTATGGTAGTTGCTACTCGGATTAAACGACGTAAAATAGATTTCTCTTCTACAATCTTGGCGTAATATGCTATATTTGCTGCGGTTGGAACGGCGTTAGCAATCTCACTAATATACGAAATGCCACCTACATCTTCTAATTCCTTCTTAGCAGAAAGTTCTTCCGTCACGGTTACAACATCGATTGCCTTCCCTTTGTCGCTTAAATGAAGCATCGTCTGGAAGATTTTTTGATGTGCTACACGATAAAAATCTTCAGCTAGTAAGATCTCGCCTGCAGTAATTAATGCCTGTGGTTCTAAAAATATTGCTCCTATAACAGATTGTTCGGCTTCTTGGTTATGTGGCGGTACACGGTCCAACATTGGATCGCTCATTTACCTCTCTCCTTACGCTTCTTCTGCAACAAGAACTTTTAATGTTGCTACAACTTCATGATGAAGTTTCACAGGAACATTAGTATATCCTAATGCTCGAATTGCATCATCTAATTCCATTTTGCGTTTGTCTAATTTTATACCATGTGACTTTTCTAATTGAGAAGCAATTTGTTTTGTTGTAATTGAGCCAAATAGTCGACCATCATTTCCAGACTTTGCTTTTAACTCTACTGTTAATTGCTCTATTGTTTCTTTTAATTGTTGTGCATCTGCTAGCTCTTGAGCTGCTTCTTTTTCTGATTTTTTCTTTTGCCCTTCAAGAGCACTTAATGCAGCTGCATTTACTTCTACCGCTAATTTGTTTTTTAGTAAGAAGTTGTGTGCATAACCATCTGCAACATTTTTAACCTCGCCTTTTTTCCCTTTACCTTTTACGTCTTTTAAGAATACTACTTTCATTCTTCATTTCCTCCTTCGATTGTATCTATAATTGCATTTTTTAGAAGTATTATTGCTTCGTCTATCGTGGTATCTTCTAACTGACAGGCGGCATTAGTTAAGTGCCCTCCACCATTTAGCTTTTCCATTATAACTTGAACATTTACATCACCCAATGATCGGGCACTGATTCCTATAGTAGATTCACTTCTCCGGCCTATTACAAAAGAGGCACCAATATTATTCATCGTCAATAAGATATCAGCGGTTTGAGCAAGCAATACTTGACTATAAGAGATGTCTTCCATACCATGTGCAATAGCAATGCCTTCTCTAAAGAATTCTACCGTCTGAACAATTTTAGAGCGTTCAATATAGGTATCAATGTCTTCCTTCAACATACGTTGAACAAGAATTGTATCTGCACCATGCGTACGCAAATAGGATGCTGCTTCAAATGTTCTTGCTCCCGTACGTAGCGTAAAGCTTTTCGTATCAACAATAATACCAGCTAACATGGATGTTGCTTCCAACATAGATAACTTTTCATTTTTCGGTTGATACTCAATTAGTTCAGTTACCAACTCTGAAGTAGAGGATGCATAAGGTTCCATGTAAACAAGCATCGTGTTGGAGATGAATTCTTCTCCACGTCGATGATGATCGATCACAACTACCTTCTCTGCTTTTTGAAGCAGCTTTTCATCAATAACTAGGCTAGGCTTATGTGTATCTACTACTACTAATAATGTTTTGTCTGTAATTTTGCTTATTGCCTCTTCTGGGCTTATAAAACGGTTATATAACTCTGGTTGTTCTTTGATCTCATCCATTAAACGAACAACACTATTATCCAACTCATTAGTATCCAATACAACATAACCTTCTACTTTGTTCATACCAACCATTTTTCTTACTCCAACAGCAGAGCCAATTGCATCCATATCGGGCATTCTATGCCCCATAACAAATACTTGGTCACTATCCTGGATAAGATCACGTAGCGCATGGGAAATAACTCTTGCTCTTACTCGCGTACGTTTTTCTACTGGATTTGTTTTCCCACCATAAAACTTCACTTTTCCACTTGAATGCTTTATCGCTACCTGATCTCCACCACGTCCTAATACTAAATCTAAGCTGGACTGAGCAAGTTCTCCAAGTTCTACTAGGGAAGTGGACCCAGCACCAACACCTACGCTTAAAGTAAGGGAAAATCCGAATTTAGCAGTAGTTTCTCTTATATCATCTAATATAGAGAATTTACTTTTTTCTACTTCTACTAATATGGATTCATTAAAAACGGCTAAAAAACGATCCGAGGAAATTCGTTTTACATAAATTCCGTATTTGGCTCCCCAGTCGTTCACAGAGGAAGTTACCAGACTGTTAAGCCTTCCTCGAGTTTGATCATCTATCCCTTGTGATATTTCATCATAGTTATCTATAAACAGAACACCAATAACTGTTCGATCTCCATAATAGAGCGATTCCATTTCGATCTGTTCGGTTATATCAAAGAAGTATAGAAGCTTTTCTTCCGCTTTATAAAACACTTTATAATTTTTTTCATCTAAGGAAATAACCATTTCTTTAGATTCTTCCTGTTTTTTAAGCTGTTGAAAATCCTTTGATATCGAAAGGAGCTCCTCACCAATAATCGTATCGAATGGAAGTTGTTGGGTCATGTACGGATTGGCCCATTCAATGATGTACTGATCATTTATGAGTAATATTCCGATTGGCATTTCTAATAAGGCTTCTTCTCCTACCCTTTTCATCCGGTAAGAAAGAGTTTCTATATGTTTTTCTGTCTCTTCATACACACGTTGTTCAATCATCCATGCATAGATGAATACACCAATTACCATTAGAGCGAACAATAGTCCAATCAATGTGTTGGTAGACAGTAATAAATAAGTTGCAACCCCACTAAGTAGTAAAAACAATATGAGTGGATATCGAATTGGCCGTTTTCTAAAAAAAGATGCCACTAGATCAGCTCCTTATTTTTTGTATCTGTCTTTTATAAAATCTCTGATATTAAATCCTAAATCTAATACCCCTACTATAATAGTAAATGTATATAGTGGAACTGCAAAGATTGTCGCAAGAATCATTGACCATTTTGGCCATCCCTCTATATAAAAATAGTAGTGTATTAGAGAAACACCTTGTAAAAACAAAAGAGCTCGTAATATTAATGCTGCATTCACCAAAGCTAAATAGCCAAACGTTCCTACGTCAAATGATACAAACAATGAGAAAATCGATACGATTAAATAATACCATAACACTGCTTTAGGTAGTCTAAAATCCATGAATTTAGGGAACTTAGGTACACTTAATTTCAACTTTTTTAATAGAGATAAATTAATGATTAAATATAACCAAGCACTAATAAACACCCCGCCAATAAAATAGCTGGGCATAATTGATTCGATAAGCATTATGCTTTGTTCAACTAACTCGTCATAACCCTCAGGCAATTGACCAAAGGAAGACATAATATTTCCCAGTTGTTCGTAGTATACTTCAATGGTCGTGATTAATTGCTTCAAAACATTCATATTTAAAAACAAAATGGATATTATGTATTGTACAGCAGTCATTAAAAGTAAAAACAACCCTGTTGACATGAGCATATACAATTTGGACTTTTTAGCCTGAATTGCATATCCAATGAGAAAACCTAACGGACCAACTAGTAATCCAAAGATAAATCCAAAAACTCCGCCAATAACAAAAGAAATAATAATCGCAATCACCGTGACAAATACAGCTTGTTTTCTTTCAAACTTTGCACTGTACCATGCAAGGGGTAACGGTACAATAAATGACGTGAAAAATCCTAGTACTGGAACATAAACTGACATTGCCAACAAAATAGCAAATAGCGCAATCATCATAGATCCATAAGTTAAATAATTTGTTTGATTTCTTTGCATTTAGGAACCTTCCTTTAATGTAATCATCTATTCATTGTAACAGATTGTTTACAACAACTAAAATTCCACATACTGTATAGAAAAGTGCAAACGTCTATGTTTGCATTGAAATGCGGTGAAGTATGAAGGTAAAGGCACACTTTTCCTTTATCTGTCATTAAAAGTGAAGGACTTGAAGTATTTTAAAAGTTCACAAAAAAAAGACCGGTTTCCCGGTCTTTCTAATTTATACTTATCTCTCTTCAGAAGAGAATGGAAGTAAAGCCATGATACGAGATACTTTAATAGCTCGTGTTAATTTACGTTGATACTTCGCACTAGTTCCTGTCACACGACGTGGAAGAATTTTCCCACGTTCTGACACGAATTTTTTCAACAAATCTACATCTTTATAATCAATGTGTACGATATTGTTTGATGTGAAGTAACAAACTTTACGGCGTCTTTTGCCTCCGCGACGAATTGCCATATCGAGTTGCCTCCTTTTCGATTAAAGTAAACATGCTAAGTAATGCTTTTTAGAACGGTAAGTCGTCATCCGATACTTCGATTGGTCCACTACTATTAGAAAAAGGATCCTCATCTACACGTGTATAATTTTGCTGATTCGATGGTTGGTTTTGCTGATATGAAGGTGCTGAATATTGCTGCTGGCCATTCCCCGAAGATGATTGTCCACCTTGGTTGCCTCCAGAGCTATTACGTGGTTCTAAGAACTGAACGCTGTCTGCAACAACGTCTGTAGTATAAACACGTTTTCCATCTTGTCCTTCATAACTACCCGTTTGAATGCGCCCTTCAACACCAGCTAAACTTCCTTTTTTCAAGTAGTTTGCTGTGTTCTCAGCTTGCTTTCTCCAAACGACACAGTTGATAAAATCAGCTTCTCTTTCACCTTGTTGGTTGGAGAATGTACGATTTACAGCTAGTGTAAATCTAGCCATTGCAACACCACTTGGTGTATAGCGAAGTTCCGGATCTTTTGTTAGTCTTCCAACTAATACGACACGGTTAATCATCAGTAAACAACCTCCCTCGATCAGCTTTTTTAGTCAGTTTTATTTTTTTGCTTTAACTTTAATATCATCGATACGAACAGCAATGTGACGGATAATGTCTTCATTGATGTTAGCTAAACGTGTGTATTCATCGATTGCTTTTGAATCAGCAGTTACTTTAAGGATTTGGTAGAATCCTTCACGTAAGTCATTGATTTCGTAAGCTAAACGGCGTTTACCCCACTCTTTTGCTTCGATGATTTCTGCACCATTTGAAGTTAAGATATCTTGGAAACGCTCTACTAAAGCTTTCTTCGCATCTTCTTCGATTGCTGGTTGAATAATGTACATTAATTCGTACTTTCTCATCTATTTACACCTCCCTATGGTCTTTGGCCGACTATTGAAAGCCGACAAGGAGCAAGTAATTCTATTACTCACATCAATGAATTGTAACATAGTTTATCTAACGTATCAAGGATGATTGTCATTATTTTACTCATTGAGGTATATTTATTTTAAATAGGAGGCACGTATATGGAAAACAATGAAGAAACTTTAGCCGTAATTGATATCAATTTAAAAAAGGTCGCATGGGAAAGCATTGGACTAACTGTGGGTTTATCTATAACAGGGCTAATTCTATTTCCTTGGTTAACTAGTATTACCGAAATAACTTTCTCTTTTTGGAACTTCCTCTGGTTCTTTATCGGTTATGTAGTATTAATCATATTGCATGAGTGCCTTCATCTCGTTGGATTCTGGCTTTTTGGGAAAGCACCTTGGAATAGTATGGACTATGGGGTCAATCTTAAAATGGGGGTAGCATATGCTACTACAACTATGCCTATCCCAAACGGTGCCATGAAAAAAGCATTGTTACTTCCTTTTTGGGCTACTGGATTTTTACCAATGATTTTTGGTTTTTGGATTGGATCTCTTTCACTTGTCCTGTTGGGTGCCTGGTTAATCGCTGGAGCAGCTGGAGACTTTGCCATGTATAAGGAGCTCAGAAAATATCCAAATGATTTATTGATAAAAGATGATCCAGTGAAGCCTAGGTTATATGTATTAAGAAAAAGCGCGCAAAATTAAAAGGGTGATATGCGATTGATTTGCGCTCCAATCAATTAGATCTCTACTTTATATAATTGGATATAAAACCAATTTGGCTACTGTTAACATCTAAGCAGAAGCTATGCTCTATCTAATGATGAGAGTACTTCTCAATTAATTGATTGTGTACATTTTATATACTTATTATTCAATAGAAAAAAGGATTAGTGATTTCTCACTAATCCTTTTTCTATTATACGTTGAAGCGGAATAACATTACGTCTCCGTCTTGTACGATATACTCTTTTCCTTCTAAACGAACTTTACCAGCTTCTTTTGCAGCTGCCATAGATCCAGTTTCAACCAAATCATCATAAGCTACTGTTTCCGCACGGATAAAACCTTTTTCAAAGTCAGAGTGAATTACACCTGCACATTGAGGTGCTTTCATACCCTTAAGGTATGTCCAAGCACGAACTTCTTGTACTCCAGCTGTGAAGTAAGTAGCTAAACCTATTAATGAGTAAGAAGCTTTAATTAACTGATCTAAACCAGATTCTTTAATTCCTAATTCTTCTAGGAACATTGCTTTCTCCTCATCTTCTAGTGCTGCCATTTCTTCTTCAATTTTTGCACATATAAGTATTACCTCTGCGCCTTCTTCTGCTGCAAATGCACGCACTTTTTGTACATATTCATTTTCGCCATCAGCCATAATATCATCTTCTGATACGTTCGCAACATAAAGCATTGGTTTTGTTGTCAGCAAATGAAATCCTTTAACTACGCGTTGTTCTTCTTCCGTAAATTCAACCGAACGACCCGATTTTCCAGCTTCGAAAGCTTCTTTTAAGCGAGTAAGAACTGGTTCTTCTGCTAGTGCTTCTTTATCTCTTTGTTTTACCATTTTAGTTACACGAGCTAAGCGTTTATCTACGCTCTCTAAATCCGCTAATATTAACTCTAGGTTAATCACTTCAATATCTGAGATTGGATCTACTTTTCCAGATACATGTGTAATATTTTCATCTTCGAAGCAACGAACAACCTGACAAATTGCATCTACTTCACGTATATGAGCAAGGAATTTGTTTCCAAGTCCTTCCCCTTTACTAGCGCCTTCTACAATTCCCGCGATGTCCGTAAATTCAAATGCTGTAGGAACTGTTTTCTTTGGTACTACTAGCTCTGTCAATTTATCTAAACGCTTATCAGGTACTTCTACTACCCCTACGTTAGGATCAATCGTTGCAAATGGGTAGTTTGCTGCCAATGCTCCAGCTTTTGTTATTGCATTAAACAATGTAGATTTCCCTACGTTTGGTAGTCCTACGATTCCTGCAGTTAAAGCCATATATGTCACAACCCTTCATTATTTTAAACCATAAACTTTATATACAACTTGTTCATTATATTGATTTTAGTTATAAAAGTCTATCATTACTCAGCATCCGCTTGCACAAGGAGCTTTTTCATCTTCTTTTCAAATTCTTTTCTAGGAATCATTACACTATGTTGGCATCCTTCACACTTTATACGTATATCCGCACCCATTCGAATGATTTTCCAAGCGTTTGTTCCACAAGGGTGTTGTTTTTTCATTTCTACAATATCATTTAGTTGAAATTGCTTCTTTTCCATTTCGTCACCTACTCATTTTAAATAGTTATCGGGTTATGAAATCTTAATGCCTTTCAATTCGAAAAATTCTATTAAATCTCTCCTAATTTTTCTAGCAATACTATTTTGTTTAGTTGGTAAAGTCTCAGCGGTGAAACGCACTACTATTTCAGATGCATCAAAACTTTGTACCCCAAGATAACTAGGTGTTTTCACAAGTTCTTCATACCTGTTTGGTAGCCCTTCAAGAAATTCTTCAATATTCTTTTCCATAGATGGAATATCATTTTCAGGTGCTATACTAATGTCTATTAAAGCTAGTGAGTTATAAATGGAATAGTTTATAACAACTAAAATGCTACCATTAGGAATTATATGAAGTTCTCCGGTATAACTCTTCACTTTTGTCGTTCGTAAACCTATTTCTTGTACAATTCCATTCGCTGTTCCTATTTGTACTTGATCTCCAACTGCAAATTGATCTTCAAACACTATAAAAAAACCAGTAATAACGTCTTTTACTAAGCTTTGGGCACCAAAACCAACTGCTAGACCGACAATTCCCGCCCCAGCCAACAATCCGGCTACTTTTATACCAAATGTAGTTAAAATAGCTATAATAGCACTGAAATAAATAACATAAGTTAAAACATTTTGAAGCAGTTTTAGTAATGTATTTTGTCTACGCTCTGAATAGCCTAAAGGGCTTCTTTGTCTGACCGCAAATACCTTTTGGATGATGTGTTTTCCAAACTTCACCGCAATAGCAGTTAATAATAAGATTAGTATTACTTTTAAAAAGGTAAGTCCTAGTTGAATCCAAGTCTCTTCTGTAAATAAATAATCCTTCAAACTTTGTAGCCTTTCTTCCATAAACTTGTTACCACCTCATTTGAATAAATAATTTCCTAGATGCATATACTGACTTAAAAAGAAAGTGAGTAAAATTATATGAACTCTTCTGCTATTAATACTATTTCCGAATCTTCTACAATTTATTATAAAGAAACAGGTGCAGTTTGGCGATTAAGTAACTACTTTATAGAACAAATACCATTTGATCATCCAAATCTAGTGTTTTGTTGTATAGGTACTGATCGCTCAACTGGGGATGCACTTGGACCAATGACTGGCTCTTTTTTATCGCAACTCAAGTCATTCCCTTTTGAAATTGTAGGTACATTGGACAATCCTTTACATGCATTAAATATTGAAGAAATTACAGATACACTCCTTAGCTCTTCCATAGCCCCATACATTATTGCTATAGATGCATGCTTAGGAAATGTGAATAATATTGGACAAATCATTGTTCAACGTGGTCCCTTGTTTCCAGGAAAAGCAGTTAAAAAAGATTTACCACCAATAGGTGATGTATCTATTAAGGCTATTGTTAATATCGGAGGTTTTATGGAATATAATGTTTTACAAAGTACTCGTCTCAGCCTTACTTACGATATGGGTAAAATCATATCTCGTTCTCTACTTTTAGCATGGCATCGTTATAATTTAAAAGTTATAAATAATAGTAACAGCAATGCCGACGACAACTAAACTTGGTAATAGATTTGCCACTCTCACTTTCGTTACTCCTAAAAGATTAAGACCAATAGCAATAATCATAATACCACCAGTTGCTGTCATTTCTTGAAGAAATAATTCAAGTGCAGCCTCTGGTATTATTTTTGTTATTTGAGTAGCAAACAAAGCTATTACTCCTTGATAGATGGCTACAGGAATTGCAGAAAAAAGAACACCTATTCCTAAAGTTGCAGCAAGAACAATAGAGGTAAATCCGTCAATTATCCCTTTACTTATTAATAATTCATGGTCGTTTTGTAAACCTCCGTTGAGAGCTCCAAGTACTCCCATTGCTCCTATTACAAATATCAACGTTCCTGCAACAAATCCCTGGGCAATTCCTGCCCCCTGCTTTGGAGATCCCATTTTAGTTTCTAAAAATTGTGCGAATCGGTTTAACCATTTATCCAGATCTATCCATTCCCCGATGACTCCACCAAAAACAATACATATAATGACTAAAACAAAATTATCACTTTCTAAGCCCATTTGAATACCTAACAAAGCTACCGCTATACCAATTGCATTCATAACAGTTTGTTTCATATTTTCCGGGATTCCTTTTAATAATCTACCTATAATAGCCCCTACTACTATTAATAGAGCATTTATCAATGTTCCAAATAGTGCCATTACCATGCCTCATTCCACCGCTAAAAATATAACCTATTCTTAGGCATTGCCTAAGAATAGGTTTTTAATCTTCTAACAATTGCAATATTCTTTCCAGATCATCATCTGAGTAGAACTCAATTTCAATTTTACCTTTATCTTTGTTTTTCACGATAGAAACAGGAGTTCCAAATAATTCTCTTAACTCAGATTCCTTTTCTTTAGTAAAAATATCCTTCTGAACTTTTTTTGTTTCACGTGGAACATTTTCATTAAGGCGCTGAACTAAAGCCTCTAGCTGTCTAACATTTAAGTTTTCTTTTATGGACTTTTGCATAATTAGTGGAATGTTTTTTTTCTTCTTTAATCCAAGAAGTGCTTTACCATGTCCCATTGAAAAAATCCCATCAGAGATAGCATCTCTAACAACCTGAGGTAATGAGAGTAAACGAATATGATTGGCTATATG
Source organism: Psychrobacillus sp. FSL H8-0487 (assembly GCF_038008385.1). Lineage (NCBI taxonomy): Bacteria > Bacillati > Bacillota > Bacilli > Caryophanales > Bacillaceae > Psychrobacillus > Psychrobacillus sp. FSL H8-0487. The sequence continues at coordinate 3,804,567 of NZ_JBBOZA010000001.1, forward strand.
AGGTCTACTTTTCCCTAATCTAAAAGCAAGTTGTTCTTGAGTTAAGTTTAAATGCTCCAGTAGATTTTGATACGCCTCTGCCTCTTCAATCGCAGTTAAATCTTCTCGCTGAAGATTTTCAAGAATTGCAAGTTCCATCATTTGCTGATCATTTAGTTCTCTTATAACTGCAGGAATAGCTTCTAAATTTGCTAACTGAGATGCTCTATATCTTCTTTCCCCTACTACTATTTCAAACTTCGATCCTTTTTTTCTTAATATAATAGGTTGCAGAACACCATGTTCCTTAATAGATTCAGAAAGTTCTTTCAGAGCTTCTTCGTCAAATATTTTACGAGGTTGAAAAGGATTTGGTTTAATATCGATGATTAGAATCTGTTCAACCTGTTCTAATTGATCTAAATCTAAATCTTCTCCAGGGAATAATGCATTAATACCCTTTCCTAATCCTTTAGCCATTACGAATCACTTCCTTCGCTAATTCTAAATATACCTCTGCCCCTCTAGATTTTGGATCATATATAATGATTGGTTCTCCATGACTTGGTGCTTCACTTAAACGAACATTTCTAGGAATTATTGTTTTGTATACTTTATCTTGGAAGTATTTTTTTACTTCTTCAATTACTTGAATACCAAGGTTTGTACGAGCATCAAACATTGTTAGTAATACACCATCAATAGCGAGATTTTTATTTAAATGCTTTTGAACCAAGCGAATTGTACTTAATAATTGGCTTAAACCTTCCAACGCATAAAATTCACATTGTACCGGAATAATAATTGCATCTGCAGCAGTTAATGAATTAATCGTTAATAATCCCAAAGATGGCGGGCAATCTATAACAATATAATCATATAAACTTTGTACTTCCTGTAAGGCTCTTTTTAAACGAACTTCTCTAGAAATTGTAGAGACTAATTCTATTTCAGCACCGGCTAAAGAAATAGTAGCAGGAACAATATGTAAATTTTCAACTTTTGTTTCTAAGATTGTATCTTTCACACTAACATCATCAATGAGGACATCATAAATACATTGCTGAACCTCACCTTTATTAACCCCTACTCCACTAGAAGCATTCCCCTGTGGATCTATATCAACTAGTAATACTTTTTTCCCCAAGTATGCAAGGCAGGCACTTAAATTCACGGATGTAGTTGTCTTTCCTACCCCACCTTTTTGATTGGCGATTGCTATAATTCTTCCCACACTTGCACCAACTTCCTTACTATATAATAGCCACTTCTTTATTCTATCAAATTTTGAATAGAAATGGATGTTATTCTTGTTACAAAAGAAAAAACTCTCGCAAAATTATGCGAGAGTTAAAGTAAAATAGTATATTATGATTTCTTTTTAGGGATTCTTACAGTAATTTGATAGAATTCTTCTGTATCTTCTTCTTCAGTTTTTATATTAATACCACTTTTAGTGACCATAGATAAAGATTGTTTAATCGTATTTAATGCTATTCGAACATCTTTACTTACTACTTTTCTTCTTGATTTTACTTTCTTATCTTCTTTAACTGGTGGGTTATTAATTTCATTAACCCTTTCTTCTAGTTGTTTCACATTCCAATGTTTCTCAATGGAAGTATTCATCAATTCTAGTTGTACTTCTTTTTCTTTAATAGCCATTAACGCACGAGCATGTCTTTCCGAAAGTTCTTTTTTCATAATAGCTTCTTGAACTTCTTGAGGTAACTTTAGTAATCTCAGTTTGTTTGCAACTGTAGACTGCCCCTTACCTAGACGTTGGGCCAGTGCTTCTTGAGTTAGATCATGAAGTTTTAATAACTTCTGATATGCTACCGCTTCCTCAATTGCCGTTAACTCTTCACGTTGTAAGTTTTCTATTAATGCAATAGAAGCAGTTTCTTTATCACTTAAGTTACGGATTATTGCTGGAACTTCTGCCCACTTAAGCTTTGTCATCGCTCTAAAGCGACGTTCTCCAGCAATAATCTCGTACTTTTCATCTTCCATTTTTCGAATAATGATTGGTTGAATCACACCGTGAGTATGAATAGTTCTAGCTAGTTCTTCAATTTTATCATCATCAAAAACAGTTCTAGGTTGATATCTATTAGGTACTATTTTCTCAATTGCTATATTTAAAACTTCTTCTAAGTGATTTTGCCTTGGCTCAATCAGCTCTTCTTGCCCTTGTTTTTCAGAACTTCCAAAAAAACGTGAAAACGGACTTTTCATCTTACTCGCACCACCTTTTCGAAACTCTATACACAAAATATTCACGATTAAATTTATACCTTAAATGTTTCACGTGGAACGTTCCTCATTAAATAATTGGTGTTTTGTTTGGAATACCTGGTTTTCGAGGGTATCTTTTCGGTGTGCTTTTAGTTTTAGAAAAGACATACAACGTTCTTTCACTATTTTCTAATGGTAATAAAAAAGAATAATCTGATGTTTTTTCTGCACCTAATACGGATAAAGCTTTAGAAGCATCTTTTAGTTCTTCAGAAGCACTTGCTGCTTTCATCGCTATAAACTTCCCTCCAACTTTAACGAGAGGAAGACAGAGTTCAGATAACACAGAAAGTCTCGCAACAGCTCTAGCAGTTACTATATCAAAATTTTCTCTATATTCCTTATTTTGTCCAAAATCTTCTGCTCGAGAATGAACAAAGTGAACATTTTTTAACCCAAGTTCTTTACTAAGATGTGTTAAGAATTGAATTCGCTTATTTAAAGAGTCTACTATTGTAACACTTAAATTAGGAAAACAAATTTTCAAAGGAATACTAGGAAAACCTGCACCTGCTCCAACGTCACAAATTGAGTATTTTCCTGTGAAATCCTCATAAAAAGAAGCACTAATGGAATCGAAGAAATGCTTTAAATAAACAGAAGGCTCGTCCGTTATGGCAGTTAAGTTCATCTTCTCGTTCCATTCCACTAGTAACTTAAAATAAATTTGGAATTGTTCTACTTGAGTACTACTCAAATCTATTCCTTTTTCTTGAAGGGCTTTTACAAATTGTTCTTCGTTCATGTAGTTCTCCTTATCATTTTAGACTACCCAGAAATTTTCGCTATTTTTCCTTGTTCTATATATATAAGTAAAATAGATATATCTGCTGGATTTACTCCTGAAATTCGAGATGCTTGAGCAATCGACAATGGTCGGACTTGCATCAGTTTCTGTTTTGCCTCTGTAGCAATACCGTTAATAGCATTATAATCGATATTCTCAGGAATTTTTTTGTCTTCCATTTTTTTAAGTTTTTCTACTTGCTGAAGAGATTTATCGATATACCCTTCATACTTAACTTGTATCTCTACTTGTTCTTTTTCTTCTATAGATAATTCTACCTCAGAAGGTGACAATTGAGCTACTAAATCATAGTTCATTTCTGTTCGTTTTAAAAGATCTGCTGCACGAATTCCATCTTTCAATTCGCTACCAGCTACACTTTTTATCAAATCTTGAGTTACTTCATTTGGTTTTATCATTGTTGATCGTAAACGAACTAACTCATCTTCTACTCTTTTCTTTTTCTCTAAGAATTTACTATATCGTGATTCCGGAACTAATCCAATTTCATATCCAATTTCCAACAGTCTTAAATCAGCATTGTCATGACGAAGTAATAAACGATATTCTGCACGGGAAGTAAGTAAACGATATGGTTCATTAGTTCCTTTCGTTACTAAGTCATCAATTAATACACCGATATATGCATCTGATCTACTCAATACCTTTTCTTCTTTTTTAAGTGCACGTAAACCAGCATTTATTCCTGCCATTAAACCTTGACCTGCTGCTTCTTCATAACCAGAAGTACCGTTTATTTGACCCGCTGTATATAGATTTTTTACTTTTTTAGTTTCTAATGTTGGCCATAATTGAGTTGGTACCATTGCATCATACTCAATTGCGTATCCAGCTCGCATCATTTCTGCATTTTCAAGTCCTGGAACAGAGGCTAACAGCTGACGTTGTACATGTTCTGGAAGACTAGTAGATAACCCTTGAACATACACCTCTCGTGTATTTCTACCTTCTGGCTCTAAGAAAATTTGATGACGAGGCTTGTCGTTAAAGCGTACAACCTTATCTTCAATTGAAGGGCAATACCTTGGACCAGTTCCTTTAATCATACCAGAATACATCGGTGATAAATGTAAATTATCATTAATAATTTGATGCGTTACTTCACTTGTATAAGTTAACCAGCAAGGTAATTGATCCATGATAAATTCTGTCGTCTCAAAACTAAAAGCTCTTGGAACATCATCCCCAGGTTGGATTTCTGTTTTACTATAATCTATAGTTTTACTATTTACACGCGGTGGAGTACCTGTTTTGAAACGAACTAGATCAAAACCTAAGTCACGGATACTATCCGCTAATTTTATAGAAGGTTGCTGATTATTAGGTCCACTTGAGTACTTCAAGTCGCCTATAATAATTTCACCACGTAAGAAAGTCCCCGTCGTAATTACGACTGTTTCTGCACGGTAAACTGCTCCTACTTGTGTCACTAGACCAGCAATTTTGTCGTCTTCCACTAGTAATTCCTCTACTACAGCTTGATGAATTGTTAAGTTCTCTTGCTCTTCTAAAAGACGCTTCATCTCATTTTGGTAAAGTACTTTATCAGCTTGTGCACGTAATGCTCGAACAGCAGGTCCTTTCCCTGTATTAAGCATTCTCATTTGAATATGTGTTTTGTCTATAACTTTTCCCATGGCCCCGCCAAGTGCATCTATTTCACGCACAACAATTCCTTTTGCAGGTCCTCCGATCGATGGATTACAAGGCATAAATGCAATCATATCAAGATTTATTGTTAGAACTAAGGTTTTTGCACCCATTTTAGCAGCTGCTAAAGCCGCTTCCACACCTGCATGTCCTGCTCCAACAACAATCACATCGAACTTGCCCGCTTCAAACTTCGGCATGTTCGTAACTTCCTCTCGTCTCTTATTTTCCTAAACAGAATTGTGAGAACAGTTGATCAATCAAACTTTCTTCGACTGTATCCCCTGTTATTTCACCTAGTATTTCCCATGTTCTAGTAACATCTATTTGAATCATATCTACAGGCACATCATTCTGTGCCGCTTCTAACGCATCTGTAATAGTTGATTTTGCCAAAGTCAATAATGATATATGTCGAGCATTCGATACATATGTCAGATCACTGGCTTCAATTGTGCCCTCAAAGAACAAAGAGGCAATCGCTTCTTCTAATTCATTTACCCCTTGTTCCTCTAGTAAAGAAGTAGTAACAATACGTTTATGACCTGATAATTTTCTTACTTCATCTATCTCTATTTCGGTTGGTAAATCAGTTTTGTTTATAATAACGATATAGTCCATTCCTTCAATTGCTTCAAACAATCTTCTGTCTTCTATCGTTAACTTCTCAGCACTATTTAAAACAAGTAATATAAGATCTGCTTCTTTTAGTACCTGTCTAGACTTTTCTACGCCGATTCTTTCTACAATATCTTCTGTTTCTCGAATACCTGCAGTATCGACCAGTTTTAATGGGACGCCTCGTACATTAACGTACTCTTCTATAATATCCCTAGTTGTTCCTGCTATATCCGTCACAATTGCTTTATTTTCTTGTATTAAACTATTTAAAAGAGAAGACTTCCCTACATTCGGTCTACCTATAATCGCAGTAGATAATCCTTCTCGTAGTATTTTCCCCTGAGATGATGTCAAAAGTAGTTTGTCGATTTCTTCACTAACCCACGTACATTTATCTATCATTAATGGAAGTGTCATTTCCTCTACATCATCGTATTCTGGATAGTCGATATTTACTTCTACTTGCGCCAATGTTTCTAAGAGTGCTTGCCTCAATGTAGCAATAAGTCTAGATAATCGACCTTCCATTTGCCCTAATGCAACATTCATCGCTTTGTCTGTTTTTGCTCTTATTAAGTCCATTACAGCTTCAGCTTGTGAAAGATCAATTCTCCCATTTAAAAAAGCACGTTTGGTAAACTCACCCGGTTCTGCTAGTCGGGCACCATTTATTAAGGCTAGCTGAAGTACTCGATTAACAGAAACTAGTCCTCCATGGCAGTTTATCTCAATGACATCTTCTCTTGTAAATGTTTTGGGCCCTTTCATAAGGGACAGCATAACTTCCTCTACAACCTCACCATTTTTAGGATCAATTAGATGACCATAATGAATGGTATGAGAACTTTGTTCAAATAAACTTTTTCCGCTTGGTGAACGAAATATTTTATCTGCTATAGCTATTGCACTAGATCCGCTTAATCTCACTATAGCAATGGCACCTTCTCCCATTGGAGTTGAGATAGCAGTTATTGTATCAAATTCCACAAGTGTCCACCTCCTTACAAATCCTTACTTATCCACATGTGTATAAGTAAACCGAACAAGACTATCTAACATATAACAATACCATAAAACGACTAAAATCAGAAGTATAGATACTTTTTCATATGTGAACAAAAATACCTAAAGTTCGCTAATAGATAGCAAGACTCGAGATAAAATTATTTAATGCAATAAAAACGGATTTCAGTGTTTAACATAGCTGAAATCCGTTGGAATATTATATAATTGGTTCGATAACTAAATAACGATTTGGATCCGTTCCCACTGAATAGGTTTCAATATCCACTCGTACAGACAATGCATTATGAATTATTTTCCGTTCAAATGAGGACATTGGTTCAAATTCTACCTTACTACCAGTTCGAATAGCTTTGTCTGCCATTCTTTCTGCCAGTTGCTCCAATGATTCTTGTCTTCGTTCTCTGTAATCACCAACGTCTAACTTTATAATGATAAAAGAATTAGAAAATTTATTTGCAACTAATTGTGATAAGTTTTCTAATGCATTTAACGTTTGTCCACGCTTTCCAATTAATATAGCAGCTTTCTCACTATTTAAATGAAGATAGATAAACTTCCCGTCTCTTTTCTCATTAATAACTAGATCATTTATATTCATTTCTTTTGCAATCTCTTTTATATAACTTTTTGTTTCTTCCACTGCTTGTTCATTTGTAATTATTGGTACATCTTCCATAACCGATTCTTTTTTGACTGTCTCTTCTAATTCGGTTACTTCTTCAACCTTTTCTACTTCTTGTACTTTTACTTCTTTTATTTCTTGTTCTTTTTTCAAAACAGTTACTTCAACAACTGCAGGCTTTTTTCCAAATCCAAGAAAACCTTTTTTACCTGCTTCCACTAATATAATTGACACGTCATCTCTGGAAACGCCAAGCTTTTCCAGTGCAACCGTTATAGCTTCTTCTTTTGTAGGTGCAGTTTGTGTAATCTGATTCATTTTTTTGGTCCTCCCGTTTTAACAGGTTCTGTTTTTGGTCTGTTCCAAGGTTTGTAAATGAATAAATTTTGAATGATGGAAATAATATTTCCGATAACCCAATACAACGTCAAGGCAGCTGGTAAAACGACACCAAATCCCATAATCATAAATGGCATAATGTACATCATTAACTTCATTTGAGGATTATCCATTGCTGGACCTGTGCGTAAAACAATTAATTGCATAAGACCTGCCAAGATAGCTAGGAAAATACTTGGTTCCGCTAAAGCAAAGCCAATAAAATCTCCAAGATTAATTTCTGGTGTATTATTCATACGGCTAATGGCATGATAGAAACCGATCAATATCGGCATTTGAATGAATACCGGTAAACATCCAGCAGCAGGATTAACTCCTCTTTCTTTAAAGAGGGCCATCATCTCTTGCTGATACTTTTGCTGCGTTACAGCATCTTTCGAGCTATATTTTTCTTTTAGCTTTGTTAACTCGGGTTGGACTTCTTGCATATTTTTAGAGCTTTTCGTTTGTTTTATCATTAATGGTAGTAACACTAAACGAATAATTATTGTTACGGCAATAATACCCAAACCATATGTCCCTAATAATTCTTTAAAAAACGTTATAGATGATACTAATGGCCATACGATGTATTCATTCCAAAACCCTTCTGATTTATCATAGATTGGCTCATTGAACTCTGTACATCCTGCAAGCAAAGCAGTAGTTACTACTAATAATAGTACAAGTGATAAACGTTTATTCAACCTTCTTCCCCCTAATAAGTCTTATATATCTCTTCATTGTATTTTAACATTTCCTTGGAAAGTTACTACTTACTTTTCTTATTTAAAGCTTTAGCAACTTTTAAAACATGCTCTATACTTTTTTTAGTTTCATGAAAGTCTAATTTGGCCGCCGGATTTCTGGCGATAATAATATAGTCCATGTTTGGAAATACTTGATCATGTATTTCTAGGAAGGTTTGTCTAATATATCGTTTAATGCGGTTACGAACTACTGCATTCCCAACCTTTTTGCTGACTGATAATCCAACTCGGTAGTAGTCTTCTTCTTTATTTAAACAGTAAACAACAAATTGTCTATTCGCAAAAGACTTCCCCTTTTTAAAAATGGTTTGGAATTCTGCATTCTTTTTAATACGTTGTTTCTTATTCATGTTCTCACCAGCTCCAACTAATTCGTTTTAAAAGAAAAAAAAGACCACTGAAATGGTCAGTGGACTTATGCTGATAATACTTTTCTTCCTTTAGCACGACGGGCTGCAATAACGCGTCGACCGTTTTTAGTACTCATACGTGCGCGGAAACCGTGATTTTTGGCACGTTTACGTGTATTTGGTTGGAATGTACGTTTCATCTTATATGACACCTCCTGAGTGATCATCTTCAATCTTCGTAAGACAGTCTCCGATATTATATATAACTTCTAGTGGTTTTGTCAATGGCTTTCAATAATTAGCTAATGAACAAACTACAATTAGTTATCCACAATTCGCAAGGTATTAAATTATAGCACTGTGTGTAACAAATTTCCCTAAAAAATTATCCACAACACTTATGAACATATTCTGCACATATAATTGCGTTGTGGACAACTTATATTGTTAATAATTAAATAATTGTGGATAACCCTTAAATTTCTTGTAATCTCAATGATTTTTTGTTACGATATTTGTGTTTTACTTTTTCAAAAATTTTTCGTTCCTTTTTCTTATCCACAGTTGTTAGTAATCTGTGGATAAGTTTATTCCCATAACTTTATAACGTTTATCCACAGGCAGTGGATTTGTGTATATGTCGAATTTTGTAATACATATATTATTTTTTGAAAAAAAGTTTAACTAACAAATCCGCAGTAAAGGAGACTAGATAA
>NZ_JBBOZA010000002.1:0-98742 GCF_038008385.1 Psychrobacillus sp. FSL H8-0487
AACGTCCTTTTTCCAAAGATATTATGGTTTGCCTAGAGACATTACGGCTTTAGTTGAACAAAAAAAGAGCCGTATTATCCAACTCTATATTTTACTAAAGCACCCTTTAGTTTAATAATATTGCTTTTGATTAATATCGTTTTTTTAAGTTTGGAAATTTATTATTATAAATTTTGTTCCAAATTTTCAAGGCACTTGGATAACAATTATCAATCGAAGGTACTCTACTCCTCGAAAACATTTCACCAAAGACTACATGTATCACTCCAGCTAATTTATCAACAGATGCAGTTGGTAAGTGCGATACAATGAGACTTATTTCTGGATCATATTCATCCTCAGATGTGTAACGTAAAAGGCACATTGGGTCCCAATCATTAATTACTTCTTTTACAATTTGATAGTGGTTCATAATATCCCTCTTTCAAAAATGTATTTTTGTGATTTATGCTTCACCCTTATTTAGCTAACCTGCTTCGTTAGTTCAATAAGAAAAAGGCTTTACTCCTTCTTGAAGTAAAGCACCCGTTAGTTGAATAAGAATTACTTAAGCTTTTCTCTTTTATTTTCAGGTTGTTTTAACCAATAACGAACTCCTTTACCAGCTAAAGGTTCATCATTATACCTTGGAATAACGTGTAAATGGCTATGAAGAATAGATTGATTTGAAACTTCCCCTACGTTCCAACCAAGTGTGTAACCATCTGGTGAATACTTATCATCGAGATATTTCTTAGCATTTTGTAAAAGTTCATATGTATCATTCCATTCATCTTTTGTTAATTCAAAAGCATTAGCGTGATGTTTTTTTGGAACGATTAAACCACAACCTTCTAATACTTCTTGTTGATTGTTGTGTTGTAAAAAAAAGCATGTTTCATTTTCAAATATTATGTTCTGTTCAACATCTTTTTGTGGATTACAAAATGGACAATTAGCATCGTAAGACATAAATACCTTACCTCCTTATACTTCAACACTTTTTCTTATGATAACAAATCTATAAATTCCCTTATTGAACTAAACTGCCGCGTTAGTTCAATAAGAAAAAAACTTTACTCCTTCTTGAAGTAAAGCACCCGTTAGTTGAATAAGAAATTAACTTCTAACCTGCATCAAACTGACCCATAAAAAGTCTTCACCAAATAAATTATCTGGTTGAGTAATCTTTTTCATTTCCCTAAAATTAATTATATTGAAATCTTTTATAAACACTTCTTTTAATCGCCCTTCAGCGTAACCTATTCCTCCTTTTAAACTACCTTCTTTGTAAACATCCCAATCCGATGTATCTAAGGCACCCTCAGTATTGAAGCAAACAATTCCGAAGTATCCATCTCTTTTCAATGCTTTTTTCAGCATTTCAATATATGTTAATCTACGATGTGGTGCTAAATGGTGAAACAACCCACAGTCATAAATAAAATCATACGAGTGTGGCTGGAACTTGAAGTCAAATAGGGAAATACAATGAAAATCTATATTAACCCCTTCTTCTCTAGCCGTTTCTTTTGCCCATTCTATCGCATTGGTAGACAGGTCTAAAGCATCTACCTCACAGCCTTTTTGAGCCATATAAACAGCATTCCTACCCGGTCCACATCCTAATTCCAATACTCGTTTAGGTGCCAGCCCGTTATTAAAATATTCTACAAGATTTTCATCAGGAGCTTTAATTTTGAAAAAAGGAATTTCTTTAGTCCTATCAGTATAAAAATCATCCCAAAATTCCTTTGGCTCTCTTAGGAATCCATCCAACATTTCTAGCAAATTCTCATAATTCAATATTTCCTTTTCCAAAAAACTTCCCCCTTAGTAAAAGTTATCTCTCTTATCCATTTTACTAAAAGTTACCATTTCCGATGTTACATCAATATTAATTTAACGTTATTTTACCAGAAAATTCAGATGAGAAAAGCCCTCCGATTTAGCTCTAAAAGACATTTACAAATCATATTTACTATTTAAATCACATAAATGACGTATTATATAACTGCCGCAATCGAACCTCCTAAACATCATTTTTAAAAGGATTTGACCTATTACAAAATCAACTCAAAAACCATCCTTGTAATATTTGTTACACAGTCGTAATATTTGCTTCTTCAACTAACCTGCTTCGTTAGTTTAAGTGTAACATTTCACAAACTATACCACCTTATGAAAATAAACCCTTGCCTTTAACACAGCCAAATATAAAAAGAATGACCTGATTTTCAAGTCATTCTTTTTATTATTGTGCTAAAAGTTTCTATGGAAGTTTAGAGGCTCATATACATTCCCAACAATCTCGATCAAGTATACTCCATTCGAGGTAACTGTGGGATTGTTTGTTGGATGGTATCCTGTAAAGTTAAATAGATACCCTCCTAACTGTATATTTTCAAAATCCTCTCTCCATAAAGTCGTTTGCCACACATATTCAAATTTACTTGTAGAGATAAGTTTGAATGAACTGCTAGGTATATTTATAGGCCCAACTGTCCCCCCAAAGTTTACACTACCTTCTACTCTGTTAGCAGGAGTAGTTTTTAATTCTATTACGAATTTTTCACCTGCTAAGAAGGTGTTTACATCTTCGTCAAACCCTTCTCCCACCCAAAACGTTTTCCAATCAGGTGTATGCGTTACAAGTGGTACTAATCTCGCTATATCTACATTAATACGCTCTGTAATGCTTCCAGTCAAACCATCATTATCTCTTACTGTTAACGTGATATCGTAAAATTGCGAATCAGCTACAATAGAGGGTGTTTTACTTGTAGAAGAAGTGATAACTCCTTCTTTAGATTTAATACTCCAAGTGTAACTTACTATTGTTCCATCCAAGTCATATGAGGCTGATGGATCCAAAACAAATGTTTCACCTAAGAATGGTTTATATGGTTCCCATACAAAAATAGCTGTTGGTGGTTTCAAGATTTTCTTCCCTACAGTAATTTCTTTATAAGCAGGGATTTTTGATTTTAATTTAGTTGGTAATGTGTTGTCCCAAACATTCAATGTCACTTTATAGATTCCTTCTTGTGCATTGTTAATCTTCGGATTTTGGTTTTTTTGAGTTGTCGTCGTACCATTCGGTGCTACAATCTTCCATTCCCATTCAATCACTTCTCCATCTACATCAAAAGATGTATCGTTTAAATTAATTGTATCTCCCGCAATAAGAGTTAATGGTGCATACTCAAACATAGCATAAGGAGCTTGTGGTCCTTTTTCTACATTGAAATAGCGTACATAATCATCACTTAAAGAAGGTAATGGAGATGGTGGATTATCGAATACACGTTGTGTAATCTTATACTTCCCAATTCCCCCAAATTGATTAAAATCAATCGGTGGTGAACCTGTATTCCAGGTATGTTCTTCTCCTTCTGCAGCATCTACTTTTTCGACTATCCAAGAATAGTTAATTAGTGTATGACCGTCGGGATCGCTTGATTTATCTGTATAAATGATGGGCTCATCAACCCATAAAGTATGTGGGCTTGTTTGACCATCCGTACAAGGAATACTTGCTACACTAACTGCTGTTCGACTTAGTTCAAAACAAGATGTTGGAGGGTTATTTACAATAACTTCAATTTCTTGCTCATATAAATCAGATTGTAAAGATGGTGGATACTTTGGAATATCCCATACAGTTAAACCAAGTAGGTACTTTCCTTTTCCTAGTCCAATACTAGCAAAACTTTTCGGAGGATTTGCACCTGTCCAAACCTGTACTCCATCTGATTGACGTTTAATTGTCCATCTATAATTCGTTAAGGCATCGCCATTTGGATCATAACTACGGTCACGAATATAGTATTGTGTAGTTGTATCAGTTAGGACCGATGTATTTAACACGATACTTGGAGAATCGAATAAAGCTACTGGCTTCAAGTTTACATTTTTAGTTGAAACTAATTTTGTAACAGACCCATATGCTCCATCAATATCTTTCACTCGTAACGTAATATAATAATCTTTAAGTGCTTGTAATGTTGCAGGTGGTTTCCCACTGTACTCTACTCCATCTAGTACATATTTCTCCCATGTATATTCGACAATACCACGTTCTGCAATGCCTATGTCAGACCAGTTAGTAACATGGTCAGGATCATAAGAAGTAGAAGGATCTAAAGTTAGTTTTAATGTACCTGCTGCTACAGTTGGGATAAAGTCTGCAATTGGTCGTCGATGAACATTTATTTTGTATTCACGTACTATTTCTTCATCCGACCATTTTTGATACTCCGCAAATCTACCGTCATTACCAACATCAGACAACGGGTTATCTTTGGCGCGAAGTGTCACTGTAAATGTTCCAACTTCATTCAATTGCATAGGACTACTAATATAGAGTCCACTTTGGGCTACTGGAGAGCTTGGCTGACCATCTATCACTCTTCCATTTATAGATGTTGTATCATGATCAAATTTCCATTCTCTTTTTAATTCGGGATCATTCTCAAAATCTTCATAAACTGTGGTGTAGTCTATTTCATCACCCTGGACTATCGTAAAGTTTTCAGGGTCTTCTAAAATCATATATTTATTTATTAAGAAATCCCTTATTCTCTGTACATTACTTTGTAAGTTCAAGGTGTCGTACTGAGTATACTGCCCTTCCTTACCTGAAGCTGAATTTAATAACTGTGCATCTAATCTCAATGTATTATCGGAGTTATTCCAAAAGTAAACATCACTGGATTTTACCTTATTAATAATCTGATTTCTCTTGGTTGTATTATTTACCCATGTCCATTTATTACGGTCCATTCGATAGTAATACTTATAATCGGCGGTTGAATAATTGTGATTAGCAAAGTCTGTAACAAAATCGGTTGTATCTACTTGCTCTGTATAAGAACATCCTTCATTTTGATAGTTGGTCACTTCAAATCGCATATCAGGTACATACATACTTAGTGAAGCTGAATACTCTGTATGTGAGAAGGATCTTACTGTTTTTTTATACTCGTCGGTGTAAGTGTCGCCTGGTTTAAAACCACCACCACCTGTTACCCAACTCCAGCCTGCACCACCGTTATTCGTGCAAGGTTGAGTACATGTTTGAGTCATATACTCTGTAGTTTCAGTATAAATATCTTTGGAACTCGAACTTGTAACATTCCAACTTCCGCTATATGGAGATGAACCAGTATATGAATCATACAGATAGTACCCATAATCTACCCAATTCCAAACAGGAATATTTTGAATACAGGTTCCGTCTTGGTCAATCACTTTAAAGTAATTGTTATCAACTGTTACTGTTACATCTAAGCCCTTCATACGTAAGTCAGACTCTAACTTGCCTGCATAAGCAGTTAACGAATTCTTCTCAGTTGTATTGTACGTATAGTATTTATGGTTATAAGTACCACCACCGCCACCATTATTCGTACCAGAACCAGGGCGATTCCCCGTCTGATGTTGTTGAGTGGCTATGTCCATACCACCAAAATCTAAAACTACTTCTACTTTATTCTTTCTTTTAACTCCGAAATCAATAATTGGTGGTACATTATCTACTTTCACACCAACATCATGACCTAACTTGTTGAAGTTAGATGGGAGTAAATAAGCACCAACTGAACCATTTTCATCTATTACATCGGAATTATCTCGCAGATACTCATGTGGTAAAACAAATTCTTCATAGGTTGGTTGCCCGAATTTTTCTTTTACCTCTAGACTAAAGCGGTAATCGCCAACGTGTTTAGTTTTGTAGGTTACGGAAACTTTATTTCCACTATCGATTACTTGTTTTCCTCCGTCCATCGGAGTACCAAAGTAACCATCATTATTAGAATCAAATTCTACATACCAAATACGTTGGTCGATTAAATCGTTATCGTTCGAATGACTAGTATCCGTTAATTTAATAGTTGTCTGTTTGGAATCTGCTTTTGCACGTAAATAAGTAGCTTTATCTACTGTAAATTCTGCAACTGGCACTTCATCTTCAACTACTTCTAACTCTCGTTTATATACTTCACTAGTTTCATCATAGATATTTGTTACAGTCACTTCTACTAAGTATTTACCAGGTTTTTTGAATAGAAGTTGTTTTATTGATTTATCTGAGCTTACACGCTCTTTAATATCACTTCCAGTTAATCCTGGTGTAATAGGAGTGATCTTCCATGTAGTCTGTGAATATTCTAACGGTGCAACGTGTACAGGTGATACACGATCAGAAGCCTTAGCATCTAAAGTGACGGCTCTATTTACTTTTAATGTACCGCCTAAATCTGTTGCTGCTGTAGGAAGTGTAGGCCATGTTTCAAAAGTGGTAGTGGCGGAAGCTTTTCCTCCATTACCATCATCTACTGTGAAAAGTACATTTCTTTTTGTCTTTTCTGTCACACGTGGAGATTGCCATGCATTATCCGCTATTTTATTATCTACTGTTAATGTTTCAGTTAATACATCATCTTCATCAAGGTCAATAGCACTCGTTTTTATATTATTAACCTCGGGCCAGTAGTGAATTGAATCGGCTGATACATAAGCCACAGGAGGTGTATTAATCTTAATAATTTCTTCAGGTGGTAATAATATTTCCCCCCCACCTTCTCCAATCTTGAATTTTAAACGCTTTATAGACTCTCTTTGCACTTGGTCTACAACTTTTAATTCTACTGTGTACATTCCATCCTCTTTCGGAGTGAAATTAGTCGCCGCACTTTGATATTTCCCGTCATAACGCTTCATGTACGGTTTATTAGGATTATTGGTACTTTTATTACTATTTATTTGTCCCTTGATAACACCACCATTATTTGGACCCTCGACAATGGTAATCGACCATTGGACTATATTTCTTTGTAAACCAGATCTTGTATTAGAAACATATTCAAATCCGTTGAAATTAAAATTTAACTTCTCATTTTTCTTATAGCTATTTTCCTTTTTTAATTCAAATACTTCAATATCAGGAAAATCAGTTTGGATTATTTGTAAAAATGTATTATTATCCCCCCCACTTCCATCATTAGTGGCATCTCCTCCAGCACGTTCTGCAAGATCACGAATCCAATAATATTCTCCGTAAGATTTTCGAGATGATTGGTTAATAATGTCGTATTTATATGCATCTAATACATGGGATGGATTACCGTTAAACATAGTACTCACGTTGTTATAATCAAAATATTTAGCATCTTGAACGTTATAACTTGTACTAGGCATAGAGTTGTGTATCATACTATTTGGTTTGGCAACCGATGGATTAACGGGTCCCGATAGATGAACAAAAGGAAACCGATAAGCTTTTATATTTTCTGTCCCATTTTTTGTTTCTACTTCAAATGTAGTATTTATATTGGGTACTAGTTTCCCTTTATCATCGGGGTGACCTCTGTATATTGTGGGATAGCGTTGTGGTCCCATCCAAGCAGTAGTATTACTAGGATAAGAACGCAGGTTGTTATTTGTTCGAACTAGAAGTGCTCCATCACCTAATTGGCCTGCCGTTAAAAGCGTGTTAGTTGAGTAGTTATACATAGGGATAGCAACTTCATCTTGCTGAATATCATAGGCTGAACACCCTTCAATCTTTTTCCCTACAGGTGATACCGAGCCTACAGTCTTTTGTAGCATGCTTGAGTCAACGTCTAGACGTTCGATACCATCATAAGCTCTTATGTAAAAATTGAATGGTTCATCTTTTTGAATTTTATGTTTAAAAGAAGTCGTAAATTTTCCCGATGTACTCTTATAATCTTGCACTATACTTGCTTGGCGACTATTAGGATATTCCACGTAAACTTGTACTTTTAAATCGTTGGAATTAATAGCATTTTCTTCTACAGTTAATTCGACTGTGATTTCACTGTTTAAAGGATAACAAGCTCCAATAGATGGTTTTTCTTTGATAGCAAAATTAGTCACTTCTGGACCTTTTGATAAATTCACACGAATCATATTTCCAGTAGTCGTATAAGAGACTCCTGCTGCATCAAAAACTTCCGTTATTAAGTAGCGATTAAAATATTGCTTAGGAGTTGGTGGCTGAAAGGAATACCTAATACCACTTGTAACTTTATCAATCACATATGAACGATTCCCATTTAAAGCATCTGCCCAAGTTCCTACGCTACCTTCTGAAATCATCGTTTTTTCAACTCCACTAGAAGTACGATAACGATACGCTTGTCCTAGTAATTTCCCCGAAGAATTGTCGATTATATCGGTCACTCCATCGTAATACCAAGTAGTTACCCCAGTAAGTGAAGGGGAAGTCGTTAAAGCTGTATTAGTATCTACTGTCGAAGGTTCGATGCTTATTGTGGCACTTGCCATTAAAGGTTCAGTTGCGGCACTTACTTTCTCTGTATCTAGCCCTATCCCTATCGGTAAGATAGGGATATAGGAACTGATTAAAAGTATGGAGACCAATAACCATGACAGGAATTTAAATCTACTTTTTTTCATCATTTATACTCTCCTTTCTTATTATAGTCATTTATTTTCTATTCAAATTTCATCTGAACAGTCATACCTTCATAGAAAGTATCAACACCTATATTAATTTTGTACCCCTCATAGATAAGAACTTCGTCGTTCGGTAAAAACGTGCCATTCTTCTCCTGTTGGCGTGCGTCCATTACTTTTGATTTCATCATAGGTAGTAATTTATCTGCTAGATGTGGAAATCCAATTTCCATCCATTCTTCTGCTACATTCAATGCTTTGTCCGAACGGAAGTCATAACTAAATGTACCCTCTTTATCCTCATTACTTGGAACAAATAGAAATTCAGATTTACCTAATCGTGGCGTGGGATTTGTATAACCTTTAGATGTTAATCTAATAGTGGAATCTAAATTATCGAATTCTGGACCCCATCCTTCCCGTCCAGTATAAACTTGCATTTTATTTGCTCGAACAACATCTAATCCTTCCGAATAAAATTTTGCACTTATAGGATTGTATAGAATAGCTAGTTGATTAAAAGGTTTTGCTCCATCAATAAATAAATCCTCGTTTGCTTTCACAATTTTATCCAGTCGAGCTATTAAATCTAAGGTTTCATCGGGAATCACAACTTCGGGCTCTGTTGGTTCTGTCGGCTCAGGAGTTGGTGTTGGCTTCACGTCTTTGTCGAGATTAAGAGCACGATGTAAAAATACAGCATAGTGTTGGCGAGTAACAGGAGCATTCGGTTTGAATAGTCCATTATCACCTGTAGTGATTCCGTTTGAATAAAGGGCTTGTACGTGCTGATTTCCCCAATGGTCAGATGAAACGTCAGGGAATTTGAATGTGTTTTTAGTATCTAGTTTAAAAGCAAGGTCTAAGATTTTTGCCATTTGCACACGAGATAATGGTTGGTCGGGATTGAACTTCCCTTGTGAACCATCTACAATGCCCGCTCTATACATTTTTTGTATCTCTGCATGATATGGATGTGATTTTGGTACATCTGTAAACTCTTTACTAGCACGAATTGGTTCAAGTGGTAACGCACGAGCAAGAAGTACGGCTACATGCTTTCTTGAAACTTCTTGAAGAGGTTTGAATGTGCCATCTTCATACCCATTGATAACCCCTTTATCTCTCATTTCATGAATGATAGTGTAGTAGGAACTTCCTTTAGCCACATCAGTAAAGTTAGCTTTCACTGTTGCTGCTTCTGTAAGAACCCCACTTGATGGTATTACAATTGCAGGTATTACCATTGCTGACGCTAATGCTGATAAGAATAGTTTATTTTTCATTTTTACTCCTTCTTTCTTAACCATATTTTGTGAGTTGAAATACTTCTCCTGTAGGTATATACTAAGTATATACTATTTTTAAGTATATATCAAGTATATACTAAGGATATACTAATTGGAGAGGTGACTTTTTTGGAACGAATACCAAAGTTAATTAAATTCCCTGCTGATCTTGTTCAAAAGATTGAAAACTACCAAGAAACTAATTCTATATCGTCTTTTGCAGGAGCATTATATGAATTGATAAGGAAAGGTTTGGATTCTGATAAAAAATAAAAGACCGTTTAATTAATACTCCCTTCTAAATAAAGGGGAAATTTAGTTTTGCAAAAATTCCCCTTTATACTCTTGTATCGTGAATTTTTTCATATGTTCTTCCGCACCTTTAACTTTTACATCAAGTACCATTGCAATCGAAGGACCAAAGATCGCTCTTTCAAACTTCCTCCCATCTGGTAGGGTATACTCCCAATTTGTTGGAAAGACAATTTTTATTCCCGTCATTGGATCTATGTAGTTATCATCTATATATACAATATCGTCAATAGTGACAGGGGCATCCAGTAATGTTAATGAATTAGGACGAAGTTGAGTATCAAGTGATAGATTCATTCGCAAGGATTCTCTAATCTTCTCTTCAGCCAGTGTCGGAATGAATATAATATTCCCATCTGCTAATGCTTGTGTATCCACCTGTAAAGCTCCGTCATGTACAGCATGTTCAATACTGTACTGTACAGTTCGATAACCTCTGTCCATAATGAAGATTTCTACATCTTTCACCCATAGCGATAAGACAGATACTAAGATCATCATAAACACTAATAGTTTCTCCATTTTTTCTCTCCCTCCTAATTCATTAACCTCTTATCAATTAATCGCTTCGCTCATCCTAGTGGCTGAATGAAAATGATACTTTTCCGACGCTTCACCTGAAACTAAGTTTTCAAAAAGCAAAAACTGATAGGTGTTAGGTACTTGTAAAGAACCTTCTATGTATTGTCCTCTATAAACTGGCAGTAAAGTCCCGTTGAAAATAACATCATCCCGTTCAAATCCTGCACTTTCCAGTAGTTTATACATACTATCGAGATTTTCCTCTGTAAAATAACCATCTACTGCTGCTTTTTCTACACCACGTTGTATAGCTACTTGTACTATCTTTTCTCTACCTTCTTCCATTCTGTCCAAAGCTGGCTGAAACAAAAGAACAAGAGAGAAGGGTAAAAGCATCATAAACACAAATAATTTATCCATTTACAGAATCCTTTCTAAGAAATAACTCCTACAAAAAAGTGTTGTAGGAGTTATAAATTTGTCATTTTTAAATTATGGTGTTACTGTACCAAATTGAGCCATCTGATCATTAGCAGCACCAATTATTTCTTGTGTATTGTCTTTCATTTCCACCGCATCAGCTTGCATACCTTCATCGTCAAAAATAGTTTGACTTGTTAATCCAACCGCAAATAAGACAATCATTAATAAAATTAGTAATTTTTCCACTTTTCTTCCCCCTAATTGATATTATTTTCCTGTAGGTGTAGTACTTCCACCGAATTGAGCCATTTGGGCATTTGCATCGCCTAAAATTTCTTGGGTGTTATCTTTCATATCTACCGCATCAGCTTGCATACCCTCATCATCAAAAATAGTTTGACTTGTTAATCCAACCGCAAATAAGACAATCATTAATAAAATTAGTAATTTTTCCACTTTTCTTCCTCCTGTTTTCTATTACTTTATTTATATTGAATCAAACAGTATTATCCCATTTGATTAACAACCGCCATTACTTCTTTGTACCACATAAAAAATACAGTGACTTCATTCAAGAAAACAGTTAAAGCCCCTACCACTACTAGAACATATATAATGGATTTTCTTTTTCGTAATATTTCTGTATACCGATTGTATAAGTCATTACTGAATTCTCTCCGCTTTTGTTCTAGTAATAAATATGCTTGTTCAGTCTTTAAACTCTCGACTTCTTTCATGACTACACCTAATGTTTCAGCTTCTTTTGTATTAAGCTCATTAGCGAATTGGTCCCAAGCTACCCCGTTATTTTTCACTTCCAACAATGGCAACATTTTTTCCAATGATGGACGAATAACTTTGAAATATGGTAGTGCCTCTTGTATAAGGTAGTACGAACTTTTAGGCTTGTCCCCAACTTGATATGCAGATTTTAAATCGTTATATAACTGGTATATCTCATTAGAAATTTCATTCTGACGTTTCTTTTGAAACATCATTACAATGAAGTGCATTGGATAAGGCTTTTTTGGAGTTAAAGCGATAGGAATTATTCCCCAAAGGAATAGCGTGGTTATATCAATGTAATTTGTTCGTGTGATTAATCCATAAATCACAATGACCAAAACACCGATAAGTATAGAAAATCGAACTAAGTTTAAACGTTCGCTTGTTATCCATTTGGGTAGCCCGTTCTTTTTAAAAAACAAATCAAATTCTTCATTCTCAAGTCGTTTCCTATATATACGAATATTTCGTTTAATGCTTTTTATACCGTATCTATTTTTCCGTCGTTCATCGTACTGAGCTTTACGCATAAAGTACCAACTCAATAAAAGTAAACCTGCTACAACAACCAAATATATTAATTTAAAATGCTCAGCAAGATAGTTCATTTTCTCCCCCCCTTCCTCATTACATTCCTTTTGGTTTACGGACAAATAACCCTAACCCGATTCCAATCAATCCAAAAACTACAGCTATTAAAAATGATTTCAACCCATCTTGTGTCCCAAACTGATAGTAGTAAGCTTTTCCACCAGGGATCAACCATTTATCATTTACAAAATGTAGGATGATTAGAGCTGGTATAGGTGCGAAGCCAATAAGTGCTGTTTCACGTGCCTCTGTTTGAGCATCACGTACCCGTTTATTAAATTCGGTTATATCTTCTACCAAATCTTCTAACAATGTACTTACTTCCGTTCCATCCTTACATCCTTTCAAAATGATAGTCGCTAAGTTTTTCCCGCGAACATGACCAATTTGAAAAGATAATGATTCTGCAGCTTGAATTTTTATATCATCTTCTCCATGCATTCGAGCAAATGCTTTGGCATATACACCATGTGCAGAACCTTTAATTTGAGATACTGTTTCCTTCAATGCATAGAGCATATGGTGACTATTTTTCTCATACTCTTGCAATAACAAGATTGCAGTATCTACTAGCTCGTCTTGGATGATATTTTGTCTTTGTTTGTGGATGAAATAAAAGCCGGTAATTGGTAGAACATACATAAAGATTGCTGATATACCAAATGAAAATATAAAGTCTTGTAAAATAACCATAAACAAAGCAATAAAAGATATAAACATTAAAAATTGTCCTACGACTAACTTAGAAAAGTGTTCTATTTTATAACTTTTTAATGAAGAATCTAAAAGCAAATGATACTTTTTAAGCCATTCATTGTTCAGCCATTTTTGGTTATATGACTCTAACTTAATTTCTCGGCCGATTCTCAATCGTTCTCTTATCTTAGAAACATTCGTGTTCAAACTAATTCCAATTCCAGCTACACTCAATAACCCCATGCTATAGAGAATAAACTTAACAATCGATTCTATATGAATTGGCATTGTATACGTCTCCTTTCTCTATTTCACATTTGCAAAAGTAGGTTTTTTACTCAGTTTTTCGAGCGTGGTCATAAATACATCGAATTCTTTTCGATTATATTTCATGACCATTCTAGCGAATCGTTTCGGTACATCAAATTCATAAGACCAGGTATCATTTTGAAAGTCATATTCCATGATTGTAAACATCTTAGATTCTTTAGTTATTTCATTTACATCATATAAGTGAACACCTGTTACTTTTTTAACCAAAAGTTCAGTTTCTTCATCTTTAAATTCATCCATGGAAATTGCAAAGTGTAAATTACGGTTAAACGCATGTTGAACAGCTGCATGATTAGAAGTGTTTGAATAGTATTGCATGTATAAGTCAGCCAAGATTTCAGGTATAGCATTAGGATCTAAATCATGTAGAGTACCCATGAGCTGTTTAATTCCCTGTACACTAGCCCTTTTGTAAAGACCTACTTCATGTTCACGAATCTCTCCAATAACAATCCGAGAAATGTCGTGACGTAAAAGTGCTTTCGTAACAACTGTTTCAAATTCTTCTCCACTACCCAAAATATGTAAGACATTGGATAAAGGATTTAATTTACGAATATCCCATTCTGGAAATGTCTCAGCATATACAGTTTTTATACGTTCAGGAATCTTTTTACCTTCAAATGTTTCGTATAGAATATTAGATAATAACACTTGTAAAAATGTAGATTTACCACACCCTGGTGGACCCGCAATAACACTGTTCGCCTTGAACTTCGCAAGACTTTCAAAAAGAGGAATCGCTTCTTGTGGGATAGTACCGTACTCTACCATTTGATTTAGGGATAGCGAACTTACTATTTGCTTACGTAAAGTTATTACAGGCTCTAAATGTGTTCGATGTGGAATCATCACTGATACACGAATATTATCGTATGTACGTGTCTCCATTTCGGGTGACGTGTGTTCATTGATTGTCGTATTTGCGTTCATATTTGCAAATCGTTTCGTTAATTCAAGTACATCTTCTAAACTTCTAAACTTGAAAGGTTGTAGCTCATATCCCCAAGGACGTTTAAATGTAATATCCATCCCAATTACTTGAGCACCTTCACAGTCAGGAACTTGTCTGAAGGCAGATAGAGGACCCCATCCAAATCCTTCTTCAAATATTCCATCTATAAGTGACGGATAATATCTTGGATACACTGTAGTTCGTAAACCATTATCAATGACATAAGATTCTAAGTGACGTTTAATTAGGTTGACGGCTGAAGGTACACCTTGCATAGACTCATGAAAAATGTTCACGTAGTTCTCTTTGGTGTTTCCGTTATTTCGATCATCAATCTTTTTGTCATAAACATCATATATATATTTTTTAGCATTTTTACAGACAGTATAAAAATCCTCATTTATAGCGAATTTATTAACTGTAGAAGAACGACTAAATTCTTTAATATCGAGAGATTTCCGATTAGAAGAAGGAACATAGTTATTACTTTTGTTTAGTAAAGTCATTAGGCTTTCCTCCGTCCTAATCCGAAAATTGATTTCTTTTCTTTTTCGTTATTCGTAATCGCTAAGATCTCATCTCCTATCGCACGAGCTATACCATCAATCACCTTGTTATACGGGGCATATTCTGAAAGATATAATATGCCATCTTCTATTAAAGCGTCATTTGATTCAGGGAAAAATGGAATTTGTGTAAGTATAGGTAGCTCCAATTTTTCTTCTAAATGTTTGCTAGTTAAAATTGCTTTAGAAGCGTATTTATTTACTACTTGGTAACTAGTTTTCGGATAAAAGTCGAATCTACTTAATACTTGTTCTTGCCAGCGACTAAACTCGTCAATTGAAAGTTGTTCTTGTGATGATACTAAAATATGTGTGTTAGACATTTGAAGCCCTGTTAACGGTAGGTAGCTGTCATAAAAAGAACCTATATCAAGTACTACTGCCTGAAAATGTTCTTTAGCTAAACGAATCAATTGTTCTACTGTTTTTCCATCAAAGGATAAAGCTTTGTAAAAGTCACGATTACCTGTTAAATAATAAAAATGGTCATATTTCTCCAAGTAAGGGATAAGAGTTTCTCCTGAATTAATAACATTTGACTGAACTAAGTCATAAATTTGGTCAAATGAATACGTTGCAGGTTTTTTTGTATCTTCACCAGGATTGTAAGGATTTAAGCCAATCACCAATGTTTTGTGATTGAAAGAACCGAGTGCATTTCCAATAGATAGGGCAGTTTGCGTTACACCTACTTGTCTATGTGTTCCGTAGACAGCCACAACATTGTGATACTCTGTTTGCTCCTCTAGACCAAACCATGCTTTTTGAATGGTGTCTAATTGTTCTCGTTGGCTCATTTCATTAGAAATTAGAAGAATATCATGTGCAATACAAGATTTTTCAAAAAAAGTATCAATTTGCTCTGCAACAATCAGAATCTTCATAGATTGAAATTGTTGTCTTAGTTGAATTATGTCGGTTGGAGTTAGACCTTGGTGTTCCATAATCAAGACATCTAACTTTTTTTCTTTCCCCACATCTTCCAAATTCATAATTTCCACAGAACTTGTAAATTGACGAGTACATAAAACTAATTTTGTTAAAATTTCATTAGGTTGAACTATAGCTACTTTCATTTCACATTTCTCCTTTCTGATTGATTTAATAACTAATAATTAATTTATAACCTTCTATATATAGTGATTCTAATTTTTTAAAATCTTCCAAAGTTAAACTAAGTTCAATACTTGACGGATTTTGCGTACCGTATAGACGGTTGTCTACTACAGTCGTTCCAGTAACCTCTTGGTTTCGTCCACCTTTTACATAAGCAATAGGCACATCTTTTAATACATGAGAACTGTTTATTTTAGTTTTATGTGTTTCGATTGTTGCCGTTTCTTGATTAGCAGCTCCTACAAATACTGCTGATATATTAATTAGGTCATAGCGACGAAGTGTTCCTTGTATATCCATTAGCCATGCATCAGGTATCGAGAAAAACTCATGCTCACTCGTAGGACGTAAAATACTTTGATCTAACGCTACAGAAGATACATACTGACTCGGAAGAATTATTTGAGTAGCTGTTTTACCGATAACGTCCGACAAGTTTCGCAACATACTATCGTTTACTCTTCCTCTTTCATATTCCATAGTTGTCAACATCTCGTCTGTAATTACTGTATCTTTCTGTATTATTTCACTAGCAACCACGACTTCCACTGAAGTAAAGTGCTTAAAGAAATTCATTTCATTTGCAATGACTACAACTACAAACAATGCAAAAAAGAAAATAGATAGGAATAAAGATTTATTAATTTTTTTCTTCATGTTATTCTCCTTTAATATTTTTATTTCTTTCTTACTTAAATCCTAACATCTATATTTTTTTCAGGAGTGACAAAAAACAGAGGTAATGGCCAACATGAAAACATACAATAAAGACTGTTATATCAGCATTTATAGGGGAAGTTTTATTAATCTAATAAACTAGCTTAGAATCGTTTTCTAATTAATATCAAAATAAAAAAGCTATGCAAAACATAGCCTTTCATTTTAATTAACACTATCCTTTTTCCATTCTTGCTCGTTATATAGATAAAACATATCCTTAATACTGTTCTTCAATTCATGATCGGTTGTTACTCGAATTCGCCCTAAATACGGTTTTATGAATTGCATTATCGGTTGTAAATGCGTAAACTCCTCTGTCACTATTAGTATTCGTGTTGGTAATTTATCTGCATTGTAACGGAAAAATTGCTTTATCTTCTCTTCATTACCTCTAAGAACTAATACAGCAAAGGATTTCCCTTGCCTGTTAATCGAAGCAATAAATGGTTCTTCAGCCGTTTCTATAAATACATCTTTATCAGCAATTTTAAACTGCTCATACAGTTGAAAAAATACCAATCGTTGCAGTACATCATTTTTAGAGAATAACTTCCATTTGTTTGCTTCAGCCTCATAATCCAAACCCGCCAAAACCATACCAGTTGCTCCGAGAGTATAAATAGGAATAGCTGACTTATTACGGATAAGTTGATGTTTTTTTAGTATCTGTAAATCTAATGCTTTTTGGGCTTTCTTCTTATACGTATTTATATTGAAATAAAGCTTTCCATATTGGGCTGAACCAATTAAGCCAATAATAGATAAATCTCGAAGAACTTCATCTTGCTTAGGAGAATTAAGAAGTAAACCATTTTTCACCGGTACTTCTTTAGAACTCATTGTTTGCCACTCTACTTCAGCATCCAAGGATATTGAGAAGGGACTAACTGTCTTTTGAACCTGCTGTTTGGTTACCATAACATTGGTATGCCTATTGCAGTAACTGTAACAGGCATACTCTCCATCCTCCTTTCATTAATTTAAATCAACGACCATTTAAAATACTTTTAGGATTTTAATATTCATTTGCTGTTGTTTTTGCTTGATTTTCAATACTCTGACCAACACCTTATCACCTTTTTTAACAACCTCATGGCGTAAATGTGGTCCCAATCCTGAAATACCATCTCGTAAAGTTACATATGTACCAAATTCAGCGATACCACTGACTTTTGCTACATACTCCCCATTTTCTTTAAAGTATTCATTTGCTCTGTCCCAAGGGTTATTTTGCAAAGCCTTTACAGATAATTGTACTTCTTGTTTCTGTTTGTCTATACTCGTTACCTTAACTTCAATGTGGTCGCCTACTTTAAATAGATCGTGCATACTATCTACCCAAGCATAAGAAGCTTCACTTGCAGGTATAGAAGACTGAATACCTCCAATATCCACAATGACATTACTGTTATACACTTGACGAACCACTGCTAAGATTTTATCTCCTTGATCAATACGTCTTAAAGCACGTTCAGCCATTTGGCGAATTGCTTCTTTACGAGAGCCGACAAAGAAGTTACTAGCTTTATCGAGTCCAATAACAACAAATGCAATCTTTTCACCAATAATTTTTTTTGCACCTTCACGATTATCTACACCCATAAAATCAAGTGGTATTAGTCCTCTAACTTGTCCAATTTCAACAATTCCGCAAAGCATTTTTTTCTCAGGAGATACTTGATATACTTTTTCTTCCAATCCCATTAACTCTGCTTGTAAGATGGTAGAGTTTTGACGAGATTCGTATACATCACGCCAGTCTCTATCTATTTCCATATGTTGATCTATTACTTTCTGAGCCTTTTGTTCGTCATAACCTTCAATTAATACATTTAATGTGTAATCACTCATTTAAATGCTCCTTTTCTATTTATAGATTATAAATCACTGTTTTTTCAGATATAGTATACTTCCTTACCAAAAACCTGAATCTGATTCGTCGAATACATCATTATCCTTACTATTACCACTGGTATCTTGAACCTTTGATTGACTTATTTCTGTATTATCAAATGAACCACTAGGAGATGGATAATAATCAATGATTTCAGTAGGCTTATTTTTAACTAATTGTTCTTCTAATTTTGGGATAGTTCTATTTGAGTTTTGTTCTGTTATAACCAAGGGTACTTCTACTTGCTCTACTTGACCCTTTTCAACTATTTCTTCTACATTTTTTGATTGAACGTTCGTTTGTATGATAGAAACTAATTCTTCTTTTATTTCCTTCGGAGGTTTTGCTATATTGTCATTGCACTTCTCAGTTTTTACTACTTCTTTTACTACTTCATTTTCAACAGGTTTTTCAAGAATGTTTATATTTTCTTCTATTACAGGGCTAAAGTTACTTACAGAGCTAGTTGAATCCTTACTCTTACCTATCGAGAAAATTAGTTCATTAACTGGTTCATTCGGTATTATATCGTTTGAACCTTCTAGATTTTCTATGAGGGGTACTTGTTTCAGATTATCAATTAGTGGAACATCTTCGAACGGATTATCAGCTTTTAAAACTTTCAAAGCCTCAGCTGCTTTTTTTTGTTTTTCTTGATGTTCAAATAATTCCACGTCATATAGGGCTCGTTCTCTAACCTTAAAAAAAGGAGGTCGTTTTTGGTTCTCAAATTTTCTATTTTCCTGTTCCTCGTTCAATTTTTCTAACCAATTATCAGGGACAAACTCACCTACTGCTACAATAGGTTCTTGAGGTGTTCCTCCAATAAGCAACTTGCAGATACAATAAAAACGAGGTAGCCCATCCATGAATAAAGTTGGTAAAAATCTTTCTTTTTCTACTTCTTCTTCTCTATAAGCCTTAGGTAAAATATTTTGAAATACTCCTCCATCGAAAGTTCTTGTGCGTTCCAGCATTACGTTAGAACCCATAATTTTAGATGCTTCTGCTGCATCTTCATATTCCAATCCTCCAAAGAAAATCTTGTTACGGACTGAATTGAGTATATTTCTCTTCATTGCTCTACCACTAGTTGCCCCCGACTCAATTTCTAATTGTCCTAGTGATTGAATTGCTGCAATTAGGGCAACCCTGTATTCAGCAGCAATAGATAAAAACTTTTCAACATCAGGATTAATATATCTTGAATATTCATCAATGATTAAGTAATGAGGAACTCTTGTCCGTTCAGTACCTGGACGTCTAAATGAAGCTAATTGCATATGCATGGTAATAAACATTCCAAATGCGTCTCCACTTCTACCGAGCTTACCCAATGCGGTATTTACAGCGAGAATTCCACCATTTCTCAAATGCTCGTCCAAGTCTATATCTGATTTACCTGTAACAATTGCTCTTAAAAATTCGTTAGAAGTAATATTTTCTAATTGGGAACGTAATCCTACAATGAACTGACGATATTTTTCAGCCATTTGTCCACTACCCAGTAGTTCATTATCAAAAAAGGTAATTAAATCTGTATTTCCATACTGTTGACGATGGGCTTCTACGTTTTGTTTGAGTAAATCTGCATCACGTAAATTAGCCAATACATCTAATATGTCCATATCATCATGGTATAGCTCTTTTAATAGCAGAGTTACTTTTCTACTCGATAACTCTTGAACTGTAGCAAAGAAAGCATCCTGTTTACCAAATAAGGACTTCAGAACAGCTACAGTCGCTTCTGTAACATCATTCTTATCTCCACGCATTACATTTATCTTTTGTGTTTCGTCAGGATAAAGAGGATCTATGTAGACTAATTCATCTTTTAGTCCCATCTGTTCAGCCATTTCTTTCACCATTCGGGTCACATCTCCCTTAGGCTCGATGATTGTCAAACCCACTTTTTCTCCTCTTTTTTTAGCAAGGAGAATGGTATATATCATTGGCTTTAGTATTTTTGAGGTCTTGCCACAACGAGTTGGCCCGATTATTAAGGCATGGGTAAAGGGATCATCTCCACCCCAAGTAATCATATTTTTGTTCGCTTGAAGATTAGTTGGCTTTCGTTTGATCATATTCATTACGGTTTAATGACACCTCCTGCAATATGGTGAAATCTATCGCATTTTTCTCAGCTATAAGATTCATTTCCTTGTGCAACATAGCGTAGGACTTCTTCATCCGAAAACTCAATGTCCATTCCTTATCGGTTGTTTTGAGTAGTTGTAAAAATCTCTGAACGATACGAATTTTTTCTATAAATGTTCGTTTGTTTGGTGTATTTACTAAATCTTCTTGCTCACGTTTAACCCGAACTTCAACCTTTTTTTGTCCCTCTTTCCAATAATAGAATACGACCATTAAAGGAATAGATACGATAAACCCTATGAAATTAATAACTATTGAAGCCAATGGAAGGTAAAACTCTAAATATTGCCCAAGTGCTATGAAAACTCCTACTGTAAATGTCCCCATACTGTATACACCACGATTATGATACTTGTTCTTAGCAAACTGGGTAGCTCCTATAATTGCTAAAACACACCCAATTACTAACCAAACATATGGCTGAACAATAAATGCTGAAATCATAGAAATGATTAGTGAGAAAATATATAGGAGTATTGTTGAGGTACTTGTCAATTTACCACTCTGCTCCTTTCTTATTAATTTAAGTAATTATTAGTATTTTTGTTCTCTACATATTCCTTAAAGAAATCTATATCCTTTAGCGAAATTACATATAATATTTCGTCCGTCGTTATTTCTTTAAACAATTCTGCTATTTCTTGTTGTTCTAAATCTTGCATACTATCCATTTTTTCTAGGATGAGTGTATCAACCCCTATGGACTTTAAATATGCTCGAATCTCTTTATACGGACTTGACGACACTATCTGCAATCCTCCTTCCTGTATAGCTCTATTTAAACGATAGCATCTAATTTTTTTTCAGGAGTGACAAAAAAATACACACAAAAAAGGACTATTCTCTAGATTTTTCTTGAGAAAGTCCTTCATTTAAGTTACTTATTCTTATAAAGATAAGATAAAGACAATAACAGATAACATGGCATGAACCATAAATTTCCCCATCGCCACTATTGCTACAGGTGTAGCTACTAGATCAACTAAAACATTTCCTAATGTATAATTAAAAGAGCCGAACGCTCTAACAAAATTTTTCTTTGTTGGTTTTGACAGAATTCGTTTTCCCATGAAGCCAACAAATAACTTGTCTGCAAACCAAGCTAAAAATAGTGCTCCAGCCACAGTTAGTGCATTAGCAATAGTATGCAAATATTGGTTTAAATCATAATACGTGAAATTTACATAGTAATCCCAAATATAAGGCATAGCAAGCCACTTAACGAATATCTTAATTTGTACTGGATCTATTCCAATTTTTAATAAGACTATATATGTTACGAATAGAGCAACAGCAAGGAAAATAATAATTCCTAATCCTGAGCCACTATTATTGTTGCGTTCTTCTTCAATGCTATCACCAATCATATTTCCAACTGCAAGACCTACTAAGGATTCTTCGGTATTGTTATCCATGCTGCCACCTACTCTCTTCATTATAAAAATCAGTCTAAGATTAATATCTCTTAGGTGTAATATAATTATATCACTGACACATTATATGTGTCAACTATATGTAGTAAAGCGTTATTTTATCAACACAATATATAGTAACAAGATAATTTGACACATATTATGTGTCAAAGTATAATTACAAATAAAAATATTCTTCACTAAAATCGATGTAATAAGTAGGTGATTCATCAAAATGATTACAGTTACCCTTAATGATTACTTGCATAAAATCAGTTATGAAGGGAGTCTACGAGAACTCGCAGACCAAATAGGACATAATCGCGAAAAAGTAAGAAGGTTCGCTTCCAATGAAATGAAATTATATCCCGAAGAACTTCTAAGTGACCTATGCGATTTTCTAAAATGTAACCTAGAAGATATCTTACGTCACAAACCTAATGATAGGCAGTTTTCAAAGTAAAATAAAAAAGAGGAATTACACTGTTTTGTTAGTGTATTTCCTCTTTTTTACTATTTTCTTACTTTTACAATTATCCCATACTTCATATCCGTAAGGGATTAAGAATCCCGATAAGATTGCTAGTACAATATTGCCAACTATAATTAACATTTATATAATTCCTCTCTATGTATGAACTTTCTACATTTTTGCGGAAAATGTTGGGCTTAATAATGTGATAATAGAGCGATCTATAGCATTACCTTTCACAAATATAGAAAAACTTTCTGCATCATCCAGTGAAATATTTATTGGTATTACAGGGTTTTCTGGTGATAGAGTAACAGATTTAACCTCTTGCTCATTCACTATGAAAGTTATTGTAAATTCTGTTTGGTTTCCCCAATCTGCCCCCTCTGTGATTGGGACATATGAAATAGTTGTCCTAAATTCATCCGATTCTTTAATTCCTAAAAAGTAGAACGTTTTCTTTGGCTCTATATCTAAGGAAATAGAACGCTCCTCAGGTTGATTCACATCATTCGGACTAACTGCATTCATAAACAGATAATTAGCATGTTTACCATCTCCAAGCATATCGCTCATAGTCGAACCATCTGCTTGTTGCAGGTATTCAAAGTTAATGCTATCGTGCATAACATTATAAATAGAG
This sequence comes from Psychrobacillus sp. FSL H8-0487, assembly GCF_038008385.1. Taxonomy (NCBI): domain Bacteria; kingdom Bacillati; phylum Bacillota; class Bacilli; order Caryophanales; family Bacillaceae; genus Psychrobacillus; species Psychrobacillus sp. FSL H8-0487. The sequence continues at coordinate 23,315 of NZ_JBBOZA010000002.1, forward strand.
GTTACATTTTCAATGACTTTTAAATCAGTCTTATCTTCTACAAAATAATCGTTTTCTCCAAAGATGGATATACTAATTGCGTAGACAAGTGTGCCTAAAAATCGAAGGAACAGTAAACCATTCTGTATCCCTAAAAACACATAACCTACGGTTGTTAGTTTCTTTACTCTTCCTGCTATAAACCAAAGAAGGACAAAACCAGCAAATAAAGCAACTGCTCGAATATAGTAATGGTCCTGCCAATCAATTAGGAAATCAAAGGTTGAAGGGAATAGTACTATTTTGACAAGCAAGTTATCATAAAAACTCATAAATGTTCCGTATAATTGAGGAATAAGAGCAAGAATAAAGGTGAACATAGTGCCTATAATACCAAGTATAGCGAGAACTACAATTATTAAACAACCATACGCACAACCCGAACCATCACTTCCACCTCCATTACTTCCTCCACCATTATTTCCACCGTTTAACCAACTTCCGAACAAAAATCCTTTTCCAAAATCACTCATTCATTCCACATTCCCTTTTTGTTTTTCTTCGACTGTTTTTGAATAGCTTCAAAATCATCAACATATTGAGTATTGGGAGGATAAATTGCAACTTGTGCTAGGCCTTCTCGTAATAAAAGCTCGTTTAACGATTTCATCCCTAACTTTTCTCCAACTAAAACAATATCCCCGTCTTTTGTTTCTATTTCTTCATTTAAGACCACATTATCAAGCCATACATATGCAAGTAATCTATCGTACTTATCGAATTCTTCCACACCTTTTTCTATCCAAACCTTTTGTCCAGGAACGAGAAGATTTTTAGTAAATTCATAGGCCTCCAAAGCATATGGCTGTGGTTTATCTTTATACTTACCCTTACTTTCAGGAGTGTTTACTAAAATTAACCGAATACGGTACTCTTTATCATTAGTTATAGCTACATCCAGGGTATCTCCATCGACGCTATTAATAATAGTTGCTTCAAACAAGTCTGCTCCACTAGGTGCTTTTATTTGTTCCGTTAATTCGCTATTAAGCCAAGAATATGATTCTCCTACCTTACTGTCCCCTTTTTGCATGTTGTCCTTTTTAGAGTCATTATTTGGCTTTTTATCGCTACCTTCTCCATCCACCCTATTACTAAATAAATCTCTAGTTCTATTAACATCTTCAACCATGGAAGATTCTGTACATGCAGATAACAAAAATGCCATTGATAGAATGACTGATAAGTAATATTTCTTATTCATAAACTTCCCTCTCTCTAATTCGCTTGTCGTACCCCAGTACATTTAGGAAAACTGCTGCATCCATAGAATACTCCCCGTTTACTATTACGTAAGATCATAGAGCTTCCACAATCAGGGCATGTCTTTTTTTCTTTAACTGGAATATCATTTTTAACTTCTAACGGATCAGGTTTAATTTTCTGTTGTTCTAGCAAGCTCATTCGTTCGATAAGTTCGGTTCTATTTACTAATTTAACGTTACTTTCCTGTGCTAGTTGTTTAGCTGCTTTGGTATATTCACTGTTACTAACAACCCACGCTTCTTCTGCTTTATAAAAGTTCAATGCTCCAATAACTTCTTGAACTGCTTTGATCCCAACATTGTTGCGGTATCGTTTGGCTTGAACTACTATTTTTTTACCATCTTTTTTCAAAATTACATCTGCTCCGAAGTCTCCGCTATCCGAAGTACGAACGGCTGAATAACCTTCTGATTTGAAAAGCTCCACTAGATAATGCTCGAACTGGAATCCATCCATAATATCAATCTCTGAAATACCGGAACGACGAATTTTATCAAGTTCTTTCGATCTTTGTACAGATTGATAAGTTACGCTCATTAGAAAAGTTAGAACACCAACACCAAACGCATAAAATAAATCCTTAGTAAGCAATAGGGTAACGATAAAGAAGAACATAACTAACAAATTTGTTACCTGCCCTTTATTTTTCTGTTTCTTTTTCGACCTAGCCATTTGTGTTTTCCTCCTTCCATTCAAGAGCTCTAAACCCGCTCATATCTGTTCTTCTTTTCTCTTCATGAGCATTGTATATTCCGTTTCTAATTGTTCTATGGTCATTTTTTCATAAAATATCTCAGGATATCCACTTAACCAGCAACATAGTGCAATTAATTCCGATTGATTAACTTTATCGGCCAATTGAATATCCCTCTTTTGAATTAAGTGCCCTTTCAACTTCCAATCGTATTAAATCAATTTTTTTACTATGCTCCATACCGTCTAGTGAACAAAGATATTGAATTGATTCAGTTAACAGACGAAACTTATTTTGAATTTTCACCATTTCTTCTGCATATTCAGAAACTGTTCTTCTAGCTAAATCTGTATCCATTTCTGCAAAATAGATCTTACTTTTTAATGAAGTACTTTCTTCATTTATTCTTTTTATTTCATTAGCTAATTCTTCGTATGAACTTGCTTCTATTGAACTCACCATTTGCTTCACTTCTCTCCTTTAGGATATAAGTTATTGATTTTGCTAATAACATCTTCAAATGCTGTAACTCTTCCATTCAATTGCTGAATCTGTATTGCTGCTTCTACTGGATTCTGTTCTACCCACTTTAACAATGATTGAAAGTCGCTGATTTTATGTATCAATGTTAAACACCCTTTCATTTACCGTACTTCCTACCATCATAGCAAGAATGACTTTTTCAGAAGTGACAAAAAAACTGAATTAATATAGGGGTTCGTTAACTTAGTAACCTGATTCCGTTGAATCTAACGAGCGTTTATATTCTTCTACTTGTTGCTTCGTCCAGACAGGAGTTGCCGCTAAAATGGCAATGGGCTGAGGTAAAGGATTCTTAACCTTCATTCCTTTGAGCTGCCGACTAAATTTAGTGCTTAATTTAGCTGGTTTCCATCCCACGATAGTTGCAAATTCTTTTAAACCACATAATTCTTTTTTATTGGTCATATTACATCTCCCCTACTTATCACGATTTTCGTTTTGAACTATGGTCAAATCTTTTATTTCCCCTTTTTCATCTACTCGAAAGGATTTATTAACACCAACTTCATGCAATGCTTTTCTCAAAACTTTATTGGATGGTCCTCCTGCTGAAAATCTTTCTACCAAAAGGAACAGGTATAAAACTCCTGCTCCGAATAATAAAAGTAATAATATAATTATTAACACTTCATAGTTAGTTAACTCACTCAGCTTTATTAATAATAAGGTCATAAAGTCGAACATTCTTATTCTTCCCCTTCTTCTTCTACGAAATATGTTCTATACTCGCTACTATCTTTAATAAAATCACATAGATACTCCATGACTTCAATAGTATGTTCAGCGTGTGTATCGTTCGGATTAGCTTCTGCTAGTATTTCATATGTTTCAGTCAATTCTTTAGGTATTTCAATGCCCTCATTTCTGGCTGTGTAGTAAAGGGCTTTAAAGATTATATCGGATTGTATTAGTTGTAATTTTGTAAAAGTCATTTGTATTCAGTTCCTTTCATTTCTTATTATTCGGTATTGCCTAATCTCTCGATGGATGGGGCTGAAACTATGAATTTAAAAGACCTATTCTTTTGTTTTTAAATGTTTCTTCTCACATTCCAAGCAAAGATCTAATTCGTAATCTATTATGTTTACATCAAGTTCATCAAAATCTCCACCACATACTGAACAAGTGATTATTAATTCATCTTGAATTTGCTCTATAAATTCCAAATATTTCACTCCTTTCTTTTTAAAAAAACAGGTGTGATTGCTAATTAATCACACCTGTTAGGTTTTATTCCAACTCAGCTTTATCATCTTTTAAAAGCAATTCTAATTGGTCCTCTGGAACAGAAAAGTATCGGCGTGTATTGACAATATGAAGCTTTGCTTTTCCTCTCGTCATTTTACCAACAACAACCTCGTGGATTCCGTCTTTATTTTTTAAGTAACCACTATAACCTTCCGTCCAAAAATTCATTTTTTTGTATGATTCATCTCTTTTACTACGAGCTTCTTCAAAAGTAGCTTTGGATTCTTTAAAATATTGTGGTCTAGTAGATAATGAACGATGATTAATAAGCGTTACATGAATAGTCTTAGTATTAACACCTGTCACAATCCCTAAAGTACCATCATCTTCTCTTTCTACTATTTGACCTGCATATACGTTTTCAAATGTTAGAGAGCCTACGTCTGTAATAGAATAAGTAATTTGTGGGAAAACCCCTTTTGCAAGTTGTTCTGCCATTGCTTTCTTAGCATTCTCTATAAGCTCATTATCATTTTTGCCATCTACTACAAAACTTGCAGACGCAAGTGTTAGGGTTACTGTCCTCATTGTTTCTGTTTGTGAAGTTGTCATATTTATCCTGGCTCCATTCTAATTTTTATTGTTTTTTTATGTTTGATATTAGAATTACATTTACTTTTTTGAAACATTTAATCTCCCCTTCACAGATAACTTTATATACTAATTATAAGTTTTACAGATAACTTTGTACACACTTTTCAAGGTTTTCTTTGCTACAAATCCTAACGACCGTTTAAATAAAAAGGCTATGTTAAAGGTAAAGGTTGATTTAAAAGCACATAAAAAATGAGCTGGGCTATGTTGTTCTCCCTGCTCATTTTATTTTGATGTCTATTTTACTAAAGCACCCGTTAGTATTTCACTTATTCCTTTACATGCGATAACGCACTTGTTATATTTATATCAATAAGTGCGATAACGCATATAGGAGGAAATTAAATGGTTGAAAAAATGATAATAGGTGAAAAGTTATTTACCAAAAAGCAAGAACTTCTTAACGAATTAACTGATGTTGTTAACCATTTTGTAGACGAAGCTTTTGAAATTTTAGATTTTGATAAAGAGAAATATGATTACCTTAAAAATCGTCAAGAAGAAATCAAAAAAGAAATCCGAGAAATTAACGAACAGTATGAAACAATTGACTCAGTTATGGGTGTTGAAGAAGCTTCCGAGTCTTGGATTCTTTCCGCCGGTTATATTAAAAACCTTTGTGCAGATGGAAAAGTTAAAGCTAAAAAAATCGGCAAGACGTGGATAATTGACCGTCATCAACCTCACCCATCTAGGTCCTCTGAATGAGGGCTTTTTACTTCACCCATTTCACAAACTATACCACCTTATGAAAATAAACCCTTGCCTTTAACACAGCCAATAAAAAAACCTCCCTAAATTTTTCAGGAAGGATTCTTGTACTTATTATTTTAGTAAATCTTCAATAAATTGAATTACATCATGCCAAAAGGAAAACATTAAAAAGAAACCAACTATAAATGATATTACTATAGATATAATTACTGGATACTTTTGAACGAATGTTTCTTTTTTTGTTTCTTTATTGAGATTAGTTTGTTCTCCAATTACAGAATTACTAATCTTATTTTTATTGCCGATACTTATTTTCATTTGCCTAACCCGAATAGTTTACCAATTTTCGAGCCACTTATTTTATTTCCATTCCCTATTTCAACATCGGTTGAATCACCGTATACAATATTTTGTAAGTTGTAAATCACCTGTTGTGTTTTTTGGGGATTTTCATCAATTTGTGAAGTAATATCTAAAGCATCAATGTTTTCAAATGTTTTTTCTAACATCATGATTATATCTACCAATTTTGCTTTTACGCTTGAAACAATTCCATCTAATTGATTTGAAGAAAAGTTAATTGACATATTTAGAATCTGTAAATTTACTGTAGATATCCTATAACAGTAATCCGTCGATATAGACATTTTTAAATTATTACGATCTTCGGAACTTAATATATTTTGAATTACGTTTAAACCATCAGTATATTTCATGGTTATTAATTTATCTATAGCCTCGTCATTTAAGGTTCCCGTGCTACCAAGTGGTACTCGTGCATCAGTGTAATGATAATTATTATTGACTATATAGGTTCCTCTAGGAGAACCCTTTAATATTCTATAGCTAGGTACTGTTTCTTCTTTATATCCTTCTAGCTCTCCACTTAACCATTCAGTAATTTTTTTATCTTCTAAATCTGATAATATTACCTTTAATCGAAGTAAGATATTCTCTAAGCTTGTTGAACCCGAGACTAAATCAGTTAATAATTTACTTCTCGCCATTTTACATCCCCCTTTGCAAACTTCCTAATTGGTATTTCTTTCTATGTTCCATACACTAACTATATCTGTTCTGCATTGAAAATACACACCATTATGTTATAATGAGAGTAGAAATTGAGTATATTAAAAAAGACTGCTTGGTGCGACTAACACCAAAACAGTCTTGTAATAAAATAGTATCGCTCCAAAGGCGATCAGCAATTAGGTATAGTAAACCACCCACTACTTTCTAGGTCGGGGGCGGTTTACTTTTTTTGTGAAAAAGTATATGACAGTGCAAGAATTGATACGATTAATGTAGCAAACGATATCATGATTACTAGCACTTGAAAAATGGTCATAGCAACATCTCCTTCCCCCTCCCACAAAAACTCATGGAAAGTATATCGGAATGAAATGCCAACCGCCCTTGAAACCCTATTCTATTACTTTAATTATATCACACACACGTTCTATCTTCCTTTGAATCTATATACTAATAAGCTTAATTCCAACTGTCGTTTAAAATGGCAGGCTTGATTTCACGCCAGGCCATATACAATATTACGAACCCAACTACTAAACTACCAAATTGAATTAACGTAAGAATAAGATCCATTTTCTTCACCTAGTTTTCAATCAATCTAATTAGATATTTTCTATAGTTTTCGGATCATCTAACTTCTGCAGAAGGTAATCTCTGATAAATTTATCTCGTTCTACTAAATCCTCTTCTCTTTTCTTAAAGAAAATTCCTGTTAGCTTAGTTCTTTTTTCTTCAGGCAACTTAGACCACTCTGCAATAGCTTCTTCTTCGAGCTTCAATCTTAAACGAGTAGCTGCTATCATTTGATCTGTTCGTTCAGCCCTCACTTGTTGTTCATTCTTTGGTGCAGGTAACATTGTTTTAATCGAATCCTCTAATTTCTGTTGACTTTCTCGACGAATTTGTTCTATTTGTTCAGTTATATCTTGCAGATTAATAGATGGTTTTAAACCTTCCTCTGTTTGCTTAAATAACCCACTGTTTATAACGGTTTCCATCATTGCATTTAATGTATTTAATTGTTCGTGTACATCTACATCGGCAGATGCTACTATTTCTCTTTCAGCTGACACTTTTTCATTCCTTCTAACCACATAACCTTGTCCATCTATACCTAACAATTTCTTAATACCACCAATTCTATAACGATCCTTTAAAATAATAATCATGTGTAGTTTAAGAATTGCAGTGAAACCAAGTCTAATTGCTGTAGGTGTTGAAGGATCATCATCTTCCCCTTCAAAGATGTACTCATGAAATGGCTTTATGTAATATCTAATTTGGCCATCATTGATTCCGAACCATTCTGCAACCTGAATAGTAGAGTAATGTTGTTTTTCTACTATTTCTGAAAAATACTGAGCACTATAAAGGATCTCTTCTTCTGGACTGTCTTTTAGCACTTCGTATAATTTGTCATTAGGTAATAATCTTTGAACTATATCTTTATTCTCCTCCTGCTTATTCAAATAAAAGCACCTTCTTTTCTTTGGATTGGGCTGAACACATTACTTACCTTAATAAAATATCGCATTTCCTCGGAACTTCAATGCAACTTCACTTCTCTATAATAAAAATATACCACAAAACACTAATAAACGTTCGTTCAAAAGAGCTTTAATCAAATAACTGTTAAATTAATCTATTCTTTTTAAACTCCTTTCCATTCCATTCAACTCCATTTCAATTCAATTCTAATTCCACTCCATCCCATTTACTCTACACTCAAATTCAATTCACTCTCCGTTTAAATCCGTTCCCATTCCATTCCACTTATTTTCTATTCCACTTAATCTCTATTCCATTCTATTTCATTTATATTCAACTCCATTCCATTTCATTTCTCTCTCATTTACCAAAAATCCTTCCGAAAATCTATTTATGTAAAGAAAATCTAAAAAAATAACAAGAAAAAGGGGATTAAGAGAATTTTTTCTCTTAATCCCAATTTAATTTATCTGATTCTAGCAAGAACTCCATCTAACAATAAATCCTGGTATCCCACAGCATAATAATCCTCTTTATATTCAATCTTCGTACGGACAAAATGACCATCTTCTGAATCCCAAATTTCGATAGGGGAGCCACTAGTAAAATAATAATCTGTCCCTTCAATTTCATATCGTCCGTCAGGACGTTTTACGAGGGTTCCAGTAGCTTTCACTGGTTTTTGGTGATACTGCATCACATTAAGTGCTTTAGACAAATGATAAGCGATTTCTAAGTATTCTTTGCTTAGTAATTGAACTTCGGGATCATTGGTTTCTGAATCAAATTCTTCTATATTAACTATTTTCTCTATATCAATTTGGATTCTATTAAAAATAGTTTTTGCTTCATATAATTTCATAGAGTTAGCTCCTTATGATAAGAAATTTAGTCCTTAAAAGATAAATCTAAGTCTTTTAATAAATCGTCTACAGATTCCTCAGTTAATTCTTCTGTTTCTTGATTTTCAGCATCTTCTTCAATTAAGAAGTCTGCTAGACCAAGAGCATCGAAGTCTAGGTTTAAATCATCTGTATCCTCATTTTTTATTCCTTTGATTTGAGTTTTATCAAACTGTACATTTTTTGTACGTTCTTGATACTCAAAATATTCTTCAGCTAATCCTTTTTCAAGGCGTTCAGGTAATCCATCCACTTTATAAAACGTATATGTTGTAACATTAAAATCATTTTTATGTTGAGCATAGCCATAGAATACCGTTCCATTTACTACATATTCTTCACGTATATGAGCCAATGTATCATCAATAAACGAACCATTACCATAATCTCTTTTCGTATCAATAACTGTAAGAATACCAGCATGGTGAATCTTCTTAACGAATTTTTGGTCCTCTTCAACTTTAACAAGTTCTATAGGTGTGTGAAGATTAGATTCTTTAAATGTTGATTTAAACAGGTTTGTTATATCATCTGCACCCTTAATTTTATCTATTGGTGCTTCTTTCTTAGAAAGGACCAAACATCCTTTGTGTTCTAACCAAGCACGTTTCAAATCTTGAACATCCATTTCAATCGTTGCACCACCTTGAGTAATGGCCGTATTAATTTCATGGATATTTTCAGCAATTTGAAGGTTAGCGTAATCTCGGTAATTATCATTTTGTTTTTGCTGAGTAGTAGATAGCTTTTTAAATTCCTCATAGAAGAACTGATTGTCGGGAAACATTACAAAAGCAATTCCTTTGGATGGATCGTTTGCCATTTTCCATATCTCTTGTGCAAAATCATTTACCTGCCTTAAAACATCAGGACCATCATTTCTAGTTGGGAGGGCTGCTACTACACCTATCTTAATAAATTTTGATTCTGCTTTTTTAAAAGCTCGTTTCAAGAAGCCTTTTTGGTCAGCTTTAAATGCTGCTGTTCCTTCATCTTCAATCAGTTTACGCAATTCTTTTTCAATCAAAGGTTTATTTTGGTAATCATAAAATTCAGCTATAGACTTAACAATAGTAGAGGTTCCAGTCCCACCACCCAATCCAGCAAAGAATAACACTAACTCATCTTGTGGACGAACTTTATCCCGAATGAAACTTTTTAGTCTTGCTTTAACTTCCTGATTTTCTTCTAATATCTCCATAGCTTTTTCAGGATTCTTGCCAAGACCTCCTAATTCTAAGGAAACACGATTATCATTTGGTATATTCTTCAATCCTCTTAAATCACCATCATTTGAGTTTAATGCCAAACAGTTGTAGCTTTGAATTCCATCACCATACTGATACCCAGCAAATACATCTACCATTCGAGAACCTGCTTGTCCAAATCCTACAAGCGTCATATTTATCGCCGGCTTATTATTGATAAACGATTTCCCCATTTAAATTCCTCACTTCGTGTTAATTTTTATTTTCTACACTTAATACCTTTAGAATTTGAACCCCACGTTTCGTAATCATTACTCGTTTATACGGTAATTCATAAGTAAAGTAGATTAACCCCATATACGACAGCCTATCTAATATCTTAGCTGTTGCTTTTCGGTCAATGCTTGTTTCTTTAACATTAAACTTTAACGTTCTTGTTTTAGAATCTCTTTCTCCAACAAGTCGAGGTGCTTCTATTTGTTCAGCCAATTGGCTAACTGTAAAAGCATTATGATTTTGAACACCTATTGCAATCGTTTTTAACACTTTCTTATTTAGATTATCTTGATTCAATAAATCCATATAAAGTGATTGAATTTCTTCAGAAAGCTTTAGGTCCTTATATTTTAAATGTATACTCTCCTGCATGATAAACCTCCAATCCCATTAATTAAGACAAATGTTATAGTAACCTAATTTGGTATCCTAAGGATGTTAATTACATAGTATCAATAAAAATGAAGGAGGTCAATCGTCTTAATGTTAGTGAAAAAACCTTTTATATCAGCATTTATTTATGGTTACCATATGAAGTAACCAAATGTCTATTTTTCTAATTTCATTGCTCTACTACACAAAAAAAAGAGAAGATACTCCATGAAACCGAGTGTTTTCCTCAATTCGATGGAATATTTCTCTAAAATTTTCTGTTTTCTTGAAAAGAAAAAATGACTAATTTGATAATTTTTAGATGTGGTGACTATATTAGGATACCATAAATTAATACGTGATACTAAAAGGTTTTTGAATGAATTTTATCCTAAATATAAATTGACTTTTAGTTTATAGTAACCATAAATAGTAACCTTATTTTAAAAGCTCATTTAAAATTAGGGTTCTGCAATTTTTGTACAGGCAGCTTGTTCGTCCACTCACCAAGAATTTCACGTTCTTCAACTAAGCGTTTAATTTTTTCTTTAACAGGAACAGCGATTAATTTCACATATTCTTTTTGCCTTGCTATGTCTTGAATAAAGGGAGTCATGTGACCTGGATTCCAATACGGAATTATTACAGGCGTACCATCAGCTTTATACATTTCTTTGTAGTAATTTTTGTTAAACCAAATGAGATTCAGTATATTCATGTTTAATGTATTTACCACGTAATGTGTTTCACCATCAATATCTACTAACCAATCAGCAAAAACACTCGCTTTCTTATTTTCCAACTCTGTTTCACCATATAAACGTGCGTTTAAAACGGATTCTATGGATTTCTTATGTTCCTCTGCATGACTATATAGTTTCAGCTGCTCCATACCGTAATCAAGCATCCCATTAGCAGATACTAGCAACATCTCATTAGCTCTTGTAACTGGATCATTGAAGAAATATTCATATACTTGCTCATAGATTTGAGGGCTATAACAGAAAATAACGTAATTTTTAATACTAGGAGTCTCTTTTATCTCATTTACAAGGCGATTAAGCATGCTTTCTTTTAACTTGGCATTAGATAACTCCTCAGACGAAAAGAAGGCGTATACGGCATAAAAACGACCATCTCGCATCTTTAAGCCCCCTCTTACCATTGTATTACGATTCATAGAGTGCATTATCTTCCATTCTCGTGAATCATAGTAGTGAATTCCATAAGGCATTAGAGCTGCATAGAGGTTATTAGTGTGATAAACCATAGACATTTGTTCTCTAGTGGGAATATTTGTGTTCACATCTACCCTCAACGGTACATACTTACCTTTTTCACTCATAACAGAGTACTGTTTTCCTTTTTCTTCTGTTTTTATTTTGATTTCCTTGCCATATTTACGGATCAACTCACGCTCCTCTAAATAATCCATCCCTTTCTCAGTGCAATAATAAACTTTTGCAAGTCTTTTACGACCTTTCATTAGTATTTTTCCTGCTATATAGCCATCTTTTTCTGCTTTTTTTAAATACCGCTTACCATAATCCTCATTTTCGAATATTACCTTGTTTAACTGCTCAATTGATAAGACTCGCATTCTATATATCTCGAATAACACTATTTCCAAAGGATATTTCTTTTCTTTCTCTTTCATTTTTGCACTCCTCTCTGATTGCCCAGGTTTCTTCTGGTCCGACAAAACACTTCCATCGAACCAGTCGAGTGAACTCTCCTTATTCTCCGTCAGCGTTTTTCAGCATATTTGCTTCCAATTGTCTTTCTCGCTCCCAGCAGGAGTCCGACAGTCTTTCTATGCCCATCGCACACTTCCATCGTAACCGTCGAGTAAACTCTCCTAATACTCCGTCAGCGTACTACTATCATTCATTTAATCTCTCATGTACCTTTTCCCCTTATTTCATAGGTGTAAATGTTACATAGAGATTTAGCTAAACATTTCAGTTCGTAGTGATATGTGGCTCCCTCCTAACTTAGGTAACTCACTCTCCACGTACTTTTCTTAGGTTACATTTAATTTTATGGCATAAACTCTTTATTATCAATATATAAATGATTAAAATGACGTCTCTTTGGTCATTTCTATTAAAAACATTATATAATTTACTTAATAAGGTTGTATAATCAATGTTATTGGAAGTTATTTTTATATGTAAAGTGACGTCACTTTAGTTAGTAATATCATAAGTAAGCAAAGTGACGTTACTTTTCATTTATTAATTAGGTTTCCTTTTAATATTTAAAGGTCATTTTAGTTACTAAATAAACAAAAAAAACACCTGATTTGGATTCAGGTGTTAGCTAAATATCATTTATTTTTTTATTAGTTACTCTAAATATTGAAGGAGGGATACCATATTGGTTTTATCACAGACGAATATTTCTGTCTTTGTATTACCATCTAGACTTAAAATCCCCTCTTCCATATATGAAAGTTTTTTCCAATTATCTTCAGACACTGTTTTAGTACTTCTTAAAGCATTAAAGATAAATGAGTGAAACTGATTGTCTAAATCTCTAACTATATTATTTGGGAAATGCTGTTTTATTAAGACAAACACTTTTTCATTATGATAGAAACTTTTGACTTCTGCATTTCCTAATATGGCATATTGCATATCTGCTACATATACCTTTCTTATCATTTCATATAGTTCTATTTTATTTGTTTTTACTTTTGGATAATGCAACAAATTATAATTTAATGTAATTTTTAGCGTTTCAATTTCTTCAATCATCTCGGCTGAAGAAGGTTTAACCATAAGATTAGCTATCTTTTCTTTTTCTTCAATGAATTCCTCTGTAAGTTGTATTTCTGTATTTTCATTATAATGTCTATGTAATTCAAACATTTCTTCGAGTATATTACCTTTGATTATTTCCATTGCATCTAAGCTAGATTTTAAGGTATCTAAGCGTTCTGCTAATTCTTTATAAGAATAGCTATAGGTTGGTTTATGAAAGTTGAGATGGTTTAATTTCATTTTTTCCCCCACTTACTCTTTATTTGCCTTTATTTTTTTACTTCCAGCCAAATAGTCGTTTCTTTCTTCTCTTATTACTTCCTATCTCTATTCCCATATCATGACACAAGTTTTCATATACTAGCGTTAATTCATTTCTTAAAACTGGTTCTGCATCAAATGGTATTTTCATATCAAAATATGCTTTATAGATACTATCTTGATCTAAGGTATTACATTTTATTGCGTTTTCAAATCCAAGTTCTTCTAGATCCTTATTAGCCATTTTAGAACTAATTCGATTTAATAAGAAATGTACACTTACGTCACTTGTATTCTTTTCTTCTAACTTTTGGAAGTAGGTTAGTCTTTCCATATTCGGTATTAAAGCTATTGGCATTGTGTCTGCAACTACAATTACATGGTCAAATATGTTAAGGATATCTAAAAACTCTTTTTCTTCAAATTGCTCTCTAGCTAAGTAACCAAAGTCCATAACTTTCATATTATGTTTTCCAGTGCTCAAATAACGTAGGGTTTGTTCTATAGTAAATCTTGTAATGTCACCACGCGAATAATCTACTGCATATAAAGGAATGTCACTATATTTGTAAACCTGGTCATAAATAACAGGGGACCTTCCTAAAATAGCATGAGGCACACTAATATTAGCATCTTCTTCGTATTGAAAAATATTAAAAACATCTGCAATATAAGTCCTACCATCAGTATATTGTGGTTGTTCATATACCCCAATAGAAAAGTCTTTTTCTTTTAAATAACTAGCAAAATTTAATGTATGGAAAGTTGAACCTGCTCCTTTTGATAAGGATATAAATGCAATAGATTGTTGAGCAATAGTAATGTATTTTTCTACTACCTTCTCTACAATAACCTCTTTTACTGTCTCATTTTTCTCCCTTTTTAATAAACCTTTTTCTTTAATATTTGAACCTCTGACACGTTTTATATTTTCTTTTTTTTCAACACGAGTTTCTTTTATTTCGGTTTTATTAACTATTTCATTTTCTTTATCTTCAAGGATAATTTGATTTTGTTCTTCTTTACTACTAACAAAAAGATCTTTCACATCAGCCAATGTTTTTTCATTATCAATCCAATCAATAATTGAATCAAAAGAAAACTCCTCAGTGAAATATACATCATAGATTGCTAATGCTGCTAAACTTTTTTTGAAATAGGTAATTCGACCAAATTGACTCGGTAGTACGAGTATTAAGCGGATCTCTTGTCTCATTGGATTTAGTCTAATCTCTGTTAATTTATCAATATAGTCTTTAGCTAGTCGCTCAACTGGTATATCACTTTCAGTTGATTCTACAATTAACGCTACATCAGGCTTAGAAGGATCTTCTCCCATAGCCCAATGATGAAAAGTATCTAAAGAATACTCTTTATTAATTACTATATATTTTTCTTTATCTAAAGTACGAAGGAGTACGTCCATGTACTCCTTCGGAAAAACAATGTGTAATTTTTTAGTCATATCTTAACCTCCAGTTACTCTATTCATTACGCTATCGACTACGGAAATTAAAACTCCTGTAATTTGTGGTGCAAAGTTTACCAAAAGGTAGAATACGATTCCTATACCGAAAATTGAACCTGCTACTGCTTTTAAAGGTTTGAATATCAAACCTAATAACGCACTAAAACCTGCTATAATAACCATAATTACTAATATCGGTATAGAATATTCTTTTGCAAGTACTCCTAATGAATCTAAACTTACATTTTCTGATGTTTCTCGAATAGTCGATAAATCGTATCCCTCAGTTGTTGAGGCAAATGTTATATCTCCTTGAAATAATAAGAAACTTAAACCAATTGCCATGGAAATTAAGTATTTCATATGTTTTCCTCACTTATGTTTTGAATTTTTTTATTGCTTATTTCAAGAATGAAATTGTAGGTTGATTTACTTTCTAAGATAGAAATACTTATTCTATATACTTCTATATCTTCCTTTAGATGAATCGGACGGTAATCAAAAGAGGTAATTGTATTTCCCTTCGTAAGTAAAGAGAACAAATACTTACCTTTTTCTTTGGACTTTCCATGAATAGTTGTATCGTTAAAAAATGAATCTTCCACATTGTTTCCAATACATTCATATGTTTCTAGTTCCTTGGCTGTAAATAAACATTGACCGATAGAATAAAGTAAATTTTGGTTGTATTCATTATTACTCAAAGTAGGATAAGAATTTAATTCCATTTCTTCTTGTAGTTTATGATCCACTGAATACCCTTCTTTTATCATTCCTTTACTATCAATAGGGTTTATATCTTCTTCTTCTGCTTTACTAATAACCATACTTCCGATTAACTCCACTAATAATAAAACAACTACTACAATTCCCAAAAACTTTATTAATCCCGTACTCACTTTCTTCAATCCTTCCTTAGTAAATACAAAAAAACTTCATTTCTTTAAGCTTCGGGAAGAATTCTTCTTACGTGACCTTTAAAAACAGTGTTCCAATAACCACTCATACTTTCAATCGCAACTCCTGTACTACTTTGTGAACCTATCCAACGACCATTACCAATATAAATCCCAACATGACCGTCTTTTTTATAGGTATCCCAAAATATTATGTCACCTACTCTTATATCATTTACCGAAACTCGTTTTCCCATTTTATTTAAGGTTTCTGTTGAAGTAGATGATAAATTCCCTAGATTAACTCCACCTTGACCGTATGCCCAATGTACAAAAGATGAACAATCAAACCAACCTTTATTTATATGAGTTTGATTACGTCCTCCACCGAATACATATATAGAATTACCTATCCATCTAGTACCAGCACTCGCAATTCGTTGAGCTGCTTCTGATACATCTCCATCAAAAACAATCGAAGAACCATTTGCGTAGCTCTCACAATTCATAGTTAAACCACCAAGATTTGATACTATTTTAGAGATATTTGGAACCCAGTGATTATTTAATCCAGTTGGATCATTACTTGCTCCTACGGGTGCATAAACAGAGCCCAATTTGTCTATTGTTATTAATCCATCTTTTATAATACGGTTGTGTAAAGTTCTAGCCATACTTTCTAATCCATCTCGAAGGGTAGGAAAAACCATTAATCCATTTTTCCCCATCAAACCACCAGGGTTATTTTTGTTTAATATTGCTTTTGATTTCCCATATGCACTTTCATGGAAAGCGATGGCTGCAAACAAAACAGGATCAATTGAATATTCCTTAGCTAAAGCTATAATAGTTGGCCCTTGAGAGTTTAAAACACCTGCTTTAGTAAAAGATTGATTCCAACTACTAACTGTAATTTCTTTAGTTGGAGAACAATAAGCTCCTCCACCAATACCAAAGAAAGAAGTGCTTCCTAATTCGGGGAATTCTTCTGCTATTAATTCGGATTCTAATATATCGTTAAAATACTCTACTTGTTCTTCATTTAATTTGGCATCCGTTAGGGCATTTTCGATTGTAAGACTAGTAATAGTAAGACGTGTATTTGGTTTTGTACGAATACCATCAATTGCACTTACGATATCATCTAGCGTTTGCCCTTTAGACTTAAAGAATGATTGAATTGATTTTTTTCCTGCATAAGTTCCACTCTCTAATATTTTTTCAGGCTGTTCTATATAATTTAAACAACTTCCGTTCTCACCTAATTGTGTACATACTGATTTAGCAGGTTCAAATCTTTCATAATGAATACTAAAAAAATGGTATGCTGATTCACTTACTGGATGATCTAATAAACTATCATTGTCGTATTTCACCATATCCATCGCAACTATATGAGTAGGATTAATCATCAACTCTTGTCCTAACAAGTTATAATCAGTAATTCGTTGAGTTATAGCTTCATCTTCATTTGAGTCATGCTTACTTCCCCATGAAAAATCAGGTATTAGTATCGCAAATATAATGACAACTAAGAGAAGTAAAGCAACCGCAGGACCCCAAAATGGAAAGGTTTTTAGTAAGACTCCACTCGCTACTTTTTTCAAAGCTTCTTTGCCAAATTTTGCGATTACTTTTTTCCCAGTCTTTTGTAGCCCTCTACTCGCTTTCTTGCCAAGAAAGTTAGCTCCTTTCTTGGCAACATCATATCCCTGATTATGTTGGTCTTTACGATTATTATTATTATTTGCCATTAGATCGCTCCATTCGAGCGTCTTCTAGTCTGCAAACCTCTTGTTTCATTTGCATGGTGTTGAATGGCTGTGTTATTTTGTTGTTTTTTATTTATCTGCTGATTTATTTGTTGCTGATTAGTTGGGTTTATAGGATTATTTGGTATATTTGGATTTGAATCGGTTGGTGTAGAGTTAGATACATTTTTATTATCTTTTTGCTGATTTTGTTGCTGTTTATCAGCATAAAAAGTTTGTTGTTTTTGCTTCATCTCTCCGAGCTTTTGCTTTTCACCAAAGTAAGTAGATTCTACTTTACTATGATTTTGTTGAGCCTTAGCTACTTCTGGATGTGGTGTCCCACCATTTTCTGCTTTCCAAGACATTCCTTGCTCTGATTTCGGACCATACTCCGCATTTACTCGTTCTAAATTCATTTTAGACATATCTCGTTGCTGTTCTAAACCTTGTACTGCACTTTCTTGTCGTCCTATATTCCAATCTAAATCACGTTTTTCATTGGTTGCTACATATGAATTTCCTGTATCAGATGAGTCAGTACTACTTGCTTTATCGCTATAATAATTTGCTTGACCGATTATTCCGCTAATAGCACTTCCGACTTTCCCACCAACTAATTCTTGGCCCATACGTTTCATTTCATCAGGATTTCCAAGTTGTGTAGAATCTTTATATCCAATACGAGCTTTTGTCATATCCATAGCTTTAAGGTTAGAGGCTTTACTTTGTGTTACTTCACCCATTACCTCTATACCTTTACCTGCTTTATCTCTTGTTGTATTTACTGCATTTCCAACTCCAAGCCCTGCAGCACCCCCAAGCATTGCACCTGTTTGACCTTTTCCTGTCATCATAGTTCCAGCCATCCATCCTGCTGTCGCTAGACCTGCTGCTGCAACACCTTTAGTTACACCTTTGTATTTATCTGAGCTAGCCATATTTCTACCCGTTTTAGCTATACTTGCACCTGCTCTAGCTAAACCTCGTGGACGTTCATTCATAGCTTTGTTCATTTTTACATCTTGTCTTGTTGCTTTTATTCCATTACTTTCACCGTTTGCTATACCATTACTAATAGGAATCCCACCTACACCACTTCCATCTTGTACATTACCTTTATCACTCATAAAGGATGTAACCCCTGATTGTTTGGCAGGTGAACCCATAGATGACATAGCAGAACTCATATTTCCATTAGTACTTCCTACTTCATTATTACTTGAAATACCGTCCATATTACCTTTACTACCATTACTACCTTTTGACTTCATCATTCCACGAGCAATACTAGTAACAGCCATTATTCCACCCATACCTGAACCATTGGAAATACTAGTACCTAATCCACCACCACCGCCTTCCCCTGTAAAACCACCTACTATTCGGTGAACAAGATCAGCCATTGCTGGTAGCCCAAAGAACATAGCTGCTACTAACCAAAATCCTAAATCCTCTGTTTTAGTTATCATGAAGAAGAAAAGGGCTAACGATATAGCGTGGGCTGTTTGAATAAACACCTGTGAAGTAAATTGTGTAACCCAAGTATTTAATACACTTCTTCTTGATGGCATTACAGTTGCGATTATTACGAATGGGAAGAGTATTACTAACATTGCTAGAGTTAACATCCGCATCATATATTGATAATTGATTATAAATGTCATTACTGCCGCACCTAAAACTAATAATGCAATCATAAAGGATGGCGATTTCATTACTTCTGCTGTATCTGAAGGATTCCAAATCGTTGATACGAAAGATCTTACTTCAATACCACTTGCTTTAAGAGTAAAAAATACAATATCCACAATCATATGATTGATAAAAATTATCCAATCCCATAACAAATGGCCAAATCGTAGCAATAAGAGAGCTATTACAATTCCGAATAGATATTCTTTTGCTTTAGACCTTGACTCAGATGAACGATACAAATCTAGTAAAAGCACTAAACCACCAATAGCTAAAAGAACAAATATTGGAATTGGTATTAGCTTTGCAAAACCGTCGTATATTTTGGAAATCCCTTCAAATAAAGCATTCGGAAATATACCAAAAGCCATTTCATCTCTGTCCAAGCTTGATGTATTTTCAAGCCATGTGTCTTTTTCTTTTAATACTTCAGGCCGTTGAAATACTAATACAGAAACATCTTGTGCCTTCATTAAACTAATTGCTGAGTTTGATAAGTTAATTAAAAACTTTGATAAATGTTTTTCAACTAATCCAGGCTTTTCCTCAGGATCTAAATTTTCTTTATTTATCACTTCGGCTGAAACACTCATTAAAGGCGTCATAACCATAAATAATGTCATTAACACTAAGGTTAGTTTTACTATAAATGAACGTTTATTTTTAGCGTCTTGAACGTGCATACATATCACTCTTTTCACGTATACGGTCAGGATTTGTTTCAAATAGCATCGCTTCATATAAGGAGGAAGAAACTTGAATAATACTTCTCTCTTCATTTATACGTAAAATGCCTAATCCTTCCCCAGCTTCAGATACTAGAAAATCAGCTTCATACTCAGTTAGATTAAATTTCCCTTGAATCTCATTAATATCAATGGAATCTTGTTTTAAAAATAACTTTGTTGGGGCATTCTTTAATATACCTAGTCCAAATTCTGAACGTGTGAATACCTCAAACCCTTGTGTAATTGCGATCATTGATGTATTAAAAAATCGAACAACACGAAACTCATTTTCTAACCATTGAGCTGTTTCATTATCTTGCATGGGAATTTGAGCTTCATCCACTACTACTCGTTTACGAATGTGACGGTCTTTATGAGAAAATTTAGTAGATAACCATTTAGTCGCTATAAATAATCCCAATGGTTTCATAATTTCTTCATCTAATTCTGCTAAACCAAAACCGAATAAAGGGGTATCTGTTATTTTTACTGTTGATTGTGTATCAAAAATTGATTGTGTTGGTGCATCTCCGTAAATAGTGAAGTTTTTTAATAATTCAGCTACAGTTTTTGTATCTGAATCTTCTTTTAGCTTCATATAAAGTTCACCAATCTGTGGCATATCCTTCATTTTTCGTTTCATTGAGAAAAATGGTTTTCCATTTTCTCCTGTTATAGCTTCTTTTTCTTTTATATAAAGAGATTCAGGATCACTTGTTATTTCTTTTTCGCGATACAATTCACGAATTTTATTGTCAATTCGTACTTTTACAATTCCAGTCAAAGAATCTTCATCTAAAATTTTGATCATTCGATAAATAATTGCCCGTGCTGCTATAATTGTATTTTCAATATTTACTTGTTTAATCGTTTCGTTATTAATCAAACGTTCCTCTACATCTACATCAAAGAAATTTATTCGATATGGACTTTCAGGTCCTAAATCAATGTAAGGACACCCCATTTCGACTATATAACGACGATAGTCCCCTTTTGGACAGATGATACAATGTCTTATCCCTCTCAGAGTGTCGTGGTGGATTAAGCGTAAAACTGAAAAGGTTTTACCAGCACCTGAACCCCCTGTAACTACTGCATTACGATTCATTAAAGAGCGATCCCATGCATCATAAAAAATTGGACGTCCTAAATGGTCACGTCCCCATATGATTCCTGTTTTGTGAGATACCTTTCCATTACCAAAGGGAAAGAAGTCTGCTACATTCGAAGTTTCATATGAAAAAGTATGCTCTTTATAAAATGGTGAATCAGCAAGTGGAGTGATATTTAATAGAGCGTCCAATTGTTTTCCATCAGGAGAACGGAGAATAATATCGTTACCACTAAACCTTCTAATCATATTGTTAGCGAATCTTTTTAGTGTTTTTAATTCAGTTGCAGAAGCCACAATTTGCATAGATACTCGAAATGGCTTTTCAAGATTTTGACGTAATCGACGTTGGCGATCTACCAAATCTTCTAATTCATCTCGTAGTTTATCTCTTTTTTCATCCGGCATTTCTCTATACATATCCGACTTGATTCCTCGAATACGTCTTGCTATATCCTCTAATTCCTCCGTTGTTTCTACTGGATCGACGTGGAGAGCTACATCTACATCTCCTTGTCCAAACTCACCAATCAATAAAGGATCTAACATACCTGCATATGTAGAACCTCCTGTGATTTCAGCAAAAAAGCTTCGGAAATATCTTGCAAATTCAGTTGTTCCACCGACTTCCACATAATAATCATTAATTTTTGTACCATCCCCAAGTAAGTCAGAGGGTAAAGTTTCTTTAATTAAAGAAGGGGATACAAAGTCTATTCCTTCAACTTTAGTTTCACTTGCTTTAACAAAATTAGGCTCTTTTTCAATCTGTTCTTCATGTTCTTTTAAATCCACATTATTCTCTTGTTTATTAAATGAGGATGAACGCTTTTTCTTAGTTAAGAACGCCATGATTATTCCTCCTTCCTTTCTATACTTCCTGAAGTTCCTCTTTGCTATTTGCTTCTGGTACCAAATCCAATTGAGAAATTTCACTGTCATCAGGTATTGGTATGTATTTTTCAAGTTCCTCTACTAATTCAATTTCAGAAAGATAAGCTTCCTCTTCTATAGCAAATGGAGTTTCTGACAATTTAAACTCAGTAAAAGATTGTGCTTTATTTACATCTACAAGACGTTGAGAAAGTGTTAAATCTCGATTTAAAGTCATGTATAACATATTTAAAACACCTACCTTATTTAAACGAATTGCCTTAATCCCAATGGAATGTAATAGTGTATGGGCTAAGTCGCCCACTTCATCTAAAATTGAGTTAGCTAATTCATCCGCTTCTTCTTTATCCATTGAATTTGTTTGACCCTTCAAACCCGACAAAAGCCCATCTAGTGTAGAATTTCCTGTTTCAAGTCCTTTTTCCATTCCATCTTTTTTAGGATTGAACCTAAAAATCATATAACAACGTACTTCTCTTGTTTTTTCTTCTGCAAAGGACTTGTAGTTATCGACTATATCTTCCTTTGCTAACTTTAATTCTGGAGTTAAATTATCCAATTCATCGGCATTTTCGTTGTACTCTGATACAAAATCCATCACATCTAAATATTGTGATTGCACTAAATATGTATGTCGAATCCCAATCGAATTCAACATACCTCTAAACTTTCTCCATATTGTGGTATTCTCAATTTGGTTCATTAATCGTTGGTTTATTTGCGATACTTCTACAGTGAGCGTATATGTCCCATTAATTAATTTAACAACTCCACGATCACTAATTTGTTCATACGCTAATAATTCTTGAACAGTTTCTTTGTCCTTAGATTTACTTGGTTTAGTACCATTTTTCTTGTTACTTCCAAGTTTCTTTTTATCCTTTTTCATGGCTGAATAAAAGAAGATACTCAAAACAACGAGTATCACTGCTCCAATGATTTCTGTTGTCATCTTTTTTCTACCTCTTTCCAAGAGGGCATATTGATACGTCTATAGTAGTAAGTACGCCTTCTTGAGCGTATTTTAATTTGTGTCACGATTAGTTGAGGTAAAGATAAATTTGTTTTGTTATCTTTAAAAAAAGCAAAGATTAAAGAAATTAGAATAGGGATAAACCAATGAATCCTAGAAAACACCATAGAATCAAAAGGAAGTTTGGGTATCCACTCTGCTAATTTATAAGTCACAATAACTCCTGGAGCCAACCAACCAAGTTGACTCCAAGAGAACGGACCAATGATTGCTTCTTGTACTCTAGAATTGTAGGGTACTTCATGGTATTGTCCGTACATTGTATATTTCTCCTTTTACTATTAAAGTTTTACTCCCAATACACCGAAGATCGCTCCAAGAATTTGGTCTGTAAAGAAGATGAATGCAACAGCAATTACTACACCGCCTAGACGTCCTTTCATATCAGCTAATCCTTCAGCAGATTTCTTAATTAATAATGAATAAGCCATCCAAATTATAAGGACTACTAAAGCTACAATTGCTATTTCTCTTGCAGTGTTCACTACTTCCTTACCTGCTTTATCAATAGTTGCTTCTAATTTATCTTGATTGTTTGCCTTGATTTGACTTTTTAACGTTGCTTCAGCAGTATCTGCCATTTCAATTCCTATTACGTTAGAAAGTCCAAATGACAAAATGAAGATTGTTATAAATGAAAGGATTACTTTTTGGATCATATTGCTTTTTTTCTGTGTTAAATTCATGATTTTTCTCCTTTAATATTTCTTATATTTTTTTGCGAGTTAATTGCTAACTCCCTCCTTATTTTTAGATTTCTCGCTTATTAGGAGTTTAATAAACTCTTAATTTCAGCCTATCATCTATATATTTTTCAGGAGTGACAAAAAAATAGTAGATTCTTAAAAACTAAATAATTATTACTCTTTAAATGGTCGTTTAAAAGATGTACACTAAAATTAGATTTAGACTTGTATTGAAACATTGTTATCTAGTTCTTTTAGAGCTAAGTATTCTGTATATTTAAATGTTTTTCTCTTACTATTTTTTTTCTGACTCACAGATCTTTGTATTAACTGGTAATATTCCTTTTGCTTCTCTTTCGAAAAAGAAGAAATCTCGTAGGCTGCAACTTTTGAAATCAGCCTTTTTTGAGTTAATACTTTCAATTCTCCTATTAGATTATTTAACTTAATAATTCTGATTAACTGTCGTTTATTTTCAAATAGCTCTGTAGACAATTCTTCATAGGTATAGTCGCTTGTCTCTTTAATATTTTTTAAAATGGCTGCTCTACCAATAACACAATCTGTTTGATTAAATAGTTTTATCTCACTTAATATAGTTGGATCATTAATTTCTCTTATATGTTGGATTAAGTGCTCTCTCGTTTCTTTTTTCATTAAATTTTTCTCTCCTTTTCCAAAATAAAAAAACGTATATTTCTACACGTTTTTGTTAGTTTCCATAATATTTTTTTGAAAGTAGTGATTTTATGGCGATTACAATCGATCAGCTCATTGATTACTTTTGGCTTCATTTTGATAAAGCTGAAAGCCCCGCTGATTACGTCCGCCTTCTAGCGAAAGTCGAAATATATACTCTTGAATTATTTAGTGCTTCAGATAACGTTGATGATTCAATTCATTTAGATAGTTCTCCTTTCTTAGCAATGGCATCTGAAATTGAAAGAGTATGTCCTAAAGCTGTAGAATTATTAGCTACTAAAAGTGAAATAATTGCATATTCACTTTCTATAATAAATAGCTATACTCTCGAACAACGGATACAACTTCGCTCTGTTTTTTTAAAAAGAGATGATAAAAAAATAGTTTATTTTCACGAGCGTAGAAAAGATAAATAAATATATATAAACTTCCACTTTTTCATTGTTACCCTCCTTCTTTTTTTGTCTTTCATATTAAGTAAATACAAAAAAAACGCCCTTCTAAGTATTAATAGAAGGGCGTTTCATTTTTCATAATTTAAATTGCATGTTCTAGTACCAAATGAGCTCTATACTTCATTATCTTCTCTGTTAATCCAGTTTTTCTACTTACTACTTGGTTGTTAGAAATTGCTTGTTCTATTGCATTTGTTGTTCCTACCAAAACAAATATACTTTCTGCTCTAGTAATACCCGTAAAGAATAAATTTCGAGTTAACATTATTTCATGTTCATCACTTAAAGCCATAATGACTATCGGTGATTGTCCTCCTTGAGATTTATGGATAGTTGTACAAAATGATAATTGCAGATACTTCCATTCGTCTTTTTCTAAAATCACTTGTGTACCATCAAAATCCACATATATTGTTTTATTTGTTAGATTAATTTTCTTTATAAACCCAACATCACCGTTGTATATATCCATATCTTTATTATTACGTAAGTACATCACCTTATCGCCTTCACGATATACTTGTTTTAAATATTCAAGCTCTTTTTTCTTTGTTTGGGATGGATTATACATATCCCGAATTCGTATATTTAACTGTTCAACACCTAGAGCACCTTTTTTCATCGGAGATAATACCATAATTTCATTAATGGAATATCCTTGTTCTAAAAACTTTTTGACTGACCGTACAATAACTTCATTACTGTAATAAGGGTTTTTACTTTCGATAAAATACTGTTCTTTACTATTGGTTAACTCAATCATTTTTCCTTTATTAATCCTATGAGCTGATTCAATAATTTTGGAACCTATTGCCTGTCTAAAGATGGTAGTAAGTCGAATTTGAGGGATATTAGTAGCTAAAATATCTTTTAATACATTTCCTGGTCCTACAGATGGTAGTTGATCACTATCTCCTACAATGAGCAATTTACTGCCTTTTTTTATTGCTCTTAACAAGTTTCTTGATAGTTCTATATCTGCCATTGAAAACTCATCAACTATAATAAAATCGTAATCTAATTGATTAGTTTCGTTGTAAGTTGGTTTTTCAAATCCATTTTGACCATATCCAGTCAGACGGTGCATAGTTAGTGCCTCCTTACCCAAACCTGTAACTTCACCAATTTTTTTGGCTGCTCTACCGGTTGGGGCAGTTAAAGCTAATTTTTTATTTGGATATAACGCTTTAAAAACATTTACTATCGCATTAATTGTGTACGTTTTACCTGTACCTGGTCCCCCAGTTAGCACCAAGACATTATTTTTCATTAGTAAATGTATAGCTTTATGCTGTTCCGAAGTTAAAACCAAACTACTATCTTTAATAGCGTTATTTATTTCTTTTTGGGAAGTCATATCCGATTCAATAGTTAGCTGATGTAAGTAAAAAGCAACTTCTTTTTCAGCATAATAAATATTTGTCGGATACACGTAGCCATTTTCTATATAACATGCCTTTGATTGTTCCATGACACCAATAAAGGAATTTGGATGAACCCAATCCACCTTAGAAGAACGATGGTTCAACATATAAATCGACTTATCAATTAACTCATTTTCCATTACATAACAATGGCCATATCGTGTCCCCATTTCCTTCAGCCCGATTTTCAGAACGGTTTCGAGCCTATTGAAGTTATGTGGAAGAATATCCATAACTTTAGCTATGTTATCCACTGTATAGAAATCAGTTAGGTTTAATTGAGTTAGCAAAAAAGGATTTTGTTTTAACTCTACTATTCCATTACTTAATCTAGCGTATGCTTTTAGAATAGTATCAGTGGTAATCCCATACTTTGCATAAAACACCATAATATCGTTCAAAACGAACGTTTTACGAGTTGTTTCCACAATTTGAGTTATTTTATCTGTGCTTAGGTTCGGCACTTGTTTTAAGGCATTTACACCATTTTCAGTGATAAGTACAATAGCTTCGGAACCTAATTTATCTACAATTGATGTTGCTGTCTTTTTTCCAATACCACGAAAAATATTAGAACTTAAAAAATTAATTGCTTGATTTCTAGACTTCGGGATAGGACGTTTCCAAGATTCCACTATAAATTGTTCCCCATATTTTGGGTTAAATTTAAAGTACCCCTCTATAATAATTTCTTCGTTTTTACTTAGCTTTGGTAAAGGACCTGCTATAAGGAAAGATGTTTTATCTGTTTTACCTATCATCCATTTGATAGTCTTTACTATCAATACTTGATATTCAGTGGCTGAAAATATATGTTTGGAGAACTTAACATGGACTGAGAGCTTGTTCATATACCCGTAGCACCTCCAAAAGAAAGGCTTTAGGATGTTTTTGCATTTCTTTTATAGTAAATTTCTTCTCTTCCACAATTTTCTTAAATAAACTAGCAGGAATAGAAAGATTTAGTTTTTTATTGCATAGGAAGGCTTGAATGGATAGACTTGATTTCATTTTATTTTGTGTAAGTGAATGTATGATTTTATTGATGTGGGATAAGTTAGAATCTTTTTCATTCGAGGATTTATCCTTGATTATTTGTTTTTCTTCAAAAGCCAGCTCAACAATTGAATAGGTTTTCCCAATAAAACGAGTTAATTCATTTTCAGGAATACTATTTATTAACACATGGCAAACATTCTTAGTTAGTGATTTTAAGTAATTGTATAAGGATGGTTTCATTGTAATTTCAGTTTCATTCACTTCAATAAAAATATAACTAGGGAGAAGTATGTTTAGCCTCTTTTTAGCGATACCCTTTTCAACTTTTTTAAGATCGTAAGTTTCAACGGTTGGTATAAGAACACGAATAATGTTTTGACCTTGATTTTCATATGTAGCTTCAATAAATTTTGCTACTTGATATTCAGTTCCACTTTTCACTTGAATTGAGAAAAACATTTACTTCACCTTCCTTTAGCATATTTTAAATTAGTGAAACCGTTTAAATAATCAGCTATTTTTTGGAATAGCTATATTGTTTTGTGGAATGTATGTATTGACGTTGCGAAGATATGTTTGATAAATCTAGTTTAGATAAATCTGATTGATGTGCTGCATCTAAATTTATTTCTAGTGGCTCTGCTTCCATTTTTTCGAACAATACTTGCAATTGAACATCATCCATAGTTATAAATTCAGCAGTATCAAAGCTATTATCTTCCCTCGACTTCTTGCGAAATAATCTATTTAATTCGTCAATTTCACTGAATTC
This sequence comes from Psychrobacillus sp. FSL H8-0487, assembly GCF_038008385.1. Classification (NCBI taxonomy): domain Bacteria; kingdom Bacillati; phylum Bacillota; class Bacilli; order Caryophanales; family Bacillaceae; genus Psychrobacillus; species Psychrobacillus sp. FSL H8-0487. Next base: position 51,331 of record NZ_JBBOZA010000002.1, read on the forward strand.
CTCAATCATTACTTTTTCCCTATCACGTTCGATACAATTACCCATCTCCAATTACCCACTTTCGACATTAAACGCAAAAAATAATCCGTTAACTTGAAATTACATGAAACTAATTGGAAAATCAACCTAATTCTTATAGTTTATTTGTCGTGCGAAGAAAACAATTACATAGTCCTTATAAGTTGGTATATATTAGGTAAATTGTCTATTTTCTTAAACGATAGTTTAAAAAAATGTCTAAAAAATGAATCTGTAAATTATATTTTACTAATTATAGATATGGAAATATGATTAGTTTTATATTTTTGTACTATAATAAAAAAACCACTAACTTTTTACCTAGTAGTTAGTAGTTTTTTTGCATCATTATTAATTTTTAATTATTTAGAAAACTTATAAATGCCGTTTGCATTGCATGTTTTGTTTCTAGATTTTTATAAGGAAATCTTTCTTTTATTAAATTTTGTAATTGATTCATTACTGAAGTGAAAATATAGCCATCTTTGTTTTGAATGTTTTTGTTTTCAGGATAACCTTTTTCTATTTTACGTACTGCATTTGCATACCCCTGTATCACAACATTTAGTAATATATCATCCTCCTCAAAAAATAAAGGGAACCCTAGATTTTTTTCAATGAGAGATTTAGCTATTAAGATAATTCTATAGTGTTGATCCAGTTCAATATTACTGTTAGTTAAAGCACTTAAAGTTTCTGCTAATCTCTTTGGTATTTTTTCTTTATTATTTATGTATGCTTGTTTAAATATTTCATCTTTTATTTTAGTATCTTTCGTATCTAATTTATTATTAGTTAATTTATTAATAGTATATTTATTATCTGTTGGTTTTGAACTGTCCAAATTGGACTGTTGAAAATCAGCATTCCAAATATTTTCGGGAAATGACTGTTCTTCTTTCACTTTCTCTATTGTGTTCTTACTTATTTTTCCGTCCCAAATATCGGCTTGTTCTTGTTTAGATATTTCCCGTATTTCTTCATCTGAAAATCTTTCAGTAGCAAAGTAATATAAATAATCGTATTTCTTGCCGTTTCTTTTTCTTAGCTGGACTATATACTTTTCTTCCACAAGATTATTCCAAGCACTTTCGACTTTATTTCGTTTAGATTTTGCGAATCTTTTATAGAGTTCTGTCTTGTGAAGAACCCAATTATCGGGATAGGAAACTAAGTTAGAAAGTAAACCTATAGCTTCTAAACTAAGATTATCTTCATCCTGCAACATACTCCGATCAATAGATTCATATCCCTTACTTTTGGTGAACCTTTTTACATTACCCGTCATGATTTTGTTCACCGTCCTTATTCTTTCTAGCTTTAAAATTCTGAAGAACAACAGTAAAAAATCCTTTTACAGAACCCTTACTACCTATTTTATCTTTAGTGTATTTTAATACATCATCAATCATATTTGCGAACTCTGATTCTAATAAACCTTCTATACTATTTCTTTCAACGGTCCATAAATCCAATATTACTCTTATATCTATTTGGTCATTTGCTAATCTAGTTTTGTGTTTTTCTAAAACATTTAAAATATATTTTCCTTCATAATCTTTAATATCTGGTACTGGTTTTGTAATTTTACTTTGATGGAATACTCGATTATTTTTTGTATAATCTTTTTCGTAATTTCTAAATATTTCTATTGGTTTAAACGAATTTTCTAATTTATTTTTAGGATAACGGTAAACGATAATCAATACTTCCTTATCGTTCAACTTTTGTGTGTTGTCTTTTTCGATAATGTCTATTAAACCAACGTTCCATAAAGGAATTAAAACCTTATTCTGTAATGTTTCGTTTGCTATACCCAGTTTTTTAGCTATGACTGAAAATGAATAAGTTAATGTATACAAATCGGTAAATTCTTTAGAATTATAAAAAGTATCTTCTTGTTTAGTCCATGTATATAACTTTAACCAGGAAAGAAATGCTGTATCGCCTATAATTTCTATCCATTGATTTACTGCTACAAAATATAAAATTGGCAACTGTATTTCGTTTTTATTTTGTTTTCCAAGTAACACCTTAAAATCCGTTCCCATAAATAAAAACCTCCTTTTTCACCCCACATATACCGTAATTTTTGTCGGTTTATGTATGAAAAAATAAGAAGGTTTCTGTTTGCTATACATATATGTCTATGCTATATTTACCCTATAGATTTTATATGAAAGCAACGAGAAACCTTAACTAGAAATTTTACATTAATCAAACAGGCGTCGCCAAACTCCGATGATTAAGTGAAATTATGTGGGGTTTTTTTTTATTTTTATTAGTCTAAGTCTATATTAATGAATGTTTAATAGATAGTTTTATCCTAGAATCTAGCATTAAAATAGTATCCTCATAACTATAATAAGAGCTGGCAACCTTTACTTAATTATTAGCAGTTTACAGACTTGATATTAAATTTTATCCATATTTTTTTCCCCAAATTCTATAATTTTGGATGCTGCTACATCCCAAATGTTCTCAAAGGGCACATTATATTGTTTACAGAACTTCTTCACTTGCTTCATACCTATATGCCCACTTACTTTTAATAGATAAATAACTTGGTCCGATTTTTTCACAAGACTTCTTAGCCTTTGGCTGTTTTCTTTTGCATCAGCCCAAAGTAATTCTCCACCTCTAGCCTCGATCTCCGATTTGTATAAATTTTTGTGAGGTTCATTTCCGATAATGAGAATTCTTTGACCTTCTAGTGATTTGGTTATTGGCTGAACAACTTTAGGAGTTAGTTTCTTTTTCTTTGTAATATTATTTTTACTCTCTAAATCCTTTTGTTGAACTATTTCTTCAATATTGTGCTTCCATAAGATTTTTACGTTATGGGGATTATTATTTAAAAAAGCTATATCTACTAAATCACCTTTTTGTAAATCAAGGTCTTTAATATCTTGGTGGTTTAATAAAACTCTATAAGGTACATTGTCTAATTTAATTAAGTCATCCGTCTCTTGAGAACGTGTTACTACCCATAAATCCCCATCTTTTTCGACTGGACAAAGATTAAATTGACTACGTTCATTACTATCATCACTACCTATTTTTTCAGCGACTGTATATTGATAATGGTTAGGTCCAATATCTTCTTTTTTTTCGGCAAAAACTAAATCCCCATTAATTAATCCTAATTTCCTTACTATACCTTCGGGTACAAATGCTTCAATTTCAGGGATAAAGCCACCTCTGACTTTGCGTTCAAAACGGTACATATTATCCCTTTTATTGATTTTCACCTTCTCGATATCTGAAGGAAATGAAGTAGTTTGTGTAGGTTTATTTTGACTAACTTGTTTGGAAAGATAAGATGAAGTTCCTAATATTTTATGTTCATTCTTAATCTCTTTATATTCAAATAATGATTCAACTAGATTTATTTGCTTAGATAATATAAATAATGAGTCATTAACATTATTTTCATCTATACACTTAATAATTTGGACCATTTCTTTTTTTAACTCTACAATCATATTGATTCCTCCTTAGTTAAAGTTTCTCTTCGTATAGTATCTTTAACTTTACTCAATACCTTGCCTTTCCCTTCAATTTCTATATGTGAGCAATCTTCAAAAGAGCATACATAAACCTCGATAGGGATATTAATATTATGACTTTTGCTGTTTTCTTGTAGAGATTCCTGAAATAAACCAAGACTTGATTTACCGATATACTCCATAATTCCGAATCGACATTTTGGACAATTCAAACAAACCAACCCCTTTTCTTTAATTGTAAGGATTTTTTGTTTTTCAGAAGTGACAATAAATGTGTTTATCTTAATTTTATTAGAGTAATATAAAAATTGACACATTTTATGTGTCAATCTATAATGAAATAAATTATTGTCACTCGTAACATACTTTCTTTTTGCTAAGATAAACTTAGTAAAAAAGTGAAGGGTGTGACAAAGGTGTTGGAATTAAAACAGTCCAAAGATATGGTTTGTGATGTTTGTGGAAACGAGGCCGTTTCAAAACTAGCGGATTCTAGGGATAAAAAAATTGGTCTTGCACTTTGTTCTCAGTGTCTTGATAAATTAGATGAAAGCTTTTCAAAATAGATAAATTAAAAGGAGCAAAAAAATGCCTGTCACAGAAAAAAATATCCAAACAGAAGATAAGTTAAAAAGAATTCAAAATTTAATTATTCACAACTCATATATGTTGCCCCAAGCTAAGTCATCGGCTGCATTAATTTTATTTAAAAAACAAAATGAAATGGAAATAACTGAGGATGAAGAATTATACTTTGATGAAATTATAAACTTCCTATCCTTCCCTCAGTAATAGATTGGAGATGTTAAAATGTCTACAAATGAAAAATATAAATACCTAATCATGGTAGCTGCCTTCCGTTCGGAAACTAATGAAAATCGGATTTACATCGGAAATGGATTTACCATAATTGAAGCTATTGTAAGATCTATTGAATATGATTTATCGGATGAGGAAATACAAAATATCATTTATATTTATGGACCTGATGATTTTGAAGGTTTGCAGGATTGGTATATTAGTAGAGGAATATATATAAGTGATCCTGAAATAATTGAGGAACCAGTAAAAGGAAAACCTCAAAGGATTAAATAATGACTGGATATAAGATAACTTGTTCTCAATGTGGATTAGATTATTTACCACAACTTATAAATTATTATGAAGAGAAGGCATTTTGCGGTATTTGTGAAATGGACCAACTTGTAGAAGTTACTATAAAAGAGCAAGAAATCTACTTACCTTCATACTTTTTAAGCAATCGTCATTTAAGGGCATTTTTGACTCAATTAAAGAGTTTTTCTAATATATCAATGAGAAGTTCACGAGAAGTTCTATCAGCTTATATACACTCTATTCCTGCCTTACATCAGCACCCTACTATTGATATGGTTGTTTTTGATTTGTTTCCGTTCATTTGGCAATTTGAATTAATAATATTAGAACACTCTAGGGTACCTGGTACGGATATTAAAATAAAAACAGATTCAAAAAATAGATTTGAACAGACTAAGTTTGTTAAAACTTTAGGAAGTGACCTACAGGTAATTTTATATGCAGCTCACTTACTAACCTCAAATGAAATCGAACCTTGTTTATCATCTATTAAGGAAATCTATAAAGAAGTTGATACGAGCCAATTAAGTACAGGTTTTTCTGTACTTTTTGAGGAAATGGTACGTTTCTATGAGAGCAAAACCATTAAGTAGATTGTATAAGGATAAAATTACTTGTTAAATAACGAAATGAATATAACTACAACAAAAAGGGATTAAGCATTATAGATGCTTAATCCCTTTTATACTACTTTTCAAATAACTCTACATACATAATACAGATAGCCATTTCTTCACTAGCAGTTCTACCTGATATGAGAATATCATCCTTTGATACTGAATATTTATAGGAATCTTCTTTGTAATCATATTCTGTATTTGGAATATAACCCTCTTTAATCATATCTTTTATTAATCTTCTTGCATATTTAATATTTGTGGTATACGGAACAGCATATCTTTCAAGACTATGACCTTTATTAAGCTCTATCTTTCTTATTTCTTCATCAAAATTCCTTGAAGGTACATACGAACCATATACCTTATGATTTTGATAATTCACTGCATTTTGCGACACCACAAAAGTAAAGTACGCTAAAAATATAGCAACAATAAATGCTGTGATTGGTAACATTTGTGTGTAATACATATCTTCTACTTTTTCGATTTTAACAATATCATTTAAGAAAATAGTAGAAACTAAGGTAATTGCCACTATACCTCCCCAAATTATTGTTAAGTAAAACAAAGCATTTAAAGTAAAAGCACTTCCTAAATTTCTTTTCAAAATATTCTTCATAATATTCATTCGTATTTTCCCCTTTCTCTTTTTAAATAACTTCCCTTTTTTCTTTGCGGTAGATTTTCCCTTCTGCTAACACCATGTCTAAATAACAAACACAATAATTAGCTCCTTCTACTTCGTGACCTTGAAGATCATAAAACTTATTATCATCCAGAAGAACCATATGATCGTTACTAGGAAAAACAGGAATGGAACCAGCAAATGTACCTCGTATAATCTTACGGTCTCCACGATAAACAAAAACCGCATTTTCAATGTGAATATATTCTGAATATGCCACGATTCTATTAAAATGCTCGTTTTCTACATTAAGTTGTCTGATAGATAATACCTTTTTCTTCCCGCTATAGTAAACTTCTATTTTATCTCCAGCATTTAATGAAGCGTTTCCGACATAGTTCAACATATATATTCCTCCTTGATTGTACGATAGTACATATAACCAAACCGCATAATATTTCCATTCACGACAATACGAAAATGCGAATCTATTTGTTTTTTTAGCCCTGGCCTTGGATAAATCCCAAGATCCATTTCTAGCTTTTCTTCCACCGATTTTATTAGTTGATAAGGACAATAACCTTCATCAATAATGTTTTGTATCATATAATCAGTGGCTTCCTGTATAGCTAAATAACGACTAACTTCTCTAGAAGAAAAACATTCTGTATTGTAATCAGATTGCTTAAACCCCAATAAGAACAGATATAACGCACTTTCATAATTCTTCTCTGTAACAACAAAATTATCTTCAATTTCCTCAGCATTTATATTTTGTAAAATCATAATGATTCTCCTTTAATTTTTTTTTTGGATTGAAAACAAAAAAGAGGAACCCCCAGTAAATAAGGATTCCTCTTTGAATTAAGCTAAGTCTGCAAACAAGTCCAACTGTTCGAAAGTCGTTGGTACTGGCTCGTTTTCTTGCTTACTTTTTATTTTTTTAATTTGGCGAAGCTCTTCTATTTCATCTTTTGAAATGTGCTTTTCCTTCTCAGATGTTTCAATGAGAGGGATATCTTCATTTTCCATAGATGATTTTGGTTGCTCTATATTTCCTAATACTTTTTCAAGGGCGTCAAAATCAAACTCAACATCTACATTCGGCTGATACCCACTAATTTCTACAGTTTTGGCAGTCAATCGTTGGAACGCTTCTTTGATTCGTGACTGAAATTCTTCTTCAGTTACTAATTCTAAGTTTTGATCCAAGTCTTTTTCTGAAGCCGAAACCCAAGCATTAGTAAGTTCTACAGAAGATAATGTTTTAGATAAATCTGCCACCATTCCAGTAGATGCAGTATCGGCATATTTAACAAGTGCATCAGAGCGTTCAATACGTCCTTCCACAATCATTGCTGCTACACGTCTACTCATTAATCGTTGGAATTGAACCATTTGAGTTGTTTTATCGGCTATATAATATATAACCTTACAAACTTTAGGTTGACCAAGACGCCAAGATCTTCTGCTCGCTTGTCTCAAAACATTAATATCGTCATTTAGCTGATAAAACATAATAGTTGGAAATTCCATTAAATCTAACCCAACCTCAACTAATTTCATATTCATGATTAAAACTTCTGTACCAGCTTGTGCTTGTTTATCCAACCAATCAAATCGGTCATCGGTGCTGACTTTGTCATTCATGATTTCACAAACGATTCCTCTATCTTTAATAATTCTTTTTAAACGTTCATTTGTTTGATATCCACCAGAATAATGTGTGAAAACAATACAACGTCTTTTTTGTCTTATTTCGCTCTCAATATCTTTTAAAATCTCCCGTTCCTTGTTCGTATAATAGCTACTAGGAAAAGCGGGTGCGGTTACATTACCGAGCAATTCTTTTTGACCAAATTCGTTATATTTGTGATATTTAACATCTGCCCCAAAATGTGGTTGATCTGCATAGTTAATTGTAGTCGGATTAAAATGCGACCACGCTGCTGAACCAATTTCCTTTTGGAAGTTTAATGCAGAGTTATATAAATTGGTGTGTAACTTTTTATATTCGTCATAGTGATCGTCGTCTAAAGTGATAACCTTTGGAATTTCTTCCAGTCTAACAAGTGGTACACCTAAATCCGATAACTCTACAAAAATACTTTTATCAAGTAAAAAGTCAGAAATTAATTTAGGAGAAATACCAGGCTTTTCTTTAACTTCTACGCGATCCTTTTTACGATTTGTACTTACACCAACTACGCTGTCCCCATCTGCTCTTGTAACAATTTTCTCTAATACCCCATATCTACTCGCCCATTGTTCGGCTGAAGTATCGTATGTGATACCAGTTGCTAATAATTCATTAGGAAAACATCGCCACAATAATGATTTGATACTTGTACTTGCCCCATTAGTTAAAGTACCTGTAAGGAACATTAATTTACGACAAGACTTCATAATTTTGTGTAACGCTAGGCCCCTACCACTATCACTAGCTTTCATTTGATGAACCTCATCAATGATACCCATGTGAAAGTGATTTTTTAGCTTACGTTGAAAAATTTGTGCAATCATCCAACGAGCTTTTTTATTTGTTTCAGCCCATTCTTTTCGTCCAGGTCTTGCTAGAGAACGATTTTTTTTACCCTTATAATCTTCTTGGAAATTACGAATATCAGGTTTCCATGATTTTATATACGCTTTTGGTAATCCATTTGGAAGTAGTGTCCCACTTTTACGAGCTTCTTCGATTTCCATAGGTGTTGGAGGTTTTGCAGGTTTTTCAACAACATCACTCCAACCAGCTACTAAATCTTCTTCCCTTTGCATCTTCGTTTGGTTTGGTTTTAAAAGTGGTTTCCATGTATTTGGAGAACGCCATACTTTATCTTGGCTATCCCAATTTGCTCCTAGTACCCAACCATCAGCTGCTAATTTCATACGATCTGTACCAATTAAAACAAACTCAATTGTTCCTTTTGGGACAGTTTGTCCTTTTTTCACTTCATCTACATATCGTAAAGCTTCATTTGAATTCTTTATGATACGAGTTGTGTATTTATAGCGTTTAATCGTCTTATATATCTCGGAATTTGCCCATTTAGGTACAACATTGGATGGTGCAATAATCAATACTCGCATACCATCTTTTGCTCCCGATTCTTCACGAATCCGCATTTGTGTATAAACAGAAGTTAATGCAACAATCGTTTTACCGATTCCCATATCACCAACCATAAATACTCCTTTTTTCTTCTTTAACACCTCTAACGACGCCATACTAGCTTTCGCCTGTGACGGTACTGGTAGTCTTGTTAATTCTCCAACAAATGGTGAAATAAAACTACCGTCGGTTAAAGGTTTCATAGTAGCATCTAATTTCTTAGCGAATATCTCTGCATTTTGACGAAGATATTCTTCAGTAGTCATATCTTCTTCAAAAGTTCCTTCTCCCATTAAGGAAGTGGAACGAGTGTTTAATAATCCTTTTTTGATTGCATCCTCAATGATATTTAATATTTCTATTTCTTTCATTCCGATTAGTTTTACTGCTTTTAATTGTTGCCAATCACCAGCCAAATCAGTAGTTAAAACATCTACTTTTTTAAACTTATCAAAACCTAGAATATTTAAATATTGTACTACCCATTGATGTGTTCTCGGCAGTCCAAATGTTTCTGCTAAGAATTGTCCTGCAACCTCCGTAACATTTCCTTTTGGTGCAAGTATTACACGTTCAGGATAGATGTCTCTTTTATTCTTAACCATTTCTAATAAATCTTTTTGATAATCTTCATCAGTAGTTGAGCGTGGTAGTAACGTATGGTGAGTTACTTTATCATCTATTGTTTCTACTCGACGATAATCTCCATTAGGCTTTACTCTTTTGAGTATATTTCCTTGCTCATCAATAATTTGGAACTCCTGATTGCTATACATTGCCGCATGAACTGCTCGGGCTGAAGAAAAGCTACCCGCATATGCACAACCAATTAGGGTTGAATCTTCAGTTAATGCAAACTTTAAGTAAACCTCAAAATTCTTTCCATCTTCTATCACTCTTATTTTTTTCATTGTATTCGTCCATTACATGAACATAGCAAAGGGGTAATCCCCTTCGCATAAAAATGTTCATGCAAAGAGGACGTCCCTCCTTCACTATTAAATTAATTTTAGATTCATATTACTATCTTTTAAAAATGATAAAGTATGCTATTGTCATAGCTATTAGAATTACGATAATTAATGTCGCAGACAGTAGAATAACGAATTGTCCTATGCTACCCCCAATATTAAATCCCATTCTTAAAGTAAGAAATAACATCATTAAAACGATTACTGATAAACAAATCGCTAAAAGAAATTTTTCGTTTTTATTATTTTTCATTTATAATTCTCCCTCTATTATTTTAGATTGAAAATACCCTTGTCAGAAAATACCCGAACGATAGATTTTGGTCTAAACGTTGTTATCGTTTGTTCTTTCCCTGTTTTTGGATGAAGCCCCTTACGTTCTTCTTGTTCACGTTTTGTTATCCCTACCAACAAATGGCTACCCATTGTTTCAGGTAAAGCTCCTGCACTAATTGCAGCTGCTATATGTGTTGTTTTTAATGGTAAAGCCGGGCGAATATTTTTTGTCGTTGATGTGATTTCAAGTGAACTCATTTTTTGCATTACTTTTCCAAAGTGATTAATCGTTTGAGAAGAACGAATAATATCTTCGGGCTCTACTTTTAAACTTTTGAATAATTGAACCGTCTTAGGTGCTGTAGTTATATCGTATTGAAATCCTAATTTTTCTATCTGATCAAGTGGAGTTAGAGCATCTTTTCCTAAGAAAGAGTAGTTGTAAAGCTCTTTTTCCATACGTTCTTGATACAAACGTTCTTGGTCAGACCGCAATCCCTTTTTTCTACGTCTTGCAAAGACAATCACTTGGCGAAATCTATCGTAGTTTTTATTCTCGTCACTAAAACGTAATACTCGAATATCTACAAAGCGACTTGCTAGTATTTTGCTTACATTTCTCAAGACATATTGAGGAATATTAAAAATTAATAATCCATCTGCAGGGAGATAATCAGAAGTTAAATCATCTAAAAACAATTCTTCTAACCTTTGATTTCCTGCATTTGCAAATGGTGGATTCAGATACATTAAAGAAAATGCTTCGTGGCTCATTCTTACTTCTTCATAGCCAGCTGCAATTACATGATCTAGTTGATTTTCAGCCATTTTTGCTCGACCTTTTTCCAACTCGATACCGTAAGTAGTTACTGGAATACTTGGAGAGAAATAACTGGCCATCTGGTTTAGTACATCGCCTTCTCCAGCACATGGATCAATCAGCGTGATTCCATTTAATTTAGAAGCGTTATTTACGTTTAAAACTTTTAAAATATGTTCCATTTCTTCAGGTGGTGTAATATAAAAACCACCTTTAGCTTCGGATTGAAGTCTAGCCACGAATAACACCTACTTTTCTAACTTTTTTTATATACAATTCACATTGAATTGATTCTACTCCCTTTATTTTACGGAACATTACTTTTTCCTCCTTTTAGATTTATATCTTAGACAAGCTCTGTAATCGGCTGAATGACTGAAAGGACAACGATAAATACATTGTTCTTCATTAAAGTTCACACAACTCTTACATTTAGCTTTACGGTCTTTTTTTAATCCCCACGCTCTTACCATAGGATTATAATTAGCCTCTCCCCAGTCAGAAGTCTCTAAAGCTAATTCGTATTGAATTAGCATTAAGCTACCTCCTTCTTCCCATGTAGACGATTTAAACGTTCTATATCATCAAAAATCTTTACAGAATCGTCCATAGTTAGCGAGTTTACATAATCTTGATAAGAGAAAGTTGGGGCAAATAAAAGACCACTAAAATTGTTGTCATTAATATTACTTCTTCCACCCATCGACTTGCCAACCCGTCGCAAAATATGGTTAATTATCTTTTTGTCAGTGGTTTGGCATAATACTGCAATATCTAAGTCAGAAAACATTGGTTTTTCAACTTTTAAATAGGGCGTTGTTCCATACATAAAGTGATCATTTCTTCCAACAACAAACGAGTGATTTTTTAACAAATCATACATTTCATCGTAGTCAGTAATAGGGATAACCAGGTCATAAAAGAACGGTAGAAAATGCGTTTTATATGCCTTATCACTAAAACAGTTCATTTTATAATCACTGGTTAAAATATTTTTTGTATAGTAGTCCACACCTAGCTCTATTGCAATTCGTTTGGAAAAAGGTTTCATTAATTCATAAGCTTCCCCTTTAATTTTTTGAGATTCATCAATTGTTGGTGCCATATCACATGGTAGCTCTAATAGAAAACTAGCTGAGCCTCTATAGTCACTGCTAGGATTTTCTAAAAAACGTTCCACTTTTTCTTCGAATTCGTCTAGAATCTCGTCGAGTGTATGGTAAATCAAATGAGAACGAACCGCACTGTATTGGTCATGCCGTAAAGTCATGTATCCTTTTTTTACAAAGGATTCCTGATACTTTTGAAGACCTAATTTTTCGATAAACTTTCTTTCTGTAAAATAATTACCTTCTTTCTTCATTTCCAATTGAAGTAAACTCCACATTTCCTCTACTTCTTCATCAGAAATAACAACAGGTTCAAAATCGAAATCAAATAAAGATTCCATATTAACAACACTCCTTCTCATATTTTTTGGATTGGGTAAATAAAAAAGGAAGAGCCTGCTCTATAGAAGTCAGTTGACATTATATAGAGAGAACTCGTTCCTTTAGATATAACTCTTATTAAAATTTTTGATAATTCCATATTCGTAACTAGTTTGAGTACGATTTTTCGGATCACATACTAGTATGGTGTGGAAACTTTTATGCTTCTCAATAAATTGAGGAACTTCTTTCGTTGTAAGTACTTTAGTAGAAATATAGCTATCTTCTTGTAAATAAAGTGTTACGTAATGTTCATACATGTGTGTATGACCTCCTAAGATTTTTTGGATTGTTTATATAAAAAAAGCCTGTAGCACGAGTGTATAAATACACTGAGATACAGGCTTTTTGAATAACGCTACGTATAGGGTTTGGGGATAAAATAAAAAAACTCCTAGAATTAGTGTCTTAAAAAGACAAAAATAGATAGGAGTTTGGATTATTTCATTAGGTTAATTTTTTATCACATTTGTGTTTCTGCTCATACCAAAAAAAGGTAGGGAAACTAATGGAGCAAGACGTAATATCCTTTTGTTTTCTGCTCACCCTAAAAGAGTGGGAAAATAAGGACTTTCAAAGATTAAATAACTACAGTAAGTTTAGCACATACTTTAGCAAAAAAAAAGAGAATCCCGTTAGGAATTCTCCTTAAACGAACGTTCATTTTATTATTTCCATTAGGATGCTATTAATAAATTTTATTTTCATTAAATTTTAAAATTATAGTAAATTCTATATTATTGAATTATAATTATAATTTAATTCAATAATATAGGAGGAATAAAATGAAAAATCTATTCTCAACTCTTTTAATTACAATGTTTTTCTTTCTATTTGCAGTTGGAACTGTAAATGCAAATGGTAAAATGGCAGAACCTGATTTCGAAGAAAAACTTATGGAAGAAAGTAAAAACCAACAACAAATTTTGGGTTCAATCATGAATTTATATGAACAAGAAGGTTTATCTTTAGAACAAATTCAACAGGATGGCTACATTTATTTCAGCGAGGATGGTACTGAAATAATTATCCAACGTGATATTAATTTAAAAAATACAGAAATAGGGAAAAAAGTTGATAAGGCAGTTGCAAAGTCTCTTAACTTAAAATCTAGCGGAATTAAAGTTAAAGTAGAATATGTAGAAAAAAATTACAAAGAATTAGCTGAAATACAAGATGAACTACATAATCAATTAAATGCTTTAGGAGTAGTTGCAAATTCTTCTTTATTGATTGAAGAAGCTAAGATTGAAGTTATAACTGAAAAAATAACTGACGAACAGAAAAAGTTATTAATAAATAGGTTTGGCAAGAATATTAAATTTAAAAAAGAACATAAGAATATAACTGAATTTAGCAAAAAAAGATGGGAGAACTGGAATCAATTAGGTGCAGGTTTAGCAATAGAAGTTGGCAATAAAAATTATTGCTCTACTGCAGGAGTTGCCAAAAAGGATTCCAGGTATTTCTTAATAACAGCAGGACATTGTTATAATGGTGGTCTTGTGTATCAATATAATGCATTGGTTGGTACTTCTACACACGATTTTAGGGATGCTGGTTACGACCTCGGCTTAGTTACAATTGATTTAAACACCTATACTGGCGGGAGAACTGCAACTAATGGCTTTTATCAAAATCCTTTAAGTAGTGATGCAGCATATGATAAAAAGTTAGTTGGACAGTCATCACTGTATCCCTTAAATTCTGTTGCATGTAAAACTGGCGCTACCACAGGCTATACATGTGGTAAGGTTGCTACTGCTAGATATATAGACAAGGAATTTGGAATAGTAATAGAAGTAAAAAAAGATCCTAATCAGGGTTGGATGTCTGGTCAAGGAGATAGTGGAGGGGCAGTAATTAATAGCAATTATCAACTTATAGGTGTTGTGGTTGGTGGGTATACTGATGGCACCATTACATCACCAGTAAATTTAACAAAAGTTACTGTTAGTAATTCAGTGTTTTTCACCCCTTGGGTAGAGGCTGCTTCAAAGTACGGTCTGACTTTATATACTTCAAATACTGGATATAAAATTATTAATTAAATCCAATAAAAATCATCTATCCTCTTCAGAGATCTACAGAGGATAGATGATTTTTTTAATCAAAATTTAATACAAATAATCTAACTTTTCAATAAATAATCAATATCTATTACAAAGCTAATTTATATTTAGATTCAGATAAATATACTTAGTAATTAAATAGTAAACAATTCCGTTGTTTCCTCTTTATCGAAGTCTGCCGCTCTAACTACTCTGTCTGAAAATGATTTTATCCATCTATTTGAAACACCATTTCCAATTAAAAGTGATAAAATTTGAACTTGTTTGACCTTTTTTCTATTTAAATAATTTTGCATCCATTCTTTATTATTAAGAGTGCCTGTATCTGAGGGTTCCCCGTCAGTAACAAATATTAAGTCTGCTTTATTGAATCGTTTATACTTTTCAATAACATTCATGGCTTCAATCAGTGGAGGACCATAATGTGTACCACCACCAGCAAATTCTGTAGCCAACTCTACCAATTGATTAGGGGTAATTTTTCCCTTTTCATAAAGATATAATTTCGATACCTTTACACTAAAAGTAATAACACAAAAATCACGACGCTGTTTTTTAGCAATCATTGCAAGAGCTAATACAAATCCCTTACTTTGAGCGTCTAAAGAAGTCATACTTCCACTTTGATCTAAACACATTACTATCGGTCCTTTGCCTAACGTTTCTTTACCCTTAGGACTGTACATCATTGTCTGACCTTCGGCAAAACGACGTAAAAAATCGTTTTTTGTACCTTCTTTAGATAACAATGCTAATTCTTGAGGTAATAATCGTTCCACATCGGCCCCGAGTGTCATGCCACTTCGATCCAGTGATTCTGTATGCTTACTTTTTTGTTTTTTTCGAGCAATACTTTTGAATTTACCTGCCCATTCAGCAATATCTTTTAACTTCTTATTGCTTTTTAATGTTTCAGCCAATGAAATTTGTTCACGTAACGGTATTTTTTTCATTTCAGCATCTCCACTACCAGCACCATTTCCACCACCAAGTAAATCCTCTAAATCTTCTTTAGCATTTTTGGTCTGTTGATGGGCTTTAGCAATAGCATCTGAAAAACTAGAACCGTTTTGTTCTATTGCCTGATGCAGTTGTTCTTGAACTTGATTTTGTAAATCCGAAATATCGTTCTGTAATTGAACATTTTTTTCTTTTTGGTTTTTGGTTTCCTTTTTATCACCATGTGCTGCCTGTTCTTTCATTTTTTGATTTAATTCATTTAGTTGCTTTTGTAATTCTTCATTGGATTTTTGTTCATCTATCCACTCTGTTACTACTTCCGTCATTCGCATACTTCCAATGGCTGAACTAAAATCATCTAATTTTGTCGTAAGTCTCATTTTCGCGTATTCATCATCTTCCAATACACGTTGCATTAACTCATGATTCATTAGATTATTTGGTTTATGCTCACCTTCAGTTGATTTTAAATGAGGTTTCATTTTATACAAAGATGACCACATATCCCCCATTAATGGTAGATAGCTTACATTCTTTCTAGTTTGTTTTTCTGCAACATCATTTAATTTAGAAGAAAGACTTGTTAATTGTAAAAATCTTTCTCTATCAAACGTATCAGTGTTCATAACAGTATGATTCTCTGTATAAAGTCTTTTATATTTTGGATTACTCATTTACATCACCTGTACCAACAGCACCTAAATCTTTAATAATCATTTTGAACATAGCTAAATCAACATCTGATTCACTTAAATTAAAAAATATTTGTGCTAGATTTTCTCCAACATTCACAATTCTTTTCTTCAGATAGTCGATTTGTTGTTCATTTAAAGAAATTGTATTCCCCATTTCATCATGACCTGCAAAAAATACAGAACCATGATACATAACGGAGTCCAAAAATAGATTAGGCTGAAAATCATGAAATAAAAATTCATCATTGTACCATAAATCAATCTGATCAGTTATTTCCGTACACGCGAAACAACTACCATCAACTGCTTTTTGCATACCAGCGACTGACCCTTCTATTTCCTTAACCTCTGCTGCTAGATTTGGTGCTTTATAAAGTACTTTTAATTTTTTCATTTGTTATTCCCCTTTTCGTTTTTGTAAGATAATAAGTTTTTATAAATAGCAAGAGAATCTAAATCATCTAAAATATAGCTATTAAAGATTATTTCCATAGCGTATTCTTCGCTATGACCTCTATTTTGTAAATCCTTTGCTACCAAGCAATACAAAGCATCCTCTTTCACCAACTCTTTCATAGCAGAAAGATTAAATAGTGGTGTATCAAGTAAACCTCTCATTTCATTCATCCCTTTCATTTTTAAACTTAAATCTTCTTTTAAATAGAAAAAAGAACGACCATAAAAGTCGTTCTTTCTAAAATATTTAGATACCTAATAATGCTTCCCCGATTAATTGCTGTGCTTTAATAACTTGTGTTTTCACAATTGTTATTTCTGCTTCACGCTCAGGATACATTTTTTCCAAACTTGCTGTTTGATGTAATAATGTCTTGAATTTCGCAGTAGCCTCCATACCTAATTCTGTAGAAGGATCTTGTTTCACGACACTATACAATTCAATAGCAATCTTTTTAATATTTTCAAGTTCTACACTACAACGGTCAGTAGAATAAGATTCCACTATTTCAATCGTTTTTGCTCTCTGATCCGTAGATTCCCACAAACCATTTTTCAAAATAATTAAATCAGTTATTTTGACAGAGTTACGACCATCTAGAGCTGCTCTTGCTTTTAACAAGGACAAACTTTGACGGAAACGACGATCTGATGGACGAATTCCTTCATCTCGTAATTCAGTGCGTATTTTTACAAGCGTTCCATAGACTTCTTCAGGAATATCAACCATATCAGCCAACATTTGAAGATTTTCAATTTCTTGCATAGTCAGTGGAATAGGTTCTTGAACGTACGCCGTATCCCCTCTCAACATAGAAAGGAAATTAGCATCTTCTCCAATATACTCCAACTCAAAACGTAACAAGAAACGGTCAAATAACGCTTCTAAACCTTCTCCTTCTTCTGGATACTCATTACTTCCACCAATCACACTTTGTAGAGGTGTTTGAATTGGTTTACCGTTATTGTAAAATAAACGTTCGTTTATTAATGTCAACAGAGCATTTAAAATAGCAGAGTTTGCTTTAAAAATCTCATCTAGGAATGTTAATTGAGATTCAGGTAGTTTATTAGCTGTATTACGCTTATAAACACCCTTCTCCAACTCTTGCAAACTAACAGGGCCAAATAATTCTTCAGGCGTACTAAAACGTGTTAGCAACCATTGAAAATAGCTCATATCTGTTACTTGCTTTGAAAATTCCATAACCAATGCGGATTTTGCAGTACCAGGAGGACCAATCAACAAAGTATGTTGTCTAGCCACAAGTGCAACAAATAAAGCATCTACTATTTCTTCTCTTTCTACGAATTTTTTATTTAAATATGATTTTATGTTTTCAATTTTAGTTAACATAACTATTCCCCTTTACCATTTTTGGATTTTGACAAGCTTCGAGCATTTCAACTAATTCTTCTTTAGAAATTAAACCAAAGTCAAACAGTTTCCAAGCACGTCTATAAATTTTAAATTTTGAAGTTGTAGGTTGTTTAGTAATCATCAATCTGCCACCTTACTTAAAACAAGGTTAATAGATTGACGGATAAGATCAACGCTACTTTCTAAATCAATAACTGTATCATTTAGAAGTTCACGATAATCCTTAAATTGACCAACAATTCTACGAGCATCTTCAATAATCGTAAATACTTGTCCCTTCTGCAACTTACCTTCTTCATCATTAATTGCAGAGCGACATTGTTGAAGAACTTTATCTAAGTTTTCTTTTACATTTTCTTTGATAATATTTCTATTATTTTCATCATTCGTAAGAGCAACCATTTGGGCTGAACCTTTATCTAATGATGAAACATAATTACAAAGATTTTTTAGATTCTCAGCATATTTGAAAGGAACAAAATAAACACCACCTGAAAGTCTAACTGGTGTCGGACTTAACGAATAAAGATAACTCACCACACTAGATCTAACAACTGCCCCATTATGGGCTTTTGAAAACAAATCATAATGTTTTTGAGCTTCCTCCGCTAAATCATTCGCCATTTCATCATTTGATATAAACGTGAATTGGTCATTTTGTTTGTCAAAATACATTTTTGCACCTTCAGTATTATAATCAAGTCGCTCACCTTTTTGGTTAACTGTTTCAATTACAATATTTCTTTGTAATTTTTCTCCTTTAGAGACAACATCCCTTACAATGTAATTTTTATAAGTATCTGCATTATCTGATTCACGAGAACGTTTTGTTTCAATAGCTTTAGTAGCACGTCTGAACGCATCACTAGAACGAATTGGATTTGGAAGATATTTTTCTTCAATTCCATTTGAAACTAATAATTTCCGCAGATCTTCTCGATAATATAAATCATCACCAACACTGTACCAGGTTAAAAAACCTATACTTTCTGATTGTTCACCATTAATACTTGCGGATACTCCTTCTAAAATGCTTTGATTTTGTTGCATAAAGCAACCTCCTTTTAAATTTTTTTGGATTGGTTTTTATATATAAAAAAAGCCCGTAGCACGAGTGTATAAATACACTGAGATACAGGCTTTTTGAATAACGATACGTATAAAGTTTGGGGATAAAATAAAAAAACTCCTAGAATTAGTGTCAAAAGACAAAAATAGATAGGAGTTTGGATTATTTCATTAAGGTTTAATTTTTTATCACATTTATGTTTCTGCACATACCAAAAAAGGCAAGGGAAACTAATGGAGCAAGACGTAATATCCTTTTGTTTTCTGCTCACCTTAACGGTGGGAAAATAAGGACTTTCAAAGATTAAATAACTGCTAATAGTATATCATGAAAATAAGGCTTTTATTATTTTTTTTAAAAAATCTTTTAATCTATTTTTATGAAATGACTAACAAACTGATCTCTTGATCTCTTGTTTAGTTGTTTATACATAATGTTTATATTGTTTAATTGTTTATAATGTTTAATTGTTTATATTGTTTGCTATTATTTCAAAGCCTGTTATATCAAAGCTTTGGACCTTTAAAGTATAACAATTTTGGGAAGAAGTATAACGTTTTTGGGAAGAAGTATAACGTATTTGGTGTTAATTATAACTTTTTTGGTAAATTTTATAACATTTTTGGTGTTAATTATACCGATTTTGGGATGTATGTATAACGATTTTGGTAAATAATATAACGAAATTGGTGTGAAGTATAACGGATTTGGTCAATGTGCATGAAATATAACAGATTTGGTTAATGTGCTTGAAGTATAACAGATTTGGTTAATGTGCATGAAGTATAACAGATTTGGTTAATGTGCATGAAATATAACGGATTTGGTCAATGTGCATGAAGTATAACAGATTTGGTTAATGTGCATGAAATATAACGGATTTGGTCAATGTGCATGAAGTATAACAGATTTGGTCAATGTGTATGAAATATAACAGATTTGGTTAATGTGCATGAAATATAACAGATTTGGTTAGTATATTATCAAAAAAATGGTAAAAAACACTGATGAATCGTAATTTTAATGGATATTAAGCATTCTAGATGAATGAAATATAACAAGTGGTAACAGATTTTATAAAACAAAGTATAACATATCCTTTAGTATGTGTTATAATTCGAAATATACCAATTAGGCGGTGAATTTTTTTGGATGTTCCATTTGATTTTCTAGTTAGCAAAGATAACACAGTAACAAAATCGAATTTATTAATTGAGGCTGCCTATAAATTGAGTGCCTCTGAATTTAAAATAATTCAAACTGTGTTTTCAAATATTCAACCTGGTGATATTTCATTTCATACATATTCTTTCCCAGTTAAGCAATTTTTAGACCTACTAGATTTAAAGGGTAATTCTGGTTACTCAGCACTTAAAAAAATGACGGAAGAACTTTATAAAAAACCGATAACTTTTACTACAGACAATGTTACTACTCAAATAACATGGTTCTCAAAAGTTCAGTATAATGAAAATAAAGGTACAATTACATTAAAAGTAGATGAATTTTGGGAACAGTATTTATTATCATTAAGTAACAATTTCACTTCATATAAACTTTTTAACATAACTAATCTAAGAAGTATATATTCTCTTAGATTATACGAACTACTTAAATCACGAGTTTCTTTAAATTCGGTAAGGATTATATCAATTGAAGATTTAAAGGCTAAGATGGGAATTGATCCTGAACAATATCCTAAATATGCAAACTTCAAACAGAGAGTGATCTTACAGGCTCAGAAAGAACTAAAAGCTGAATCAGATATATACTTTGAGTTCACAGAAATAAAAAAAGGTAGAGCTGTTAATAAGATCGAATTTCATATTTATCGTAACCAAAATAAAAGTCCTGTTGAACCATTAATTTTAGAGACAGTTTTAAAAGAACAAGAGTATCTTATGGAATTTAATTTAAATCCAAAAGTTATTAATAATATTATAGAAAAATACTCAGTAGAACAAATAACTCGTAATGTTATTTATACTAAGGAACAAATAGCTTTAGGTAGGGTAGATTCTCCTCCTGCTTACATTCTAAAAGCAATTGAAAAAGACTTTGCAATCTCAACTAGTGAGAACCCTAAAAAGAAAGACATGCAGGAAGAATTTCTAGAAAGATTACAAGAAAAAAATGAGAATGTAATGAAAGAGAATTATGATAGATTACCTGAAGAAATTGAAAAACATTTATTACAAGTTAAGGAATTAAAGGAATCGTTAGGAAAGGATGAAAGTGGAATTAAACATGAGATTTATGAACAAATTATGAGTTATCAATTGTTTCAAGAAAGTACATATGACAAGTTGGTAAGTCCGAAAAATTTTAAAGATAAATATCTACAAGATATTTGCAAAGAAGTATTAAGTAATATTTACTCCTATAGTTAAGTTCAAAAACACCACAATCTATGAAGATTGTGGTGTTTGTTTTGGGATAAACAAAAACTTTCTACCATACAATTGTTTCCTCGTAAGATTTGATTTCTTCTTCCATAATTTCAATCATTTTATACTCTTCTAAGGCCAAGAGCATGTTTTTCCCTTTCGATATCCATACTTCCCCTGACATATCTATTGTGTTCAAACAAATTCCCCTTCGAACATAACAAATAGCAAGCCGGAGGTAGTCGCGATGTTTTTTACTAAGTTTAATTATTTGAGTAGTTTCATTTAATGCTTCTGTAAATTTTTTCTCTTTCATTAAAAGTAGCATGATATTAACGGAAATATTGATTTTAATTCGTTCTATATTCTTGAAGTCTCTATAACGATCTATACTTCTAAAAGCAAAATCTTTAATTTCTAATGCTGTTTCAAGAGGAAATAGAAATAATATTGAGTTTATAAAATATATATCTATGATGTAGAAATGATTTCTTTTAGATAAACTTTCCCAAACGACCTGTAACGGAATACGTGCTTGTTGAATTTTTCCAGTTTCGCTTAATAATATTAGAGATTTACATATTTTAGAAATATTTTCTAAAAGAATATCATCATGCACTTTCAAATATTCTGTTAGCTCAGCCAAGAGCTGATCCAAGTTCTGTTTATTATTATAAGACATATCAAAAAGTCTATTTATTAACTGATCTCGGACATTATACTCATAACCATTATGAATAAATTCAAACTCTTCGAGTGATATTTCTAATTTAGCTAATAAGTCTCTGAACGTATTTATACGAATACCAGTGCTTAAATTTTCAAATTTTGAATATGCCCCTTGTGTCAATGAACCGTCTGAAACATATCCCTGTGAATATCCCTTATTTTGACGAATTATGCTAATTGTATGTCCTATCTCTTTCATCATTTTAATTCCCCCATTATAAGATATATTCTTTTTGGAATATTATGAATTATATAGATAATTATACATTAAAATCTATATAAGGAGGTGAAAATAGTCATGGAATTAGTGATTTCTATACTAGAGCTATGGTTAGTAGGTACTGGAAGGTAATTACAATAACTTTACTTGTTCTTAGTGAATAATGTTTTTTAATTTATATTAATCCCTGGAGTTATGTTCAATAGTTTTAAAACTCGATAGGAGAGCATTCTTCTAGAAGAATTAAAGAATGCTTGTTAATTTTAGGAAAAAACAATAAAACAATCGGAGGTTTTGAGATGAATATGAAAAAAATACTAATACCATTCTTATCCTTAGTGTTAACAGTCAGTGTTGTTACTTTACCGGTTTATGCTAGTAAAGGTGAAAGTGTTGTACCCCTCGATGAAGCGCTAACACAAGAACAATTCAGTTATTCTTATGAAGGAATAAACTTTAGTGGAAGTACACCTTTGACGGAAGAAGAATTAAAAAATTTATATGATGGTGTCGTGAATGTATCACCAACAGAACAAACTATCGGAACATTTGCGGAAGATAATGGGGATACTACAGTAACAGTAGTTCCACCAGCTTATCAAACTTTCAACCACACCTATGTAGCAGCAACCGCCTCTTTCTTTCTTGGTTATTACGTACAGAAGGTTGCAGGAATTAAAAACGGAGAAAAGTTTCGTCTATGGGCAAATGCAATGTTATCAACTTGGGTAGCAACTCATATAGGAAGTCATTATTCTGGAAGCTGGATTACTAGCTCTTGGAGTAACTATCAACAAAAACGTATCTACCATGCAACATTAGTTCATTTTGCTAAATCAAACTATACTCAGGCAACAGATGTAGAATATTATGATGTATCTCAATGGTATTATCAGTAAGAACATGAATAACGTTGTTCAAAATAATGAACTAAAAAAGCTGTTTTCCTATATTAATCTCTCTTTATTAATTCTTATCTTTAATGTAACGTTCAGAGCAACTGAAAGTTTTCTTTACTTTTTCATACTATCAATTCTTGCCACTCTTATCATTGATAGACTTATCAAAAGCAACTTTTTTAGAAATGGTGTAATAAAAATATATGAAAAGCAAAGTATTGCCTTTATATATACCACATACACAATTATCTATTTCATGATTTTTTTCTCCTTGCTAAGTTTAGTTTAAAAAGGATATTTTAAGAGATATTTTTTTGTAAAATGAGCAATTTTATAATTAAATTGTTTATAGCCACTACCAGTCTTGGTAGTGGCTACTCGTAATACTGTAATAGGCCATCTTACTTGAAGAAGGGGTTAACCATTACAGAAATCTCTACCCATAATACTAAGAGAATATATTACTCGTGATTTAAAGAATTCAACCATCCTATTTCTTCCTCTGACGGATAGCAAATTTAGCACCTAAATAGGCAATTATTAAAAAAAATATATTTTTAATACTATAGTCACCTGTAATAATCCCCAATATACACCATGAAACAATTAAACCTAAAAGAAACCAAAAGATAGATTTCAAAATATTCCCCCCCCGTTTGAGTGTACATTTTTTTACTTGTTCTTCTTAAATTAAATTGTAACTTATATAAAGCTACATTTTAACCATTAGATTCAACAAATTGTTTAATTGCTTTCTCTATTATTTCACTAGTGTGCTGCTGCTCCTGGTCTGCAATCTTTTGTACATCATTTAGCAAAGATATTGGTAATTCCAAAGAGGTTTTACGATAGCCACTTATAAAATGCCATTCATCCTCATGGAATATAACTTCTCCAGCTCCCCCATTCTTTAAAAATGAATCTAGTAAATCTATAGGGAATTTTTCATTAAGTGGTTCGATAATCTGCATTAACCCACTCTTAACTGATAAAGCGATATGCCCTTCATGTTCTCTTAATCGAATATTCTCTATCCCTCGATTTGCATAGACAAAATCTAGAAATAAAAATGTATACTCATAGTCCTTCGGTAAAATGAAATCAGTATATCCCTTCCCTTTTAGCTTTATTAATGGTCTATGAATATTGTAATCTGCAACATATCCATATTCATTAATACCTTTTTTATATGGAATCCATGAAAGAGAGGCTGAATAAAATCCCCACTCACCTATGTTATTACGCTTTAGACGAATTCCTGATTGATCCTTAGATGAGAAACGTTGAAATATGGCTATATCTAAATTTGAATCGTAGAATTCTGAACGGATTCCTCTTGCTGAAGCCGTCCTAGTTAATTCTCTTTCAATCCATCGTGCAGTATCTTCAGGTATATCATATATAAAACGTTCATCACCATGCGGAATTTTATTTACTACTAAGTCGTGCTCTTTTATTAATGAGTAGATTTTTTGATCAGATACGCCTAATTTTTTTCGGAGTTGTGGAATTGAGTAACCTACAGTCTCTATTTTCCTTTTTTCTTCAGCCAATTTATCTACTTCTTCTTTGTAATAATGAGCCTCTCTCATAATTTTATGTGGATCAGGAACTTTTCTTATCTTGTTTTGTTTGGAATAATGATAGACAGTAACTTTGGAGATACCCAAAAGATCTGCTACTTCTTGTCTTGAATATTTTTCTATAGGCGTTTCATCAATGAATTCCAAGTATTATTTCACTCCTCTTTTATCTAAATCTTTATCAGCACATACTTTACAACAGCCACCAAAATTAAAGTAAGTATCAAAATCTATCACTTTTCCACAGTAATCACAGTTTTCCACTTAATTTTCACTCCTCATATCCTCACAACTACAACTTAAATAGTTCTTGAAATCCTTGTCTATGTATCCAGTCTTTCACAACATCTTTCCATAACGCTTCAGCACAATTTACGCTACAAGCTTTCTCTCGTTCGAGTTCATGAGAAAAATGGTTTAATGCATAATAACCCTCAACTAATTTACTAGAAATTTTATGGCTACACCATCCGCAAGTACCGTACCATGCCCTTTTTCTAAAGCCAAATTCAATATAATTATAGTTAGGTTCGGGTACAAGGTATAAGCCGTTTTCATCTTGTTCCAGGTATATATCATAAAGTTCTCGTATTTTAATTAAGGACGCTTCTAAATTGTTTTTTCTAATATGGTTATCTATACTGTCCAACTCATAGAAACTTTTCGTTTTTTCAATTAAATCCTGTACCTCTTGCAAGGAAAGTATGTTGCCAAGATTATCAACAAAAGCATTATGCGGAGTTGTAACACCGTCCTTAATAGTGTGCACAATAGGTGATACAGTGTAAGTTTTCCTTGCTCTGAATAAAGTGCGTTCCTGCAATTTAAACCCTCCTATATTAATACTCGGTATCAAATAAAATCCATTCTTGTAACTTAGATAACTCAATTAGTCTAATTTGATTTTGCGGTGTCTGATGTTCTTCTAACCACTCTATACGACCATTTATTTTATCTTCAATATCTTGTAGTTCTTTAATGACTATTCATCCTTTCTTATATGCCAATAGTTGGCGGCACTCGCTATTCTCTTTATATTGTCAAATCTTTATGGTACATAAAGGCATTTGTATCTCTATAAGCAACTTCATATTGGAGAGTTGGTTTATGAATAACTTTCGTTACTATCCCCTCTTTTTTCAAAAAATCCAACAGATAATTATAATTCAACACATCATTTTCATCTAAACTGTTGGGATCTACTCGTACAGTATCGCCAATCTCATAAGGCACAAGTTCATGTTCTATGTAAGGACTATCTTCTATTATAGGTAGAGGTGTTATTTTTTCTTCATTTAAGTTCTCGATTGATAGTTCTTCTGCTACTGGTATCATTACCACCATATCAGAAGAACTATCAAAAATGGTTAGCTGCTCTAATTCTTCCATAGTGCGTATCCTCCCACCATTCAAGGTTTAATTCGCTATATTGTCATTTGCGTCGGTATTTCTACGTACTACAACATAACAATCAATCCTCAACCTCATTTATTATCACATCACACTTGTGAATTAGTTTATCAATGTTGTAATGATTAAAATAAAAATAATCATCGTGGTCAAAATCCTTATTAGATTTGAAATACCTTGTAAACCCTTGTGGATAGGGAACTGATATATAATCCCAAGCCTTCATACTAAAGTGGTTGATTACTCTATGCCCAATAATTAAATAATTATTGAGTTCTTCATCCATATTCTCAACTTTTACAATTGAACCAACAGGGAATAGAAATTCGTCCATTTACTAAAAACCTCCTCGCTACGCATAGATTTAATCAATTTCCTTCTTATTGTTAATTAGTAATAAAATTTCCCCTTATCTTTAATTCATTATAAAAACAATTATATTATGCTTATTTTTATTTTATTTTAAATTAACATAATATGTTAAACCTTCTATTAATATTATAAACTACTATTAATGCATATTCAATTTTAATTAACTATAAAATATATTATATATAATTCATTATTAAAATAAAGTATAACAAATGGTGTATTTGTTTTACTAGATTAGTAGTTAGTGATTAAATGAGAATATTTTATGATATAATTATTAATATAAATAGTTATAATATAATATTTTTATATTTATTACATATAGTTTCATATTACAAAGGAGTTGTTATTATGACCTCTGAAATTACCTTAAATAATAATTCTGCACAATTACAAAATTGGCATGAAGAATTATTTAAGAAAGAAAAAATCCCTTTTTTACAAAACCAACTAGATTTAGCCGAAAAATATAATAAACAAAAATTTAGTGACTTTTCGGATACAGATATGCTTATTTGGTTTTTACACGAAAGGAAACATTTAATAAAAGAACATAACAGGGCTGAACGAACTGTAAAAGAGTATGAACGAGAGTTATCTTTATTTATTACCAATATATTGACCTATCATACTGAAATTGATATTGATATTGACCATATAGTAGAGGCTTCTCTTTTTAAATCATTAGATTCTCGTCATTTAAGGCGTTACCAAGAATGGCTAACCACCAGTAGCCCTTACGTATTAAAGAAAGGTAGCTACTCCATTGCTACCCTAGAAAGAAAAACTTCTATTATAAAGTCGTTTTTTATCTTCTTATTCAAGAAAAAGTATATTGAGGAACCAATTTATGAGGATTTAAAGATAATAAATACTCGAAAAAGAGAACGTCCGAATAGAGATCTAGGAGCAATGGAAATTGTTACGTTACTCAATGGTTTTCGGGATATAAAACACCCTGTCATGTTTACTATTGTTCATGTATTAACAACGACTGGACTAAGAAACGAAGAATTTTGTAACCTAAAGATTGCTTCCTTACAAGAGGACATTATCTCAGGGGGCTATTACTTAGATGTTGTAGGAAAAGGTAATAAAAAAAGGCAGATTCCATTAAAAAGTAAAGTAGTAGATACAATCAAAATGTTTCGTGCTGCAAGAGGACTTCTTTCTATTGAAAAGGCTGATTTAAACGAGCCTTTATTTACCACAAATAAAGGTACTGCTTTCAAACCGACTTATTTATCGAAGTATGTTACAACGGAGATAAATTCTTTATATATTTCTTTGGGGAAAGAACCTGATAAAATCAAGAAAATTACTCCCCATTATTTCAGACACGCTTTTGCTATCATTTCTCAAAAAAGCGGAATAAGTGTTTATACCATTATGTTATCTTTGGGGCATGAACGATTAGAAACGACGGAGATTTACTTAGAGAAGGTTCTTGCGAAGGAAAACCATGCAATTCATAGATGGAATTCTGATTTACTAGGAGATTATATATAAACTAATAAACAACAAAAAAGACAGTATAAATTTTACTGTCTTTTAGCTTTTATGATATTTGTTGTACTAAGATAGGTTGAACAAAAATCTGATGAACTTTTTTATATTTTAACTTCAGCAATCAATATAGCATGATCTGGATATGGGGGATTCACACTATCATACTTATTTTTCCCTTTTTCATCTTTTCCTAAATATATATTGAAATCTCTTCCCCATTTGTATACTTGCTTGTCTTTTTCTGTAAAATCCCTATTATAATCTTTTAAAAAAATCTTATCATCGTCAATTCCCTTTATGAGAAAGTGGTCTGATGCAAATTCATAATCTGAATTGCTGTTAAATGGATTTTCCGAAAAAATACTTGAACCTCTAGGAGTATATCTTTTAAACTTGTCACTTAGAATTTCGTCTAATTTTTCAAGATGCCAGCCTTCAGGTGCATTAAATCCTCGTCTATTATTATTAAAATCACCGCCAATAATAACGACTTTTTCATCTCGTACACTATCCATAACAAGCATCATCTCTTCTAATTTTTCGTCATGACTTGCACTAGCATGGATTCTCATACCAACGACTAAAAATTCTTTATTATCTTTTGTTTTACATTTAACCTCTAGATGATCCGCAACGTTATGATTAACTGATAAAAACGATTTTGAATATATAACCTCTAAATTTTCTTTTTTTATGGCAATCGCTACATCATTATTACCACCTTGAAAATTATTACTAGTTAAGAAATAGTACGCATCGCCAAAGGATTTCTTTTTAATTTCTCCCCAATTATTCCCTTGAAAAAATTCTGTAAGAATTACTATATCTGCTTGGCGTTGCTTAATTACATCTGCTATCCACTCGGGCATATCTTTTTTAGAATAATTTAAACGTTGATTAATATTCCACTCAATTATCTTCATAGCAACCACAGCCCTCATAGGTTTCTTCCAATATACCTTATTTAATCCATAATTGTCACATCTACAATTTCATTCAAGTTCAGTAAAAATAAATAAAATGGATCTTCTAGTTCTAATGTTCTTCTAGTGAGATCTATACTTTCGATGATTCCACGATTATAAAAAAACTCACCATCACGCCACATTTTTATTTTAGTATCCGATTTTTGCACGCTTGCACGCTGTAAGCAATCATGGATAGCTTCTAAATCCCACTCATTTAAATCAGGTCGAGGTTCCCTTTTTACTTCAGCCCCATACTCCCGCAGCATCTTCACATGTTCTGTCAGCATCATAGAAGTTTTCCATTTCACATTTCTTCTTACATCAATTCCATATTTGGATTTCTCCATATTTATATGACTATTTGGCATCATATAACTTCACGCACCTTGTGGACGACAGGAACAAGTGAGAGAACATTTTCTATAACGAAGGTACGTTTAGCATTTCGATTGAAGCAAAATGCTTGGGATGTATCACCTTGAATCTTTAGGACTTTTACTCGCCTTTTGCTTATATTCCCTTTGGAATCTAAATACATTAGCTCAACCAACTGTTTACGCTCCATACATCTCATTAAATATAAACGCACGTTTGTACCCTCCTTTTCCTTTCATTATACGAACGTTTGTTTCATTTTACAACCGGTAAATTTTTCTGTATTTCATCTCCCTTTGGTTATGTATTGTAATTTTTCAAGTTGGAAACAATATATTTGAGGTGAAATAGTAATGAAAATAGTAAAGCCAATGCTATTAGAGTATAAGGAAAAAGCAACATCAGAAGAAGGCTGGATCTACGAACCTAAGCGAGATGGAATAAGGCTATTAGTAGGGAATAACTACTCTTATACAAGACATGGTACGATTACAACAAATCGTTTTCCTGAACTACTTTTTTCAGGTACCGAAGCCTTACTTGATGGAGAACTAATTGCACCTGGAACTGTAGTACCCGATGATTTCGAACGAGTAATGTCTCGTTTCAGTGGAAATAAGGAACAGGAAGTAACTTTCATTGCATTTGATATTATTACATATAAAAATGAAACAATTACAAGACTTCCACTTGAAGAAAGAAAAGGAATTCTTACTGAAGTAGTGTCAAATATAGATTCACCTTTTATTGAATTAATGCCATACATATACACTGAAGGTGAAGCTGTCTTTAATTTAATGAAAGAAAGTAAAATGGAGGGCATTGTGGCTAAACGTCTAGGAACTCCCTATCTTACAGGCAGACGTTCAGACAATTGGAGAAAAACTATTGCTTGGAGTTATACGGAATGTACAATTTCAAAAGTCACATTTGGACCATTAACAGTGCAATTAAAAAGTTTGGATGGAATTTATTTAGGAAGTGTTAAAATCGGATTTACTAAGGAAATTAAGGAAAAGATACTTTCAACAACACCACCATTTCATTGTAAAGTGAAAGCGAGAGGATGGACTAATTCAGGGAAGTTGCGTTTGCCTCAGATTGTCTCTATTTTAGATAAAGTTTGATTATTAGCCAAAAAAATTAACCCATGCTAGATAGGAGTAAGGCTATTTAATTTGTTTTAGTTGGCCATCTTACATTTAGTTTTAGCCAGGTTATAGACAAACCAATTCCTGTAATGAATATATCCCAACTTCGCATATACTTGTTAAAAACAAAAGGGTGAATTGCATGAATGTTAAAGTTCGAAAAGATAGCTGGACTACTGAGGAAGATAATCTACTAAAAGAGATAATTTTAAAGAAGAATGAACAAGGATTAACGCAAATTTCAGGATTTGAAGAAGCCAGTATCTTGTTAGGACGCTCCAAGCAGGCGTGTGCATTTAGATGGAATAAAACCCTTCGTCCATTCCTTATCAAGCGAGAAACAGTGCCGAAAGATACAACAATTCCAAATCATATGCAGTTGGCAATAGAGAGTTATAGTGAGATGAAGCAATCGTTTGAACATATCACACAAGAATACAATTTATTAAAAAGGGACTACGAGCAATTAGTGAATTGGGTTAGGCAAGGAATCAAGCATATAGAATAATTTCACTCAAAATTAAAAACTTACTCTCTTTAATTAAAAGTAGAGAGTAAGTGAAGTGAACCAAATAAATTAACTAAAGAAATATAAGCAAATAAAGATCAGTGGTACCAGTAAATAAGCAGTTATATTGAGTGCAATCCAAAATTTATACCAGAAAGCGGCTTTCCGAAGTTTTGAGTTAGTTAAATAAGTTGCTGCATAACGAAAAGCATCCCACTCTGTTGGATAAAAAACGTATATTGTTTTATAAAGAAACATTAACCATTTTCCACGTTTCATCCATCTGTTTTTATCTTGATATTGTCTAGCATGGCGTAATTCATGTGCTAAAGTACCAATTTCCCCATTAAAAATAAGAACGACCCCTGTATTATAATATTTTGGGGGTAGCTCCTCATAATGGAAATAGCCACCTCTCATTTGTTTATCTGATTTTTTATGATAACCAGGAAGATTCTCTCTAGCAAAAGTAAAAGCTTCATCACCGTAAAGTACAACGGGAACATACTTAAATTGCAATTTTTTAATGATTTCACTTTTATGTAAATCCAGTAATTCCCTATCTAATATTGGTAATTTCTTTTTGAATAACAAGCCTTTTCCCCGCAATCTATAGTTTCACATTTTATAAAATTGATTACCTATACACATTTCTTCATCACTACTTATATTTAAATTCCGCACAGTGCATATGAAGGTCTATCTTTTTATCAGCCGCCTTATGATCTTCTCCTACTAGATAATAAGCAAATAGAATAACATCCTTATGTATTTCCTTTTGTGAATAAGGAAGTTCTTCTTTTGCTTTTAGTAGGACCTCTTTTATAAATTCTTTTGTTAGTATCATTACTTTCTTATCTCCTTTAATAAAAAAAAGAATGCACACATTGTATGCACTCTTCCGATAATTTTTCGATTAAATTATTTGGTTAGACCCTTATATTTTCAATCCATTCATTGGAGTAAGCAAAAATACCATCTACAACAAATACGTTCTCATGTTGAGATACAAATGCCTCCATAACACTATCATTCAGAAGATCTTCTTCTGTAAAACTACCTAATTTCTTTATAATATTTAGAAATTCAGTTTTACTTTCAACTTCTTCAAGAAAAAGCCATTCAAAGAGTTCTTCAGCAGTATTAAACAAATGAAAGTTAAATTCAAAGACACTTACACCATACTCTTGCTCTATTTTTGATAATATTACTTCCCCTGGTATATTTACGCATTGCTCTAATTTTTCTTTAAGATTCATAATATATTCCACCTTTATATTTTTTAAATTAACGTTTAAAGAATTACAGGATTAGACCACTTTCACATTGTTTACAGATGTGGTTTTGAGAGTTTTTTATATCTACATATTTCTCACAAACATTACAAAAATCATAATGGTCGCCTACATCATCCCAAATAGCGTTATGAACCATGTAACCCATATCTCCCATACGAGCTAAAACATCTTCTTTTTTATACTTTGTGATTTCTTTTTCATAGAGAACACCCGAAATCGATTCCTTTAGTGTAGCCCCTAAACCTGAACCATTATCCCACCGAACATGAACAGTTCCCGTATCATCTACACGACGCACAGTACCTTTTAAACCTCGTTTTAAAGGCTGAAATGGATCTTCCATATCTTTGGTTAGGATAACTCGACTATTTGGTTTATAGAGTTCTTTACGTGCCTTGATTAACAGTTGAATTGTTTTAGGCTCTATTATATTTTGAGATATTTCCATTAAAAATCATCCTTTTCAATTGTTTTTAAAATAAAAAAAGAGAACGTATAATACGCTCTCTAAATTTATTAAACTGCTTTTTGGCTGTTATAACGGACCATTTGATGGATAATAATATCTCCATCTTTCAGTCCTATTTCCAAGTTAATCACTTCTTCAAATGCAGATAGAGCAAGTTGATAAACAAAACCTCGCTCCTCGCAACATTCAATAAATACACCACGTTCTTTTAGTGCATTTAATGTACTTTCTTTCGCTGCATTCAAGTGACCTTGTAATTTACGCCATAAGTAATTTGGATTTTGGCTTTCTTCTTTTTTCATTTAGTGGATCTCCTTATAATTTAATTTTTTGGATTGTTAGTTTGTTAGTGATTTTCCCCATTTTTCTTTCCTTCTATCATTTAATTGTTGTCGAATATTGTCGAATGTAAAACGTTTCAGACAATCTTCTCGTCCACCTTCAACGGCTGACAAAATTAATAGAGAAGCATAAGATGTTGGGTTTGTTAAATCTCCATTAGACTTTTCTTTTAAGAATTTTTGATAAGAAGTCATTACATATACCCCTTTTCATTTAGTGATATATATTGACGATCACCGATAATAATATGATCTAATAGTTCTATCCCCATTAATATACCGACTTCCTGTAGTCTTTTGGTCACATCAATATCTTCACTCGACGGGATGGGATTATATCAATAGTAAAGTGGGAGAAATATTATGAAAGCAATCTCTTGGCTTTGACTACATGTCTTCAGAGTTAGCATAACTAAATTATAAAATTACCTTTTTTATGAAAGAATTAGTCAAAAAAGATAAGAAAAACTGTTTAACTTTATGGGGGCACTTCAAATGAGTGGTCGCCTTTTTATTTCGTTTACCCCTGTAAATTTAGTTTTCGGTGGGGATCATGTCGTTTTGCCTTTATTAGAACAGGAACTTGTACCAACTGGATGGATAAACGAAGTCTGGTCGTTCGCTGTAAAGATACTTCGCACTAGGAATTGTTGATTAACTAATTAATTTAGGTATTAACGATAGAAAACTACATTTCTGTATTTTTAACTTAAAATGATTTGTAAATCAAAAGAACTGGAGGTATAATTCGATTATACATATTCAAACATTTGAATATGTATAATCGAATTTGTCAAAGGAGGAAAATTGATTGTGGACAGATATACAACAATTTAAAGCTGATTTTTTTAAAGCCTTGGCACATCCACTAAGAATACGGATTCTTGAATTACTGTCAGAAGGAGAAAAGAGCGTTACAGAAATTCAAAGCACTCTTAATAGTGAAGGTTCCGCAGTTTCCCAACAACTAAGTGTATTACGCTCTAAAAATATTGTAGTTGGTATCAAAAATGGTAAACGAGTTGTTTATTCACTTCGCGACCCATCCATTATAAAACTTTTAATAGTTACACGAGAAATCTTCAATAATCATTTAATTGATACCCTTTCTATGTTAGAAGAATTAGATGAAGAAGATACACTTTCTAAATCATAGAATCGGAGTAATCAATGGAAATTTAAATAGATATAACTCCCTAAACAATCAATAATATACAATCAATTTACTATTTTAATCATTCATAGAAAAAGAAGGGGTATAATGAAAAGCTTTTTTACAGGAAGATTTGATGACTATTCAATACGGCATTTCCAAAAAGATCTTCTTTCAGGCGTTATTGTAGGGGTAATTGCTATACCATTAGCTATGGCATTTGCTATTGCATCAGGTGTGAAACCAGAATACGGGATTTACACAGCATGTATTGCTGGTATCTTAATTTCTTTATTTGGTGGATCGAAATATCAAATTGGAGGACCTACTGGTGCTTTCGTACCTATTCTTTTTGGGATTGTCATAGCTTATGGATATACAGATTTATTACTTGCTGGTTTTTTAGCCGGTATTATCTTGTGTTTAATGGCGATTTTTAAAATAGGTTCTTTGATTAAATTCATCCCTCGTCCTGTCACAATTGGTTTTACTTCAGGGATTGCCATTATTATTTTCACAGGGCAAATTGAAAATTTCTTTGGACTGACAGGGCTTGAAAAACATGAGAAGTTCATTGACAACATGAAGGAAATTATCTTTCATATTGATACAATGAATTTTTATAGTATAGGAATTGCCATATTGTGTCTTTTCGTCATTTTACTCACACCGAAATTATTGCCGAAAGTTCCTGGATCACTAATTGGTTTAATCGTAACAACAATAATAGCAACAGTATTCTTTTCAGGCAATATTTCAACTATAGGCTCCACCTTTGGAGAAATTCCAAGCCAACTCCCTCATTTTCGCTTTCCCGATATAACATGGGAAAGAATACAGCGTTTAATAGTACCTGCATTTGTAATTGCTATATTGGGAGGAATTGAATCTCTCTTATCCGCTGTAGTAGCAGATGGGATGACGAATAGTAAACACAATAGTAATCGTGAATTAATGGGCCAAGGAATTGCAAATATCATTACTCCTTTATTTGGAGGAATTCCAGCTACAGGTGCAATTGCACGAACAGCGACAAATATTAAATCTGGTGCTACTTCTCCTATGTCAGGGATTATTCATGGGATTTTTGTTTTATTAACCCTCTTAATATTAGCACCCTATGCTTCACTTATTCCGTTAGCTAGTATGGCGCCTGTTTTAATGATAGTGGCTTGGAATATGAGTGAAAGAAAACAGTTTCTTCATGTGTTGAAAATGAAAAGTGGCGATTCTCTTATTTTATTGGTTACATTTCTTTTAACTGTCTTCACCAGTATTACGATAGCAGTTATGGTTGGTCTCATCTTAGCTGTCGTTTTATTCGCAAAACGCATGAGTAATATGTTGGTTGTTTCCAAAGTGTTACCAGACCACACTCATAAGAATGAAATTGTTCAATCCCATGTAGTTAACGAAGCTCATAACTGCCCACAAATTAGCATTTATACAATTGAAGGGCCACTTTTTTTTGGTGCTGCACAAGTGTTTGAACAACGCATAATGGATACAATTCATTATGAACCTACTGTCTTGATTTTACGTATGGGGAAAGTACCGTTCATCGATTCGACAGGTGAAGCGAATTTGAAGAATATTGTCAATTATTATAAAAAACAAGGTGGAATTCTTGTGCTTTCAGGTATAGTTGATGATTTGAAAAAGTCATTGAAAAAGTCTGGTCTTTATGATGAAATTGGTGAAAAGTATATATTTAGTCGTACAGGCGAAGCCATTGACTATTCCATCTCAGAAATTAACCATAATAAATGTTTAGGATGTAAGCATTTCGCTTTTCATGAATGCAATCAACTTTCACATACAGGAAATCTCGATAAAAAGGAGTCTAAATTACTAGAAATATAAAAAATAAAAGATAACTAAAAAGGATGGATATAAAATGGGACTAAACAACGCACTCAAATTACATTTTAATATAACACCTAGTCAACTAATAAAAATCGCTATCAAGCGTAAAGAGGTTCAACTTTCTTCTGGTGGCGCGATAGTAGCGAAAACAGGTAAATATACAGGCCGTTCACCTAAAGATAAATTTATTGTTAAAGAACTTGCCTCTGAACTTGCAATTGATTGGAAAACAAATCAACAAATGACGTCAGCAAATTTTGATCTTCTTTTAAAGGATGTTTCTAATTATCTAGAAGAAAAAGAACTATTTGTATTTGATGGGTTCGCTGGAGCCGATCAAGCATATCGTCTACCTATTCGAATCATTAACGAGTATGCTTGGCATAATTTATTTGCTCATCAATTATTTATTCGTCCAACAAAAGAAGAGTTAGCTGTACACAAAGAAGATTTCACTGTAATCTGCGTTCCTAATTTTGAAGCTACACCTTCCATTCATGGAACAAATTCCGAAACTTTTATTGTGATTAATTTCGATAAAAAAATCGTATTGATTGGAGGAACACAGTACGCAGGAGAGATTAAAAAATCGATTTTTACTATAATGAATTATCTTTTACCAATTAATGATGTTCTTTCTATGCATTGTTCTGCAAATAAAGGATTAAATGAAGATGTTGCTTTATTTTTTGGTTTATCAGGTACGGGAAAGACCACTCTCTCAGCAGATGCTAATCGTATGTTAATTGGTGATGATGAACATGGTTGGTCAGACAAAGGTGTATTTAATATTGAAGGTGGTTGTTACGCAAAATGCATCAACTTATCAGAGGAAAAAGAACCAGAAATATTTCGCGCGATTACTTATGGATCTGTTTTAGAAAATGTCATAATCGATCCTCATACACATTTGGCAGATTATAATGATTGTAGTTTAACAGAAAACACACGAGCAGCTTATCCGATCCATAACATTCCGCATGCTCTTAATCCGAGTACGGCAGGACATCCAAATGTTATTTTCTTTTTAACAGCAGATGCGTTCGGTGTTTTACCACCCATTTCTAAATTATCAAAAGAACATGCCATGTATTATTTTCTTTCAGGTTATACCAGTAAATTAGCTGGAACTGAAAGGGGCATAACAGAACCAGAAGCAACATTTTCAACCTGTTTTGGTGCACCATTCTTGCCATTATCACCTAGAGTTTATGCTGAAATGCTTCGAGAGAAAATTCGGAAACATGACGTGGATGTTTATTTAATTAATACAGGTTGGTCAGGAGGCCCTTATGGAATAGGCGAACGTATTTCCCTTTCCCATACTCGAGCGATGGTTACAGCAGCTATTGAAGGTCAATTAGCACATACAGAATTTGAAATGGAACGGAGTTTTGGTCTTAACATACCTAAAAGTTGTCCTAATGTACCATCTGAAATTCTTAACCCCCGCAATACATGGAAAGATAAAGAGGCTTATGATATCCAAGCAACAAAATTAACAAATCTATTTCGGGAAAATTTCGAGAAGTTTTTATAAAAATCATAAAATAAAGGGTAAGTGGAGAAAAACGAGTCGTTTTTCTCCACTTACTTTTGTATATTTTGATTTTTCCCCAAGGGAATGTTATCTATCCAGTAACATTAGCTGTAGTCTAACCATAGAAGATCTTCGGGAATGCCTTGCTCCATATTTAACAGAGTGCTTTTCTTGTTTTAATTTGCAATGTACTATTTTATCTTATTCAACAAGACCTCTAAAACAACTTGCCATGTAATTTTTGAACTTGATCCCTTAATTGTTTGTTTTCTTCTTCTAGTGCCTTTATTCGGATTTTTAATGTCTTAATTAAACTATCTTCTGAACGAAGGTTTTTACTCTGTTTACGGGGAACTAATTCACTTATTTGCATCCCTCTTAATGTCTCTATTCTAGTTCTAATGTCTTTTTGTTTGTACAGCCATGACTTTGAAACACTTGCTTTTTGTGCAACGGAATTAAAATTAATCTTCTCTTTTTTCAGTGCCATCTCTGAAATTGTCTTTTCAACCCTAATTCTTGTCTTCTCCGACTTTTCTTTGGATAGTTGAATTATGGCAGTTGTGTTACTCTTTCTAGTCATCTTAATTCGTCTCCTTTAACGAATGAATAATTTGCTCTAATCTATTTTTAACACGTTCGTTAGTTTCAACCTGACGCTGCCATTGGTTCTGTTTAGCCCTATTTAATATTTCTTTAGTTCGGTCTAAGTGCTCTTCATGTTCATTTAGAAATTGTTTACTTGTACAGAAGTTCGTACAATCTAAACAAGCATTTGCGTGAGGACACGGTCCCGCAATTACTGGTAAACGACAATAGCCATTAGGAAGTGCTTGTGCATTGATATTTTTTTTAAACCATTGAAGATCTGTATTGTCAGCTTCAGTATTTTCTTCGGTTAAATCCAGAATGCTACCGCTATTCGTCACCAAAGTTTCCTTAAACTTTATGAACTCTTTCTTTAGAGTTTCATCAAAAATATGGGCATATCTTGCAGTCATTTCTGGTGATTCATGCCCTAAGAATTTTTGAACAATATGCTGTGGCACTCCGTTGTTTATCATTCTAGTGCCAACTGTATGCCGAAAGGCATGAGCATGAAATCGGAAAATCTCTCCTTTATTATCCGTTATCTTTTCTTCATAAGCTAATTTATTTAATTTAACTCTAAAGGTATCTTGCTTCAATGGAGAACCATCTTTCCGTGGAAATACATATACACATCCATCGTCAAGTTCATAAGCCACTCTTTGCTCTTGAACCAATATCAATGCAGCAATTTCTTTAGAAATAGGAATGGTATGTTCTTTCTTCATTTTCCACTGATAATACTTTAAAAAGCAATCCCCTTCTTTATCTGTTATGACACTCCCTTTTTTCAATGTACAAAGTTCACCGATACGCATTCCGCATTCTTGAAGTACCATAACCATTGCAGCCATATAAGGTTCCAATTTATCCAATTTAACATTTAATTGTTCAAGGACATGTTCATCTATATAACGTGGTTGTGCCTTCGGCACTTTAGGATAATCTTCTCGAAAGATAAGGATTTGGGAAGGCGAATCCTTCCAATCAAACCTTTGAAGTGTAGAGAAAAAAACTTCTAAAGTAGATATTCGTCCAGTCGCAGTACTAGGTTTTAAACCTTTTAAATTAATTTCATTTAAATATTGCTCAACTTCATTCCTAGTTAATTGATGAATCCTTCGTATGCCTTCACAATTTGTATTTATAAAATTAAAAAACTCTCTTAATTTTGACGCCATATCAACTACATGGGAAAAGCTACGTGTATTTAACATTAACTTACAATATCGCTTGACGATTTCTTTAAAATAATCATTTTCAAAACCCTTGAAATTGATTGTATATTCGTAGGACGTTGGATTTATCTTATCTTCCGGCAATGAAAGTTTTCTTAGATCCCAAACATCTTTATCCCATTCTTCACCATCAAAATAGAAATCCTCATAGAACTCCATAAACTGTTTTAAATTAGTAACGTAGTAGGAGTTCGCTTGCACAGAAATTTTATTTTGATTTATATCAAGCTTGTAATTTTTAGTCGTAGATTTTATTCCTTGTTCTACTAAGTAAGTTCGGTATTCCGTCAAAGCTTTTACTATAGGTACTTCAGTTATAGAGGTAATATCGGGATATTTTAAATTTAAAAACCCCAACATTCGACTTATCACTGTTCCTTTTCTAATCCAAACAGTTTTTGCACTCCAAGTTCCATTATTTAAGAGAACATAATAAAAGTATTTTAATTCTGTTTTTAACCAGATGTTTTCTACTTTATCAAAATTTACCCAACGATTTCTTAACGAAGGATTCTTACTTAACTCTATCGCACTAGGATGTGGGCAAATTCTTATATCCCATCTATCTGCTGCCCAAAACCCTTGTAAGACACTAGTCATATCCGCTATTTTTTTATTAATCTCTGTGTTAGTGACGAGCTTTCGATTTGTTGCAACGCTTGGAAATTTCATTTTTTATGTTTCTCTCCCTTGGAGATACGCTTTATATTCATTTTTCATATCTTGATCAGAAAGATGAACGTATGTATCAAGTGTTGTTTGTACATGTGCATGACCTAACCTTTTTTGTACGTAAGCAGCATCCCATCCACTTCTAATGAGTTCTGTGGCATGCGTATGACGCAACATATGGGCAGTGAAGGTAATCCCTGTCCGTTTCACCAATCGCCTTATAAGATCTAATACACTTTGATATTTTAGAGGTTTCCCAAAATAAGATTCTTTGAGATTTATAAATATATAATCATGCTCCAAATCTTCCCCATATTCATGAACTAAATAATCGGTGTATAAAGCCATTAATTCCTTGCTAACATCGATTGTTCGTTCTTTTCTAAGCTTAATATAAGCCCCATTTTCGTTGTGATCTCTTGGCATGATATTAATCTGATTATCCCAAGTAGAAATATCTTCGATACGAAGGGATAATACCTCTCCTACCCGAAGTCCTCCTTCATACATAAGCATAATAAGTAACTTATCCCTTTTTGTATGACACGCATCGATTATTGCTTTAACTTGTTCGTGTTCTAATACTTGTACAAGTTTCTTTTTGACCCTAAGCTTTAAAATATTTTTTTGATAAGATTTACCTTTAGAAATATGGTGAAGAAACCCCTTGAAATTTCTTCCCCTCGCTTCTTTAGTCATATCTATAGCTTTAAAATCTCCTGTACGATTTAAATACTCTAAGAAACTAGTTACAGCATTAAGTATGGCATTAACAGATGTTTCTTCTCTTTTAGCCTTCTTTGGTTGTAAATCTATTACCTTTACCTCCCCCGTTGGATTTCTTAACCATCCCACAAAGTTTGACATTTCCTCGAATTTCAAATCTTCTAATCTAATTCCTCTTTGGCTCATAAATTCATAAAACAGCTTGAGATGATAACAATATGTTTTAATCGTATTTGGCGCTTTCCCCGTATTATCCAAGTACTTTATATATCTCTTAACCGGTTCTACCACTTCAAAATTTTTGTCTAATAGTATGTATAATGGATATGATTTTTCCTCAACAACTACTTTTTGAACTTTCATTTCTCCACCACCTTTAAATACCTTAACTCCTATAAATAATACCTATATTTATTCATTAGTTAAAGTATTGAATTAAAAAAATCCTAAACTTTAAGTACTTAGAGTACTCTAGTTTAGGATACTATGTTTATTATTTGACCGGATGGATGATTATGAAAAACCATGAAACTAGCTGCTGAACATAACGCTGCTTCTTTCATAACCTCTCTAGGATGGACCACACAAGAACTCAATGAACCTATGAATAGAGTTTTCTTTTTAATTACTTCATTTTTGGTATTTAAATATATCGCAACGAAATGCTCTTGTTGTAAATGACCTAATTCATCCATCATATACATGGCTGCATCCTTTGGAGAACGAATAGTACTACGTTCTGCAGGTTTCAATTCTTTAACACGCTCAACGAATTGAATAGCAAAATAAAGACGTTTGGCAGAACTAGGTGAGAATCCGTAAGTTTGAATATCCTCAAGAGATAAATTGTATACCTCTTTCAAAGAAACGTTACGTAAAAACTCATCTACTGCTTTAGGTGTCTTACTTGCTCCTGTCATTTCAGTAATTACTGTATGCAAGTCCTTGTTATATAAAAGAGTTGATTCAGATACAAATAGCGATTGTTGTTTGATTGTTGTCATAATAATGACTCCTTCACTTTTTAGTTTTTGGATTGTTTAGGCTACTATTTTCGAAATATGAGCATTCATTCGTTTTTTATCTTTAAAAAATCGAAGATGATATGTTTGTGCCAACGGAACTGCTCCTTGTGAATCAATATGCTTGATCACATCAGTATGCGTAGCAACAAAATACAAAGTTTCTTCCCCTTTTATTGCAGTACCAACCAGCATTGTATCTGTTCGGAATAAGCAATTCATACGAGCATGGGGTAAGAATTCTCCCTCTTTGTACATAGCTCCTAAAATTTCAGGAATATATACAGGTGAAAATAATAATGGTGTAACTTTCTTTTTTTCTTTTTTAAATAAAAGATTCATAGTGAATACCCTCTTTACTTTAGTTTTTTTGATAGTTCTCGGCTTTGACAGAACGGAAGCTCTTACTACTTGCTTTCCTTTGGCCATATTGACTTAGTAATTCATCAGACCATTTCAGCTTTTTCAGACTTGTTGAAGAGAGGGACAAATACTCAAATGGATTTAGTCCATCAATCACCATCATGCCTGATATTGCTTTCAATTTATCTGATTCAAATTCCCAAGAATATGATGGAAAGAAATCATATACTTTTCCGTTAGCTTCTACAGGTCCATTCAGTTGAACATACGCCTTTAGCTTATCTTTCATGAGCTTTAACGCTTGTTCATACCGATCTACTTGTTGAGCTAATGCAATTGCATCTTCCTGTACTAATTCTTCGATTTTTTTGGTTGCTAAGTTATTCACTTGCGAACACTCCTTCACTGTTTTTGATATTTGGATAATTCATGACACAGGTAAAAGCAAACGGACAATGAGCACAGCCTTTGTTTGGTTTTGGCGGGAACGTTTTTTCTAAATTTTCATCTTGAAGGTAATACTGCTTCAAAGCGGAATTTATCTGTTCTGCTAATTCCAAAGCCCAATTACGTGCTTGTTTCATATGCTTTTCTGTAAAAGTCATTGTTTTGGCGTTGTCCTTAAAAAAGCGTAAAAAAAACAATGTTCCTGTAACACTGGAAACATTGTAGATTTCGCTAATTGCCCATGCGTATAGTGGTAATTGCATTGTGTCCAAAGGATCGTACATAACACGATTGGATTTCCAATCAGTGAAACTATACGTACTGAAAACTTCCTGGTATACGTCGATGAATCCCTGAATTATAGGACTCCCTTCACGAGTATCAAGCGGTAACTTGAAGTGAAGTTCAACATTAACATTCGGACGGTTAGCTTCTCCTTTCGTCACGTTTGCTCGCGAAAAGAGTTTTTGATACTCAACTAAATCAAAGGGGTAAAAATCTACTTCCTTCCATCCTTCGAGTAGTGCATGTTTGTCCTCAGAACCAGTCATTTTCATTTCTATTGCCTTATGAACTGCTTTACCTAACATAAGTGGCAACGTATCTTCTTGTTCAATTTTTACGACATATTTAAGAAACCATGCAAATGCACAGCTTTCAAATAAATTTAGTCTTGAAAATGAAAAAGTATTGGTTTGCAATAAATTTTCTATTTCTAGACCTATCTTTTCATCCATTTAGAACACCTCACATAACTCCCCAAATAAAAGGGAGTTTAAATTCCCTTTCATCGGGTTATTACGTGTGTATCTGATTACTTATTTACATTTTTAGAGTATCGCTCGTTAGAACGGCAGTTCATCGTCACTCACTTCAGGGTATCCACCATTATTAGAGAATGGATCATGATTTTGGGCTGAAGAATAAGAACTTTGGTTTGTAGAAGGTGTATGATTCTGAGAAGTACCACCTTGTCCACCATTTTCCCATTTCTTCACTCGCAAGAACTCTGGAAAACCATCTACGACAAATTCTGTTACATATGAGCGTTTCCCGTCTTTTTCATAGGAACGAACTTGTACTCTTGACGTAACTCGAATTAAATCGCCTTTTGAAAGTTGATTTGCCATATTCTCCGCTGGTTTACCCCATATCACAAAATTTAAAAAATCTGTTTCTCGTTCATTACTAGCATTCGGAATATCTCTTTGAACTGCTAGTGAAAAATTAGCTACTGATTTTCCTGTCGGTGTAACTTTCATCTCTACCTCTTTTGATAAACGTCCGATAAAATTACATTGATTTAACATATTAAACAATCTCCTTCTCTACTTTTAGATTTATATTTTTCATTTCTGATTTATTCAAGTAGTAAATGAACAATACGTGTTTCATTACATTGTCCATATCAAAATCATACGTCTGCAAGGATATTTTCCATGCTGCACGTGCGATATCTACTCCCTCTAATGCCCATTCAGAACGTTCGGAATCCATTTTTGTATATTCCTCCATCAACTTAATAAACAAGTTATATATACCTGTTTTTTTAGCTGACTCATAAACATACTCCAACAGTTCGGCCTGACGTTCTTTAGCGTTTTCAAT
This sequence comes from Psychrobacillus sp. FSL H8-0487, assembly GCF_038008385.1. Classification (NCBI taxonomy): domain Bacteria; kingdom Bacillati; phylum Bacillota; class Bacilli; order Caryophanales; family Bacillaceae; genus Psychrobacillus; species Psychrobacillus sp. FSL H8-0487. The sequence continues at coordinate 95,963 of NZ_JBBOZA010000002.1, forward strand.
ATGCGAAACGACCATAAGTAAAGCGAAATGTTTTACCATTTCGTTATACTCATAGTTCTGCCAATCCCGAAGTACCTCGTCCTTCTTTTTCATAAAATCTTCACGATTTTGACGTTTATAGTCATTCCATCCGATTTTACGAAGTTGAATAGGATTAAGATATTCGACGTAATGGCGTTTCTTTTTTGATTGACCGAAATATTTGGATTTCACTTCAGTAAAGCTCTTTCCAGTAAGTCGGCTTTCAAATTCTAATACGCCACCCGAAGTCTTACATAACCAGCATTTAAACACGTTATATTCTTGATTTAACGACAGTTTAAATTTACCGTTTATAGAATCTCCTAGACAGAAGGGACATTTTGCATATACTTCTTTTTTGTTGAGGGAACGAGGGTTTATTTCTAAACCCTGCTCTTGTGCCACATCAACAATGGAAGGCAAACACATTTCACATTCTCCTTTCATTAAGCGACAGCTTGTACAGTTTCAACAAATAGGAATCCGTTACGATCTTCTGTGTCTGCTACAAATTTATTACCTTGCTCGATTTCATCAAATAGCTCGATTTTATCTTGCTGCACAAATAGTAGGACATTGTTTCCATCCTTTTTAGCAGTGACTTTAAGAAATTTTTCTTTCTTAGTGCCTGAAACTCCTACTTCTGCATGGATGAATTCATAGTGATTGTTCGGTAATTCATTTGTTGGTTCTGTACTAACTGGAATCTGTTGTTCTTCTTGTATTACTTCTTCTTTTTTCTCTTGTACTATTTCTACAGGAGTTTCTTCAGAAGGGATAACATTTGTAGGTTGTTCTGTTTCTGCAGGTGTTTCTACTTTAGGTAGTACTTCTGCAATTGGTTCAGATTTGTCTACGGAAGAATCATCAGATGGCTGTTTTACTTGTTTCTTTTTAGCTTCAGCCTTTATTTTCGCTTGTTTTTTAGCTTCTTCTTTCTTACGAGCTACTTCTAGTTCATCAGTTAAAGAAGGTGTACTTTCTGTATTTTTAACATCATCATTTGGTTGCTCCGAATTGAAATCCGAAGTTTCTACTACTTCCTCTTCACCAGTAAATACCACTCCTAAAGGGAAGGTACGACGTAATGCAATAGAATGAGCTACCTTTTCAATCATGGCTGAAGGCATACTGTTCCAAACAGGATTCTTGGAAGATAAAGATGAATGGTATTCTTGAAAATCTGCAAATACTAATGTATTTCCACGAGTTTTCGTTTTTACCACGCACCATGCACCCAGGATTTTTCCACGTTTCGGTCCGAAACTATGAACTGGAACACCCTCAACAGGATCAAAACGGAATTCATCTCCTTCTTTTACCACTGACGATAAAATATTGATGAAATCATCTTGTCGCATTCCGTATTTTAGGTAAGCATCCCGAGAGATTAAGTAGTTAACACGAGGTCCGTATTTTGTTTCGCGTTTTTGAAACGTAATATCGCCAAGCAAAGGATTTAAACCATATTCTTCACAAACTGAAAAGAAGGCTTTGGCTTCCATCTCATTTGCATTCGCAGGGACTAGTTTCGTGTTCCAAATAAGTGATTGTTGTTCTTTTGTTAATTCGATTTGTTTTGTCATGATATTCATGACCTCCTTAGAATTTTTTTGGATTAGTTTTATATATAAAAAAAGCCCGTAGCACGAGTGTATAAATACACTGAGATACAGACTTTTTGAATAACGATACGTATAAAGGTTGGGGATAAAAATAAAAAAACTCCTAGAATTAGTGTCTGAAAGACAAAAATAAGTAGGAGTTTGGATTATTTCATTAGGTTAATTTTTTATCACATTTGTGTTTCTGCTCATACCAAAAAAAGGTAGGGAAACTAATGGAAACAGACGTAATGTCCTTTTGTTTTCTGCTCACCTTAACGGTGGGAAAATAAGGACTTTCAAAGATTAAATAACTATCATTAGTATAAGCTTTTATCTTATACCATGCAAGTAATTTTTATGCCACATCTACTGAAAACATAAAGAAACGCCCCTGTTTCCGCAGGAGCGTCCCCAATCCAAAAAATATTTTAAAGAAGTCACTTTGTTCATTTTATTTCTTCTGTTAAAGAAATCCTAAAACGAAAAAAGTTATTTACACTTATTATATTAGCAAGATAATAGGTAATTTACAAGGGTTTTAGGGCTTAAATCTGAATTATCCGAACGCTCGTTTAAAACAAATTTTACTTGATAAGTAATTTTAAAAATATAAGGCTATGTTAAAGGTAAAGGTTGATTTAAAAGCACATAAAAAATGAGCTGAGCTATTGGGATCGTTAACAATGTTTTTAATATTTTTTTGCATAATAAACCATATTTAAAAAGACAGTAGAAATATATAATGCCATGAATAGTGATAATACTTGAAAGGCAGCAAGGTTAAGCGACGATGTAGGGTTGAAAATAATCATTAAAATAACGGCAAAACCAATACCCCAAAAATAACTAATATATACTGCACGTTCACGGATTTTTTGAGCCCGCTCATCTTTTGCAGAAAAGTGGGGTGCTAAATAAGCTAAACAGAACGCCATAATCGTTAAAGCAACTGCCATTAATCCTTCTGGAAACTTACCTGAAAAAATATAAACACCATTAATTAGAAGTGCATTTATTAGCATAATGAAACCTAAAATTAAAAAAATTGCTCTATTGTGTTTCATTGATGGTCCTCCTCATAAATAAAAATATCTTCAATATGACAATTAAATAAACGAGCTAACTTAAATGCTAATGTGATTGAAGGATTAT
>NZ_JBBOZA010000003.1:0-6561 GCF_038008385.1 Psychrobacillus sp. FSL H8-0487
TCCTTCTTTTTACGAACAGGTTTTCGGTATGGATTACTTGTTCTTATTAATAATAAAAAAAAAAGAAGAATTTGGCAAGACTTATTTTTCTTTTTTATTCAAAAATTCTTCTAAAAAGTTTATTAAAACTAAAGATTCGTCAATTTCTCTTGATATATCAGCATTTGTATAGCCAAGATTATTTAATTTATTTATAATTCCTACCGGAACTTTAGCAAAAATTGTAATTGGATAGTCTTTTGTGTAGTCATACTTTCTTGGTCTTGGCATCTTATCACCTAATTCATATTTTATAGTTTTAACCTACTATAACAAAAAAAGACGACTATATTATAGTCGCCTAATTAGATATAAATATGCTATTATTATTCATAAGATGTAATACTCTCGCCCGTTTCAGTATCGACGATTTTGAATTTGTTTTCCAATTTGGAAACACCTTCAACATCTCCCAATCGATTCTGCAATAGGGCTATTTTTTTACGCTTATAATCAATTGCCTTTTCCATATCTGTTTCATTCAATGTACTCATAAAATCTAAAGAATCATGAAGTATATCGTTCTGAACATCATCACCATGTATGTACAAACTATATGTAGACATAGTGTTAATTAATTTACTCTTTAATAATTCAGTACTTAAAGTTTTTTGATATTCTCTAGATAATTTAATTTTTTCTTCATCAAATTTCTTATTTACTTTTACACTTTGTAACCTTTTCCATAAATCAGAAGTAGGAAATTTGTCTTTCGTAGTCCAGGAAAGACCATCTTTATTTTTGGCTTTATAATCTAAAAATCGTATAACTCCCTTTTGTTCATCATTATTACAAACTAAATGGTCATGAAAAACTTGTTTATTATCCAATTTAACGATTAACTTATCAGCAAACTTTGGGAAATCTTTAGACTTAATCTTCAAAAGTTTATCAACGCTGCTATCCATTGAATAATAAAATTTTCTCTTAGTCTCTATTTCTATATTCATAATAATAGTTACTTTTGGAACCAATTCATCAGCCAATTTAACAACTTTATCGTAATCAATAGAATCCTTCGAAATCAATTTATTAATTTTATTTTTTATATCTGGATCTAAACCATATTCTAAATAAAAATGTAACCTCGCTACATCTAAAAATTTATAATTTGTTCTAGATGGTTTCATAAACGCTTTTTCCATACAATACAAATCAAAATATGAAATCATATTTTCTAAATACCATAGTTTAATGAAAAACTGCTTATATTGTTGCTCTATTACCTCTTTAGACTTGTTATAAGTCCTGAAAAATATATTATTGGACTTTTTACGTCCCAAAGTAATATAATCCGTCTCGACCTCAAAATCACCTTTAAAACCAAACTCAAGTGAGCCTCGTTCAAATCTTGATTTCTGCATACGATTCATATTTTCTGATTTAAAATAATTAGTGGGGTCTTGTACATAATTTGTATGATATGCATAATCTATTCTATTTTCTTTTATATTATCTATTTCTATATCAAATTCAGATAATAAAGATTTAATATCATTAATCGCTTCTTTTACAGATTCATGTTCACCAGTGAGCCATAAGTTTTGCGAACGCAACTGAACCCAAATTTCTGGAGTATCATTATTTAATTGGTGGCCCATAAAAAACATTAAATACTTGTCCACCTTAGAAACATCATAAATATATGGTGCTGAACCAATTCCATGCATTACAAATTCCGTCCCCAAATGCTCATAAGCTCCTAAGTCTTGAAATAAAACTACCGGGTCAAAACTTTTCGTAGCACGATTCCTATAAAAATCTAAAACGGATTTTAAACGTTTAACCCCTTCATCTTTATTCCAATCATTTTTAACTTTTACAACAAAATAAAGTGAATCTATATTGTGTAAAAATTTTTTTTGGGAATATGAGAAATAATTATTTCTATCATCCTTTGATAATTCTTGAAATATTTTCGACTTCTTAGCTGTATATGGAATCATGATTTTCTCCCCTTCAATTTTGTCAAAATCGCTATTTTTTTGACAAAATAAAACCGGTCTCTAACCCTTGGAAACAGTGGGTTTTGTCCGAAATCTATGGTCTATCTCATGGGGCGTGTTACATAGTCGCCCCGGTACCCTTTTTTTGCTCCAGTGTTGGGACCCTCCCTCGCGGGTCCCTCCCAACACCAGCGCAAAAAGGGATTCACTTCTTCAATGATTTTCACCCCCTTAAAGTCAAAAGCTAAACTCCCCCTACCCCCTCAAAATTGAGGGGATTCCCTCGCCGGAAGGCAGTTCCTCACGATTAACGTGAGAAACAACAAGAGGGTGTAACCAACTATTCAAGTCAAGGCATAAATTCCCTACGGTCAGACATTTATACTTGACTTAAATGCTCAAATTTACTTTTCTAATGTATTTTTTTCTTCAAGGTATTTCGTAGCATAAAATAATGATTCCTCAAGTATTTGAGTAATCGTTAATTCTTTTGATGGTCTTGCATCTGGAAATGCTTTGTTTTCGTACTTTTTAAATTCTTCAACGTAATCATTAAGTAAATCTAGTGTTATTCTTGCATTAACGTGTTTTTTTACTGTCATTATTCTCACCTCTGATTACATTGTAATACACTATAATACATTTGTAAAGTACTATAACAATAATTTTCTAACTATTTTGCAAAGTTTTTATATACACAAATCTACCTTGTAAATTTCTTTCAAATTGATGACAATATTCTAAATGTGGGGCAAACTTTGGAACATTCAACAATCTATGTCTCCAGACATGATTTTCAGTAAATTGTTCAATTAATGGTTTTTGAAAAGCTGATTGCAAATAATACACCTAGTTCATCTCCAATTCTTTTAAACTATTTATCTCCTTTGACAACTCCAAAACTTTTTTATCTTGCTCGGAGAATTCAGCAGCACAAATCATATTTACTAAACGATTCAAACTTACATCTAAATATCTTGCTAAATCTTCTAACTTTGATTTCAAATTTTCATCTTCAAACCGCAATCTCATTTCCTTCATCGTGATCCAGCTCCTCTACATGACAATTACCAAATTCTAAACTAAATCCTAATTCAGCTTTTAATTTATCTAAATCCAAATCAAATGTTTCCTCAATACCACCAAACATCATTTCAGTATTGTATAAAGAACCAAACCTTTTAACATAAATAGATGATGAAGAATTAAGTCTTTGATTTTTTTTCCCCCAATATGTAACGTACATAAACAAAGTAAAAGGTAACAATTTAAAGGGAAATACATGATTAGCTTTTCTATGTTCAACCCGATATTCAACACATTTGCGAATAGTCTTATTTACTTGCGACAAATCATCTTGGCAAATTAATAAAAAGTCATAACCCATTTTTCTAGATTGAGTAAAAAAGGTTTTCCATAGTTTAGTAGAATACTTTCCGTTATCTTCTGGAGGGAAGTAGTTACCTACTTCATCTATTACGACTAAACAACCACCTTCACCATACAACTTATAAAAATCTTCTTTCTTTTGTAACTGAAATAAAAAAGCAACTCCATCTATATCCATTAAAAAATCATCTGGAACATACATAAATTTATCAGCATATCCTTTTCTAATCATTGCTTGAGTAAAATTCAAAGGGAAATTTGCAACTACATATTTCCCTTTGCCTAAAGTCTCTATAATCTTCTCTAAAGCATGATAAGACTTACCAGAACCAATTGTTCCTAAATATGTTTCAATCACCTTAAAACCCCCTTAACTTCGAACTAATTTGAGCCATCTAGCAACGACACGATAACCATAATACAAAGCAATACAAGTCAACAAAATACCAAAATGCAGCAACATAGTAGGAAACGGAATAAACCAGGTTATATGTCCCAAAACAATGTTCTCTGGTGCAACATTCGACCATGTACTAGTTGGTGAATCTGGTAATAGATCAATAAGCCATCCAAGAGCATCAGCAATAGCCAGTATCAATCCATTTGTAAAATCTATAAAAATATCCAAAATAAACACCTCATATCAATCTGGAGTAAGTCGTCTCAATGCCATGATTAAAGCAATATCAAAAACAAGTATCAAACCCCATCTTGCAATTTTTGCAATTGGATCAAAAACAGAAAAATTTATTTCAAAATTAAAATCTACAGGCACTTTAATACCACCAAGTTCTATATACTTTTTATTCCCAAAATCAAATTTAGGAGTTATTGGTTCAACATTAAATTGTGAAAATAGTTTAAAAACATCCCAAGGAATAGAAAAAGGAAATTGAGTTAATAACAAACCACCTAACAGGACAAGAGGTTTAAAATTTATTTTTCCTGGAGTAGTTCCACCAGGAGGAGAACCACCACCACCACCAGTTATAACAGTTTCACCAGTAGTTACATTTGTTGTAGTTTTAGGAATAGCAGGATTTGCAATAATAGTTTTATCAATTGCCGGATTTCCAGTTAAAGCAGGAGAATTAACATGTACACCATCCGTCAAACCCTCTACACCAGTACCAATATAAGGTTGAGGAAACGACCAAGTTAAATCACTAGGTTGATAAATATTTCCGTCAATACCTGTATAAGTATCTGTATTAGCGTTATAAGAATCCATATAAACATCACCACTATAAGCCGTAGCACCATCAACTGGCAAAACAATACCGGCATCTTTCATATCTTCCCAAGCTTCATTCAATTTACTAACATTTTTTGTATAAGCGTTTTCTACAGTTAAATCATATTCCAATACTTGTTGGAAATTATAAGCATTTAAAATACCATTAATAGCTTGTAAATTCTTTGCATTATCCATTAGCATTTTAACAACTTCTTTATTTGGTAAATTTACTTGATTAGTTAAAACCCAATCACCATTTAAACTATATCTAGTATGAAGCCTATGAACTCCAGCCCAACTATACAAAATCATTTGAAATTGTGTGGTTTTATTACCATTAACAGTAAAATAACCATCACCAACACTTAAAACATAATCAGGACTACCACCAACCGTAATTGATAATTTATTATCAAAATAAGCTGAACCATGTTCCGTTTTATACAGAAAATCAGCAATATTACTTATTTGACTTTTCGACCAATCTATAAAATCAGTTCCCAACTCAACAGTTGTATTACCAGCTGAAATCGCCGTATTAACCGAGACGTCAATTGACTTTTTAGCCAGATCAGTAGAACTGGACCATACTTCTTTTGCATGAGCATTTATTTCATCTCCGTATTCATCACCAATCGCAACACCAACAACTGCAGACAATGCCATTGCACCGAGAACATAAGTACCAGCACCAACAGTTATTCCAGCGGGAACTACAGCACCAAAAGCTATCGCATCAGCTTTTTGTTGTGGTACTATCCAAGTTGTGAAAAATAAAATAACTAATGAACTTGTAATCAGAAATATTTTTTTAAACATCTTTTACACCTACTTTTCAAAAAAGACCCTGCACAGATTAAGTGCAAGGCTCTTTATTTACTGATATAATAATAGCGGTTTGATATAACAGATTTTCAATTAAGTATTCGAAGTTATTTCGCGATAACTGAGAATACTTTTTTGCCGTATTTCCAAGCGTAAATCCCACCGAAAAGGATAAGACCTGCACCGGCTACACTTCCTAAAACGACTAACGCTGCTGTTACGATTTCTCCAAATTCAGAAGTAATTGCAGTTGTTACAGTTGTCATAGATGCTGTTTCCATTCATTTCACCCCCTTCCAAAGTCGTCAAGTAAGTTCATAATCAATCCGAGAGTGAAACCGATAAAGCCACAAGCACCAGCAATTAAAAACCCAACTTTAAAGCCTAGCATTGTCAATTCATTCATCATTTTTTTCCACTTCCGATTGCTACAAATATTAATATAAAGAAAAGTAATGCAAATATTAACCAACCTAACACATAACCATATTGCATAACTTCCAGAATATCCTCTAATAATTCAAATTCTAATAAAGGTGTTGTTTCGTCAATCATAGTATCTAATTCCTCAATTGACATATCCTCAAATGGTATTTCTTCAACAGGTGTATTTTCGTATGGGTTTTCATTTTCCACTTCATTCACACCTTATTTCTAAAATTTACATACCATTTTGTTACCCTCATAGAAATAACCAAACAAACCAATCCCAATAAAATATATTTAAAAATTGGATTTGAATTAATTCCAGTTAGTAAGCCAGATGTAAAACTACTAAACATTATTAAGCCTTAACAGGAACTTTTTTATTAACAAACTCAACAGAATTTAAAAACTCTAATTCTTTAAATCCTAATGCAGTAATTTCCTTACCGTTTTTATCTTTTTTCTTAGTAATTTGTGGTTTTGCCATAAACTTAGCAGGCAATTGATCAGCGAATCTTTCTAAATATTTTAATTCAGTTAAACCCGTTACTACTTTGGATTCTGTAACATCTAATCCGAATCCATTATTTGTGTGTTCTAATTCCTCATTCAAAATTCTAATATTTAAACCTTCATTAGAATCCATCGAATAATGATTAACACTCAAAACAATAACTTCCATTTTCATGTTCTTTTTCC